>NZ_CAPS01000047.1 GCF_000333955.1 Rhodococcus sp. AW25M09
AGTCACCGGGCATGGTGGCGCTGGCGGACCTGGTGCTGGTCGACAGCACCGCGTGGTTCGCCGACTCAGAGGCAGCGGTAGACGTATCGGATCTGGCCTCGACGCTGCGACGCCGACGACGGCTGCGAATCCAATACCGGCGCAGCGCCGAGAACCAGACCTCGTCTCGGGTGGTCGACCCATACGGGCTCGTGGCGACATCAGGCCGTTGGTATCTGATCGCCGATGACCAGGGGGAAGGTCGGCTGTTCGCTCTGGAACGACTTTCGGCTTACGAACAACTCGATGCTCCGGCAGTTCTCCGACCAAGCGAAACCCTGGATACCAAATGGTCTGCACTGAAGGAGCGCACCGAGGGGCAAGATCGCGTGAGCGTGACCGTCCGCCTACCAGAACATGGGCTCGACCTGGCGCGCCGCATTCTCGGCAACCGCGTCCATCATGTCTCCGAGGCGAAGAACGGTCGGTGCACTGTCGTCGTCCGCTACCCCGACATCGAGTCAGTGCGTCAGCTCCTCCAATTCGGTAACCACATCGAGGTACTCACCCCGGATGCAGCCCGCGAACGCATCGGTCAGCTCGCCAGAGACCTCGTCGAAAGACACTCGACGCCGGTCTCGTCACTGCCGACCGAAACGCCCTGAGCTCGATCGACGAACGTATTCGAGCGAACGACCTAGTCGACCGCGAGCTCGCCGAGTTCGTTCCAATCGGTGCCGTCCACCTCTTGGCTGATGATCTTGGGAGTTTCCTGCAGGTACGGCGGGAGATCCTTCTGCGCCTGCTTGAAATGATCCGACTGCACGTGTGCGCCGCCGGCATCTCCGTCCTTGAACGCTTCGACGAGGACGTACTCGGTGGGGTCGTCGAGGGTCCGCGACCAGAAGAACCACATGCATCCGTCTTCTGCCTGGCACGCCTGGGTGAAGTCGCGGGAGATCTCGGGCCAGTTGTCGGCATGCTCGGGCTTGACCTTGAACTTGGCGGTGATGAAAATCATCGTTTCTCCTCGTATCGATCGTGCTGGTGTAATTGTCGCGCCCTCGGCCGGGTGTACCCGAATGTGCAGATGGCAAGCCTCTGTCGGGACAGATCGCCTACCCTCGGTCTTATGGCCAGCAGCTCACCTGCGCTCGAGATTCCGGTCGGCGACCGCGTCGTACGAATCTCCAATCCGGATCGTGTGTATTTTCCCGAGAGCGGTGCCACCAAGCTCGATCTGGTGAACTACTACCTGAGCGTCGGCGACGGGATCGTCCGCGCGCTCCGGGAGCGGCCGTGCATGATGCATCGCTTTCCCAAGGGTCTGGCCGGAGACAAGGTGCACCAGAAGCGCGTTCCGAACGGTGCGCCGCCGTGGCTCGAGACGGTGCAGGTGACGTTCCCCCGCTACAACCGCACCGCGGACGAGCTGTGCGTGACGGAGTTGGCGCACGTGGCCTGGGCCGTACAGATGTCCACCGTCGAGTTTCATCCGTGGAACAGCCGCCGCGCCGATGTCGAGATGCCCGACGAGTGGCGCATCGACCTCGATCCGATGCCCGACTGCCCCTTCGACCGGGTCCGACGCGTTGCAGGCGTAGTGCACGAAGTATTGAAAGATCTGGGAGCGGTCGGCTGGCCGAAAACCTCGGGCGGGCACGGACTGCACATCTACGTGCGCATCGATCCGGCACATGGTTTCAAGGACGTGCGAAGGGCGGGACTGGCTTTCGCGCGGGAAGTGGAGCGCCGAGCGCCCGAGGACGTCACGACCACGTGGTGGCGCAAGGATCGCGACCCGTCGAAACTGTTCGTGGATTACAACCAGAATGCCCGCGACCACACCATCGCCAGCGCCTATTCGGTGCGCGGAAATCAACAGGCGACGGTGTCGACGCCGATCTCCTGGGAGGAGGTAGCCGACGTCGATCCGCGCGAATTCACGATGTTCACGGTGCCGGCCAGATTTGCCGAGCTGGGAGACCTGCATGCCGGTATCGATGACGCGGTGTTCGCGATCGACGAGCTACTCGAATGGGCGGAGCGAGACGAGCATCAGGGGCTCACCGAGCCCGCTGAAGACTGACCGCCGAACTCGCAGTTATGTAGGGAAATCGGCTGAAATCTGTACCTAACTGCGAGCTCGCGAAACAGGATCAGTCGGTACCGGACTCGATGGCGGCGTGATCGAGGGCGGAGGAATCCACGGAAGTGCCGGCGCTGCTGGCCGCGATGGCCTCGGCTCCGCCTGCGGGGAGTTCGCCGATCAGGTCGCCCCAGGCGGTGAGTTGATTCTGCTCCGCATACTGCTCGAGTTTGCTGCGCGAATCTGCGATGTCGAGGTTGCGCATGGTCAGCTGGCCGATGCGATCGCCGGGGAAGAATGCCTGGCCCTGGCTGCGTTCCATCGACAGCTTCTCGGGGTGGTAGCTGAAATTGGTGCCCTGGGTGTCGACGATGGTGAAGTCCTGGCCGCGGCGCAGCCGCACCGTCACACTGCCGCTGACGACATTGCCGACCCAGCGCTGCAGGCCCTCGCGCAGCATCAGTGCCTGCGGATCGAACCAGCGTCCTTCGTACAGCAACCGGCCCAGTCGACGGCCTTCGTTGTGGTACGACGCGACGGTGTCCTCGTTGTGGACGGCGTTGACGAGCCGCTCGTAAGTGATGTGCAGTAGCGCCATGCCGGGTGCCTCGTAGATACCGCGGCTCTTGGCTTCGATGATGCGGTTCTCGATCTGGTCGCTCATGCCGAGACCGTGTCGACCGCCGATAGCGTTGGCCTCCATGACGAGGTCGACGGGACTCTCGAAACCCTTGCCGTTGATGCGTACCGGTCGTCCGCGCTCGAACTCGACGGTGACTTCCTCGGCGGCGATCTCCACCTCCGGGTCCCAGAATCGGACACCCATGATGGGGCTGACGATCTCGAGGGAGGTGTCGAGGTACTCGAGGCTCTTGGCCTCGTGGGTGGCACCCCAGATGTTGGCGTCGGTGGAGTACGCCTTCTCGGCGGAGTCGCGGTAGGGGAGTGTGCGTTGGGTGAGCCACTGCGACATCTCGTGTCGACCGCCCAGCTCGGCCACGAACGCCTCGTCCAGCCACGGCTTGTAGATCCGCAGCTGCGGGTTGGCGAGCAGGCCGTAGCGGTAGAACCGCTCGATGTCGTTGCCCTTGTAGGTAGAGCCGTCGCCCCAGATCGAGACGCCGTCCTCCTGCATCGCGCGCACCAGCATGGTGCCGGTCACCGCGCGGCCGAGCGGGGTGGTGTTGAAGTACGTCTGCAGTGACGATCGGATGTGGAACGCGCCGCAGGTCAGTGCGGCCAGGCCTTCTTCGACGAGCGGCTCACGGCAGTCGATGAGCCGGGCCTGCTCGGCCCCGTAGGCCAGGCCGCGCTCGGGTACATCGGACAGATCCGGTTCGTCGTACTGGCCGATGTCGGCGGTGTACGCGTACGGGACAGCGCCGTGCTCGCGCATCCAGGCCACGGCCACCGAGGTGTCGAGGCCGCCGGAGAATGCAATGCCGATTCGTTCGCCGACAGGGAGGGAGTTCAGTACCTTCGTCACGGCTCGCAGCTTAGTAGGGGTCGTTCCGCAGGCTCCACTCCCGGTTGCTAGGGGTCGTTCCGCAGGCTCCACTCCCGGTTGCTAGGGGTCGTTCCGCAGGCTCCACTCCCGGTTGGCAGGGGTCGTTCCGCAGGCTCCACTCCCGGCCCATCGGGCGGCCGCGCAGCGTCACCCGCGCAGTGACTCCACAGCGCCGCGGACGGCGCTCAGATGGTCGGTCATGGCCTGAGCAGCGGCGGTATAGCTGCCCGAGCGAATGCCCTCGACGATCGCGTCGTGCTCGCGGTTGGATTGCTGTTGGCGATGCGCGACGAGGTTGAGGGTTTCGGACTGGCGGGTCAGCGCGCCGCGGATATCGACGATGATCGCCTCGAACACGCGATTCTTGCTGGCTCTGGCGATGGCGGTGTGGAACTGGCCGTCGAGTGTGACCCAGGTCTGCTGGTCGTCCTCCCCGCGCATCTCCTCGGTCAGTCCGAGCAGGATCTGCAGATCCTCCTCGGTGTGCCTCTCGGCCGCCCAGCCGGCGGCGGGAATCTCGACGTGTGGCCGCGCTTCCATGAGTTCGCGGGCCGCATAGTTTCCGATGTCGAGATCGCCGGTCACCCGATCGGCGATGACGAACGTTCCTCGGCCGGTTTTGGTTTCGGTCAGACCCAGGGCCGTGCAGGATCTGAGGGCCTCGCGGATCACCGAGCGGCTGACGCTGTGGCGTGTGGCCAGCGCGGCCTCGGCAGGCAGTTTCTCACCGACGGCCACCCGGCCTGACACGATCGCATCGCGCAGGTCCGCGAACACGGCCTCGGCGGCGCTCACCCTCGTGGTGATCGGCGGACTGACCGCCCAGCTGTCGGACAGGTTCATGTCTGGATCGTCCCCTCCGGTTTCGTGCGGGTCAAGCCGGGTGTTGACGTGACGAGTGTCCTGGTTCACACTTAACCTGTCAGACAGCCGGACAGCTGGACACCCTCACCTAGGAGCGCAACCGTGGCCGATACCCGCATC
Source organism: Rhodococcus sp. AW25M09 (assembly GCF_000333955.1). Classification (GTDB taxonomy): domain Bacteria; phylum Actinomycetota; class Actinomycetes; order Mycobacteriales; family Mycobacteriaceae; genus Rhodococcoides. Next base: position 4,560 of record NZ_CAPS01000047.1, read on the forward strand.
GAGAAAGATCTTCTCGGGGAACGTGATATCCCGACGAGCGTGTATTGGGGAATCCACACTCTGCGAGCCCTCGAGAACTTCCCCATCACCGGGCGTCCGATCTCCACCAACGGCCACCTAGTCCGCGGACTCGCGGCGGTGAAGTGGGCGGCCGCGTCGGCCAACCAAGATCTGGGAATCCTCGACGCCACCCGCGGCGAGGCCATCCGCACGGCCTGCCAGGAGATTCTCGACGGCAATCTGCACGATCAGTTCGTCGTCGACGTCATCCAGGGCGGCGCGGGCACCTCGACCAACATGAACGCCAACGAGGTCATCGCGAACCGGGCCCTGGAAATCCTCGGGCACGCACACGGCGACTACAGCATGCTGCACCCCAACGAGCACGTGAACGCCTCGCAATCCACCAACGATGTGTACCCGACGTCGGTGAACATCGCGACCATCTTCGCCGTGCACGAACTCATCGCCTCGATGAAGGTGTTGCGGGACTCGTTCGGCCGCAAAGCATCCGAGTTCGCCACCGTCGTCAAGATGGGCCGCACTCAGCTGCAGGACGCGGTGCCGATGACTCTCGGCCAGGAGTTCGGCACGTACGCGATCATGATCGACGAGGATTGCTCGCGGCTCGAAGAAGCAGCGCTGCTGGTGCACGAGATCAACCTCGGTGCCACCGCCATCGGCACCGGTCTCAACGCCCCCGCCGGGTACACCGAATCGGCCGTCGCGCATCTGCGCACCATCACCGGCCTGCCCCTCGTCACCGCGACGGATCTCATCGAGGCAACGCAGGATGTGGGCCAGTTCGTGCACCTGTCCGGTGTGCTCAAGCGCGTTGCGGTGAAGCTGTCGAAGATCTGCAACGATCTGCGGCTGCTGTCCTCCGGTCCGCGGGCCGGCTTCAACGAGATCAATCTTCCTCCGATGCAGGCCGGTTCGTCGATCATGCCCGGCAAGGTCAATCCCGTCATTCCCGAGGTGCTCAACCAGGTTGCGTACGAGGTGATCGGCCACGACGTGACGATCACGATGGCCGCCGAGGCAGGGCAGTTGCAGCTCAACGCTTTCGAGCCGATCATCGTCAAATCCCTGTCCGACGGCATGGCGCACCTGAGTGCCGCGTGCCGCACCGTCGCGCATCGATGCGTGGACGGCATCACCGCCAACGTAGACCTGCTGCGGGAGCGCGTGGAGAACTCCATCGGTCTGGTCACCGCACTGAGCCCCTATCTCGGATACGTGGAATCCACTGCTATTGCCCAGGAAGCTCTCGTCAGCGGCCGCAACGTCGTCGACCTCGTACTCGAGAAGGGACTGTTGGCCCGCGAGGAACTGGATCGACTACTCAGTCCCGAGCATCTCGCCAACCTGCGGGTGGCTCCAGTCGAGCATGCAGATGCTCCCGAGACGTCGACGAGGTAGCGGCACATGAGCATCGAGAATCGTAGGGCCTTCAGCGAAGAAGACCTCGGGTACCGAAAAGAACTGGCACCGCGTCAGATTCAGATGATTGCTATCGGTGGCGCGATCGGCACCGGACTCTTCCTCGGCGCAGGTGGGCGGCTGCGTGATGCCGGGCCGGCGCTGGTGCTGGTGTATGCGCTCTGCGGTTTCTTCGCCTTCCTCATACTGCGTGCGCTGGGCGAGCTGGTGATGCACCGTCCCACATCGGGATCGTTCGTCTCCTATTCTCGTGAGTTCTTCGGTGAGAAAGTCGCTTTCGTTGCCGGTTGGCTCTATTGGATGAACTGGGCGATGACGGCCGTCGTCGATGTCACAGCCGTGGCGTTGTACATGAATTTCTTCAAGAAGTACTGGGCACCGATCGGAGACGTGGACCAGTGGGTGTTCGCACTCGCGGGCCTGATTCTGGTACTCGGGTTGAATCTGGTGTCGGTCAAGGTGTTCGGTGAGCTCGAGTTCTGGTTCGCGCTGATCAAAGTCGTTGCACTGGTGACGTTCCTGGCGATCGGTGTGTACTACGTCATCTTCGGCACGCCCATCGACGGGCAGGCCACCGGACTGAGCGTCCTCACCGACAACGGTGGTCTCATCCCCAACGGTTTGCTTCCCGCGATCGTGGTGATCCAAGGTGTCGTCTTCGCCTATGCCTCCATCGAACTGGTCGGTACCGCCGCGGGTGAGACGGCCAATCCGGAAAAGGTCATTCCGAAGGCGATCAACACGGTCATCGTCCGCATCGTGGTGTTCTACGTCGGATCGGTGCTGCTGCTCTCGCTGCTCTTGCCGTACACCAGCTACCAGGCGGGGGAGAGTCCCTTCGTCACCTTCTTCGGTGCCATCGACGTCGAAGGGGCCGATGCGATCATGAACCTCGTCGTGCTCACAGCGGCGCTGTCCTCGCTCAACGCCGGGCTGTATTCGACCGGAAGAATTCTGCATTCGATGGCCGTGGCGGGTTCGGCTCCGAAATTCGCGGCCCGGATGAACAAGGCCGGTGTGCCGTACGGCGGGATCGCCCTGACCTCGGTGGTGACGCTCCTCGGTGTCGTGCTCAATGCGATCGTTCCCGCGCAGGCGTTCGAGATCGTGCTCAATATGGCGGCGCTCGGCATCATCAGTGCGTGGGCGGTCATCGTGGCCTGCCAGCTGAAGTTCTGGTCCCTTTCGCGAACCGGGGCGGTGACGAGACCGACGTTCCGGATGTTCGGTGCCCCATACACTGGAATCGCGACGCTAGGCTTCCTGGCGTGTGTACTGGTGCTGATGGCCTTCGACAAACCCGTCGGAACCTGGACCGTGGCGTCGATCCTGATCATCGCACCGATGTTGGTGGGCGGTTGGTACCTGTGCCGCAACAGAATTCGAGAGGTGGCTGCCCGTAGTGAGTGAGCACGTATCGTTGTTGACCACCGGCGGCACGATCGCCAGTAGTCGCGACGAGCACGGGGTGTCTCGTCCGGTGGCAGGGTTCGGCGCCGATGTCGACGGTGTTCGGGTGCGCGAGGTGATGTCCAAGGACAGCTCCGCGTTGGACCTCTCGGATCTCGACACCATCCGCCAGGCGGTGTCGGATGCGCTTGCCGAGGACGGCTGCGTGGGCGTAGTGGTGCTGCACGGCACCGACACGATGGAGGAGTCGGCGCTGTATGTCGATCTGTTCCACGAAGACGACCGCCCGGTGGTGTTCACCGGCGCGCAGCGAACGGCTGATCATCCCGATCCGGACGGCCCGAGCAACATCGCCGCGGCAGTTGCGGCGGCGCAGTCCGAACATGGCGTGCTGATCGCCTTCGGCGGGCGATTGCTGGCCGCTCGCGGTGCGATCAAGAAGCACACCTCGGAGCTCGATGCGTTCCGGTCGGCGGCGCTACCTCGACCGAATCCTCTGCAGTGGAGGCCTATTGCCGGTGTTCGGGTGGACATCGTCGCCTTGTATCCGGGCGCAGACGGTGCACAGATCGAAGCCTGCCGCGGGGCCGGGGCGTCGGGCATCGTGCTCGAGGCGTTGGGCTCGGGGAACACCAATGCCCGCGTCGTGCGTGCGGTGCGGGAGGCGGTGGCTGCCGGGGTGCACGTGGTCGTCACCACGCGAGTGCCGTTCGGTGAGACCTCGTCGACGTACGGCGGCGGTGGCGGTGGGCACGATCTGCTCGACGCGGGCGCGGTGTTCTCTCGGGAGTTGCGGGCGGGCCAGGCGCGGATCCAGTTGGCGGCGCTCATTGCTTCGGAAGCCAGTGTGATGGTTGTCCACAATTGCTTCTCGTAGTCGGGAATGCGATTGCCGGAGCGAACAGTCGACAGCCAGGGCACCATGCCCACGCGTAACCGTTACTCTGGGTAACTATGGGCATTCTGGAGATCGAGTTCGCCCCGCACTGGGTGAATGCATCGCTGGTGCGCACGTTCGCCCGGCCGTTCGTGACCATCGACGGCACCGAGCATCGGCAGTCGTGGTCCGAGTCGTCGAGCTACGAGGTGCAGCCAGGTGCTCATGAGGTGACGGCGTTCATTCGTTACCGTGGCACGAAAGTTGCGCTGGGTACCGGCCGACGGACGGTGACAGTCGATGCAGGGCAGTATGTTTCGCTGCGGGCGCGCAACGGCTGGGCCAATCACATGCCGTTCGAGCTAGAGTTCCGACTCGCCCCAGGTCTCGACGCTTAGTTCGTCGCCCACTGTCACCGTGCCCTCGTGCACCACCGAGAACTTCGACCCGAAGGCGACGCCCTTCTGTCGAGCGCGGCGGTAGGTGCCCAGCGTGCGCAGGGGTTCGGGGCCGGCCCGCTCACCGGTCGTCTGTTCGACGGTGGTGACGGCGCACCTGATGGCCAGTTTGGTGTACGCGAGGCGAGCGGATCCGATGCCGACTTCTCGAACCTCGTCTTCTCGATGGGGTTCTTCCCAGCCGTCGATCACGATGTTGGGGCGAAAGCGATCCATCGGCAATGCGACGTCGAGCTTGGAATTGAGGCCGGCAAGCGTGGCGGTCGAGAGGATGTGCACAGCCGAGCTGTCCGCGAATTGCGCTGAGCCGGGCGATATTCCGTCGGTGATGCGGCCGAGGTCATGCGGCGCTGCGACCAGCCTCGAGGGTTCTCGCAGAACCTCTCCGAGCCAGTCTGCGACCTCGTCTCCTTGATCGATCCCGCGCATCGGCGCGGCGAACATGGTGACCTCGCGCGCTGCCGAGTCCCGGTCGACGGCCACGGTCACCGAACCGGTCGACGGGTGTTCGAGAGTCAATGCGGTGTCCGTCACCGAGCACCGCACGAGCGCGAGCGCGGGGTCGCTGCGTTGGCTGCGAAACGCGCCGTCGGCGTCGACGATCATGAACGCCCGATCGTGTTCGAGACCGGTGGCGCCCACGCGGGCAGAATCGAGCGCGGCACCTGCGCATCCCTTGACGGGGTAGGTCACCAGAGACGATACGTGCACGCGTCGAGGATACTGGGGTCCATGACACGTGCTCTGTTGGTAGTGGATGTGCAGAACGACTTCACCGAGGGCGGTGCGCTGGCGGTGACCGGGGGTGCGGAGGTCGCACGCAAAATCAGTGCGTATCTGGCGCGCCACGGTGACGAGTACGACCTCGTGGTGTCCTCGCGCGATTGGCACGACGCCGGCAACGACAACGGTGGTCACTTCGCGACCGCCGCCGCCCCGGATTTCGTCACCACGTGGCCGGTGCATTGCGTCGCAGGCACAGTCGGTGCCGAGTATCACCCGGACTACGCCACCGGCTCCGTGGACGTCCACGTCTACAAGGGGCAGGGCAAACCGTCGTACTCGGCGTTCGAGGGTGTCACCGAGGACGGGACGAGCCTCACCGAAGTACTGACCGCCAACGAGGTCACCGACATCGATGTCGTCGGGCTGGCCACCGACTACTGCGTCCTGGCCTCGGCCCAAGACGCCGTTGCCGGCCGCTTCGACGTTCGCGTGCTCACCGACCTCGTCGCCGGAGTTGCGCCCGAGACCTCCGCCGCAGCTCTCGACGATCTGCGCCGGGTGGGCGCGGCGGTGGTCCTGGGGCCGTAATTCAGGCGGCGGTGACCACGGTGGTCAGCAGAACAGCCGCATCGGTAGTGGCGCGCAGTGAGTGTGGTGCATCGGGAACGGTCAACAGGTCGCCGGTCGTTCCGCTCCACACGTCGCTACCGCTGACCAGCTCGATACGTCCGGACAGGACCTGCACGGTGGCCTCTCCGGGGTTGTTGTGTTCGGACAGTTCCGCGCCGGCCGCGAGTGCGATGAGCGTCTGGCGAAGTGTGTGCTCGTGGCCGCCGTACACCGATGTCGCCGACCGACGCGAATTCGCAGCGGTGGCCTCGGCAATCTTCTCGCGTGCGATGGCGTCGAGCGAAATCTTCTTCATGCTGTCACCGTGGCGGGAGACCAGAGGTCCGGTCCGAACACCTCGTAGGAGATGCGCTCCGGGGGCACGCCACGCCCCAGCGCCGCGAGGCGGACGGCGCGCAGGAACGGCAGTGGCCCGCAGCTGAGCACGTGGGTGTCCGCGGTGAAGTCGATCAGTTCGAGGTCCATCAAACCCACGTTTGACGTCGGGTCGTCGGCATCGAGGATCTCGTACCAGGAGTGAGAGACCACGTCGTCGAGTGCCTTTGCGGTAGTGGCAATCTCACCGCGCAACGCGTGGTCGGATCGGCTGCGGTCGGCATGGGCGAGCGTCAGGGGCCGGTCGGGCTGGGTGCGGGCGAGATGCTCGACGAGCGGTAGAACGGTGGTGATCCCGGCGCCGGCTGTTGCGATCAACAGTGGACCGACACCAGCAGGTACACCGAAATCACCTGCAGGACCGCTTACTTCGAGAATGTCTCCTACCGCTACGGAGTCCTGGAGGTGGGTCGACACCTGTCCGGGCGGACCGTTGCGCACCTGCGCCACCGTGATCTGGAGGCGGGTATCGGACGCGAGCGAGGAGACGCTGTACTGGCGCGGCTGTCTGGTGCCGTCGGCGAGGTCGACGAACACAGTCACGTACTGGCCGGCAGCGGGTGCGGGGAGTGGTGCGCCGTCGGCGGGTTCGAGGACGAGCGAGACCGTGCCGGGGCTTTCCTGCGTGCGTCGCACGACGCGATAGGGCCGCAACGGATTGTGCGGGTCGATGCCTGCGGCCGCGTACAGACGCGCTTCGGTTGCGATGAGCTGGGTGGCGAAAAGCCAGTAGACCTCGTCCCACGCTGCTGCGATCGCCGGGGTGGTCGCGGCTCCGAGGATGTCGGCCACGGCACCGAGCAGGTGCCGGCCGACGAGGGTGTACTGCTCCGGAGTGATGCCGAGTGTGATGTGTTTGCCCGCGATGCGGCGCAGCACCGGATCGAACGACGGTGCATCCGGGTCGATCAGCTGGACGGCATAGGCCACTACCGACGCAGCAAGGGCCCTACTCTGCTCGCCGGTTTCTTGGTTCGCGCGATTGAACAGTCGCCACAGCTCGGGGCGCTCGCCGAGCATCGACTCGTAGAAGCGCGCACTGATCTGTTCGGAGTGTTCCGCCACCACGCCGGCCGTGGCTCGAACCACAGATTCGGCGGCCGGCGAGAGTGCGGGATGGGCAGGACGAGGTGGCGCGGTAAGACTCACGCCACAACCCTGTCCGCGGCATGCCCGGGCAAACAGCCCCGTACGTCCCGACACCGAGGGACCTTCGTCCCCCAGTGCGCTAACTGTCGATCGTCGTGGTGATGGTGGTGACCGACGGTGCGGCGGGGGTGCTACCGAACCCGAATGTCACCGGGGGAGTGACGGGTGTGAGCGAACCGAGGTCTTTGCCCTGCCAGGATGCCTGCACATCGATGACGCGATGTTGTCCGCGAGCGCCGTAGTACTCGCGTCGGCCCCCACCGGCGCTGCCGCGGGTACGTACTCCCCGCAGCACCACACGGGCGATGGGGTCGCTGATCGCGCAGAACCACGGTGCCGTGGACACCGCGTCGGGGACGAGGGTCAACGCGCGGCCGAGAACGGTGGGTCCGGCAACGCGGATCCGCACCGAGAGGTCGCCGGCCTGCACCGATCGCCATCCGCCGGGAGTGGAGCCCGCGGAACGACCCAGGCCGTCCGGCTCGGCGGCAAAAGTCACCGGAACGAGTTCGGTGGCGTCGAATGTGTATGTGGCGGTGACGAATTCCCGAACGTCCTCGTTGGGTGCGACGAGTAGGCGTCGTCCGTCCGCGAATTGGATCATGACGTCGGTGAACTCCCCGAGTGGCGACCTCGTCCAATGTCCGACGACGATCCGCACACCCGACGTCGTCCCTACCCCGTAGATCTCACCGTGAAACCGTGATCTGGTCATCTTCGTGCACTCTCACCTCGTCGGCCTATGCGGTGCATAGTGGAGGTCATGGCGTCCTCTCAACCCACTGTATTCGTCCTGTTCGGCGCAACCGGAGACCTCGCGAAGCGAATGGTCCTGCCGTCGTTCTACCAACTCCACCTCGAAGGGCTGCTGCCCGAGAAATGGGTCCTGATCGGCAACGGCCGTAAGGACACCTCCGACGACGAGTTCCGCGACCACGTGCGCAAGGGGCTCGACGAGTTCGCCGAGAACGTGGCCGAGGACGATTGGTCCGAGTTCTCCGAACGAATTCGTTTTGCGGGCAACGGCTTCACCGTCGACGATCCCGGTGATCTGCCGGGTGTCGTCGCCGAGGTGAAGAAGAAGATCGGCGACGATGCCCAGCTCGTGCACTACATCGCGCTTCCGCCGAGCACCTTCGTCGACTACACGAAAGCCCTCGGTGCACACGACCTGGCCGACGGCGCACGAGTGGTCTACGAGAAGCCCTTCGGTACCTCGCAGCGCAATTTCGAAGAACTCGACAAGGCCGTCCACGAGGTCGTCGAGGAAGACCAGGTCTATCGAATCGACCACTTCCTGGGTAAGGAAGCGACGCAGAACCTGCACGTACTGCGGTTCGCGAACGGCATGATCAGCGGTATCTGGAACGCCGAGCATGTGCAGCAGGTGCAGATCGACGTACCCGAGACGCTCGACATCGACGACCGTGCGGAGTTCTACGACGCCACCGGTGCTGTGCTGGACATGCTCGTCACCCACCTGTTCCAGGTCGCGGCCGAGGTGGCGATGGAGCCGCCTGCATCTCTGAAGGCCGACGATCTGCAATCGGCTCGCGAGACGGTGATCGGACAGTTCCGGCCGCTCGACACCGACGAGGTGGTCCTCGGTCAGTACGACGGCTACCTCGACGTCGAGGGTGTCGACGACAACTCGACGGTCGACACGTTCGTTGCGGCCAAGTTGTGGGTCGACACCGACCGCTGGCGTGGGGTTCCGTTCCTGCTGCGCACCGGAAAAATGCTGGGTGTCAGCGAGCAGCGCGTCTCGCTGGTGTTCCGCAAGCCGTCGGACAGTCCGCTGGGCGAGCTGCCGGACGACGGCGCGGTGCTCTCGTTCGACCTGTCCGGTGATGGCCGCATCGACATGGCGATGACGGTCAAGGAACCGGGGCCGGACTTCGACCTGTCCGTGGGACACCTGGCGCTGCCGCTGAAGTCGGTGCCCGATGCCGAGCCGCTCAGCCCGTACTCGCGCCTGATCCTCGATGTGCTCAGCGGCGACCGCTCGCTGTTCACCCGGCCCGACGGTCTCGCTCACGTGTGGGACGTGGCCGCACCGTTGTTGAACGACCCGCCCGCCGTGAAGAGCTACGCACCCGGTTCGATGGGACCGGCCGAGGCCGACGACCTGGCGGGACCCTGTGGTTGGTTGATCACCGGGAAGGCACAGGACCGATGAAAATCAGTTCCAGCCAGTAGGTTTTCTGGCGTCAAACAGTCGGTGGGTCCTTTTTGTCCGAAACGATGGACTGAACCGTGTTCGGAACGTTATGTTTCTGCCGCCCGGGTCACACTTCCGACTCAGGCCACAGACACGCCTTCGAAAGGTTCTCCCTCATGTTTCTTGATCTCATCCTCGGTCTGCTCGGCGGCGGCACCGAAGGCGGCGGCATCCTGGGCCCCATCACCGACGGAATCAGCGACGGAATCTCCGCGGGCATCGCCGAGGCGATCACCGGGCTGTTCACCGGTAGCGCCGAGGGAATCTCCAGCGCCGCAAGCTAGTCGACTGCAAAACCCCGGACCGGTTGTTCAGGTCCGGGGTTTTGTCGTGTTCGGACTGCTCTCATGGACGACGCGGTATCAGCATCAATGCTGCGAGATAGATCAGCACTACGGTGCCACCGGTGAGGACCGCGCCGGCAACGGTAGCGAGTCGGACGATGTTGACGTCCCAGTCGAAATACTCCGCGATGCCGCCGCACACACCTCCGATCATCTTGTGCGAGCTGGACAGGGTGAATTCTCTGGGTGAACCGCTCTCGAATGTCATGGTGAAAAGTCTGCGTCATCAGTACCTTTCGGCACATCGGGGCTTTCACCCATATGGACCCCGAGAAGCGAATCGTCTGGAATGGGGCACTGAACAAGATCGATGACTTTTACGCCGCCGGCGCTGGACCGGTCGTCGGTGTGGGGATTACGGTCGGCAGTGTTCGCCGCTTCCGGTCCGTCCCCCTTGCAGACCGGAAGCGGCGTCACCGAGCCAGGATGCGTCAGGTGTTCACCGAATCGCCATCGTTCGGTCACCGATGAGCACTAACTTTCGACGCATGACCGACATTGATCTCCGAAACGGTGAGGCTCCGCGCGCGAATTTGAGCGATTTGCTCGATATCACCAAGGCAGTCGATCTTGCCGACACATCGGGTTTCACGGTCGACGACTCCGATGACGACGACCCTGTGCTGCTGACGGTTCCCGACGGCCACGTCGTCGACACCTGGCGTGAGAACTACCCGTACGACGAACGCATGACCCGGGTGGAATACGAGGCCGAGAAGCGCCTCCTGCAGATCGAACTGCTCAAGCTGCAGATGTGGACCAAGGAGACCGGGCGACGCCACGTCATCGTCTTCGAAGGCCGGGACGCCGCCGGCAAGGGTGGCACGATCAAGCGCTTCATGGAACACCTCAATCCGCGTGGTGCCAGCGTTGTCGCGCTGGAGAAACCGTCGGTCCGTGAGTCGACGGAATGGTACTTCCAGCGCTACATCGCGCACCTGCCCGCGGCCGGGGAGATCGTCATGTTCGACCGCTCCTGGTACAACCGAGCAGGCGTCGAGCGGGTGATGGGCTTCTGTACCGACGAGCAGCACGCCCACTTCGTCAGGCAGGCACCGCTGTTCGAGCAGATGCTGGTGGACGAGGGCATCAGTTTGACCAAATTCTGGTTCTCGGTGTCGCAGCACGAGCAGCGCACCCGCTTCGCCATCCGGCAGGTCGACCCGGTGCGGCAGTGGAAGCTATCCCCGATGGACCTTGCCTCGTTGGACAAGTGGGACGCATACACCGCAGCGAAGGAAGAGAGCTTCCGCGCCACCGACACCGATATCGCGCCATGGACGGTGGTCAAGAGCAACGACAAGAAGCGCGCCCGAATCAACGCAATGCGCTTCGTGCTCAACAAGTTCGACTACGCCAACAAAGACCCCGAAATCGTCGGTGAAACCGACCCTCTGCTCGTAGGACGCGCCAAAGACGTGATCGGCGAATAGTTTTCGTCGCAATCTCCGTTGAGGCGTGGGGAAAGAATGTCTTCGCAGTCGCGAATTGTCACCGCAGTGATGCGCCGCAGGCGAGCGTGCGGTAGGAACAAGTGAGGTCGTATTGCCTACGGCTGTACTTGCATACGAGCATCGGGAGATCCCATGGGTTCAGCAGCACAGTTCATTTCAGACATCGCCACCGGCGTCTACGAGGGCTTTGTCGACGCAGTCGTCGAACAGATCCTCGGCGTGCTGACGTCCGGTAGCGCCGCGTAGTCGTCCCGTGGATGTCGCGGTCGTCGTCCGGGCGGCCGCGACACCTCGGTAGCGTCACCGTTTTGTGATGGGCTACCAAGATTTTCGACTTTTACCGTCATTTCCGTATTCAAAGCGTGACCCACTGAGGTAGAAATCTTCTTGCAGAGATCATCGCGTGACACCGGTCACAGTCGATCTGCACACCCCCCTCGAAGAAGGAGCGCAACGCATGTCCGCTGACCTCGGATCCATTTTCCAGATCCTCCTCGCACTGTTCAGTGCCGGTAGCTCCGACGCCCCGGTCTGATCGCCCAGAGTTTTCTCGAATGACCGGTACCCACCCTGTCGTAGGTGCCGGTCATTCGTTCGTTCGAAACATTGTCCAGCTCCGACAGATTCGGTCGCGGTCCGGTACACATGGAGTGCCGGCGCGGCCAACGTCCGGCATCGTCGGGACCATCATGGAGGCATTGTGCTCGAACAAATTGTCGGATTCATCAACAGTCAGTTGTTCTGGTTCAGTTGGTCGACCGGGAGCTTTCACCCGATCATCCTCTGAGTCCGACGCCCCGGATCGGCGTCGGTCCCGCGGCAGCGTCGGCGGGGACTGCTCGGCATAGGGTTGCCCGATGCAGACGGTTCCCATTCAGATGCCCGACGGTTCGACGGTGCCGGTGTCGCTGTTTCCCGGCGAAGGCCGTGACGATGCGCCCGTGATCGTCGTTCTTCCCGGTCTGGGGATTCCCGGGGGCTACTACCGCTTGTTCGCCGAGGCACTGGTAGCTCGGGGATTTCATGCCGCCATCGGCGACCTGCGGGGTCAGGGAGACAGCGAGCCGAAACCGAGCTCGGCGAGTCGGTACGGGTATCAGGAACTGGTGTCGGTCGACTTTCCCGCGATTTTCGAAGTGGTTCGGGAACAGTTCCCGGAGGCGACGCCGTACCTGCTCGGGCACAGTATGGGTGGGCAACTCGGGTCGATGTACGCCGCCCGCATCAGGGGCAGGCTCGGCGGATTGATCCTGGTGGCGTCCGGGTCGCCGTATCACCGAGGCTTCGGCACGACCCGCGGTGTCCCGCTGTACGTGGGCGCAGCCGCGATGGCAATCACCAGCAGCATCGCCGGGTTCTGGCCGGGGGATCGGATCAACATCGGCGGCTTCGGTCGGCAGTCACGCGTCCTCATCGAGGACTGGTCGCGGTTCGCGCGTAACGGATCGATCGAGCCGGCGGGGGCAGACATGGACTACGAGGAGCGTATGGGCCGTCTGACGCTTCCGGTGCTGGCGGTGACCATCGAAGGCGACGACCTAGCGCCTCGCGGCTCGATGGACAATCTCGTCCGCAAGCTCGGCAATGCCGACGTCACCTCGAAACATGTGGACGAGCAACTCGGCCACAATGGTTGGATCCGCAATCCCACAGCGGTGGCCGACCTCGTCGCCGACTGGATGCACCGTTGATACGTTCGGATTAATTTTCGGTCATCTCACTTGCTTTCGGTAAATACTGCACACTTCTGGTTCGTTTTGGTGTAGACAGTGTTTGAACCAGCAATTGTTCGACGACGTTAGTGAGCACGACTATGAACGGCCAGGGGGATTCGGTTCATCGAAGCGGCGGTGGGGTCAGACTCTTCCGCTCGGCAGTGATGAGAAGGTTGGCCGTCGTCTGGGTGGCTACCTGTGTAGCAGCCGCGGTTCACCCGATCGCCCACGCAGCCCCCGTCGACCCGATCTCGCTTCCGCCGACATCGTCCTACGTGGTGCGCACCGAGGTTGCCGACGACGTCGCGATGACCGCGTTCGTTCACTCTGCGGCGATGGATCGCACGATCCGTTTGAAGATTCTGCGGTCGCCCGACCGAACTGCACCGAGCCCCACGCTGTACCTGCTCAACGGCGCGGGCGGGGGAACCGACGGCATGGACTGGTACACCCAGACCGACGTCGTGTCGTTCTTCGCCGACAAGAACATCAACGTGGTGACACCCGTCGGAGGGGCCTACTCGTACTACACGGACTGGCAACAGGACGATCCCGTGCTGGGACGCAACAAGTGGGAGACGTTCCTGGTGGACGAACTGCCTCCACTCATCGACGAGCTGTTGGACACCGACGGCCGCAACGTCATCGCGGGCATCTCGATGGCGGCAACCTCGGTGTTGAATCTGGCCGCCCACAACCCGGGCCTGTATCGAGCCGTCGGTTCGTACAGTGGGTGCGCGTCTACCACCGACACCCTGGGCAGGGCGTACGTCAAGACCGTCGTGTCCATGGCGCTGGGGGCCGACGTGAGCAACATGTGGGGGCCGGACAACGATCCGGACTGGCGACGCAACGACGCGATCGTCAATGCCGAAAAGCTACGCGGCACAGCGTTGTACATCTCCAACGGCAGCGGTTTGGCCGGAGCGTCGGACACCCTCGACGGAACCAATCCCAACGGTCCCGGTTTCGTGCTGCTCAACCAGATGGTGGTGGGCGGCGCTATCGAGGTCGCCACCGGCGACTGCACCCGACGGTTGAAGTCCACACTGGAACGACTCGACATACCTGCTCACTTCGAGTTGCGCCCGAAAGGCACCCACTCGTGGGGCTACTGGCAGGACGACCTGCACGACTCGTGGCCGATGTTCGAGCAGGCCCTGGCCGGCTGACCCTCAGTCCTGCTCGAGTTGCCGCCACAGGAACTCGTAGGACAACGCAGTCTTGAACGCCAGCTGCGCATTGTCCGACGCCCCGCCGTGCCCACCCTCGATGTTCTCGTAGTAGCTCACATCATGGCCGAGTGCTGCCAGCAGCGCGGTCATCTTGCGGGCGTGTCCGGGGTGGACGCGATCGTCGCGGGTCGAGGTCGCGATCAGGATCGGTGGGTAGCGGCGCTCGGCTGCGGGCACCACATTCTGGTACGGGGAGTACTGCGAGATGAACTCCCACTCGGCTGGGTCGTCCGGGTCGCCGTACTCGGCCACCCAGGATGCGCCTGCGAGCAGCAGGTGGTAGCGCTTCATGTCCAGGAGCGGTACCTGGCAGACCAACGCGCCGAACAGTTCCGGGTACTTCGTCAGCATGGTGCCCATCAGTAGGCCACCGTTGCTGCCGCCCTGGGCTGCCAACTGCGCGGTGGTGGTGATGCCGCGGGTCACCAGATCTCGCGCGACGGCGGCGAAATCCTCGTGGACGAGGTGCCGTCCGGCACGCAGTACCTGGGTGTGCCAGTCGGGACCGTACTCGCCGCCGCCGCGGATGTTGGCGACGACGTAGGTGCCTCCTCTCTCGAGCCAGGCACGGCCGGCCGCCCCGCTGTAACCGGGTGTCATCGATATCTCGAAGCCGCCGTAGCCGTACAGCAGGGTGGGACCTGGTCCGGTGTCGGCGCGGCGCACGACGAAGTAGGGGATCTGGGTTCCGTCGTCCGAGCGGGCGAAGAACTGCTCCACCGTCATACCGTCGGCGTCGAAGAATGCCGGCGCCTGTTTGAGGATCTCCAGTTCTGCTCCCACGGTTCCGATCAGAAGAGTCGCCGGGGTCAGGTATCCGGAAGAGGACAGGAAGAACTCGTCACCGTTCTCCTCGGCGTCGGTGCCGACGATCTCGGTGGTGGTCAATTCCGACAACCCCTCGATTGTGGTCGTGTCCCACTCCCTCGTGCGCCTTTTGCACCCCTCCAGGGGTGCAAAAGGCGCACGAGGGGTGAGGACCTGCAATTGTGTTCGCACGTCGCGCAGCGTGACCAACAGCAGATGGTTCTCGGTCCAGGCGTATTGGTGCAGCGAGGTGCGCGAATCCGGAGCGAACAGAACGGTCATGGCTGTCGAGCCGCTCATGAATTCGTCGAACTCCGCAGCGAGCAGCGCGCCGGCCGGATGGGTCGTGTCGCCGATCGTCCACGGCGTCATGGTGCGCACCAGCAGCCAGTTCTCGTGCACCGATGTCGAGGCATCGGTGGGGGTCGGGATCCGGGTCAGCGCTGATCCGTCGAGCACGTAGGTCTCGGAGTTGTAGAAGTCGGTGGCGCGCTGAACGAAGTCGCGCTCGAATCCCGGTGTGCGATCGTGCCAGGCAGAGATCGAGATGTCCTGGGCTTCACCTTCGAAGACGGTCTCGGCGTCGGTGAGGGGAGTGCCCCGCCGCCACCGTTTGGCGATTCGCGGGTAGCCCGATTCGGTCAGAGTTCCCGACCCGAAATCGGTTCCGACGAAGACGGTATCGGCGTCGATCCAGCCGATGTCGGTCTTGGCCTCGGGCAGTGCGAACCCGCCGTCCTCCGGGGCGCGAAACGTGCGCGAGTCGATGTCGAATTCTCGGACCACCGTCGCGTCGGCACCGCCGCGGGAGAGCGTGATCAGCGCCAGCCGCTGATCGGGGCGCAGGACCTGAGCGCCGCCCCAGACCCAGTTCTCGCCCTCGTTCTCGGCCAGCGCGTCGAGATCGAGCAGAACGTCCCACGCCGGATCCTCGGTTCGATACTCGTCCATCGTGGTTCGACGCCAGAGACCGCGCACGTGCTCGCCGTCGCGCCAGAAGTTGTACAGAAACTGCCCCCGGCGACGGGCGTACGGAATGCGTGCATCGGTGTCGAGAACCTCACGGATACGAGACTCGGTGACGTCGAATGCGTCTCCGGCCAGCGCCTCGGTGGTCACGGCGTTGCGAGAGCGAACCCAATCGAGAGCCTTCTCGTCGGTGACGTCTTCGAGCCAGAGGTACGGGTCGTCCGAAATTGCCATTCCACAGTTCTAGCAGCAGGAGAGCTGTCGAGCGCTGTGTGCTCGAGTGCCTACCGGCGGGTAACGAAGACCAGGTCGAGACAGTGCGGCGCAGCACGACTACGATCGGGACCCGTGACCTCACACTATGACGTCGTTGTCCTCGGAGCCGGTCCCGGTGGGTACGTCGCTGCTATCCGCGCGGCACAACTCGGACTCAGCACCGCAATCATCGAGAAGAAGTACTGGGGCGGTGTCTGCCTGAACGTGGGCTGCATCCCCTCGAAGGCTCTGCTCCGTAACGCCGAGCTGGCGCACCTGTTCACCAAAGAGGCGAAGGTGTTCGGTATTTCGGGTGAAGCGTCCTTCGACTTCGGTGCCGCGTTCGACCGCAGCCGCAAGGTCGCCGACGGCCGCGTCAAGGGCATCCATTTCTTGATGAAGAAGAACAAGATCCCCGAGTACGACGGCAAGGGAACGTTCACCGACGCCAACACCATCGAGGTCGAGCTGTCCAAGGGCGGCACCGAGACGGTCACGTTCGACAACGCGATCATCGCCACCGGCAGCACCACCAAGTTGCTCCCGGGAACCGAGCTGAGCAAGAACGTCGTCACGTACGAAGAGCAGATCATGACCAAGGATCTGCCGGGATCGATCCTCATCGTCGGTGCCGGTGCCATCGGCATGGAGTTCGGGTACATCCTGAAGAACTACGGCGTCGAGGTGACCATCGTCGAGTTCCTCGATCGCGCGCTCCCCAACGAGGACGCCGACGTGTCGAAGGAAATCGAGAAGCAGTACAAGAAGCTCGGCGTCAAGATCATGACCGGCGCTGCCGTGCAGAGCATCGACGACGACGGCTCCAAGGTCACCGTCGCAGTCAAGAACAACAAGTCCGGTGAGACCGAGTCGATCACTGTCGACAAGGTGATGCAGTCCGTCGGCTTCGCCCCGCGCGTCGAAGGCTTCGGTCTCGACAAGACCGGCGTGGAGCTCACCGATCGCGGAGCCATCGGCATCACCAACACGATGCAGACCAATGTCCCGCACATCTACGCCATCGGCGACGTCACGGCCAAGCTCCAGCTCGCCCATGTCGCGGAGGCACAGGCCGTCGTGGCGGCCGAAACCATCGGCGGCGCAGAGACATTGCCGATCGACGACTACCGGATGATGCCGCGTGCGACGTTCTGTCAGCCGCAGGTCGCCAGCTTCGGTCTCACCGAGGCCCAAGCGCGCGAGGAGGCGCAGGCTCGCGGCTCGGACATCAAGGTCGCGAACTTCCCGTTCGCCGCGAACGGCAAGGCGCACGGTTTGGGCGATGCCACCGGCTTCGTCAAGCTCATCGCCGACACCGAGCACGGCGAACTGCTCGGTGGCCACCTCATCGGACCGGACGTCTCGGAGCTGCTGCCGGAGCTGACCCTGGCCCAGAAATGGGACCTCACGGTCAACGAGCTGGCACGCAACGTGCACACGCACCCGACGCTGTCGGAGGCACTGCAGGAAGCGATCCACGGCCTCGCCGGGCACATGATCAACTTCTGATCTTTTCGTCGACAGCAACGGCGGCGACCACTTCGGTGGTCGCCGCCGTTGTCGTCGGTGCCCCGAGCTGGGTCGGTACCTGAGTCCTCATTCGACCTGGCCGAAGTCTGTGACTTTTCATAGCACCCGTAAGTGATGAAAACGTCACCCACTCGACCGCCAGCTGATAATTTCCCATCTCGGCGCATCGACCGTTTCGGTGCGGGGGAACTTCGCACCAGCAGGTGCGCGCGTCGCAGGGGGATGTGAGCTCAGTTGGCAATCCGGTCGAATTCGGTCGACTTCGGTCGCTCGCGTGTGTTCACCGGATTTCGTACTTTCGGCCGCGCGCTGGAGCTGGCCCTCGATGCCTTCGTTCACCTGATCGGCGACATCGTTCGATTGCGTCATCCGTGGCGTGATTCTGTCGATCAGGCGTGGTTCGTGATCACCGTCACCGCGGTTCCCGCCATCCTCGTCTCCATTCCGTTCGGGGTCATCGTCTCGGTGCAGGTGGGTTCGCTCACCGACCAGATCGGTGCTACGTCGATCGCCGGTGCCGCAGGCGGTCTCGGTGTGATCCGGCAGGGCGCGCCGATCGTCGCCGCGTTGCTTCTCGGTGGGGCCGCCGGTTCGGCCATCGCAGCGGACCTGGGATCGCGCACGATCCGCGACGAGATCGATGCTCTGAAAACCATGGGAATCGACCCGGTACGACGCCTTGTCGTCCCCCGACTCGCGGCGATTCTGTTCGTCGCACCGATGTTGTGCATTCTGATCATCTTCATGGGTATCGCCGCCGGGTACATGATCAACGTCGGATTTCAGGGCGGCACACCGGGTAGCTACATCTCCTCGTTCGCGTCCTTCGCGTCGGTCGGTGATCTGGTGGTCGCCTTGATCAAGACCGAGATCTTCGGTGTCATCGTCGTCATCGTCGCCTGCCAACGCGGTTTCGCCGCCGTGGACGGACCTCGTGGTGTCGCCAATGCCGTCAATGCTGCTGTCGTCGTCGGAGTGATCTCGGCCTTCACGGTCAATGTGGTCATCACTCAGTTGGTAGCCATGTTCATGCCTCAGAAGCTGGGATAGAGGAACCGAGTCGATGGCAACACCATCTCGCTATTCGCCGCACGGCACCGTCCTCGTCGGCCGGTACGTCCGGCGATTGGGACGTGTCCCCGGCTCGATGCTGCAGGCGCTCGGTCATCAACTGACCTTCTGCCTGCAGGTGCTCACTGCCATTCCGCACACCGTGCGCACCTACCGTCGACAGATGATGCTGATCCTCAGCGATATCACCTGGGGCAGTGGGGCAATCGTGGTCGGCGGCGGCACCGCCTCGGTTCTCGTCGTGCTCGGTATCGCGGTGGGTGCATCCATCGGGATCGAAGGGTTCAACACGCTCGGAATGGTGGGTATGGAACCGCTCACCGGTTTCGTCTCCGCCTACGCCAGCACCCGTGAGCTGGCCCCGATGGTCGCGGCCATCGGATTCGCCGCGCAGGCCGGCTGCCGGATGACCGCAGAGATCGGTGCGATGCGAATCTCGGAGGAAATCGATGCGCTCGAGGCGCAGGGTATTCGTTCGATTCCGTTCGTCGTCACCACGCGAGTGATTGCGGGCATCATCACCATCGTTCCGCTCTACCTGCTGACGTTGATCCTCAGTTACGTTGCGTGCCAGGTAGTTGTCAGCGTGTTCAACGGGCAGTCCTCGGGCACCTACGATCATTACTTCACGGCATTTCTGCAGCCGATGGACGTCGTCTGGTCGTTGCTGAAGGCGACGATATTCGTCATCACCATCATCTTGATCCACGGCTATCAGGGCTATTACGCATCCGGTGGACCGGAGGGCGTGGGGCGCGCGTCGGGTCGGGCCATTCGAGCGAGTTTGATTGCCGTCGTCGTCCTGGACATGATCTTGACGATCGTGCTGTGGGGATTCGATTCGGGGATAAGGATTTCGGGATAATCATGGCAGTTTTCGAGGATCTGTCGGGCCGGTCTGCCGGGCCCGCCACGCTCAGAACGCGTGGGCTGGTCGTCGTCGCGATCGTCGCCGTGGTGGCGGTGCTGCTCACCGCGTACGCCAAGGGATATTTCGAGTCGACGTACGCGTTGACCATCGATGCGGCGACCGTCGGAGACGGCCTGGCACCCGGAGCCGAGGTCAAGTTCAGGGGACTCGCGATCGGTACCGTCGATCAGATCGACACACTGGGATTCGGCCGACAGCGAATCGAATTGTCCATCGACGGAGCACAATCGGCAGAGCTGACCGATACGCTGCAGGCGCAGTTCACCTCGTCGAACGTCTTCGGTTCGACGGCCATCGAGCTGATCTCCGACGGCACGGGCGGAGCCCTTCCGGAGAACTCGACGCTCACCATTGCACCCGACAGTGCCAATGTCACCGTCACCAGTGTATTTCGACGGGTCGCGGCATTGACCAAGGTGCTCGATACGAACCAGGTGCAACACCTGAGGGATCTGCTGGCTCGGATCTCCTCGGATGTGTCGGAAAGCCTGAAGCCCTACTTCGACACCGCCCGCATGCTCACCGAGAATCAGATCGATCCGCTGTCACTGAAGTTGCATCGCGGCGGCGAACTGGGACAGGGCATCGACGATCTGATACCGCCGCTGCTGGATCTCGTGGTGGGAGTGGTGGACAACAGTGCCTATTACGAGCCGATGGACAACAGGACACGCACTCTCGACGCGATCGACGGACTGAGCAACGAATTGCTGTATCGGTTGGGCAAGATGCTCGAGACGAACAACCCGAACCTGACGAAGCTGCTCTCGACGACGCTCGACCTGTTGGTACCGATCACCGCCTCGCTCGGCACGCTTGCTCCGGCATACGACTGGGTCCCGACGGTCATCGACGGGGTTTCCGATGCGTTCCCGATGGTCGACGGCGCGCCGCAGCTGCAGCTCGACGTCATCGTGCGCACGATGCCGAACATGGCAAGTGCAGTGTCCGCATACGAAAGCCAGGGGGACCGGTGATCAAAGTGAGCGGAACCGTCGTCAAGCTGGTGGCGTTCACGGTAGTGATCGTGCTGTGCTCATACGTGATCGTCGCAGCGTTGAGAACGCCGGTGGGCGGTCAGAAGTCGGAATACACAGCTACTTTCGACGATGTCTCTGGACTGTACGAGGGCGACGACGTCCGCATGTCCGGTGTGCAAGTCGGCAAGGTCGAATCGATAGAGCTGGACGGCTCACTGGCAACGGTCTCGATGGAGGTCGAGTCCTCTCGGTCGGTGTACGAGAGCACGCAGGCAGCCGTTCGATACCAGAACCTGCTCGGCCAGCGGTACGTGGAACTGGTGCAATCGGGTTCCGATTCCGGGCTGGTGCTTCCTGCCGGTTCCACCATCGCGCTCGAGAACACGGTGCCCTCGTTCGACATCACCGAGCTGTTCAACGGATTCAAGCCGATCTTCGACACCTTGGATACCGATCAGCTGAACCTGTTCGCGGACAATATCCTTCATATGGTGCAGGGCGATGGCAGTGGAATAGCGCCGGTGTTGAAAGATATCGACACGATCACCACGTTCGCCACCCAGCGCGAGGCGATCATCGCCCTGTTGATCGACAACCTGGGGCGGATCTCGTCGACCATCGGCGGAAAGTCGGCGTCGGTGGCCAGCCTCGTCGAACAGTTGACCTCGCTGGTCTCGCGATTGAGTACCGAGATGGACCACGTTCTGTCGTCCCTCGACCGAACCAACTACGGCTTCGGCCCACTGGTCGGATTGGGCGAGCAACTGCGCGACGCCTACGACGGCGGGTACGCACCGGTGGACGGGATGCTTCGACGGCTGATTCCGCAGACCGATCAGGTGACGGAGCTGCTGGCATTGGCCCCGTCGTTGTTGACCGGATTGAACCAGAGCATCCCGGAGCCGGGGCAGACCTACTCGTGTAGTCAAGGGCAGCAGGATATTCCGGGAATCGGTCGTATCGTTCTCGGCAATCAGAACTTGGTGGTGTGCCGATGAACGGGCCGCAGAGATCTCCGCGTCGGAGCGTCCGCAAGGGTGTTCGCGACGAGCAGTCCGAGAACCGCAAACATCTGATCTGGGGTGTCCTCGGTACGCTCGTAGCCGCGGTCCTGCTGCTGGGAGCAGGCGTGGTGTACGCCGTGCCGTTCGGCGAGAAGACCTACCTTGCGCATTTCGGCTCGTCCGGTGGCCTCGCGGCCGGCGACGAGATCAGAATTGCCGGGATCGCCGTCGGCACCGTACACACCGTGGCACTTGCCGGTGACCACGTCGACATCACGTTCGGTGTGGACCGCGACGTCTTCGTCGGCGATACCTCCAGTCTCTCGGTGCAATTGCTGACTCCGATCGGTGGGCACTACGTCAAACTCGAGTCCACCGGCGACGAGCCGCTCGGAGATACCCCCGTTCCGACGGAGCGAACCAAGACCCCGTTCGACCTCTCCAAGACGCTCGAGCAAGTGACACCGTTGGTCCGCGACATCGACGGCTCGACGCTGCGCGCGACCATCGCGGAGGTGGACGAGGCGTTGACCGTCCAGCCGGAGTCGACTCGCCGGGTGGTCGACAATCTCACCCAGCTCACCGATGTGATCGCTCAGCGCTCCGATCAACTCGAGAGAGGTTTGGCGGTGTCCGACGAGTACACCGCCGCTCTGTCGTCCGACCAGCTGATGCTCGACGAGTTGGTGCGTCAGCTGGGGACATTGACGAAGGGGTTCGGTGACAAGCGCACCGATGTCGTCAGCGCATTCGATCTCCTGAAGCGCTTGTTCGAGCTCCTGCACCGACCCTTGGTGGCGTACGAGGAGGGAGTGGAACCTTCCGTGGTGCAACTCGAGGAGATAGTGCAGAAGGTCTTCGCGCAGTTCGGTGACTTCGATACGGCGCTGACCCAGGTCAAGACAGCATCCGATCAAATCGGTGCGTTGGTGGCACACGGCGGAGCCGACGGGCCGGTCGTCGACCAG
Source organism: Rhodococcus sp. AW25M09 (assembly GCF_000333955.1). Taxonomy (GTDB): domain Bacteria; phylum Actinomycetota; class Actinomycetes; order Mycobacteriales; family Mycobacteriaceae; genus Rhodococcoides. The sequence continues at coordinate 27,112 of NZ_CAPS01000047.1, forward strand.
TCACAGAGCGTCATCACCGGTGCGGGCGTGTGTATTCCACTTCCAGGGAAGGCCTGCTGATGGCTCCGCAGTGGAGACGACCGGTGCTCGTCGGGGCGTCGTTCGTCGCAGTGATCGCACTGACGACGACGGTTGCGTCGGCGAGCGGTGTCATCGATGTCGCGAGCCGAACATCGAGCGTCTGTGCGGAATTCACCGATACGGTCGGTCTGTACGAGGGAAACTCGGTCTCGATGCTCGGCGTCGATGTGGGAACCGTGACGTCCATCGCCGCCGACGAGAGCGTTCCCGACGGCGTGCTGGTGACCATGGAGGTCGACGAGAACCTCGCACTACCGGCTTATGTGGGTGCGGTGACGTTGTCCAGTTCCATCGTCACCGACCGGCGCGTGGAGTTCACCGAGCCGTACACCGGTGGGCCCGAACTCGACCGAACCGAGTGCATCCCGTTGGCGCGCACCCGCACCCCTCTCGGTGTGAGTGAGACTTTCGATGCGGTCTCGAAGCTGGCCACGGATCTGCTCGGTCCGGCCGATGCCGACGGCAATCGACCGGAGATTCTCGGCAACACTCTTCGATCGCTCGACGGCGCTCTGGACGGATCCGGACCACAGTTGAATTCGGCCCTTCAGCAGCTGTCGGTGCTGGTGGGAGAACCCACCGATCGGGACGCCACCGTGCGCCGCCTGATCGACAACATCGACAAGCTCGTCGACGTGTTCGCGGTGAACTGGCCCGACGTCGCCACACTGCTCGACAACTTGAAGGCGGGCATGGTCACGCTCTCCGAGTTCACCACGGAATTCAGCGGCGCAGTGGGGTTGTCGGTGGAGCTGATTCCCGTCCTGGCAAGACAACTCGACAAGTACGGCGACAAGATCTATGGATTCCTCGACCAATTGATACCCATCGTGGACGTGGGGCTGGGCCGAATCGGTGACATCAAGGACATTCTCGAGCAGGTCCCCACCGTGAGCGATTCTCTGGTGACGCTCTACGACGAGGATCTACGGGCAGGCCGATTGACCTATCACCCGCCGCGATTCGAGATCGACACCAACTCTCCGAACGAGATCTGCGCGTTGATCAACACGTACCGACCCACCTGTTCGGCCGACCAGCAGCGCGGCGATGTCATCGACGTCGGACTGGTGCAGTTGATTCTCGGATCGGCGGGATGGCGATGATGCGCACGCGACACCGGACCGCAACGATTCTGGTGATCGGGACGGTGATCGCCGGGTGCAGCGTGAATCCGGCCGATCTGCCCATCCCCGGCAGCTATGTCGACGGAGACAAGTACACCGTGGACATCGAGTTCGCCAGCGTGCTGAATCTGCCGGCCAAAGCCAAGGTCGTCGTCGACGGCGTCGATGCCGGGGTTCTGGACTACGTCACCCTCGAAGACGACAAGGCAGTTGCGACAGTCGATCTGGCGGCCGAAGTCCGGCTTCCCGAGATGACGATCGCCGAACTTCGGCAGAGCACGATTCTGGGCGAGATCTACATCTCGCTCCAGCCTCCCGAGAATGATTCCGGCAACGGTGAATTGGTGGACGGCGATGTCATTCCCCTCGAACGCACCGTACCGGCGGACAACGTCGAGGATGTACTGCGCGGGTTGTCGAATGTGGTGACCGGCGGGCACGTGGTCCAACTGCAGGAGGCGGTGAACAACTTCAACGCTGCGGTACCGCAGGATCCACAGATATTCGATCGGGTGAACACTGCAGCCCGTGCGGCCATTACCGATCTCGGAGCGAACACCGGCGACATCGACCGTATTCTCGCTGCAGCAGAGGGAGTGTCGAACACGCTGGTACAGCAGGAGGCGGGACTGACGCGGGTCCTGGACCTCGGCCCATCGCGGGCGCAGGGACTTTCCGAGGTGCTCTTCAGCGTGGTCAACTTGATCTTCGCCCTCGGCTACGCGACGCAGCATGTCGGTGACGTACTCGCTCCGCCCTATCAGGAACTCAGCGGTGCGATCGCCGTAATCCTGCCCGCGATCATGACCATCTCTTCGGCCGACACCACCGTGCCGATGAACGCCGAGAAGGTGAATGCTCTACTGCGAGAACGTCTGGTGCCGTTCTTCTCGTCGACGCCGAACATCGCTGTCGACTCTGTTGTGGCCGAAGGTGCACCGGACGCAGGGGCCAGGGCGGACGAGATGATCGGCGTCCTGCGATCGATCGGAATAGTGCGATGAAATTCTCCACGGTGTTCTCGCTCGTCGCCCTGTTGATCCTGACCGTTGCCGGCGTCGGCTACATGAGCATCGGTGTTCTGGGTATGGACCCGCGTCGCCACCACAACACGGTCACCGTGGAATTGGCGACCTCGGGTGGCCTGATGGACACCTCGCAGGTCACCTCGCGCGGCATGAAGATCGGCAAGGTCGAGGGCATCGCCGTCACCGCCGCCGGCCTCGACGTGACGCTGAGTCTGGATGCAAGCCATGATATTCCGGTCGATTCGGATGTCATCGTGGCCAACCTGTCGGTGGCGGGGGAGCAGTATCTCGACATCCGACCGCGTCGTGCAGGCGCGCCTTTCCTGCACGACGGGTCGGTGATCCCGGTGGATCGGACGGTCGTATCGGCTACCGTCAGCGAGACCCTCGGGCAGGTCGATTCCCTCGTGGCCCAGATCGACACCGGTGCGCTCTCGGGACTCGCAGCGACTGCGAACAGCGCGGTGGCGGGCCGTGACTCGGAGATCGACAATCTCGTCGACACCTTCAGGCTGCTCGCTCTGACGTTGCGGGACAAGAACGAGGAGATCCGGCATCTCTACGACAATGCCCAGCAGCTCGGCAGACAGGCCTACGGCTACGGTCCGGTACTCACCGATGCCGGCCCGTGGGTGGGGGCGACCGGCCAGGGGGTGTCCAGTCTGCTGCAGGCATTCGAGCAGTATTCGTACGTGGCCTCGGACGTATGGGACGACCCGATCGGTCCACTCATCACCAAGATCGACAGCTATCTGACCCCGACGTCCCCGGACCTGGCGCTGATCGCCACGTTGCTGAAGCCGTACACGGCCCCCATCGAACCGTTGCGGGTCGACGCAGGGAAGATCATCGACATGTTGGGTGGGGCCTTCCCGGAGGGAGGACCCGCGCGAGTAGCCGTGACCATCCCGAACTGACCGATTTCTCGATCCGACTCGACGACACTGGAGTGACCCCCGATGACCGATACCGCGCCCACTCAGGAACACGGCACCGCGGCCGAGAGCTCGACGCCGGCTACCCCCGAAATCTCGACGACCCCCACTCAGGATGAGTCCGGTCGGTCGACGTACTCGGTGGCCGCGGTCGTCGTGGCGGTCGTCGCCGTGGTGGTGGCAGCGGTGTTCGGCTACCTGTGGTACTCCGCCGCCGGCGATCTGGACGCTATGCGGCAGCAGGAGACCGAGCGGCAGATCGCGTTGAACACGGCCAAGGATTACACGACCAGATCGCTCACATACGACTACAACGACCTGGACGCGTTCTTCTCCAGTGTCAAGGATGGTGCGGCGCAACCGTTGCAGGATCGGTACGACGGGGTGAAGGACGCACTGACCGCCATCATGTCGGAGTCACAGGTGGTCGCCTCGGGTGAAGCGCTCTCGGCTGCAGTCGATTCCGAGACCGACGGGGTGTACAAGATCTCGGTGTACGCCAAGCAGCAGACCCGCAACGTGCAGTCACCCGACGGCGGCTCGGTGGACAACATTCTCGCCGTGACCGTCTCCGATCACGACGGACGTTGGATCGTGGACGACTACGGCCCCAAGAACTGAAGTCGCTTCGGCCGATTACTGTTTGGTGGCGCTGACGAACTGAGCGAGTCCGCGGATTTCCTGTTCGATATCGGTCATCCCGGCGCGGTCGAAGATGTCGGTGAACTGGTTCTTCGGGAACATGCGCACTCCCATTCGGCCGGATCCGACACCGACGACGGTACGCATCGGGGCGGAACCTAGTTCACAACTGGTCATGATCGCGATGCGCCCGCCCGGGCGTAGGACGCGGATCAGCTCATCGACCACCCGGAACGGCTCTGGCACGAGATACAGAGCCGCGTAGCAACATACGGCGTCGAATGCTCCACCGGCGTACGGCAGGTGGGATGCATCGCCCCGCACGTAGGCGGCCCGAGCCCCGCGGTTGTCGCGGACTGCTCGGGCAATCATGGCCTCGGAGATGTCGAAACCGACGGCAAGGCCGTCTCCGGTGAGGTGCTCGGACAGGAACTTCGTGAAATTCCCTGGGCCGGAGGCCACATCGAGTACCCGCTGCGAACCGCGCAACTGCAGGTCGGTCACCGCCTTGGCACGCTCGGCCGACATCGACAGTCCGCCGATCCCCATCATCGACACCCCGAACGGACGCCAGATCTTCTCGTAGATCGCTGCGACACCGCGGTTGTTCATCGCCCGGCTCGCCATTGTCGGATTGGGTGCCCGAACATCGCGCAACGTCTCGACGTAGCCACCGTCCGTGGTGACCTGCTCGCGTAGTGATGCCGGCTCGATCATGGCGAGGGCGCGGTTCAACGCCGCATCGGCGGGTGCGGGGTCGGTCACGAATTCCTCCTGATGATGGATGTGCAGGTCGGTTTCCAGCGAATACGGTGGTGCGCTCCTACCCTGAACGCGGTAGCGACCCCAGAAATCGATATCGCCGACTGTCACGGCAGCACTTCCGGTTTCGGTACTGAGGAACCCGGTCTTGTTTCCGCTCTCGCCCAGTAGATCCCTGAGCTCGGCGTGTGGACGCACCCGGCCGTACCAACGGAAGATACCGTCGATGGGCTGGGAACGACCCCGAAGGTCCACATCGACCTCGAACGCCCGGCCGGCGACCTCGAGAGTTGCGGGGCCCCGGAAATCGGGCTCACCGGCGAGTTCGGTCGTCACGGTGCGGTAGGCCCTTCGGTTCGGCTGAAAGCGAGATGCATCGGCAGGTTCGGGTCGATGGCGATCCCGGACAGTCGGCAGGCCGACTGGACGACGCCGGCCACGATGGCCGTCACGTACTGCGAGAATTCGTCGATATCCATGCGCGACGCATGAGCACCAGTCGGATCGCTGGCACGTCCGTAGTCCAGCCACCAATCCGTAGCCGACGCCACCGCCCCGAAGCAGGCGTACGAGACCATCTCGGCAGTGCCGGGTTCCATACCCTGACCGCCGGAGGCGTCGGTGAGCACAGCAGCAAGACGACGAGCGGTGGCGCGGGCGGTGTCCAGACCTGGGTCGTTCCGCGGGCTCCACTCCTGTCTCTGGTCGTTCCGCGGGCTCCACTCCTGTGCCTGGTCGTTCCGCGGGCTCCACTCCTGTCTCTGGTCGTTCCGCGGGCTCCACTCCTGTCTCTGGTCGTTCCGCGGGCTCCACTCCTGTCTCTGGTCGTTCCGCGGGCTCCACTCCTGTCCCAGTTCGCCGCTGCGGGGTGCAGCCGGGGTCGGTCGCGCGGTGAAGTGGCTGTGCACGAGGAATCGAAAGAGGTCGGGGTGTTCGTCGACGACATGGGCGAACTCGGTGACGCCGAGTCCGACCAGCTCGGTCACCGAATCCTCGATCAGGTTGATGCGCTCCATGATGCGATCCCACACGTCGGCCTGAACGCGCTCGACGACGGCACTGTAGAGGTCGGTCTTGTCGGTGAAGTGACGGTAGAGCTTGGGTTTGGCCGCACCGGCTTCCTTGGCGATATCGCCCATGCTGACGTCGGGTCCGTGTCGGTCGACAGCGCGTAGGGCGGCATCGACGAATGTCTCGCGCACGGCGATTCGGTGCTCACGCCATCGTTCCGAACGCGCATCGGGGCGCCCGGATGTGGCCTGTCCGGATGCGGGCTGTGCACCCTTGACATGAATCGTGAGGTCGATCACAATTTTCGACAGTACCCATTACCGGCGGTACTGGCTACCTCGGAGATCAGGTTGCCGATCGCCACAGCAGGGGGGTTCGATGGCAGAGTCACGTTCCGCGGTCGTGGCCGTGGGCCCGGATCGACGGCCCATCGCTACGACTACGGCCGATGCGCCGAACGTCAAGGCGCGCAGTGTCGGTGCCCGCGAGAAGACCGCCGCGCGGCTGCTCGGTTCCACGGCGAACAAGTTCTACGACGCCGAGGTCGACATCGACTGGGATGCTCCGCTGCAGGAGGGCAAGGGCTGGATGCCCGAGCATCGGATCTCGCTCTACGGAACCGAACTGTGGGACACCCTGACCCCCGAGCAGCGCATCGAACTCGGCAAGCACGAGATCGTCAGCATTCTCTCGTTCGGTATCTACGCCGAGACGTTCCTCAGTGCCAACCTGCTGCGGGTGTTCGGCCGCGGCACCCTCTCGGACCATTCGCTGTACGCAATTGCAGAGATCGGTGAGGAATCCCGGCACTCCATCATGTTCGGCAAACTCATCGAGAAGGCCGGACTGCGCCCGTATCTGTTGCCGCGAACGAGCTTGTTCTGGGTCAAGCTCGGTCAATTCCTGCCGCTGGGGCCGGCGACCTACGGGGTGACGCTGCTCATCGAGGAAGTACTCGACCGCGGTCAGCGAGAGGCGATGAACGATCCGAACATGCAGCCACACCTGCGGCAGCTGATGAAGATTCACGTTCTCGAGGAGTCGCGGCACATCACCTACGCGCGGGAGGAGATGGTACGCGGCATGCAGGCCACGAATCGAGTGAACCGGGCGCTGCACAGGGTCATTCTGGCTGCAGCTGCCAATGTCACCTATCCGTTGCTGATCGATCCCCGGGTCTACCGGAGCGTGGGTATCCGGCCATGGCGTGGGATCAGGACCGCTGTGCGCAGCGAAACCTACTCGGCCAACATGCAATTCGTGTCCGAGCCGATGGTGCGGTTCTTTCACGAGGCCGGCATGTTGGACGGCGTCGTGACCCGCTGGCTGTGGCGCATGACTCGGGCCCTGCCGGCCGACATCACGTGAGCCGTCAGGAGGTCGTGTACGACCCGGACGTCGACATCGACTGGAACGCGCCGTGGCGTCACGATCTGTTCGCCATGTCGCCGGATCGAGTCACGGTGTACGGCAGCCGTGTGTGGTCGCGGTTGGGTGACGAGCGGCAGCGCGAGCTGGCGCTGCAGGAGGCGGTGAGTCGATGGAGCGTCGCGGCGTACCTGTCCGCGATGTTGACCGCCGATCATCTTCGCCAGGTCGCGTTGACGGGGTTGAACAGCACCGCAGCGCGGGACTCACTGCACGAAGTCGGTGGGGGAGCCCGGTCGGTCACGACGTTCGGCAAACTCGTTCGCGCGAGCGGAATCACGCCGTACCGGTTGCCGACGGGCTCGGCCACCGCGGTCAAGTTGTTGGCCTTCCTGCCACTCGGCGCGGCGTCGAATGCGGCGACGTTGCTGGTCGAACAGACGGTGTCCACTGCGTTCGAGGATGTCATCGGCGACGAGACCATCGAGCCGCACGTGCGACAGGCAATGAAAATTCATGCTGCAGAATCGGTATCGCGGTTCGGGTATGCACGCGATCAGGTGCGCCGGTCATTGGCTGCGTCGGGACCGGTCCGGCGGGCCTACCATCGAGTGCTGCTCGCACTGCTCGCCAACGCAGTGCTGCGGCTGACGGTATCGCCGCAGGTGTACCGAGCCGTCGGCGTGAGTCCCGTGCGCGGCTACCTGTCCGGGCGGCGAAACCGGCACGCTGCGCGGCGGCGAGATGCCGAACCGGTCGTCGAATTCCTTTCCGGTGTTGGGATGCTCGACGGTGCTCTCACCGGTGTCCTGTGGCGCATGAGCGGCGTTGCCCCCGAACCCGAAGAGAATCGATGACTGCGCACCGCACGGGCGTCGATCGAACGGTGTGGCCGGGGTTCACCGGGCAGTACTGGCAGCGCACCCGCACGCCCGATTGCACCGAATACGAACTGCTGCAGGCGAAAGAGAACGTGAGTATATGAAGAATTTGGGAAACAAGGTCGCTGTCGTCACCGGGGCCGGATCGGGTATCGGACGGGCATTGGCAATCGATCTCGCGGGCCGGGGCGCACAGCTCGCGCTGTCCGACGTGGACCCGCGTGGGCTGGCCGACACGGTGGCGTCATGCGAGAAGGTCGGGGCGCAGACCCGCTCGTACGAGCTGGACGTCTCGGACCGCGCCGCGATGTACTTTCACGCAGACTCGGTCGTCAGCGATTTCGGCCGAGTGAACCTCGTGATCAACAACGCTGGGGTCGCACTCAATGCAGACGTCCTCGATATGAGCTGGGACGACTTCGAGTGGGTGATGAACGTGGATTTCTGGGGAGTCGCCAATGGCACCAAAGCGTTCCTGCCCGCATTGATCGAGTCGGGTGAAGGTCACCTGGTCAACATTTCGAGTGTGTTCGGGCTGATGGGTATCCCGGGCCAAAGTGCTTACAACTCGGCCAAGTTCGCCGTACGAGGCTTCACCGAGGCGTTGCGTCAGGAAATGAAGATTGCACGTCACCCCGTCGGAGTCACGTGCGTGCATCCGGGCGGTATCAAGACGAACATCGTGGCGAATGCGCGTGGGATGGACAGTCTGGGTGATACCGACAAGGTGTCCGAGGCGTTCCAGCGAATAGCCAGAACCACACCCACGCGTGCGGCGCAGGTGATTCTCGCCGGCGTCGAGAAGAACAAGCCTCGGGTGCTCATCGGGCCGGACGCCCGAGGGTTCGACGCGATTGCGCGCATCATCGGCCCGCGCTACCAGGACATCATGGCCCCGCTCAATCGACTGGGCACCGCAGCGGGTAAGAAGCTGCGCATCACCCAGTAGCTCATCATTGTGTAATGCTGCACCGAGTAGCGGCTGGCCCCGGGCGTTCGGCCTCAGCGTTCGGTGTAGTCGCGTTCGACGCGTAGGGTCCCGAGAGTGGTTGCGAGGCCGTCGTATTGGGTGACCAACAGCATGAACTCGAGGAGTCGGCGTTCGTCGAACTGCGTCGCGAGCTCGGCCCACGTGGCGTCGGCGAGGGTCTTGGTGGCGATCAGTTCGTCGACGGCGGTCAGAATCGTGCGGTATCGCGCCGACAGGCCCGGCGCGTCGGGTCCGGTCTTGATCGACTCGAGTAGGTCGCGGTCGATACCCGCGCGTTTGCCCAGCCGAACGTGGTGGTCCATCTCGTACGCGGATTCGCGTAGGTGAGCCACACGCAGGATCACCATTTCCGATTCTTTGCGCGAGATCTTGCCGCCGGGCATCAGGTGCCCGCTGTAGAACAGCCACGCTCGAAACAGGCCGCCGGTACGCCCGAGGGTGGTGAACAGATGGGGATTGGGCACCCCCGCGCCCTTGGCGATGACCTTGCAGATGACCCAGTTGACGGGCCCGAGAGTCTTGGCGGTTCCGGTCGGAATACGTGGAGTGGTCACAATCACACCCTACCGACTGGTAGCTCCGCCGTCTCGGGCGAACGGAGTGGCGCGTCGGGGGACCAGAACGCCGATTCTCGCGTTCGGACTGCTCGCCCTGTACTCAGGTCGCACGGGTTCGTGCGATCATCTACCTCGAAGTGTGCTGGTGCGGGGAACCCGGTGAAATTCCGGGACGGTCGCGCCACTGTGAGCGAACTCGACGTGTCGAGTTCGCGAGTCAGATTGCCGAACCAGCACGTCGACTCACATCGGACGCGTCATCCAGGGAGTTACACGTGCATATTGCAGAAGGATTTCTGCCGCCCGTACATGCGGCGGTATGGACCTGCGTCGCAGCACCGTTCGTCGTTCACGGTGCCCGCGCAGTAGTACGACAAGTCAAGGAGAACCCGGAAAGTCGGCTGTTGCTCGGCGCGGCCGGAGCGTTCACCTTCGTCCTGTCGGCCATCAAACTGCCGTCGGTGACGGGAAGTTCGTCCCATCCGACCGGTACCGGGCTCGGTGCGGTGCTGTTCAGGCCCCCGGTCATGGCGTTTCTGGGCACGCTCGTGCTGCTGTTCCAAGCGGTACTTCTCGCTCACGGCGGGCTGACCACTCTCGGCGCGAACGCGTTCTCGATGGCCATCGTCGGTCCCTGGGTCGGATACGGCGCCTACCGACTCTCGACGCTGCTGGGAGGCGGCCTGCAGGTCTCGGTGTTCTTCGCGATGGTCTTCGCCGACCTGTCGACGTACTGCACCACCTCGGTGCAGATCGCGTTGGCGTTTCCCGATCCACAGACGGGCGTGGCCGGTGCCGTCGCGAAGTTCCTGTCGATTTTCGCGGTCACGCAAATTCCCCTCGCCGTTGCCGAGGGCTTCCTCGGCGTCCTGGTGATCAGAGTGTTGCGCACCGTCGCGCTGCCGGAATTGATCAAACTCGGCGTGCTTCCGGCACCGAAGTCCCCGGTCTCCAACGATGTTGCGTCGACCGAGAATCGAGCGGCAGATGCGTAAGAGCACCGTCATCACCATCATGTTGATTGCCGCGATCGTTGCGATTGTCGGCGTCGCGCTGTTCGTGGACTCGCGCCGAAGTGGAGACGAAGAGCGCTTCGTGGGTACGGATTCGGCTGCCACCAGCCGCATCGAGGAGGATCATCCGGACTACCAGCCCTGGTTCCAGTCGATCTTCGCGCCCACCTCGAGCGAGGTCGAGTCGGGCCTGTTCGCGTTGCAGGCGGCCCTGGGCGGAACCGTTCTGGGATACACCGTAGGTGCGTTGCGGGGCCGGCGTCGCAACGAATCCGTGACCACTGCGACGTCGCCCTGAGCGCCGCCCGCCGCGGGGCGGTGCGCGGGTTGTCCGTGGACAACGCGGCGTGGTCGAGTGCGTGGCGCGACCGAGCAGTATCGGACAAGGCACTACTCAGTTTGGGTTTGGTGATCTGCGCGTTGCTGCTTCCGGTGTGGCCGGGATCGGTGATCGTCACCGCAGTTGCCCTGGGCTGCAGTATTTTCGGGGCGCGTACACCGGTACGGCTGCTGTTCGGTGCGCTGCGGGCACCGGCCGTGTTCGTCGCACTCGGGGCTGTATCCATCGCAGTCACGGTGACGACCGAACCGCATTTCGCGCTCGGCGTCGGTCAGGCCGGCCTCGTGCGCGCCGGTGAGGTGACGCTGCATGCGGTTGCGGGAACGACGTCGGTTCTGCTGCTGGCGATGTCGACACCGATGGTCGACATTCTCGACGGGCTTCGGCGCTGGCGGGTACCGAGCGTCTGCGTCGACATTGCGGCCCTGATGTATCGGATGCTGTTCATCCTGCTCGATTCGGTCGGAACGATCCGTCAGTCGCAGGCCGCGCGGCTGGGGTACTCGTCTCCTCGACGGGCCATGGCGTCAACCGGGTCGCTCACCGCGTCCGTCCTACTCAAATCCTGGGACCGCGCCTATCGATTGGACGCGGGACTGGCTGGACGCGAATTCGGGACCGAGACACGCACACTGCGCACCGATCGGCCGAGTTCTCGGTGGTTCGTGCTCGTGTCGCTAGTGGGCTTCGTGGCGATAGTGGCACTGTCGACGGCACCGATCGGACGTGAATTGCTTTGACGCACCTCGGAATCGCCGGACGGGAACTGCGAGTGTCGTATCTCGGTGGGCCGGTGGTACTCGCCGGAGCCACGCTGAAGGTCGAACCACATTGCCGAACAGCACTTCTGGGCGCGAACGGATCAGGCAAGACGACGTTGCTGCGATGCTTGGCAGGTGCCGTCGAACCGGAATCCGGGCGGGTCGAGATCTGCCACGAGACTCTGAAGTTCTCGAGAGCCGGACTGCGTGCGCACCGTCAGCGCGTGCAGCTGGTGTTGCAGGACCCGGACGATCAACTGTTCTCGGCGGACGTCGAGCGAGATGTTGCGTACGGGCCGTCGAACCTCGGGCTGTCCGACTCGGACGTGCGCGATCGAGTGGACGAGGCGTTGCAGCTGATGGGCATCGAGCACCTCCGCCGTCGACCGACCCATCACCTGTCCTACGGGGAACGTAAACGGGTCGCGACGGCGGGCGCTGTGGCCATGCGTCCTGCCGTGTTGCTGTTGGACGAACCGACGGCGGGTCTGGACCCGGTCGGAGTGGACGAGATGTTCGGGGCATTGGACCGGTTGGAGAAGGCTCAGACGACGGTGCTGCTGTCGACGCACGACGTCGCTCTTGCGCTGGAGTGGGCCGATTCGGTGGCCGTTGTCGTCGACGGTGTGGTGCATCAGGGTGTTCCCGACGACGTGCTCTCGGATGCGACCCTGTTGGGCAGGGCGCGGCTGAAGATGCCCTGGGCGTCCGAGCTGGCCGCGGAGTTGGTTCGCGCGGGAATGATCGCTCCCGACGCCACGCCCCACACCGTCGAGGAAGTGATGGCGGCACTTCGACTCGGCGTGTTCGATGTGTGACCGTGGCCGACTTCCGCATATTTAATAGGTGAGGCTATCCTTTGCAGCATGATCCAAACGAGACCTCGAAAATCGACACTGCGGGCTCGAACGGCGGTATTGCTGATGGCGGTCGCTGCTGTGACCAGCGTTGCCACGGCCTGTTCCGCAGCGGATCGAGCGGTCACCGCAGACGGATCGACGCGACCGATCGACACGGTTCGGGGACTGGTGGACGTGCCCGAGGCCCCGTTGCGCGTTGTCACTCTGGAGCCGGTCGAACTCGACACCACCGTCGCCCTCGGCATCCTGCCCGTCGGTACCGCGGTGCTCAGCGAGGAGAGCGGCGTGCCGTCGTATCTCGGGACGGACGCGGCAGGCATCGCGACCGTCGGCACGGTGGCCGAGCCGACCATCGAGGACATCGCTGCCCTCCGCCCCGACCTCATTCTGGGCACGGAGACTCGCCACGCCGAGTACTACGACCAACTCACAGCCATTGCGCCGACGGTGTTCATGGCCGCCCAGTCCGATCCGTGGAAGGAGAACGTCCGGTTCGTCGGACGCATTCTCGGCAAGGAGACTGCGGCCGAGGGCTTGCTCACCGCGTACGACGACCGCTGCACCGAGATCGCCGAGAAGTTCGATACCGCCGGTCGGAGCGCCCAACTCATCCGACCACGCAACGGTGAGCTGACGCTCTACGGACCGTCGTCCTTCGCCGGCAGCACACTGGAATGCGCAGGATTCACCACTCCGCCGAGGCCGGAATGGGCCGACGAGATTTCTGTCGACCTCTCGCCCGAACTGGCAGCCCAGGCCGCAGCAGATCTGATCGTCGTCACCGCCACCGACCCGTCGGACCCCGCGGCCATACCGGCGTCGATCACCGCCAATGCAGCCGCGCTGCCGAATCCGCACGCGGTGGATCAGTCCTACTGGATCACCGGGGTCGGCCCCAAGGGCGGGCAAGCCGTGCTCGACGACATCGATCGGATTCTCTCGGAGTAGAAACTGCGACTCATATTCGAACCGCACCGGCCAGTGCCGCGGCCTGCTGCGCGCGCTCCACCACTCGCGCACGGGAGGAATCGATGTGGTTCAGAAGAAGTTCCAGTGCGGTGTCCAGAGTTCCGGCCAGCACGCATTCGACGATGTCGATGTGCTCATCGATCGCTGACGCGACCGCCGCAGCATCGAGTCCGCCGAGTATCCGCACCGGACGCACTTTGGCGTTGACGGTGCACAGGGCCTCGGTCAGAGCCGGATTACCCGACGCGTCCAACAGGGTGACGTGGAAGCTCTCGTCCAGTGCGACGAGGTCATCGGTGGTGTCGGGTGGGTCGGCGCGCAGGCCGATCCAGGTGTCCGCCAACGCCGACAGCGACACTCGGTCGAAGGACTGTGACGTCGAGCGAGTGATGCCCCGGGCTTCGAGGGTGGCGCGGAGCTCGTACAGATCGGGCAGGTCGGTCAGCCGAGGTCGATAGGCATGCAGCCCGGCCTCGTCGCGGGTGACGAGACCATCGGCCTGCAAGCGCGCCAGCGCCTCCCGCACGGGAGTGCGCGAGACGCCGTACAGCTCGGCGAGGCGCTCCTCGCCGAGCCGCTCCGTGGAGCTGATGACACCGGACACGAGATCCCGGCGCAGCGATAAGTAGACCTTCTCGCGAAGGTCTTTCGAGGCATCATTGTTCCGGTCAGATTGCCATGGCTGCGCGCACGTCGGCCTCGGACTCCGAGCCGCCCGCACCGGTGGACGTGATGCGGCCGGCCTCGAGAATGTAGTAGTGCTGTGCGGACTCGAGCGCGAAGCCGATGTGCTGCTCCACCAACAACACTCCGAGGCCGCCGCGGCGGGTGAGCTCGAGGATGGTGCGCTCGATCTCGGCAACGACGGACGGCTGAATGCCCTCGGTAGGCTCGTCGAGGATCAACATGCGCGGTTCGGTGATCAGCGCCCGCGCGATGGCGAGCTGTTGGCGCTGCCCACCCGAGAGCAATCCAGCTCTGCGATCGAGCAATTCCGTCAACGCCGGAAACAGATCGAGTACCTCGCCGATCAACGCCTTGCCGCGCTTACGACCGTCGGCCACCACCTGCAGATTCTCTGCCGTGGTCAACTGACCGAACGACTGCTGGCCCTGCGGGACGTAGGCCAGTCCGCGGGCCACCCGCGCACTGGGTCGCAACGAACTGACGTCCTCGCCGTCGAACATGACCTTGCCGGAGTTGACCTTGAGCAGCCCGACCGCAGCCCGCAGCAGGGTGGTCTTGCCTGCGCCGTTATGGCCCATCACCGCTGCGACACCATCGGCCGGAACCGTCAGCGACGCACCGTGAACCACCTCGCTGCGGCCGTAGCCAGTGCGCACATCGATCAGTTCAAGCATGATCGGCTCCCTCTTCTGCGTCTCGATCGAGCTGCTCGGCCGCAGTTGCGGTACCGAGATAGACCGCTTGAACCTTCGGATCGGCCTGTACCTCGGCCACTGTGCCTTCGGCCAGAACGCGTCCGGCCGCCAACACCGTCACCGAGGTGGCGAACATGCGCATGAAGTCCATGTCGTGCTCGACCACCACGACGGTCCGCTCGCCGCCGATGCGTTGGAGCAGCTCGCCCGTCTGCTCACGTTCCTCGTGACTCATGCCGGCGACCGGCTCGTCGAGCAGGAGCACATCGGCGTTCTGTACCAACAGCATTCCGATTTCCAGCCACTGCTTCTGGCCGTGCGCAAGGATTCCCGCCGGCTTGTCTCGCTCGGCGGTGAGGCCGGTGGTCTCGAGGGCCTCCTCGATCTGCGGGAGCACCGAGGCTCGGCGACGCAACATCGTCAGCACCGATCGACCGGACCCGGCCGCGATATCCAAATTCTGCAGCACCGTGAGGTTCTCGAAGATGCTGGCGGTCTGGAAGGTGCGGCCGATTCCCAGGCGGGCGATCTGGTGCACCTTCTTACCCAGCAATTGGACGCCGGACTTGGTCACCGACCCGGTGGCCGGGACCAGGCCGGTGATGGCGTCGATCAGCGTCGTCTTACCTGCACCGTTGGGCCCGATGAGGAACCGTAGATCGCCTTGCATGAGCGTCAGATCGACGCTGGTGTTGGCTTTGAAGCCGTCGAAACTGACTGTCAGATCACGAACTTCGAGGTACTGACTCGACATACCGGCGTTGCCGCCGAACGTGGGGTGCTGGCCTTCGATATGAATCATCGCGTCAGTTCCTTCTCTGGCTCTTCGCTCGACTCGGGGAGCGGTTCGGGCTCCTTCTTGCGTTTACGCAGTGCGAACAGGCCCGCGATACCGGCGGGGAAGAACCCGACGACCACCACGAACAGCAGGCCCTGCGCGTACGTCCAGCCGGACGGGAACTGTTCGGACAGCGTGGTCTGCGCCCAGGCGACGCCGAGTGCGCCGAGAACCGGACCGAGCAGCGTGGTGCGGCCGCCGATAGCGACACCGATGAGGAACGCGATGGACGGGACTATGCCCACGTCGTTGGGGGAGATGATCCCGACGATGGGAACGAACAGTGCTCCGGCGAGACCTGCGAAGAACGCCGCGGCCACGTAGGCCACGATCTTGACGTTCGCGGGATCGTAGCCGAGGAAGCGGACGCGCTCCTCCTGATCGCGCACCGCCACCAGCAGCTCTCCGTAACGCGAGTACATCAGCTGCCGGGTGATCGCCACGACGGCCAGCAGCACGCCTGCGGCGATGAAGAACAGCATCTGCTTGTTGGCCGGGTCGTTGAGATTGAACCCGAAGAACGTGCGAAAGCGGTTGAGGCCGTTGGACCCACCGGTGGTCTGCTGTCCGATGAGCAGGATTGCGAAGGCGGCGGCGAGGGCCTGGCTCAGGATCGCGAAGTAAGCGCCCTTGACTCGACGCTTGAACACGCCGAGGCCGAGTACCAGGGCCACCAGGGCCGGCACGAACAAGATGCCGAGGATGGTGGTGAAGGGCGAGGTGAACGGCATCCAATACGAGGGGAGTTCCCGAATTCCGGCGATGCCCATGAAATCCGGTACGTCGTCGCCGCGGAGTTCGGCGTCGGAGATCTTGAGGTGCATGGCCATGATGTAGGCACCGATCCCGAAGAACACGCCCTGGCCCAGGGTGAGCATTCCGCCACGGCCCCAGGCCAACCCGATTCCGACGGCCACGATCGCGTAGCAGATGAACTTGCCGAGCAGGCTGAGTCGGAATTCGCTGAGCACGGCAGGGGCAACGGCGAACAACAGGATCGCTGCGAGCGCGAATCCCAGTAGCGCACCTCGCTTGGCGATGAACTCGCTCATACCAGGCTCCTTGTCTTGACGGCGAACAAGCCTTGCGGGCGGGCCTGCAGGAAGATCACGATGAGCACGAACACGATGACCTTGGCGATCGAGGCCGTGGTGCTGTACTCGATGAACGAGTTGAGGATGCCGAGTGCGAACGCGGCGATCACCGCGCCCTTGATCTGGCCGAGGCCACCGACGACGACCACCAGGAAGGCGTCGATCAGGTAGCTCTGTCCCACAGTGGAACTGGTCGATCCGATCAAGGTGAGCGCGACGCCGGCGACGCCGGCCAGACCCGAGCCGAGGAAGAACGTCGAGATATCGGTCCTGCGGCTCGAGATGCCCGAGGTCTCCGCGAGATCGCGGTTCTGCACCACCGCGCGGATGCGTCGACCCATCGGGGTCTTCTTCAATGCGATGGACAGCGCGACGACGGCGACGATCGCGAGGACGAGAATGAAGATTCTGGTCTTGGGCACCACGGCACCGAGGATGTCGACGCCGCCGCGCAGCCAGTCCGGCGTCACGACGTTGACTGCCGGAGCGCCGAAGACGTCGCGGGCGAGCTGCTGCAGGATGAGCCCGACGCCGAAGGTGACGAGCAGGGTGTCCAGCGGACGGTGGTACATCCGCTGAATCAGCGTCACCTCCAGCAGGACACCCATGACACCACCGACGAGGAAGCCGACGATCAGCGAGATGAACAGTGACGCGCCGCCGGTGGAGACGATCTGTTGCACGACGTAGGCCGTGTACGAACCGGCCATGATGAACTCGCCGTGCGCCATGTTGATGACGCCCATCTGACCGAACGTCAGTGATAGCCCGAGGGCGGCGAGGAGAAGAATGGATCCGATCGACAGGCCGGTGAACAACTGTCCGATCACGACGTCCATGGGGAGCTCCTTCGGAGCATGTGCGTGGAACTTCGTAGTGGGCTACGAAGTTCCACGCACATGGGTGGGGGTCAGTTGAGGTCGGAGGCCCAGTCGTAGGTCTCGAGGAACGGATCGGGCTCGATGGGTTCCGGCGACTCGGAGATGGTGTAGATCAGTCCGTCGGGGCGAATCTCGCCGATGCGAGCGGTCTTGGAGATGTGGTGATTGTCGCCGTTGATGACGACCTCACCCTCGGGAGCGGCGAAGCTGACTCCGTCGGCGGCGGCCTGAATGTCCGATACCGCAAAGGAATCGGCCTTTTCGACCGTGTTCTTCCACAGGTAGACCGAGGTGTAGGCGGCTTCCATCGGGTCCGAGGTGGGCTTGTCGGCACCGTACTTGGCCTTGTAGTCCGCCACGAACTTGGTGTTCTCGGGGGAGTCGACCGTCTGGTAGTAATTCCAGGCGGTCAGCTGGCCCGCGATGTTCTGAGCGCCGATGCCGGCGACCTCTTCCTCGGCGATGGACACCGAAAGAACCGGCATGTCAGCGGCTTTGAGCCCGGCGTTGGTGTACTCGCGGAAGAAGGCGACGTTGGAGTCGCCGTTGAGGGTGTTGAACACGGCGTCGGCATTCGCGGTGCGGACCTTGTTGACGATGGTGGAGAAGTCGGTGGAACCGAGCGGGGTGTAGTCCTCGCCGACGATTTCGATGCCGTTCGCGGCGGCGTAGGCCTTGATCTCGCGGTTCGCGGTCTGCGGGAACACGTAGTCGCTGCCGACCAGGTACAGGGTCTTGACGCCCTGCTCCTTGAGGTAGTCCAGAGCCGGCACGATCTGCTGGTTGGTGGTGGCACCGGTGTAGAAGATGTTCTTCGACGCCTCGAGGCCCTCGTACTGAACGGGGTAGTAGAGGAGAGCGTCGTTGTCCTCGAACACCGGCAGCATCGCCTTGCGGCTCGACGACGTCCAGCCGCCGAAAACTGCTGCGACACAGTCGCTGCTGATCAGCTTCTCGGCCTTCTCGGCGAATACGGTCGGTTCGGACGCGCCGTCCTCGGCGACGACCTCGATCTGCTTGCCGTTGACGCCACCCGATGCGTTGATTTCATCGACGGCCAGTGCGATCGAATCACGCACCGTCACTTCGCTGATCGCCATGGTGCCGGACAGGGAGTTGAGCGAGCCCACCTTGATGGTGTCACCTGATGTGTCGACACACGAGGTGGCCGAGCCGCCGCCGTCGGCAGAGGTGGTGTCTCCCGCCTTGCTTCCGCAGGCGGTGGCGACCAGGCTCAATGCGGCCAGAGCTGCGGGAACGACCATGAGGCGTGTGACGGACTTGCGCTTCGAGACTGCAGGCATCTACGGCCCTTTCGGAGTTTTGTATACAGGGATGTATTCGCGATTGCGAACAGTAAAGGGAAGTTATTGCGTAGGTATGTTCTGCGGTGACGAGTCTGTTTCCCGCGTTACGTCGACGTAAATGCCTCACGATGACAACTTTGCTTGACATTTTATGACAAGCAGAGTTGACTTCTTGCATGTCCGGAGCGAATACCGTTCGCGACCATCGCAAGCTGGCACGCATCACCCAGGCCGAACTCGGCACCATCTGCGGGGTGAGTCGGCAGAGCATCGTCTCCGTCGAAGGCGGCGACTATGCACCGAGCGTCTACCTGGCACTGCGATTGGCCCGCGCACTCGATACGACGGTGGAAACACTGTTCGGAGACCAAGGAGAGTCCTCATCATGAGCACATTCGTCAAAGCGGCTCGTTTCGTCGGTGACCTCGACGACGATTTCTATTCCGACGAGCTCCAACGCGACATCTGGAACGAGGCCTCGGCCGTCGGTTTTCAGTCGCTGCTGTGGATCGGGCTGATCGCCGGCGCGATCCTGCCCTTCGCGGCCGGGGTCACCGGGGCCTGGGTGACTCTCGGCATCATCGCCTCGCTGATCGTCGTGGCCTACGTCACCCTGGGTTACGCCCGAGCTCGGGGTATCGACATGTACACCGTGCAAGAACTGCGACGGCCGCGCCTCGCACTCGCGGGCGTGCTGTATGTCCTCGGTGCCGGAGGGGCCCTGGTTCGGCTACTCGCTCAACACAACGACGGCAGCACTCTGATGTGGATCAGTATGGCCGTCGGGGCGGTTGTCGGAGCAGCTGCAGGGGTGTTGGGAGTCAAGTTGCATCAGCGTCGCCGGCGTGACGCCGAGCGTTCAGCGGAAGAGGCCGAGCTGCTCGGATTCGAGACGAACGACTGAATCACGCACCGAATGCCCGCGCGACCTATTACAGCGTGTGAGGATACGTAACGGTCTCGGTTCGATCGGTTGGTTCGCAGATTCGAGGCCCGGAAGGTATGTTTTGTCCGACGACATCGAGATTCTGTGGTGTCTACGCTGTTGGTGGGCTGTTCGGGCGCGTATTCGTAACGCGGTCGGCTAGGTGCCCGATGAAGAGAGAGGCTCGGTTCGAGGCCGATGACGACGTGTACTACCAATCCGTCCAGCGTCGTGCCACGAAGTACCACTGAGACCACGTCGGGCGTTCACCTTCGGGTGGAGCAAGCTAACAGGGAAGTCGAGACCGTGCGCAGAGACAAGAGCTACCTCAGACTCGTCGGTTCGAGCACGCCGGAACCCACCATCGAGGTTCTCGGCGGACCCAAGACCATCACGGTTCATGTCGAGAACGTCCTGCCGGGGCAGATGTGCGAAATTCTGCACAATGGCATGTTGTCGCTCAGCCACCGCGTCGTGGTGGACGGAAACACCTCGAGCATCGACATCACCACCTTCGCCCTCAAGCCGGGCGAGTACCACGTATCACTGCGTCTCGATGGACGGCTCGACTGCGTGACCGAGCCGCAGACCGTCGTTGTCGGCGAACAGCTCGAGGTTCGACGCAGCTCGTAGAGCGCGGATATGCCAGTCAGTCGAGCTTTCGCGCCGACGGTTGGTGTTGGGTGATGCAGTGGATGCCCCCGCCCCGCTCGAAGAGTGGCCTGGCGTCCACGGTCACCACCTTTCTTCCCGGGTAGGCGTCCTGCAGTATCGCGGCTGCCTCCTGGTCGACCGGGTCGTCGTAGCTGCAGGCGATCACCCCGCCGTTGACGACGAGATGATTGATGTAGCTGTAGTCGACGAATCCGTCGGTATCGCGCAGGGTCTGCGGAGCCGGCACCTCGATGATGTTCCAGTCCTCGCCCGCGCCATCGTGGGTGGCGCGCAGGGTGTCCACGATCAGCTCGCTGACCTGGTGATCCGGGTGGGCTTCATCACGTTGTCGATGTACCAGAACAGTTCCCGGAGACGGGATGGCCGCGACGATATCCACGTGGCCACGCGTGCCGAACCGCATGGAATCCCGCGTCAACCCGCGAGGCAGCCAGATGACGTGCCGCGCACCGATTGTTCGCGCCAGCTCCGCCTCGATGTCGGCTTTCGACAGGCCGGGGTTGCGTCCGGGATCGAGTTGGACGGTTTCGGTGATCAGCACGGTGCCGGCACCGTCCACCGCTATGCCGCCGCCCTCGTTGACAATCGGTGACGTAACCCGTTGGACCGCAGCCCGATTCGCCACGAACTCAGCTATTCGGCAGTCCTTGTCCCACTGCGCCCAGTCCTGTGCGCCCCAACCGTTGAAGATCCAGTCGACTGCGGCCACCGAGCCATCGCCCGCATGAACGAAGGTGGGGCCGATATCGCGCATCCAGGCGTCGTTCAGCGGTGCCTCCACGATATCGATGTCGCGGGAGAGGTATGTCGCTGCGACGCCGCGTTCGGCCGGATCGACGACGACGGTCACCGGCTCGAACTCCGCGACCGCATGCGCGACGGCCGCCCAGGTGGAACGGGCCTCGTGCTTGGCTTCGGGGTCCTCGCCGAGCGAGTAACCCTCGCAGGGGAATGCCATCCACACCTTGTCCTGCGGAGCCGTCTCGGATGGCATAGTGAATGTCGTTGCGGTCGTGATCATTTGATCACCGGCGTTGCAGGATGTCCGTCGCCGTACGGGGCTTCGGTGCGCACCGGCTCGGCCAGACGGGCGTATGTGTCTGGTCTGCGGGTGAGAAGAAAAGGAAAGAGCTCCAACCATTCTCGACGCTGATCCAGGTCGAGATCGGCGACGAGGACGGCCGGTTCGTCTCGGGGTGCCTGCGCCAGGATGCGACCGTAGGGATCGGAGATGAACGATGAACCGTAGAAAGTGATCTCGCCTTCGTTGCCGCAGCGGTTCGGTACCACCATGAACAGGCCGTTCGAGATGCCATGGCCGACAATGACGTGCTGCCACATCGGCTGGGTATCGAACTCCGGGAACGACGGCTCGGACCCGATGGCCGTCGGATACGCGAGAATCTCTGCGCCACCGAGCGCGTAGCTGCGCGCCACCTCAGGGAACCACTCGTCCCAGCAGGTGGGTAAGCCCACCCGGGCACCGTCGAGTTGGTCCGGGGAGTAGACGGGGTAGGGGTCGTCGGCGGGACCGGGGCGGAAGTAGGTGTCCTCGTAGTAACCGGCCGAGATGGGAATGTGCAGCTTTCGGGTTCTGGCCAGCAGCTCGCCGGAGGGAGAGACCATGATGGCGCTGTTGAATCCCAATCCGTCTGCCGCCTCGGACTTCTCGTACAGCGACGCATGGACCACGATGTCGTTCGCGGCTGCCGCTTCGGCGGCGAGGGTGAAGGTGGGCCCGGTGAGCAGATCCTCCGCTTCGCTGCCGGGGTTCACTCCGGCGCGGGTGTCGGCGGGGTAGCGCAGCAGGGCTATCTCGGGCAGGAAGACAACCTGTGCTCCGCGATCGGCCGCGATGGAGATGGCATCGAGCAGTTCGGCTTTCAGTGCAGCGGCGTCGGGATTCCACCGATGCTGTACCAGTGCGACGCGAAGCGGAGTGCGCGCGCTCGGGACGACCCGGAGCGGCGCGGTGGGGGCAGTGAGACTGCTGATCGTCAGCATGGGACCTCCGATAAAACGAATGTGATTCGTTAAGTATTGTCGATGACGATCGGAACCGCAAGAGGATGAGGAGTGTGCACCGTGGGGAGACCGTCCGCGCCACTGTTGGACACCGACAGAATCACCACAGCCGCCCTCGCGCTGGTGGGCGATGCGGGCGGATTCACCATTCCGCTCCTCGCCAAGAAACTCGGCGTCAGCCCGTCGTCCCTGTACAACCATGTGTCGGGTCGCGAACAGATAGTCGAGTTGTTGCGCGAGCGCGCGATGTCCGAGGTCGCGCTGCCAGCACACGGCCTCGACTGGCGTGAGACCGTCGCGCAGATCGCCCGCGCCTACCGCGACAGCTACGCCCGCTACCCCCGCCTGATTCCGCTGCTCACCGAACACGCGGTCAACAGCGCCCACGCCTTCGGCATGTACAACGCGCTGGCAGATACCTTGTCGGCGGCCGCATTCGGACCGGCCGAGGTACTCAACATCATCACTGTCCTCGACAGCTTCGTGCTGGGCTCAGCGCTCGACCTGGCGGCACCCGAAGCTCCCTGGCGTCCCAGCGTCGAGGTCGGTCCCGCACTGCGCGCCGCCCTCGACACCGCGTCCTCGAAGACTTCTCGCTCCGACGAGGCCTTCGAGTACGGGCTCCGTGCACTGCTGGCCGGGTTCGATCCCAAGGCCTAGCCGATGCTGGACGGTTGATTCGCGGGCTTGACCTTGACGCAGCGTCAATCGCGATCATCGAATCATGAATCGCATCCGTACCGCTGTCCCGCTGTACATCGGTGGGGCTTCGTTGTCGCTGTTCGGCAACTCGGCCATCACGATCGTTCTGCCCTGGTTGGTGTTGGCCACGACGGGCAGCCTGTCGTCGGCAGGTCTGATCGCGGCGACCGCCGGCGTTACGGCGGTGCCGGCAACATTCGCCGGCGGTCGACTGATCGACCGATTCGGGGCACGCAACGTGGCCGTCGTCTCCGATCTCGGTAGCGCGACTGCGGTACTCGGCCTGATCGGCGTGAGTGCAACAGTGGGGTTGTCGGTGCCATGGTTCGTGGTGTTGGGAGTCGCAGGCGCTGTCTTCGATGTTCCCGGGATGACGGCTCGTCAGGCGATGCTCGCCGATGTCGCGTCTATCTCGGGAGCGTCGGTCGCGACGGTGGCCGGCCTCTTTCAGACCGGGTTCTCACTGGCGTTCCTGGCGGGACCGGCTTTGGCCGGCCTTCTGTTGAGCGTGCTGGATCCGATCGACGTCGTCGCCGTCACCGCCGCCTCGTCGGCGGCTGCTGCGTTGCTGACTGCGCTGGTTCCGGTCATGGGGCAGGCGTTCGCGTCCGGTGCCGCCGGGTCGGGGAGCGCCCTGGACCTGATCCGTGCCACGCCCGCGCTGCGGGCGATGCTGATTCTCGCGTTCTTCGCGAGCCTGGTCACCCCGCCGATGATCAGCCTGCTGCTGCCCGGCTATTTCAACGAGATCGGCGAACCCGGGCAGCTGGGCCTGGCCATGTCGACGTTCGCCATCGGCACCCTGGCGGGGTCGGCGCTGTTTGCCGTGTCGGCCGCCCGATCGCGACGGGCCACCTTCGTGACGGGAATGGCAGCGATGACGGCCGGCATCTGGCTGTTCGCGCAGCTGCACGGGTTCTGGATCGTCGCGGCCGGAATGCTGGTCATGGGTCTCGGGTCCGGGCTGTTCGGTCCGATCTGGAATGTCTATGTGGCCGAACAGGTCCCCGCAGAGGTCAGGGGTCGGGTACTCGGCTGGCTGAACATGGGCGGGCTCGTGGCCGGTCCGATGGGGTTGGGACTGATGTCGGTAGTGCTGGTCGGCGGTGATCTCGGTCTCGGTGCCGTCGTCATGGGAGTCGGATGGACCGCCGTCGCTGCCTACTCGGTGCTGAGCCCGGGCGCGCGTGAGCTGACCGACCCGGTACCGCACGCTGCAGGGGTGGACGGTTGATCGGCAAGAATGGGCTCCGTGCTTCGCATCGGTGAGCTGGCTTCCTACGTAGGGGTGACGACCCGAACCGTGCGGTTCTACCATCAGCAGGGGCTGCTGGACGAGCCGCAACGCAACACGTCGGGCTACCGTCTCTACGGCGGGGAGGCCGTCTTGCGGTTGTCACGGGTGGTAGCTCTTGCCTCGGCCGGTGTGCCACTGGCACGCGTTCACGAGCTACTCGACGCCTCACAGCAATCACTCGACCTGGCCTTGATCGAAATCGACACCGGCCTACGCAACAGGATCGAACGTTTGGAGGAGGATCGCGACAGACTCCAGCGGCTACGTGCCGGCGACGCGCTGGTCCTTCCCGATGTGATCGTCGGCCTGATCGAGTACCTGCGCGAAGCGGGTATCGACTCCGAAGTCGTCGATCACTATCGCGATGCCTGGGTGCTCACATACGCCGTCTACCGGCCCAAGCTCGATTCCTGGCTGCAGGACTTCGGCGGCGTCACGCTCAGAGACCCGGGCTATCTGGCGCTCATGGTGCGCTCTTTTCGAGCAGCCGAGCTCGACCCTGACGATCCGAAGATCCAGCAGCTCGCGGACGACACGGTCGAATGGATGGTGAACACCTGGGACAGTGACGCACTGGAGTGGTCTTTCGAGCGCGGTCTCGACGACTCTGCGGCCAACGCGCTGCTCGAGGCTCAGTGGGCCGACCGACCCGGCTGGGTGCGCGTCAGCGAGTTGATCGTGCAAGGCCTACAGGACCGCGGCGTCGAGCACTCCAGAGAGTGACGAAGGTCAGCGGGGACCGCTGGCCTTCTGATCGTCAGTCCTCGACGATCAGTGGCGGAGTGTCGCGGCGGAGGATGTCGCCCTTGAAGAATTCCGGCTTGCGCAGTGCCACCACCAGCATGATGACGATGCCGAGTGCGATGATGCCGACGCCGATGAGGAAGACCATGCCGATGCCGAACAGCGATGAGCCGCTTCCGAACTCGGGATCCCAGGCATCGATCGAGGTCTGCACGAACACCACGGCCATGCCGACACCGCCGAGCAGCGGTGCGAGGAATTTGAAGAAGATGTTGCGGGTGCTGGTGAACAGTTCCTCGCGGAAGTACCAGACGCAGGCGAATGCGGTGATGCCGTAGTAGAAGCAGATCATCAGTCCGAGCGCGGCGATGGTGTCGGTGAGAACGTTGTCGCTCACCACCCGCATCACGGCGTAGAAGGCCGCTGACGACCCGCCGGCCACCAGTGTCGCGAAGCCTGGAGTACTGAATCGCGGTGTGATGGAAGCGAACCGCTTCGGCAGCGCCTGGTAGTGGCCCATCGCGAGCAATGTGCGCGCCGGTGAGATGAAGGTGGCCTGCAGTGAACTGGCGGAACTGCTCAGCACGGCGAGGGACAGCAGAATCGCGAACGGTCCCATCACCGGTCCGGCCAGTGCGGCGAATACGTTGTCGGTGGTGTCGGGATTCTGCAATCCGTTTCCGGTGTCGCCGGTACCGGCGAACAGCAGCGTGGCCACTGCAGTGAGCAAGTACAGCACGATGATGCAGAACACCGTGACCAGAGCGGCGCGGCCGGGAATCTTGGCGCTGCCTGCGGTCTCCTCGTTGACCGTCAGGCAGACGTCCCAGCCCCAGTACATGAAAATGGACAGCGACAGGCCTGCGGTGAAGGCCGAGAAACTCGGAATGCCGAAGGGGTCGAACCAATCCAGGCTGAACGAGATGTCGTCGGCACCGTCACCGGCCCCGACCTTGACGAACGCGGCAACGATGAACCACGCCATCACCAGCAGCTGGAACGTGAGCATCGTGTACTGGACGCGTTTGGTCTCTTGCATACCGCGATAACACAGCCACGCCGCCAGAGCCATGAACACCAGACAGGTGACGATATTGATGGGTATGTTGGCGGTCAGATCGGCCAGCGAGTCGTTGCTGGTGACCTGCGCGAGAAAGAGATAGAAGAAGTCGACGGCCACCCCGGCGAGGTTCGAGAGCACGATGATGGTGGCCGCGATCAGGCCCCAACCGCCCATCCAGCCGACGTACGGTCCGAAGGCCTTCGACGCCCAGGTGAAGGAGGTGCCACTGTCGGGCTCGGCTGCGTTGAGCTCTCGATAACCCAAGGCCACCAACAACATCGGGATGAACCCCACGATGAAGATCGCCGGCAGGTGCACTCCCACCTCGGTGACCGTCGGACCGAGCGACGCCGTCAGGGCGTAGGCGGGCGCAATGGTCGAGATGCCGAGCACCACGCTCGCGAGCAGTCCGAGTTGGCCGGCCGACAGGCCCTTGGACTCGACGTCCACTGCCGCACGCTCATTCATGGCCGGCCTCTCTCGGTACAACGATCATCGGAACGGGAACGACCCGAAGCATTTTCGCGGCAACCGATCCCAGAAAGAGTCGGTGCGGCTGCGCGAGGCGGGACGAACCCACCATCAACACGTCGCCGGCGTGCCACTCCAGCGAGGACACCGCCTTCTCGATACCGGAGCCCTCGGCCACCGTCAGCTGTACCTCCGATTCCGCGGGCAGTTCCGCCTTCACGGTGCGCAGCACGTCCTCGGCCTTGGCGAGACCGCCAGGCCCAGGCGCTCGTATCGATTCCGCTTCTGCGGAGACGAGGGAGAGTAAGCGCAGGGGCAACTCGGCCGACGCCGACAGATCGGTGGCGGCCTCGACGAGTTCGACCGCTCCCGGACGGTTTCCGATAGCGCAGGTCAGTTCGCGAATGCGTGGCGGCGGAGAGTGCCGATACCCGCGCGGTGCCAGCGCGAGGGGCACGTGGGCACAGTGCAGAAGATCGCTGGTGACGGTCCCGATCGAGTGGCGCCCGAGCAGACCGTCGCCGGCCGCACCGACAACGATCATGTACGCCTCGCACTCGTCGACGTGTTCATGGGTCGCTCCGCAGGCTCCACTTCTGGTTGCGTCGAGTAGACCCTGTGCGAACGACTCGTCGAACAGCAGGTGAGTGCGCGCCTGGACGTCCTCGGGCACCAGTGCCAGTGCCTCGGCCAGCCAACTCGTGGCCTGATCGATCAGGATGTCGTCGTACCCCGCCTCGACGGGCGCTTTGGACGGCACCGGGCGCTCCTGAGGCAGCACCAGACAGATGTCCAGCGAGGCCTGCAAAGATCGCGCGAGGGTTGCGCCCAAGGCGATTCCGTCCGCGCCACTCGGTGTTGCCTGGTATCCCACGATCAGACGCATGGGCGGACCTTCCCTGAAGTTGGGCGAGCTAATGACAGGTGCTGCCGGGATCTGTGTGGCACGACTTCGGCTCCGACGCTGCGACATCGAGAGAGGGGTTGCGATCGAAGAATCCGAACGGCTTGAGCCAGAACGACACGGTGTCGGCAGGCATCACCGGCCAGTCCTCGGGGCGGGTGATGTGATGGATCCCGAAGGTGTACCAGACGACAACATCGGTGTTCTCGATGCTTCGATCTGCCTCGGTCCACTCGGGTAGGCCGTGATCGACACCGCTCTGATTGACGAACTCGCCGCTGGGCCAACGCTCGTCGGGACAGTTGGGGGTGACCCACACGGTATGGCCGATCACCTGAGCACGCTGGAAAATCGGCGACGCCGGATCGAACATCGACGGGATCGCCGCCCCCGGAACCAGTTTGTAGGCAGGGCGGGTGCCGAGGCCGTTGGTGACGTTGTCGTTGACGACCTTCCATGCCTTCTGGGTGTTCCAGTCGTAATCCTGCTTGCCCTCGGATTCGGTGGTCAGCGGAGTGTTGACCTGGGTGAGCGCGAGGCCGTAAGGATTGTCGGGGCCCATCGGAACACGTTGCGTCTCACTGGCGTACACGGTGTTCTCGGTGCCGTCGATGTCCAGATCGAGCCGGGCTACGAGGAAGTGCTGGTGATAGGGCGCGTAGGTGCGATTGTCGACCAGCGTTCCCGACGGATGGGTGCCGCCTTCGGCGAAGTGCGTCACGACCATGATGCCTGTGGCGCGGACCTCGCACTCGATGTTGCCGTCCTGATAGAACCGCCAGTAGACGAGGTACTCGTAGTTCGCGACGGTGGCGTGGAAGCTGACCGTGAGTCGACGCATGCGCCGTACTTCGGCCCCGGCGTCGTGATCGACGTGCTTCCACAACACGGCGTTGTCTTCCTCGTGAATGCAGATCGCATTGGTGATCGTGTACGGCTCACCCTTGCTGTTGTGCAGTACTGCATCGAGGTAACGGATCTCGCCCAGGCAGTCGCAGCCGAGTTCGAGCGAGGTGGTCATGAAGCCCAGGCCCCACTCGCCGATGTCGAACGCGGTGCGCCGATAGTGATCCTCGGTGTGATCGCGATACGGAACGACCATCTCCGCGAACGACATTCGATTGGCGACGGACCGCACGTTCCCGTTGTCGTTGTACGTCACGGCATGCAGCGTCATGCCCTCGCGGTAGTTGAATCCCACGCGCAACGACCAGTTCTGCCACGTCAATTTGTTGCCGTCGATCTGGAACGACGGGCCGGTCGGTTGGGTGATCTCGAGCGGTTCGAGTGGCGGACGGCTACTGGCCGCGCGGATCCGCTCCGGGATGTGGCGAGGGACGTACTCGCCCATGATCTCCGGACGTTCGACTCGGAAAGTGTCCTCGATCTCGAGCAGTTCCATCGTGTTGACGTCGATGACGCAGTGGAATCCGCCGACCGGTCCGGCGTACGGATTGGCACCCTCCGCGGCCTTGACCCAGGTGTCGGACCAGCCGAGGCGTCGACCCTTGTACTTCTCGGGCGTCACCGCTTCGCCGTAGGTCCAGGTGTCCATGAACACCAGATCGAGATCGGTGATAC
The DNA here is from genome assembly GCF_000333955.1 of Rhodococcus sp. AW25M09. Taxonomy (GTDB): domain Bacteria; phylum Actinomycetota; class Actinomycetes; order Mycobacteriales; family Mycobacteriaceae; genus Rhodococcoides. Next base: position 56,327 of record NZ_CAPS01000047.1, read on the forward strand.
CTCGATCGGCCAGGGCAGCAATGACATCGGGATGGGCACGCAGCGCGGCGTCGGCCTCTTCCCATTCGTCGACGGTGAAATTGGGCTGCACGCCGGGGATGTTCGTCCACGATTCGGTGGCGCGATCGTCCAGCGACACAACGGCCTTGAAAGTACTGTTCTCGGCGCGATTCAACACCACCGAGATTGCACGACGCGCAGGCACGGTACCGGCCTCGTCGAACGCGGCGATCTCGGACTTGGCCGGTTCGATCATTTCGATGGACGCGAAGCGCCAGCCGTCGCCGACGCCGTGATCGCGGCCGAGAACCTCCGCTACGGTGGCGAATTCGTCGCTGGACAGAGGATCGAGAGGATGACGGTGTTGCTGAGGTGCGTTCATGCGATGGTCTCCGTCGAGCTCATGACGTGCTTGATGCGGGTGTAGTCCTCGACGCCGTAGGCCGAGAGGTCCTTGCCGTAACCGGAGTACTTGAAGCCTCCGTGCGGCATCTCGGCCACCAACGGGATATGGCAGTTGACCCACACGGCTCCGAAGTCGAGAGCCGCCGAGATGCGCAGTGTGCGTCCGTGATCGGAAGTCCAGACGCTCGACGCGAGACCGAAGTCCACGTCGTTGGCCAGCGAAATTGCCTCAGCCTCGTCGGTGAACGTCTGCACCGTGAGCACCGGACCGAACGTCTCCTCCTGCACGATGGGATCGGACTGCTGGACGCCGGTGATGATGGTGGGCTCGAAGAAGAAGCCCTTGTCGCCGATGCGCTTGCCGCCGGTGACGATGGTGGCGTGCTCGCCGATGCCGTCGACCTTCGAGCTGACCTGGCCGAAGTGGTTGATGTTGTTCAGTGGCCCGAGGAATGTATCCGGGTCGTCGGGTAGGCCGACCTTCAACGTCTTCGCCTTGGCGACAAGGGCGTCGACGAGGGTGTCGTGGACCGACTCGTGCACCAGCACGCGGGTGACGGCTGTGCAGTCCTGACCGGCGTTGAAGAACGCGGCCTCGGCGATACCGTCGGCGGCCTTGCTGATGTCGACGTCGTCGAAGACGATCGCCGGCGCTTTGCCGCCGAGTTCGAGGTGCGCGCGCTTGAGCTGCTTGGCAGCGGCCACGGCGACGGCGATGCCGGCGCGGACCGATCCGGTGATCGACACCAGGCCGGGAGTCTTGTGCTCCACTATGGCAGCGCCGGTCCCGCCGTTGCCGAGAACCACATTGAGGACGCCGGCCGGAAGGATTCCTTTCGACAGCTTCGCCAGCACGAGAGTGCTTTCGGGAGTGGTGTCACTGGGCTTGAGGACGATGGTGTTGCCGGCGGCGAGCGCGGGCCCGATCTTCCAGATTGCCATCATGAACGGGTAGTTCCACGGCGTCACCTGGCCGACGACACCGATCGGTTCGCGTCGAACATACGAGGTGAATCCGTCCATGTATTCGCCTGCCGACTTGCCCTCGAGCATGCGCGCCGCACCGGCGAAGAACCGGATCTGATCTGCGCCGACCGTCACCTCTTCGGCGGCGATGGTCGCCTTGGGCTGGCCGGTATTACGGCTCTGCGCCTCGACGATCTCGTCGCTGTGCGCCTCGATGGCGTCGGCGAGCTTCAACAGCGCCTTCTGCCGTTCGCCGGGCGTCGTCTTACCCCAGCTCTGGAATGCGCTGGCGGCAGCCGACATTGCGGCATCGACATCCGACGCGTCGGAGATGGGGGAGTGGGCGACGACCGACTCGTCCACCGGATTCACCACATCGAGCATGTCGGTACCGGAGGGCGTCACGAACGCCCCGTCGATGTAGTTCTGCAGGACAGGCACCGTCATCACTCAACCCCTAGCGTCGGACTCCACTGTTGTATTGCGGTTCTGCAAAGCCTGCACCTACGGACGAGACTTTGCTACCCGACAAGATGTCCAGCGCCCCTCGATGGATCAGGACGAAACGTCAAGGTTCCCGGCCAAGGACCTGACCCCGGCGATGTAGGTCGCGAGACCGAGCTTCTCGAACGCTGCCCGGGAGGTGGGATCGCCGAGATGTTCACCGGTTAGCCTGAGTCGGTGGCAGACACAGCGGTGGGATATCAGCAGATCGCCGACGGCACCTGGGCTTTCATGCGGCCGCCGGGCAGTTGGGGGCAGACCAACACCGGACTGATCGTGGGGCCGGGCCGCGCGTCGATGTTGATCGACACCGTTTGGGACACCACGTGGGCAGCACGGGTGGCCGCAGACACCGCCGAACTCATCGCCGACGCGCCGATCACCGAAGTACTCAACACCCACTCCGACGGCGATCACTGGTGGGGCAACGACACTGTTCCCCCGTCTGCGCGCATCACCACGAGCGCCGCGTCACTGCACGCCATGAAAGAGGAGACGCCACCGAAAGGCGTAGCCACGTTCGCCTCCCTCGGTGCCAAGATCGGCTGGGTACCCGGGCCGGTCGGCGCGATGGGCTCCTACATGAACCGAGTCCGCGGCGGTGCCACCTTCCCCACCGCGCTGCCGCGGCTACCCGACCACACCTTCGAGACCACCGACACCCTCGACGTAGCAGGACGATCCGTTCACCTGCGCTACCTGGGTCCGGCGCACACCGAGGGCGACCTCATCGCCCACCTACCCGACGTCGGAGTCGTGTTCGCAGGAGACTTGCTGTTCATCGACGCCACCCCGGTGCTCTGGCACGGCCCACTGCAGAACTGGATCGACGCCCTCGACCATCTCCTCGAACTCGATGCCGCCGTCTACGTCCCCGGCCACGGCCCGCTGTGTGGCACCGACCAGATCCGCGCAGTCCGCAACTATTGGACCTGGGTGGCCGAGGCCGGTCGCAGCTGCTTCGATGCCGGACTCGGATCGACCGAGGCCGCCCGAAACCTGCTGAAATCCACCGAATTCGGGCACTACGCGCATTGGGACTCACCGGAACGGCTCATCCTGAGCATGAGCACCCTCTACCGCCTGTGGCGAGGCGAGCAGCCCGCACCGCCCACGCTGACGCGTCGAGCACGGGCGTTCGCGGACGCGGGGCGGTTCCTTCGAAAGCAGTAATACTCAATTCCCCGTGAATGCTACTGTGGCGCAGTGAACGTCGCGGTCAACGACGCCGCAGCGTCGAACAGGCCGGCCAGATCCGATCGATCAGGTGAGGGTTCGAGCACTATGGTTGTCGCCCCCGCGTCGATCCAGCGCTGCACAGTGCTCGGGGCCGCATCGGAATCGGAAAGACACGACACGTAGACCACCACGTCGTGGTCGGGCCCACCGCCGATGTGCTCGACAGCGGTTCGCAGCTGGTCCGGGGACGTCTCGCTCGTGAGGATGGTTCCCACGCTGCTGCGACCGCTCAGGGCGAGCGTCTTCGGCCCCGTCGCGCCGACCAGAAGCGGCGGCGGTTGCTGCGGCGGCCAGTTCAATCGCACATCGTCGAGTGAGACGTATCGGCCGTGAACGGTCACGGTTTCACCGGCCAACAGACTGGTCAGCGCGGCCATCTGCTCGCTCAGCAACGTCAGGGGAGAGTGCACTCGGCCACCGATCTGATCCATCCACGATTGGACGCCGTGACCGAGTCCGACGCGGAGCCGCCCCGGATGGATCCGGGCAACGGTAGCGATCTCCATGGCCGTCGACGCGACGTTTCGCATCGGGGTGGGTAACACCCCGATGCCGACACTCACACGGTTCGTGGCGGCGAGAATCATTGCAGCAGTGGATACTCCACCGGAGTAGAAGCAGTCTTCCCAGATCCACACCTCGTCGACACCCGCGGCGTCGGCCGCGCGCGCAGCGTCGATGAGTGCCTCGGGAGCCATTTCAGGCCGAAGTACAACGCCGATTCGCGTCATTGCAGTTCTCCTCTCGGTCAGCGAACGAGGTACGGCGATACCGAACTTCGGTGCTCGTCGATATCGAGATCCTTGCCCAGCGGCGGGAACGCACGCTGCGGGCAGTTCGCACGTTCGCACACGCGGCAGCCTGCGCCGATCGGTGTTGCAGCAGCAGAGCCCTGGACGTCCAGTCCGTCGGCGTACACCAGTCTGCCGGCATGGCGCAGCTCGCAACCGAGACCGATGGCGAAGGTCTTGCCGGGCTGACCGTATCGCGCGGCCCGTCGCTCCACGGTGCGCGCGATCCACAGATAGTTGCGGCCGTCGGGCATCTCGGCGATCTGGGTCATGATCTTGCCCGGATAGGCGAACGTCTCGTACACATTCCACAGTGGGCAGGTACCGCCACTGGATGAGAAGTGGAAACCTGTGGCGGACTGGCGTTTCGACATGTTTCCTGCGCGATCGACCCGGACGAACGAGAACGGCACACCCCGTAACTCGGGTCTCTGCAAGGTGGAGAGCCTATGGCAGATGGTCTCGTAACTGACCGAGAAGAACGCCGAGAGCCGCTCGACGTCGTACCGGAAATCCTCGGCGACGTCGTGAAACTGGTGGTACGGCAACACCGTCGCGGCAGCGAAATAGTTCGCGAAGCCGAGCACCGCCAGCTTCTTCGACGACTCGCTGGTGAAGTTTCCCTCGTCGGCCATTTTGTTCAGCAGGTCTCCGCATTCGAGGTACGCCAGTTCGGCAGCGAACCGGAACACCTTCTGACCGGCGGACAGGTGTGGCGAAATCTCCAGTACGCGCGTCTGGGGGTCGAATCGGTGCAGCACGTTCTCGCCGAGGTCGATGCGATTGACGATCTGGACGTCGTGCACCGTTCGTAGCCGCTTGGCGATCTCGCCGCCCACGTCGGCGCGATGGAATCGAATCCTCGAGGTCAGCGCCTCCGCCGCAGTGTCCAGATCGTGCAGATAGTTCTGCCGCTGATAGAAGTAGTCGCGCACTTCCTCGTGCGGCTTGCTGATCGAACCACTGCCACTGCCGTCGGAGAAGCGCTCCTCGGTAGCGGCGAGGAGCTGAGCCGTCGTATTGCGGAATCGGCGATGCATGTTCACCATCGCCCGCGCCAACTGCGGGTGCGAGCTGACCATCTGGGCGATCTCGTGCGCGTCGGCGTCGATGTCCATGTCCTGATCGAGGGCCACCTCGCGGAGCTCGGCAACCAGCCTGGTGTCGTCCTCGGAGGAGAAAAACGAGGTGTCGACGCCGAACACCTCGGAGATGCGAAGGAGTACCGGCACCGTCAGCGGACGCACGTCGTGCTCGATCTGGTTGAGATAGCTGGCCGAGATCCCCAGCTTGTGGGCCAACGACACCTGACTCATGCTGCGTTCGCTGCGAAGCTGCCGAAGCCGCACGCCGACGAAGGTTTTCGACATATCGCCAGGCTACGCCTGCGAAGAAATGCGTTAACACCGTTCGCAACTGGTTGCCGGGTCACAATTCGGTGATCATCGGGAACATTAGCGGAAGTAAAGGCGTATACCGGTATACGAGCCAATTCGCCACGTACCTCTAGGAGTGGTCATGTCCAACCGTCAACGCACATCGGAAATCGTCAGGGACGTCGTCGTCTTCGTCACCGGAGCGGTACTCGTCGGATCCACCGTATGGCTCCCGGTCGAGGGGGTCCAGGAGGTCACCGGTGCCATCCTCGTCCTCGGCATACTCGCCGCATCGACTGCGCTGTGGGCCATCGGATCGTCGTCGCGGCAAAGCCACTGGACTCACGTCGGCCTCGGTCTGCTCCTCGCGGTCTCGCCTGCACTGATGGTGTTCCCGTCCGGACTGCTGGCCGCGGACCTGTTCGCCATCGTCGGCGGACTGGTGATCGCTGCCATGGGCGCGCTCGGCGTGCTCGCCTCGCGTCGGGCACCGGTCACCTCGCGGGTGGTTGCGTCCAGTGCCGATCGAACCAGCGCGCGAGTCTGAATTCCAGCAACTGATGCTCCACTCCCCGGGCGTGGGCGATGAATGTCGTCCACGGCCGCGGGAGTGGAGCATTTTGTGTGTACACGGCTCGGTCGGCAACTCACGACCCAACTGATGCGATCTCGCTCGCGATCCGGGCGTGTGCAGCCAGCGCATCGAATGCGGAATAGCGCAGCACCAACCAGCCATCGAGCACCAGCGCATTCTGGCGACGCCGGTCCTTGCTGAACACCACTGCAGCGCTGTGAGGCGAACCGCGCCACTGCCAGCCGGACCTGACGAGCCAGTTCGGTGTTGCCGCGTCGGCCCGGGAACCGCGCGAGCAGTCGGGCCAAGGATGCGGGATCGAATCCGAACTTCAGACGCTCGTCGAATAAAGCAACCCGTGCGCGTTCACATCGTGGGATTGCTTGCGTGTGATTTGCGTCACAGAACCCGTCTGGTCTGACTCGATTCAGACGCCCCCATCAAACCGTACGAGCGTCCGATATAACTTTTTGTACATTGCGTTCATCAACTGGGGATTTATCCCTACCGATCGGTAACTATGTCGTCCGATCGGTGAGGTTTGCGCGGACTGAAAATTCGCAACATTAGCAAGGCGCTCGGGAAAGCTAGCCAAGATTGGCACTAACAACTGGTAGACGCATGTTTTCGGGTGTGCCATTGTTTTGGAGTACACCAGAAGGGCCTGGCAACGATGTGAAGATTCGTCTCGCGGCAGGCCGAAAGCAGAGAAGAGACTGGAGCTCCGATGTCGACCACCGGCACCCCGAAGACCACCGCCGAGATCCAGCAGGATTGGGACACCAATCCCCGCTGGAAGGGCGTCACCCGTAACTTCACCGCACAGCAGGTCTCCGACCTCCAGGGCACTGTTGTCGAAGAAGCGACGCTTGCTCGCCGCGGCAGCGAGGTCCTGTGGGATCTCGTGAACAACGAGGACTACATCAACTCGCTCGGTGCCCTCACCGGTAACCAGGCCGTGCAGCAGATTCGCGCCGGCCTCCAGGCGATCTACCTCTCCGGCTGGCAGGTCGCCGGCGACGCAAACCTCTCGGGCCACACCTACCCGGACCAGAGCCTCTACCCGGCCAACTCGGTTCCGTCTGTCGTGCGCCGCATCAACAACGCACTCCTGCGCGCCGACGAGATCGCCAAGATCGAGGGCGACACGTCCGTCAAGAACTGGGTCGCACCGATCGTCGCCGACGCCGAAGCCGGCTTCGGTGGCGCACTGAACGCCTACGAGCTGCAGAAGGCCATGATCGTGGCCGGTGCCGCAGGCGTGCACTGGGAAGACCAGCTCGCATCGGAGAAGAAGTGCGGCCACCTCGGTGGCAAGGTGCTCATCCCCACCCAGCAGCACATCCGCACCCTGACCTCTGCACGTTTGGCATCGGACGTCGCCGACGTGCCGTCGGTCATCATCGCCCGCACCGACGCCGAGGCAGCCACGCTGATCACCTCCGACGTCGACGAGCGTGACCGCGAATTCCTCGACGGAACCCGCACGGCCGAGGGCTTCTTCGGCGTCAAGAACGGCATCGAGCCCTGCATCGCTCGCGCCAAGGCGTACGCACCGTATGCAGACCTCATCTGGATGGAGACCGGCGTGCCGGACCTCGAGGTCGCCAAGAAGTTCTCCGAGTCGGTTCGCAGCGAATTCCCCGACCAGCTCCTCGCCTACAACTGCTCGCCTTCGTTCAACTGGAAGGCACACCTGGACGACGCGACCATCGCGAAGTTCCAGAAGGAGCTCGGCGCGATGGGCTTCAAGTTCCAGTTCATCACCCTGGCGGGCTTCCACTCGCTCAACTACGGCATGTTCGACCTGGCACACGGCTACGCCCGCGAGGGCATGACCGCGTTCGTCGACCTGCAGGAGCGCGAGTTCAAGGCTGCCGAAGAGCGCGGCTTCACCGCCATCAAGCACCAGCGTGAGGTCGGCGCGGGCTACTTCGACCGCATCGCCACCACCGTCGACCCCAACACCTCGACGGCTGCACTGAAGGGCTCCACCGAAGAAGGCCAGTTCCACTAACTGAGCCGCCTCTCCTAACCTTTCAGCGCACTAGTCGGGCGGTCCGCAACTTTCGTTGCGGGCCGCCTGATCTGTATCACCTGGAGCTCTGGGCGTCCCCGGCAAGAGTTACCCCCATCTCGCGTCGAAGCTGTTGTAACGCAAGTATTTCGAAGGAGTTTGTCTTGACGGTCGAGCGGGTGGGGATCGTCGGAGCCGGCCAGATGGGCGCGGGCATCGCAGAGGTCTGCGCGCGCGCCGACGTCGAGGTGTTGGTCTACGAACAGACGCGCGAGCTGACAACCAGCGGACGTCACCGCATCCTGCAATCACTGGACCGCGGGGTCAGCAGCGGCAAGATCACCGAGCGCGAGCGGGAGCACGCAGCATGCAAGCTCCGCTTCACCTCCGACCTCGCAGATTTCGCCGATCGTCAACTCGTCGTCGAGGCAGTGCTCGAGGACGAGAAGACCAAAGCGGACATCTTCACCGAGCTCGACGCAGTCGTGACCGACCCCGGTGCGGTTTTGGCCTCGAACACCTCTTCGATTCCCATCGCGACACTCGGATCCGCCACCACGGCACCGGAGCGCGTTCTCGGACTGCACTTCTTCAACCCCGTACCGGTGCTGCCGCTCGTCGAACTCGTCACCACCGAGCTGACCTCCCAGGCCGTTGCCGACCGCGCCGAGAGGTTCGCAGGCGATGTTCTGGGAAAGCAGGTGGTGCGTTCCGCCGACCGCCCGGGTTTCGTCGTCAACGCGCTGCTCGTGCCGTATCTGTTGTCGGCTATTCGCATGGTCGAGTCGGGATTCGCCACCACGGAAGACGTCGACAAAGCAACGGTGCTCGGCCTTGCGCACCCGATGGGGCCACTGGCGCTCACCGATCTCATCGGCCTCGACACCGTGAAAGCCATTGCAGATTCGATGTACTCGGAATTCGGGGAACCACTGTTCGCGGCTCCGTCGCTGCTGCTGCGCATGGTCGAGGCAGGGCAGGTGGGTAAGAAGACCGGAGCCGGCTTCTATCGCTACGAGAACGGCCGAGTAGCAAAGTAGCCGTTGTCTCGGGCGGGTCGCCGCGCAGTATCGGGCGGAGCGCTATTGTCGGTTCACCAGTTCATCAACTCGATCTTAGGGAGCGCGTCAGTGAGCAAGTCCAAGAAGTCGAACGGTCTGGTTCCCAAGGCATTCGGGATCGGTTTGGCCGCTACCGGTGCCGCCCACTTCGTGGTGCCCGAGGCCTTCGAGGGAATCACCAAGCTCCCGTTCCCCAAGGACACGCGAACCTGGATCAGCCGCAACGGAGCCACCGAACTGGCAGTCGGTACCGCGATCGCCTACCCCAAGACCCGTAAGATCGGACTGGTCGGTCTGGGAGCCTATGTAGTGTGGCTCGGCGCGAACATCGCCAAGAACAGCTGACGTTACTGTTGCGAACGACTCGTTTAGAGCAGGAATAGCCTGGTCGGGGCGGTAGCACTGTTGCATTAGTTCAGATGCGTAGGTAGCAATGTAGTTATGACTTCAGCTACCGCCTACCAGGCCACCGCTCCCGACGCTCCGCTCGAGAAGACGACGATCGAGCGACGCGCGCTCGGAGCGAACGACATCCTCATCGACGTCAAGTTCGCAGGCATCTGCCACTCCGACATCCACACCGCCCGCAACGAGTGGGGCGGCACCACGTACCCCGTGGTCCCCGGACACGAGATCGCGGGAATCGTTGCCGAGGTCGGCTCCGATGTCACCACCCGCAAGGTCGGCGACCGCGTCGGCGTCGGCTGCTTCGTCGACTCCTGCGGTGAGTGCGAGGCATGCAAGGACGGCGACGAGCAGTACTGCACCAAGGGCGTCGTCCAGACGTACAACTCGGAGACCTACGAGGGCGAGTTCACCCACGGCGGCTACTCCACCCAGATCGTCGTCACGGAGAAGTTCGTGCTCGGCATCCCCGAGGGCGTCGAGCTCGACGTCGCCGCACCGCTGCTGTGTGCAGGCATCACGCTGTACTCGCCGCTCAAGCACTGGGGAGCCGGACCCGGCAAGAAGGTTGCCATCATCGGTATGGGCGGCCTGGGCCACGTAGGCGTCAAGATCGCACACGCCATGGGCGCTCACGTCACCGTGCTGAGCCAGACCGACAGCAAGGAAGCCGACGGCAAGTCCTACGGTGCCGACGAGTACTACGCCACCAAGGGAACCTCGGCACTGAAGGATTTGCAGGGCAAGTTCGACCTGATCCTCAACACCGTCTCCGCGAATCTGCCCATGGGCAAGTACCTGGGACTGCTCGCCCGCAACGGCACCCTCGTCGAGCTCGGCGTGCCGGAGAAGCCTCTCGAGGTGCCGGCCTTCAACCTGCTGGCCAACCGTCGCTCTTTCGCAGGCTCCATGGTCGGCGGCATCGCCGAGACCCAGGAAATGCTGGACTTCTGCGCCGAGCACCACATCGGTGCCGAGATCGAGCTGATCCCGGCCGACAAGATCAACGAAGCCTACGACCGCGTCGTCAAGTCCGACGTGCGCTACCGCTTCGTGATCGACGCAGCAACGTTCTGATCTCCACGTAGTAGCTGTCTCCTTGGACGCGTGAATGGTCCATTGACCTGCCCTGACGGGGGTCAATGGACCATTCACGCCTTCGAAGGGGCGATCAGCTCTCGGCGAGCCGCTTCTTCTCGGCTTCGATGTCGAAATCTGCTGCAGGCCAATCGAGATCGAGCTTCTCCAAGGCGTCGATCAAAATCTCCGTGACCGCCAGGCGGCTGTACCACTTGCGATCGGCGGGGACGACGTACCACGGTGCGTGATCACGGTCCGTTCGATCGAGCACTCGCTGATACGCGTCGCGGTACTGCGGGAGGAAGCCGCGCTCGGTGACGTCACCTGGGTTGTACTTCCAATGCTTGTCCGGCCGATCCAAGCGCTCCTGCAGCCGCTCCTTCTGCTCGTCCGCCGAGACGAACAATGCGATCTTGACGACGACGGTTCCCTCCTCGGTCAACTCCTTCTCGAAGGCGTTGATCTCGTCGAATCGCTTCTCCCACACCTGCCGTGGCACCAGATCGTGCACCGCGACGACGAGAACGTCCTCGTAATGGGAGCGATCGAACACCCCGATCCGGCCGGCTCGCGGCAGGGCATTTCGGATGCGCCACAGGTAATGGTGCTGCCTTTCCTGCGGCGTGGGAACTCCGAACGACGCCAGGTCGACGCCCTGTGGATCGACCATGCCGATGACGTGCTTGACCATCCCGCCCTTGCCGGCGGTATCCATGCCCTGCAGGACCAGCAATACCGAACGGCTGCCGCCGGTACGCCCGTGGGCGTAGAGCTTCTCCTGCAACTCGGCCAGAACTGCGCCGCGCTGTTCGAGGATGTCGTTTCCGTGGGACTTGGACCCGTCGAAACCCGGAGTCGCGGAAAAGTCGAGGTCCTCCACCCGCGGAGAGGTGCCGGCGCGTAGCGCTTCGACGGGAGACTGCGTCCACAATTTCGACTTGTCGGCCATGGGCGAAACACTACTTCTCTACGATGGAACGCATGGCCCCTACGATCGCAAAAGCCGAATCCGTAACGCGTGAGCAGCTACTCGAATTCGTGTCCCCACGGCATCATCACACGTTGATCACCCACAAGCGCGACGACGGTCTTCAGGTCTCTCCGGTATCGGCCGGGGTCGATTCGGAGGGCCGCATCGTCATCGCCACGTACCCCGAGCGGGCGAAGGTGCACAACATCCGGCGTAATTCGGCGGTCACGGTGCTGGTGCACAGTGACGATTGGAACGGCGACTACGTGCAGGTCGACGGGTCGGCCGAGATCATCGATCTGCCCGACGCCGTCGAGCCGTTGGTGGAGTACTTCCGCAGCATCGCCGGCGAGCACTCGGACTGGGACGAGTATCGCGCGGCGATGGTGAAGCAGGGAAAGTCGTTGATACGCATCGTGATCGACACCTGGGGCCCGATCGCCGCGGGTGGATTCCCGCCAGGGAGGGTGTGACAAGCCCACCAGGGAGGGTGTGACAAGCCCACCAGGGAGGGTGTGACAAGCCCACCAGGGAGGGTGTGACAAGTCCACCAGGGAGGGTGTGACAAGTCCACCAGGGAGGGTGTGACAAGCCCGCCCTGGAGGGGGTGAGTCAGCTCTTCAGCGGTGTTGCGAACAGTGGCACTGCATTCTCGAGTGCGTATCGGGTACCCGCGACCGAGGCTGCCGAGAAAGCGTTGGAGAGGTTCTGGTCACCGAGGACGACGAGGCGTCCGTCGCGGGCCGAGGGCAGGCCCTGAATGGACGGGTTGTCGGTGATCACCTCGGGTCCGGTTCCGATCGGGAACATGACGGTCAGGTCGGCGTCGAGCGCTGCGATGTTCTCTTCGGAGAGTTCGATGTTGAATTTTCCGGGTTCGGCGAGGTTCTGGATGGTCGGGGTGTTCGTCAGGCCCAGTGATTCGAGGAAATCGACTCGGGTGTCGCCCCGCACGTAGGCACCGATCTGGCCGCTGTAGAGCGTCCCCACCGCGACGGTCTTGTCGGCGAATTCGGGGTTGGCGGCGACGGTGTCGGCGAGCAGCGATTGCGTGTCGTCGATCAGCTGTGTGCCCTGTTCGACCCTGCCGAGTGCCTGAGCGACGATCTCGGTCTGGTCGGCCCAGGTGGTGCCGTAGGCGATGTCGGTTCCCGGCGGTGCCGCGACGGTGGGCGCGATTTCGGACAGGTCGTCGTAGACGGCTTCGTCGTTGGTGCTGCGGGTCCACAGGATGAGGTCGGGTGCCAGCGCCGCGATCGATTCCATGTCGACGTCGTAGGTGCCGAGGATGGTGGGGTCGGTGTCGTAGGACTCCTCGACCCACGGACCCAGGCCGTTCCCGCCGACGCCGAGCCAGTCGCTGGCTCCGACGGGTTGGACTCCGAGCGCCAGCGCTGTCTCCGCGTCGGACCAGCCGAGAGCCACCACTCGCTGCGGGTTCGCCGGAACCTCGACGTCGCCGAACATGTCGGTGACGACGACCCCGGCGGCCTCGGCCGAGTCTGCGCTACCGCCGTTGGAACCACCGCCGTCGGAGCTGCATGCGGTGAAAGTGAGTGCGAGGGCCAGGGCTGCTGCAGGCAGAACCGCGGAACGAGAAATGTGCATAGGAAAGGCTAACCTATTGAGCGCTGAAATGCTCCACGATCTTTGCGCAGAATGCCGGCAGATCGTCAGGGTTGCGGCTCGACACCAGGTTGCCGTCCACCGTTACTTCCTCGTCCACGACCGTCCCACCGGCGTTCCGGATGTCGGTGCGGATGCTCGGGTAGGACGTCAACGTCCGGCCCTTCACGACGTCGGCCTCGACGAGCGTCCAGGCTCCGTGGCAGATCACGCCGACCGGCTTGCCTGCGTCGACGACGTCACGCACGAACGTGACCGCGTCGGCGTCCACGCGCAGTTGATCGGGGTTGGTGGTTCCGCCGGGAAGGATCAGTGCGTCGAAGTCGTCGGCCGAGACGTCCGCGACGACGCGGTCGACCGCGAAGGTGTTCGCAGCGTGGACGTCGCCGGTCATCGCCTGGATGTCACCGTGATTGAGTGACACCAATGTAACTGTGGCTCCGGCATTTTCGACTGCTTCGCGTGGCTGCACCAGCTCGACTTCCTCGACGCCGTCGGTGGCGAGAATAGCGATGCGGCGTCCGGTCAGGGTATTGATGCTCATACCCTTTCGAATGTCCGGATGGGGCCGATCTCAAACGGACGGGCGCTAGGACGTGCTCGGCTCGTCGTCGTCGACGACCAGTGGGTGCGGCTGGGATTTGAATTTCGCCGGCGAACCGTCGGCCATCGCCACGCCGTGAATTCCACCCCACATCATCATGCAGAGGTAATCGATCAGGTCGTCTGCGGACATGGATTTGTTGGAGATCCACCAGTGCGTCGCCAACTGGACAGCGCCGACGATGGCGAAAGCCCACGGCACCGAACCGCCGGAGTCCATTTCACGTTGACGTAGGCGCTCACCCAGGACGGTCGAGAGCAACTCGGCGATCATGCGCTCGGACTCCGCGACGACATCGCGGTTGTTGCCGGCGTTGTTCGCCATGACGTAGAGGTAGACCTCGGGATCGGTGGCGACCGTTTCCACATAGGCGGTGACGACGACGCGCGTCAGCTCGTACTCGTCGAGTTCGTGCGAGATCGCGGCGTAGATCCGTGGGGCGAGCGTCGTCTCGACGTACCGCGACATGGTCGCACTCGTCAGGTCGTTCTTGTCGGTGAAATACCGATAGAGCACCGTCTTGGAGATACCGATCTCCGACGCGATCTCGTCCATTCCGATCTCGCGGCCCCGCGCGCGGATCGCGGCCAACGTGCCGTCGACCAGCTCCTCGCGTCGAGCGATCTTGTGCTCCCGCCACCGCCGCTTACGGCCGTCCGGCTTCTCGATCTTGGGTTGTTCCGCCTCGGTTCGATCTGCAGTCGGCTCGGACTCGTCCAGTCGTGCCCCCGTCGTATTTCTCGCCACAACTCCACCCTATGCGCCTTGTCCGACACCTTTGCGGGCTGCGTCCGGTTGATCCATCACATTTCTGGGCACAATGGCGGTTGTGCAGCTGATGAACTTCGACGACGAGACCAAACGACGCGACCTCCGCAAGATGAAGACAGTCGCGACGGGCTTTCTCGTTTTCGCATCGGTGGTCTACCTGTTCTGTCGGTGGCAGGAGTCGACGGGGGCGGGAGCGTGGGTGGGGTACGTGCGCGCCGCGTCGGAAGCGGGAATGGTGGGCGCACTCGCGGACTGGTTCGCGGTGACTGCACTGTTCAAGCATCCGCTGGGCATTCCGATTCCACACACCGCGCTGATCAAGAAGAAGAAGGACCAACTCGGCGCGAGTCTGAGTTCCTTCGTCGGCAGTAACTTCCTTGCCCCCGAGGTGGTGTCGGAGAAGGTGGCGTCGGCGCAGATTCCGCTGCGGTTGGGTAGTTGGCTCGCCGAGCCCGACAATGCCGAAAGGGTCGCGGCGGAGGCGGCCACCGTGTTGCATGGCGTCGTCGACGTGCTCAACGACGAGGACATCACCGCGGTGATCGACAGCACCATCGTGCGCCGGCTCGCAGATCCGCAGTGGGGACCGCCGATCGGCCGCATCCTCGAGGAGTTGCTTCGCGAGAACCGTCAGTTGCCGCTGATCGACATGCTCGCCGAGCGGGCACATCAGTGGGCCCTGGGCAGCCAGGAAATGATCGATCGCGTCGTCGCACGGGACTCCCCGAACTGGTCGCCGAAATTCGTCGACACCTTGCTGGGGGAGAAGGTCTACAAGGAGCTCGTCGAGTTCACCTGGAAGATTCGGTCCAACCCAGAGCACGACGTGCGTCTGGCCGCCAACAAATTTCTCGTCGACTATGCCAACGATCTGCAGCACGACCCGACGACCATCGACAAGGCCGAGAAGCTCAAGGCGCAGATCATGGGGCGTGAGGAGATCACCGGGCTGGCGGCGGCCACCTGGAAGGTGGCCAAGCGACTGATCACGGAATCGGTCGACGATCCGACGAGCACGCTGCGAACCAAGATCAAGGAGAACACCGCGAACCTCGGTGTGCGGCTGCGCGACGACGAGGAACTGCGCGGAAAAGTGGACGGCTGGCTGCTCGGGGGAGCGCGCTACGTCGCCGCGAACTACGCCGACGAGATCACCACGATCATCGGTGACACCGTCGCCCGGTGGGATGCAGAAGAAGCGAGCAAGAAGATCGAACTGCAGGTCGGACGCGATCTTCAGTTCATTCGAATCAACGGAACCGTCGTCGGTTCCATTGCCGGACTGGCCATCTACACGGTCTCCGACCTGATCTTCGGACACTAGTGCTAGCAGAGTGCTTGCAATAGTTAGCACCCTTGGGTACGGTCGTTTACGAACACCGAATCCAGGAGGCCGACATGGCCGAGAACGAGGGAGATCTGGTCGCCAAAGCGACCGAAGCGACGCACGTCGTCGCCGAGGCAAGCGACATCGTCGCCGCAGTGGTGACAACGGCAGCCCAGGACATTGGCAGCTACATCCGTTCACAGCGAGAAGCCGCTCAAGTTTCCATGCGACAGCTCGCAAGTCGTGCCGGAGTGAGTAATCCTTACCTGAGTCAGATCGAACGCGGACTACGCAATCCGTCCGCAGAGGTGCTCGCGCAGATAGCCAAGGGTCTGCGCGTCTCATCCGAAGTGTTGTACGTCCGGGCCGGGATCTTGGAAGCGCGTCCCCACGGTCCGGTGCGCGAAGCTCTGCTCGGCGATGAGCACATCACCGAACGGCAGAAGCAAGTGCTGATCGAGATCTACGACTCTTTCCGTGGTGAGAACGAGTCGATCCAAGAACCAGAACCCGACGAACAGGAGACACCAGATGTCTGATTCCAAGAACTTCGAGGGCGTCAAGACGCCCATCTTCGCCGCTGTCGGTGCAGGCGACGCAGTAGTCCAGGCCGTGGCCGACGTCGTCGCTCAGGTGCGCTCGCGTGCCGAGAGCCGCACCAGCGAGGTCAACGCCCGCATCGCCGACCTCTCCGATGATGTCACCGAGGGCGTCGAGAGCCTGCGCGAGCGTTTGACGAACCTGCCCGCAGAGCTCCCCGACGAGATTGCCGAGCTGCGTGAGCGCTTCACGCCGGAAGAGCTGCGCAAGGTTGCCGAGGCATACCTCAAGGTTGCCTCCGACCTCTACACCTCGCTCGCCGAGCGCGGCGAAGAGACCGTCGAGCGCATCCGCCGCACGCCCGCCGTCGAAGAGAGCCTGGGGCGCGCCAACTCTGCCGCCAACGACGTTGTCGACCTCACCGAGCAGGCGCTCGGAACCGTCGCATCGCAGACCCGCGCGGTCGGCGAGCGCGCCGCTGCACTGGCCGGTATCGCATCGGACAAGGTTCGTGACGGTGCCGAGGAGATCTCCGAGGCTGCCGACGAGCTCGCCGACGACATCGACGAGGCCGGCGACGAAGCCAAGGACAAGGCTGTCGACGCATCGCAGAAGGTCAGCGGCGTAGCAGGCAAGGTCGAGGCCAAGACTCGGAGCAACGCCGATTCGCCGATCAAGAAGACCGCACCGGCACCGGCCAAGAAGACCGCACCGGCACCGGCAGCGAAGAAGGCCGCACCGGCTCCGGCCAAGAAGGCTCCGGCGAAGAAGACCACTCGCTAAAGCATTCGTAAAGAAACGACCCCTGCGCCGCGCGGTGCGGGGGTCGTTTCTCGTACACTGGCGGACGTGATTGCGAGCAGCTTCTCCCAGACGATCTTCCTGATCCTGCAAATCATTTCGATTGCCGGAGCAGCATTTGCGATCTTCCACGCGTTGCGCCAACGGCAGGATGCGTTTCCCGCAGCCGGGAAACTGACCAAGCCCGCCTGGTTGGGCATTCTTGCGGTGGGGCTGCTGCTGATGTTGATCGGCCCGATGGTCATCATGTTCTGGATCATCGGCATCGTCGCTATCGCGGTGTACCTCGTCGACGTCCGGCCCAAGATCGATAGCATTCAACGCGGACCCCGCTGGTAAAGAGTCGCGACAACGCCCGTCAGGTCGTGGGCGTACCGTCTACCGCACCCGCCAGGGGGTCGAGGTAGAGGGGAATTTTCAGTGGTTTCACGCAAGTTCATGGAACGAGCGCTGCTCGGAGTCGGAGGACTCGCTGCCGCAGCAGGGGTGGGAGCCTTCGCCGTTCGGCGGCGTCGCCTGCATTCGTTCACCAAAACGACCGACGTACAGCGCGACGAGTTGCTCCAGCAGCCTACTTTCGAGCCGCACATCACCGAGGTCGTCACCGATGACGGTGCCCACCTACACGTACGTAGCTACGGCGACGCCGATGCCGAACCGATCGTTTTCAGCCATGGCTGGACCTGCTCGGCCGACTACTGGTTTCCACAGATCAATGCCCTTGCCGGACGCTACCGCGTCATCGCCTACGACCAGCGCGGTCACGGCCGCAGCGACGTAGGAACGCGACCGCTGAGCCCGGACGTGCTGGCCGACGACCTCGCCGCCGTACTCTCCGCAACGGTCACCGAAGACAGCAAAGCCGTGCTGGTCGGTCACAGTATGGGCGGCATGTCGATCATGGCGTGGGCCGGAAACTACCCCGAACAGGTCGACCGCCTCGTCAGTGCCGTCCTGCTCGCCAGCACCGCAACCGACTCGCTCGTGCGGGAAACCACCGTCATCCCGCTGCCGCAGCGCTTCCCCCGTGTTCCAGCGCCGGTGGGACGCGCCGTGTTGAGCTCGGCGCTGCCTTTGCGGACGTCACCTGTCACGCGCCAGGCCATCAAATACATCTCGATGGCCCCCGGAGCCACGGCCGCCGAAGTGGCCTTCTGCGAGAAGATCGTGCTCGAATGCGCCCCGCGTACCCGCGGTATCTGGGGCGCGGCCCTCAGCGACCTCGACATCCGTGAGGCACTGGAGAACATGTCGGTTCCCACCAGCGTTCTCGTCGGATCGGCGGATCGGCTGACCCCGCCGGTGCACGCCCGCAAACTCGCCCGCGCCCTCGACGATCACGATCACCTGAGCCGACTGATCGTGATCCCCGGCATCGGACACATGAGCTCGGTCGAAGCAATCGACGAATTCAACACCGAAGTGGTGCGGCTGCGCAATCTCTAGGGGGCGCTAGCTGAACACCACGGTCTTGCGGCCGTGCACCAGAACACGATCTTCGAGGTGCCACCGCAGGCCACGGGAAAGCACCAGCTTCTCGATGTCACGGCCCTGGCGTACCATGTCGGTGACCTCGTCGGAATGGTCGACGCGGATGACGTCCTGCTCGATGATCGGACCGGCGTCGAGCTCGGCCGTCACGTAATGGCACGTCGCGCCGATCAGTTTGACGCCACGGGCGAAAGCCTGGTGATACGGACGAGCACCGACGAACGACGGCAGGAAGCTGTGGTGAATGTTGATCGCCCGGCCCGCCCAGTGCGCGCACAGCGACTCCGGGAGTACCTGCATGAAGCGCGCCAGCACGACCGCGTGTGGGTCGTAGGAATCGACGAGGGAGCGCACCTCTTCGAACGCAGGCCCCCGCTCGGCGGGATCCTTCGCGAATTCGACGTGATGGAACGGCGTGCCGTGCGCGGCGGCGATCGGCTCGAGCGACTTGTGGTTGCCGATCACCGCAGAGATCTGTGCAGGCAGCTCGCCGCCCGCTGCCCGCCCGAGAAGATCGTGCAGGCAGTGCGCTTCCTTGCTGACGAGTAGTACGACGCGCTTGGGCTCACCCGAATCATGCAGTGTCCATTCGGTTTCCGGGCCGAGCTCGGCGGCGACCGCCGCGAAACGCGCGCGCAGATCCTCGACGCTCATGTCCACCGACGACGCCCGCACGGCCTGCCGGGTGAAGAACCATCCGGTGTCCGGATCGGCGTGATACGCGGCCTCGACTATCCAGCCGCCGACATCGGCGAGGAAAGTCGAGATGCGGGCGACGATGCCCGTCTTGTCGGGGCAACCGAGGGACAGAACATAGCGGCGGTCCTCGGAGACGGAAGAACTCATGAGGACGATTGTCTCAGGGCGCACGGACCCCGGTTGCCACCAGTGTCCCAAGATCGATCGAGTCGATACCGCGCTCGGTCAGCAGCGCCGACAGTTCGGCACGAATGTCTGCTCGGGTCGCGTCGTCGAACGGTGTCAGCGCCCCGCGCATGGCGCTGCCCAGCACGAGATTCCACACGAACGTCTCCGTCGCCGGCGCATGGTTGGCGAGCTCGACGACCCGCACATCGATTGCCCCTGCTCCGCGCAGCCATGCGCCGAGTAGGTCCACCGTCTCCATCCTCCGAATCGGATGCTTGTCGTACCCGTCCTGTGCGAGTGGGCCGGAATGCTCGCTCGGCGGTGAATGTGCGGCGATGACCTCGAAGTACGTGCGCGAGAACGCCTCGATCGCGCCCTTGCGCCACACCGTCACCCCGACGCGGCCGCCCGGACGAACCAGCGATACCAGCCGAGCGAAATTGCCCTCGGGATCGGGCAGGAAGAAGATGCCGTACGAACAGGCCAGAGCGTCGTATCCGGCGTCGGGAATCGTCGACGGCGTCTCCCACTGGGTGGCGTCGGCGAGAACGAAGTCGATGTTGCGCAGGGCGCGATCGGTGGCCTTCGCCCGGCCGACCTCCAACAGGTCGTCGGCTAGGTCGATGGCATGCACGATGCCGTCGGGTCCGACGGCGGCCGCCGCCGGAATTGCCGACGCTCCGGTGCCGCAGCACACGTCGAGAACCGCGTCGCCCGATGCGAACTCGAGTGCGTAGGCGAGCGACTGCCCGGCCGGTCCCCAGACCTGCGTCGTCAACGTGTCGAATTCCCTGCTGGTGGCGTTGAAGGTGGCGGCGAGCGATGCTGCGGTCATGAACGAAAATCGTAGACCGACAGGGCTGCGACATGCCGGGTTGTGAAAAGCTGGGCTGCATGACACTCACCCGCGCTGCCCTCGCCGGAATGGTCGACCACACGCTGCTCAAGCCCGAGGCCACCGCGGCCGATGTGGCCGCCCTCATCGAGGAGGGTCGCGAGCTCGGAGTGCTCGCCGTGTGTGTATCTCCGTCGATGTTGCCGATTCGCGCCGAGGGGATGCGGACCGCCGTCGTCGCCGGATTCCCGTCGGGCAAGCACCACTCGTTGATCAAGGGATCCGAGGCGCGCCTGGCGGTGCAGCAAGGCGCCGACGAGGTCGACATGGTGATCGACGTCGGTGCCGCCATCGCCGGCGACTACAACGCCGTTCTGGCCGACATCGTGACCGTCCGAGAAGGCATCGGCAATGCCGTGCTCAAGGTGATCATCGAATCGGCAGCGCTGTCCGACGAGGCGATCGTCGAGGTGTGCCGCGCTGCGGAAACTGCGGGCGCGAACTTCGTCAAGACGTCCACCGGCTTCCACCCGGCCGGCGGCGCGAGCGTCGAGGCCGTGCGATTGATGGCGGAGACCGTCGGCGGGCGACTGGGCGTCAAGGCCAGCGGCGGCATCCGTACGACCGACGCCGCCCTGGCCATGATCGACGCGGGCGCAACGCGATTGGGTCTCTCGGGTACCCGCGCGGTGCTCGACGGTTTGGCTCCGCAGGTGAGTGGAACTTCGTAGCCTGCTACGAAGTTCCACTCACCTGGGGAAGGCTTATGCGACCAGCGAGCACCCCTCGGGGGTCTGCTGATTCTGGTTCTGCTGAGCCGGCGGAATCGTGTACCGGCCGCCTTCGAGAGCGAGCTCGATACCGGAATCGGTGACGTTCAGCGAGGTCGGAGTCATGTCCAACGGGTAGGCCTGCAGGCTGTCGGTCAGCACGCCGACGACGGAGTCGACCAGATCGGTGGGGATCCCGAGACCCAGTATCGATGCATCGACGGTCTGGAAGTCGACCCTGCCGTCGGCCACCTGTGGCTTGACGGTCAGGTTCGCGAGAGCGCCGACGGCGAAGTCGAGGGTGCCCGCCGAGGCGTCCGAGGTGACGCCGGAGACGATCGCGCCGATTCCCTGGCTCTGCAGGGTGCGGGTGATGCCGTCGGTGGACCACGCGATGTCGGCATTCGAGCTGCCGATGGTGCCGCCGGAGTCGGCGGTCCGTGTCAGATTCACGTCTTTCACCTCGGCGTGGACGACCATGCCCTCGGCGGGGCCGAAGCGTGCGTCATCGCTGTCCACGGTCACCGACGAGACCTTCTTGTCCACCAGGGAGAGCAGTACCGGCTTGAAACCGAGACCGACGTCGACCTGACTTCCGAGTTCGGACTCGAGCTGGCCGGCCAGGCACGACTTGATCTGTTGACGCACGTAGAGTTCGCCGCCGATGACGGCGATGAGGAGGACGACAACGACGGAGACTGCGATCAGCGGGACTGTGCTGCGCCTGGCTGGGGATGTCATTCCGAGCAGTCTTCCCGATGATTCTGAGCAAGCTCTGTGAAACTCGCCGAACTTGTGTCGCCGGTACCGAACTTTGTGATGTGTAACACAATTTGACGTACGCTGGCGACATGGGTACGACAAGACCGAGTGTGCAAGAGCTGCACTCGCTCGCCACTCGCCAGGACGGCTACTTCACCGCTGAGCAGGCCGGCGAGCTCGGCTTCGATTCGGCAATGGTGCGGGTCAACTTGGCTACGGATACGTGGACTCGCGTCGAGCGCAACCTGTTCCGGCTCGGCCAGTGGCCGCACAGCGAGCTCGAGGTGTTCGCGATGTGGTGCGCCTGGTTCGGCGGCGAGGCAGTGATCTCGCACCAGAGCGCCGCCGAGTTGCACGGATTCGGGCACTTGCACCCGCAA
This sequence comes from Rhodococcus sp. AW25M09, assembly GCF_000333955.1. Lineage (GTDB taxonomy): Bacteria > Actinomycetota > Actinomycetes > Mycobacteriales > Mycobacteriaceae > Rhodococcoides. The sequence goes on from NZ_CAPS01000047.1 coordinate 78,489, forward strand.
TTCGTGCATGTGTGTGCGTTCGGAGACTTACGCCTGACCGATACCCGTCTCGCCGTTCATCGCCTGCGACTCGAACCTCGAGACGTCGAATCGGCAGGAACGTTCAACATCACCACCCCCGTGCGGACGGTGCTCGATCTCGCCGCCGGCGGCATCTCGCAGATCACGCTCGACGAGGTGGTGTGCGACGCCGTCGCGATCGGTCGCGTCGACCCGAACGCACTGTATTCCGAGGCTGCCGGCAGCACCGACCGCGTGGCCGAACGCGTCGAACTGGCGCTGTCGGCCTGCACCTAGTCTCGATTTCAGCCGTGGTCGGAGCGAGGAGCAACCGTCGACCAGGGCACCGTGAGCACGTTGTCTCGCATCCGCCTGCGGGGGAGTGTGACCGGAAGGCCCTGCTCGGCAAGTATTTTCAGCGCCGCGCGCCAGCGTAGTCGGGGGCCGAAGGGGGCCAACGGCGCCGCAACCGACCACGCGCGATCGGCGCGCTGCAGCAGATCGTGCACGAGCTCGCCCTCGATGTTGCGGTGTATCAACACCTTCGGCAGCCGCTCAGCGATGTCGGACGGCTTGTCGACACCGAACGGATCCCAGGCCAGAGTCAGAGACCGTGGCCCGTCGGCGTCGAGCAGAACCCAGGCGCAGCGTCGACCCAGCTCGTCGCAGGTACCGTCCACCAGCAGGCCGCCGGGTGCCAGACGTGACTGTATTCGTTGCCACGCAGCAGGAACTGCGTCCTCGGGATATTGCCGCAATACGTTGAACGCCCGCACCAGGTCGGGGCGAAGTCCGGCCAACTCGAAGCCGCCGCGGGCGAACTCCACGCCGTCACTACCCGGGACGACGCGGGCGGGATCGATCTCGAGGCCCGTCACGCGAATATCGGGCCTGATCGTGCGCAATCTGCCCGCGAGCTCGAGGGTGGTGTTCGGCATCGCTCCGTACCCGAGGTCCACCACCAGCGGATCGGGTGATTCGAGCAGGACGCGTCGAACATCGGCATCGTGCATCAGCCACCGGTCGCTGCGGCGCAACCGATTGATGCCGGTGGTGCCTCGGGTGATGACGCCTTCGGGCTTGTTCAGCTCAGGTGTTCTTTTCGAGCCAGTCGGCGGTCACTTCGCCCTCACCACGCCACAGGTCGATGAGGTTGACGAGCATCAGTTGCTCGAGCTTGCCACCGATGAACGGCAAGAAGACCTTGGCCTCGGAGGACGTACGCAGCGTCGAACCACCGTTGGTGGGGAAGAGAGAGGTGGTGCCCTTCAGTGAGCCGGGTCCGGCCGGAATCGACGCGTCGTAATGGCCCGCGGTGACTTCTTCGTAGGCGTCGAAGTGCACGTTGCGGGTGATGACCATGTCCTTCTTCATCACCGTCTGCGCGATGTCGGGCAGTTCGGTGCGCGGGATGACGTGGTGCATCACGATGTCGATTCCGGCGTCGGACACCTCGAAGCTCTTCAGCTCGTTCTCCGAGTACTTGCGCATCTCCTCGATACGCGCGTCCCAGTGATCGCGGCTGGACAACGCTGCATAGACCTGCTGCGTCGAGTGGGTGAACCGGGCGGAGTAGTTCATGCGGCGAGCCATACGGGAAGACGATACTTACTGTGAAGTCTCGGTAATCCAGTTGCCCGTGAAGTCTTGCTCGTTGTCGATCAGTTCGAGCACCTGCTCGCTGATCATCGACTCGATCTTGCCGCCGAAGATCGGGATCTTGACCTCGGTGATTCCCGAGAGGGAGACGGTCGTCTTCTCCCCGACGCCGTGCAGGCTGGTGGTGCCTTCGATACGTGCGGGTGTGCCCTCGACCATCGCCCCGAAGGTGCCCTCGGCGCGGCTGTCGTGCAACGGGCCCCAGCTCTCGGTGCGCTCGATGATCAGATCGCCCTTCTTGAACGCCGTCACAGCGGAGGGCAGCTCCTCCTCGGGGACCGACTGCGTCATCACCACTCTGATGGTGCCCTCGCCCACCTCCACGCTCTTCAGCGAAGCACCGGGGCCGCCGATCTGCTCGATGCGGTCCTTCCAGTACTGCTCGGAGGTCAGCGCTGCGTGGACCTTGTCGGCGGAGGCGGGCACAGTCGAGCTGTGCTCAATGGGGCGAGGCATCCCCGCAGATTACCGGGTGACCCGCCGCACACGTGCACGACCGGTAGCGTCAGAGTCCGTGCCTACTGCAATTTCGGAGCTCACCACAATTCGGGTGGGCGGCCCGGCCCGCGAATTCGCTGTCGCGACGTCCGGTGACGAGTTGGTGTCGCTGGTCGGTGACGCAGATCGGTCGGGAACGGACGTGTTGATCGTCGGCGGCGGATCCAACCTGGTCGTCGGCGACGACGGCTTCGACGGCCGGGTGATCAGGGTGACCGGTTCGCGGCTCGAGATCGACGGCGAGATCGTGACGGTCGACGCAGGCGTCGAGTGGGATGCCGTCGTACAGGCCACGATCGATGGCGGGGCTGTCCGGCATGGAAGCGCTCGTCCGGCACGTCCCCGGGACCACCGGCGCGACGCCTATCCAGAACGTAGGGGCCTACGGCGCGTCGACGTCGGAGTTGCTGCACAGTCTCACCGTCTACGACCGGCAGACGCAGGAGACGTCGGTGTGGACGCCCGAGCAGTGTGGATTCGGGACGCATCGGTCGTCGGTGTTCAAGCGATCCTCGCGGTACGTGATTCTCGATGTCACCTTCGCGTTGAAGAAGACGACCGAATCGCTACCGGTGCGCTACGCGGCGTTGTCCGAACGGCTCGATGTGCAGATCGGCGACGTCGTACCCGTGCCGGACGTCCGTGCGGCCGTGCTGGCGTTGCGCGGCGAACGGGGGATGGTGCTCGACGCCGGTGATCACGACACGTGGAGCGTCGGATCGTTCTTCCTCAACCCGGTGCTGCCGACGGTGCCCGAGCAGGCTGCGCATGCGCCCAGCTTCCCCGACCCCGCGGGAACCAAGATCCCGGCCGCGTGGCTGATCCAGAATGCGGGCTTTCCGCGCGGCTACGGCACCGAATTCGGCCGGGGCGCTGCGGCACTGTCGTCGAAACACGTACTGGCCATCACCAACCGGGGCGGGGCCACGGCGTCGGACATCATGGCGTTGGCGGCACACGTTCGCGACGGTGTGCACGAGAAGTTCGGCGTCACGCTGACGCCCGAGTGTGACCTCGTCAACTGCGCATTGGGTTAGGCGCTCACCGAACGGCGCATACGATGGAGCTTTGCTCGTCCGGCTCGTAGGAGGTAAATCAGTGCAGGTCACCAGCGTGGGACATGCGGGATTCCATATTCGCACCGAGGCCGGGAGCATCCTGTGCGATCCGTGGGTGAATCCGTCGTTCTACGCGTCGTGGTTCCCGTTTCCGGACAACTCCGGCCTGGACTGGGACACCCTGGGTGATTGCGATTACCTCTACGTCTCGCACCTGCACAAGGACCACTTCGACCCGAAGAACCTGGCCGAGCACGTCAACAAGGACGCCACCGTCCTGCTGCCGGATTACCCGGTGCTCGATCTCAAGCACGAGCTCGAGAAGCTCGGCTTCCACAAGTTCTACGAGACGACGGACTCGGTCAAGCACACGATCTCCGGTCCCAAGGGCGATCTCGACGTCATGATCATCGCGCTGCGCGCTCCGGCGGACGGCCCGATCGGTGACTCGGGACTGGTGGTCTCCGACGGCAAGACCGTCGCGTTCAACATGAACGACGCGAGGCCGGTGGATCTGGACGTGATGACCGAGCAGTTCGGTCCCGTGGACGTGCACATGCTGCAGTACTCGGGTGCGATCTGGTACCCGATGGTCTACGACATGGTCGCCCGCGCCAAGAAGAACTTCGGTATCCAGAAGCGGCAGCGTCAGATGGACCGGGCGCGCCAGTACATCGAGCAGGTCGGTTCGACGTGGGTGATCCCATCGGCCGGTCCGCCGTGTTTCCTGGACGACGAGCTGCGTTCTCTCAACGACGTCTACGGCGACCCGGCCAACGTGTTCCCGGACCAGATGGTCTTCCTCGAGCAGATGCGACTGAACGGGCACGACAAGGGTCTGCTGATGATGCCGGGGACGGCGGCCACGTTCGACGGTTCCGACCTGATCTCGCACGAGCATCCCATTCCCACCGCCGAGGCAGAGGCCATCTTCACCACCGGCAAGGCCGACTACATCGAGGCGTACGCCCAGCGTCAGGCGTCGGTCATCGCGGCCGAGAAGGCGAACTGGGCTCCGGCCGAGGGTGAGCCGCTGCTGGGGCCACTACGTGGTCTGTTCGAGCCGATCATGGCGCAGACGGATCTGATCTGCGACGGCATCGGTTACCCCGTCGGGATCACCATGGGTGACGAGACCGTTGTGCTCGACTTTCCGAAAAGAATTGTCCGCGAACCGATCTCGAACGAGAAGTTCCGATACAGCTTCACCATCCCGCCGGAACTGGTTCGCACCGCGGTGCGCGATCAGGAGCCGGACTGGGTCAACTCGATCTTCCTGTCCACCCGCTTCCGTGCCCGACGCGTCGGCGGCTACAACGAGTTCCTCTACACGTTCTTCAAGTGCCTCACCGACGAACGCATCGCCTACGCGGACGGGTGGTTCTCCGAGGCGCACGACGACACCGCCACGATCACGATGGGCGGCTACGAAATCCAACGCCGCTGCCCACATCTGAAAGCGGACCTGACCAAGTTCGGCATCGTCGAAGGCAAAAAGCTCACCTGCAACCTGCACGGATGGGACTGGAACCTCGAGACCGGCCGCTGCCTGACATCCAAGGGTCACGAACTGCGCACCAAGAAAGTCTGAGCGGTTCCGCTCGTGGACTTGTGAGACTGCACCCAAAAAGTCCGGGAAAAGTGGGGCAACTCGCAGACGCAGGTACGTTGGACAACGTGCATGAGCAGGTAGAACAGACAAAACGGACGCGAGCGGTGTGGCTGGTCGCCGTGCTCGTCGCCTTGGTGGCGCTGGTGGCGGGCTGCACCGTCGGATCCGGTGACAGCGGCTCCAGTGGCGCAGGTGCCACCACCGAGGCTCCGCCCGTCGCGCAGGTCACGCAGAACCCGGCGGCAGACGCCGTCGACGTCAGCCCCATCGCACCCATCTCGGTGGCCGTGGCGCGCGGAACTCTCGCTCAGGTCGAGTTGACCAACCCCGATGGCAAGGTCGTGCAGGGCGCACTCTCACCCGACAAGACGTCCTACGCCGTCACCGAACCCCTCGGCTACGGCGTGAAATACACGTGGTCCGGTTCGGCAGTGGGCTCGGACAACAAGACCGTGCCCGTCGAAGGCAGCTTCACCACCGTCGAGCCGGACAGCCGAACCGCAGTGAGCACCAATATCGGCGACGGCCAAGAAGTGGGCATCGCTGCACCGATCATCCTGCAGTTCGACTCTTCCATCGCCGACAAAGCCGCCGTCGAGAAGGCGTTGACGGTGACCACCAACCCGCCGACTCCCGGTGCCTGGGCCTGGTTCCCCGACGACAACGGCTCACGCATCCACTGGCGGCCCACCAACTACTGGGCTCCCGGCACCACGGTGTCCGTCGACGCCAAGCTGTACGGCGTGAACTACGGCGACGGTGCCTACGGTGCCGCCGATGTCACACTGAACTTCAGTATCGGACGAAGCCAGATCGTCATTGCCGACGCGACCAGCCACCGCATGCAGGTGGTCCGCGACGGCCAAACGATCATGGACATTCCCGTCAGCTACGGCGAAGGCAACGAGGACCGCAACGTCACGCGCAGCGGTATCCACGTCGTCACCGAGAAGCACGAGGATTTCCTGATGTCGAACCCGCCGTTCTACGAGAACGTGCGCGAGCGCTGGGCGGTGCGCATCTCCAACAACGGTGAGTTCATCCACGCCAATCCACTGACCACGGGTGTGCAAGGCGCATCCAACGTGACCAACGGCTGCATCAATCTCTCCACCGAGGATGCGCAGCAGTACTTCGGTACGGCGATGTACGGCGACCCGGTGGAGGTCACCGGTACCCGAATCGATCTCTCGGCGCGAGACGGCGACCTGTACGACTGGGCCATCGACTGGTCGACCTGGGAATCGATGGGAGCGGCGTAGCCGCAGGTGAGTGGAACTTCGTAGCA
>NZ_CAPS01000046.1 GCF_000333955.1 Rhodococcus sp. AW25M09
CTCGGGGCGTCGTACCAGCGTCAGCGCGCGGTCGCCGCGAGATCCGGCGGCGATCTGCGGGCTGTCGTGGAGTCGCTGGTGTCCGACCTCCGGTCGTGATCCAGCTGCTCCAGCACGTTACTGATCGGCGTCGTCCGGTTCCATCTCGTTGACGATCAGCAACCCGTCGCGGCCACGCTGCTCTCGATAGGCGACGCGGCCGACGGTGTGCGCGATGACCGGAGCGGTCACCAGGGTGAAGACGCCGACGAGCAAAAGCATCCAGATGTCGACGTTGCCGCGCAGGCTGATGATGGCCCCGGTCAACACCATGATCAGGCCGACCACCTGCGGCTTGGTGGCCGCGTGCATCCGGGACAGGGTATCGGGGAAGCGCACGATGCCGACGGCGGCCGTGAAGGCCAACAGTGCCCCCAGCAGGATGAAGGCGGAGGCGATGACCTGGGCTACGGTGCTCATTCGTCCCTCACTGTGTTAACAGGTTCGTCCCTCACCGGAATGCTCATTCGTCCCTCACTGGGTTATCAGGTTCGTCCCTCACCGGAATACTCATTCGTCCCTCACCCGGAATCGCGCGATGCTGACCGACCCGACGAAGCTGACCAGTGACAACGCCACGATGGCAGGTACCAGGGTGGTGTCGCGGCTGTAGACGGCCCACACCGCGAGCCCGCACATCGAGACCGCGAGAATCGTGTCCATGGCGACGAGTCGGTCCAGTGTGCTGGGGCCGTCCAGCAGCCGGTATGCGGTCAGGATTGCCGCGGCGACGAGAAGGGTGCCGGCGATGGCGAGAACGACGGTCACGACCATTCTCCCTTCCGCTTGTCGTCGGTTTTCTTGTCATCTCGTGGGGCGTCGAGATCGCCCGATTCCGGATCGTCCCCGAACACTCCGTGGTACTGCTCGTACTCCTCGGAGTGGAGGGGGCTGGGCCTCCAGTCGGAGTCTCGCTCGAACCCGGCGATGAACAGCTTCTCCAGATGCCGGACGTAGGCGTAGAAGCCGTCGACCGCCTTCTGGGTACCCATGTCCAGTACGTGGACGTACAGCAAGCGCCTGGTTCGGTCGATTTCGAGCACCATGGTGCCGGGCACGAGATTCATCGCATCGACGAACAGGGTGAGCACCAGATCGGATTTGATCGCGATGCGGCAGCGCAGCACTCCGGTGACCGGCGGTGCCTTCGGCCTGATCGCCAACCAGGCGACGCTGACGCTCGATTCCATGGCGTAGTACAAGAAGACGCCGGCGAGCTTGACGAGAGAGAACACGTGGATTCGGCCCTCGACCGGAACCCTCGGCAACGGCAGCAGCACCATGATCAGCAGTCCCACCGCGATGCCGCCGAGAATATTGGCGGCAGAGACATTGCCCCACAACAGAACCCAGATCGCCGTCAACCATGCCAGCGTCCAGATACGCAGCAGCAGGGAGCGGTTCATCTTCATCGGGTGCCCTCCTCCTCTGCACGCGCCTGCTCGTAGGCCTGATCGCCGACGAATTCCGCACCTCGCACCGCATCGATGTACAGCGACCGGTCTTGCAGGTCCCTCGCTGCGCGATCACTGATGTCGATGATGGGACCGGCGAACACCGTCATCGCCAAGCCGACGACGACGAGTCCGATCGTCGGGATCAACATGAAGGCGGGCATCCGGCCGGGGTCCTCGCGATCACCGAACTGTATGTCGGACGAGTCGTCGACCAGGGCGGACGGGCTGTTGTCCGCGAGCTCGCCCTCGGGGGCGTCGGCGCGAGCCCGCCAGAATGCCTTGGTCCACACCCGCGCCATCACGTAGAGCGTCAGCAGGCTGGTGACCGTGCCGCCTGCGACGAGCAACCAGGCCAACACGCTGCCCTGTTCGCTGCCGGCCTGCAGGAGCGCCACCTTGCCGATGAAGCCCGAGAACGGTGGAATGCCACCGAGATTGAGGGCAGGCACCAGAAACACGATCGCCAGCACCGGGCTGGCCGCGGCCAGCCCGCCGAGTCGTCGCAGCGACGCCGAACCGGCCTGTCGCTCGATCAGGCCGACCACGAGGAACAGTGTCGTCTGCACCAGAATGTGGTGGGCGACGTAGTAGATCGAGCCCGACAGTCCCGACTGGGTCGACAGTGCGATGCCGAAGATCATGTAACCGATATGGCTGACGAGGGTGAACGACAACAGTCGTTTGATGTCGCTCTGTGCGATGGAGCCGAGGATGCCGACGAGCATCGTCAGCAGACCGCAGACCATCAGAACGTTGTCGAGCGAGCCGTCGGGAAACATCAGGGTGTGCGCGCGAATGATCGCGTACACACCGACTTTCGTCAGCAACCCGGCGAACACCGCGGTGACCGGAGCCGGGGCGGTGGGGTACGAGTCCGGTAGCCAGGTCGAGAGCGGGAACACCGCGGCCTTGATGCCGAACGCGACGAGCAGGACGGCGAAGATCGCGGTTCTCGTGCCCGACGGGATGTCGTTCATCCGTACCGCGATGTGGGCCAGGTTCAGCGTTCCGGTTGCTCCGTAGACGAGCGCGATGCCGATGAGGAAGATCAGCGAGGACACCATCGAGACCATCACATACGACACGCCGGCACGGACTCGGTCGGCGCTCGCTCCGAGCGTCAGCAATACGAACGATGCCGCGAGCAGCACCTCGAAGCCCACGAACAGGTTGAACAGGTCGCCGGCCAGGAACGCGTTGCAGACACCTGCGGTCAGCGCGAGGTAGGTCGGCAGGAAGATCGAGACGGGCTGATTCTCGTTGCCGTCACGAATACCCTGACCGATCGAGTACACCATCACCGCCAGCAACACGATGGACGAGACGACGAGCATCAGTGCCGAGAGTCGATCCACCACCAGGGAAATGCCGAGCGGAGAATCCCAGCCACCGACCTGAAGTGCGCTGACGCCGTCGCGATCGGCCAGGTACAGCATCATCGACGAGATCGCGACCACCGCAGTCAATGCGACGAGGGTGAGGAAACGCTGCGCGCGGGGGCGTCGGCCCAGCACCAGGGTGAGAGCCGCGGCGAGCATCGGAATGAGGACGGGGAGAGGAGTCAGGACATCGATGACGTGCGGGGAGATCGTCATTTGTCTCCTCCCTTCTCGTCGTCGGCGCTGCTGTTGTCGGGCCTGCTGTCGTCCTTCTCGGCATTGTCGAGTCCGTCGAGCCCCTCGACCTGGGGGTTGTCGTCATCGTCGAAGTCACCGTCGTGCAGATCCTCGTAGCACTCGAGGTCCTCGAGATTCTCGAGCTGATCCATCGGAATCGGGTTGCCCTTCGAGTCGAACGCGTCCCCGCCGACGCTGGGTTCGCCCGTCAGCGGGTCGTCCGAGCGGTCGCGGTCGGGTGCTTCGGCCATCGACCGGCGCTGGGAGACCTTGGTGTCCTCGGGGTCGTTCTCGACGTCGTCCCTGGTGTTGAGCGTGAACGATCGGTATGCCAGGGCGAGGACGAAGGCGGCGATACCCATGGTGATGACGATCGCCGTCAGGATCATCGCCTGCGCCAGCGGGTCGGCCATCTGCTGATTGACCGCATTGTCGCGGCCGACGATGGGCGGGGCTCCTGCGGGCCCACCGACGGTGAGCAGCAGCAGGTTGACACCGTTACCGAACAGCAGCAGGCCCAGCAGCATCTTGGTGATGCTGCGCTCGAGCAGTAGATAGACACCCGCCGCGACCAGGACGCCGACGATGAACAGCATTCCGAGATCTGCGGTCATGGGGCGCTCACTCGGGCTTGGCTCTGCATTTCCACCTGTGCGTCGAGGCGCGCGCCGAGACTGCGGAGCACGTCGAGTACCAACCCGACCACGATGAGATACACACCGAGGTCGAAGAACAATGCGGTGACGAGCTTGATGTCACCGAGGATCGGCAGCGTCACTTCCAACGTTGCCGAGGACAGCGCCGGGGCACCGAGGAACATCGACGCCACCGCCGTGCCCGCCGAGAAGATCAACCCGAGACCGAGGATCTTTCCGGCATCGATGGGAACGGTCTCGCCGAGCTCGTACCGACCACCGGCCAGATACCTGAGCACCAGCGCCAACCCCGCGGTGAGTCCACCGGCGAAACCGCCACCGGGAGCGTTGTGACCGGAGAAGAAGAAGTAGATCGAAAGCACCATGATCGTCGGGAAGATCAACCGCGTCGTGACCTCGAGAATCAACGAGCGATGTCGAGGATCGATCAGATCGCCGCCGAGCAGCCACGTCGTCTCCGCCGCGAAGTTCGCATCCGAATTCGACGCCGGGGCGTCGGAGACCCGCGGAGCGCTGCCGAACCGACGGTTGCGGAAGACCAGGCTGGCCACGCCCGTCGCGGCGACGAGGAGGACGCAGATCTCGCCGAGGGTGTCCCAGGCACGGATGTCGACGAGGATCACGTTGACGATGTTCTTGCCGTCGCCCAGTTCGTACGCGGCCTCGGGGAACTGCAACGACACCGGAGCGGTGTTGCGGGCGTTCATCGCGAATGCGCCGAGCGCACTGACGGTTGCTCCGACAGCAATGGCGAGCGCGGCGCGGGGTGCGCGAAATCCGGTCGAGCTCCGTTCGGCAACTTCGGCTGGCAGCTTGCGCAGCACCAGCACGAACACCACGAGCGTGAGCGTCTCGACGAGAAACTGAGTCAGGGCCAGATCGGGAGCCCCGTGAATGGCGAAGATGACACCGCAGCCGTAGCCGGTGAGCCCGACCAGGACGACGCTGGCCAGACGGTTACGCATGACCGTCGCACCGAGCCCGCCCGCGATCATGATCAATCCGATGACGAACTGCAGCGGGGTGTTCCACAGGGTGTATTCCAGGCCGGGCTTCTGGCCGACGAGCAGCACGATGATCGGCAGCAACACGAGGGTCAGCAAGATCGTGCCCTGCGTGAGGGGGAGTGAACCGCGCTGCGTGGTGCCGGTGAGGCGGATGGACAGCGTGTCCATGAACTTGAGCACGTTGTCGTAGATGCGGTCGGCGTTGCCGAGCGGGGGATGCTCGAACTTGAGCCTGTTGACCACTCGGTGAGCGATGAACAACCCGACGCCGCCGGTGACGACGACGGCCGTCAGCGCCAGCGGCAGGTTGAACCCGTGCCACAGCGCCAGGTGGTACGGCTCTTGGCCGTAGGACGGCAGGGTGCGCGCGTAGGGGCTGACGATGCGATCGACGATGGAGGAGGCGAAACCGGCGACCAGGCCGAGGACCGCCAGAAATGCAGGCGCAGCCAGGAACAGCGGCGAGGGCGCATGCATGGTCTTCACCGATGGACTCGGACGTTTGAGCTGCTTTCGACCGAACGCGCCCCAAACGAATCGGATGCTGTAGGTGACCGTCAGGATCGACCCGATCACCAGGCCGGCGACCACGACCGCCGCGACCGTGGGATCGAGCGTCGGAGTGCTGATCACGGCCGATAGCGCCGTTTCCTTGCCGACGAACCCCAGCAGCGGCGGCAGGCCGGCCATGCTGGCGGCGGCGAGCGCTGCGATGGCGGCGAGCCACGGTGCCTTCTTGCCGAGGTGGGCGAGTCTACGTATGTCGCGGGTGCCGGTGGTGTGATCGACGATGCCGACGACCATGAACAGGGTCGCCTTGAACATCGCGTGCGCGATCACCATCGTCAGGCCGGCGAGCATGGCCTTCTCCGAACCGATGCCGACCAATACGATCAGGAAACCGAGCTGGCTGACGGTGCCGAACGCCAGGATGAGCTTGAGATCGAACGCGCGCAGTGCTCGCCAGCCGGCCAGAATCATCGACAGCAGACCGAGGGTGATCACGGTCGCGCGCCACGGACCCGAATCGGCGAAACCCGGTGCCAGGCGTGCCACCAGGTAGATGCCCGCCTTCACCATCGCCGCGGCGTGCAGGTAGCCACTGACCGGCGTCGGGGCCGCCATGGCTCCAGGAAGCCAGAAGTGCATCGGCACGATGGCCGACTTGCTCAATGCTCCGATCAGAACGAGCACGATCGCGACCCCGGGCAACCAGCCGCCGGGCGCATTCGCTACCAGTTCGGAGAGGTTGTAGGTACCGGCCACCTGGCCGAGAACGATGATGCCGACCAGCATCGCCAGGCCGCCTGCGGTGGTGACGAGCAGAGCCTGGGTGGCGGCGCGCCTGCTCGAGGCCCGCTCGGCGTAGTGACCGACCAGCAGGAACGACAGGACCGTCGTGATCTCCCAGAAGATGTAGAGAACCAGCATGTTGTCGCTGGTGATGAGGCCGAACATGGCCCCGGAGAACGCGACCATCTCGGCAGCGAACAGGCCGAGCCGAGGCTCGTCGTCCTCGAAGTAGCGCGCGCAGTAGAGCAGGATCAGGGAGCCGATGCCCAGCACCAACAGCGACATGATGGCAGTGAGAGAGTCGAAACGCATGTCGATGTTCATCGACAAGCCGGGGACCCATTCGATTCTCGACGTCTGCTCGGTGTTCCAATTGTCGAATACCCAGATCAGACTCAGCAGGGGAACGAGCGCCAGCGGGAAGAAGGCATTGCGGCCCCACCACCGAACGAGCAGCGGCGCGAGCAGCGCCGCGGCGGTGTGCGCAAGAAGGATGGCGAGCAAAAAACACTCCGTCGTCTCGGTCGCATCGGCGGTGAGACCGATGCGGTGGTCGTAGGGCGGCGATGAGTAGGGTCCGGGAAAACCGTGTGAAATTCGACGTGATTCTTTGGGAAATAACGAGGCTGCTACCGAACGGCAGCACCCGAGTAGTCGAACCCCATCCTACTTTGCGTGGTCGTTAGCGTGGCGACCGGTGCGACGCCGCAGTGAAGCCCTCGGCGATGGAGACTGTGTCGGTGAACCATCCGAATCTCATTCGTACCGCGGGGTTGGCCTACGTTCGGGATCGTCGCATGATCCAGACGCGATCGGCCGGCAAGTCCGCGTTCTACATGGCCGGCGGCAAGATCGACCCCGGTGAGAGCCCTGAACAAGCGCTGCACCGAGAGATCAGGGAAGAGCTCGACGCGACCGTGATCGACGCCCGACCCCTCGGGGTGTTCGAGTGCCAGGCCTGGGGGCATCCGGACGGAACCTCGCTCGAAATGACCTGCTTCCTCGCCGATCTGTCGAACGAGCCGACGCCGACCAGCGAAATCGCCGAGATCAGGTACTTCACCCGAGACGAGTACGCCGCGATGGACGACGTCGCTCCGGGGTCGCTGATGGTGTTCGACCGAATGAAGGCACTCGATTTGATCGACTGAAGCAGGTATGTTGGTACTCGAGAGAACGTACGTTCTCCGAAGGCCACCGCGAAGGAGTCTCCATGACGAACCTGTCCCAGAAAGCCACCACCCTGCTCGAGCTGCACCAGCCGGGCAACCCGGTCGTGTTGCCGACCGTGTGGGACGCCTGGTCCGCCAACCTGGCCGTATCGGCAGGCTTCACCGCCCTGACCGTCGGCAGCCACCCCGTCTCGGACTCCATCGGCAAGCCGGACAACGAGGGCATCACCTTCGACGAAATCCTCGCCCGCATCTCGCAGATCTCCAGTGCCGTCGACGCCCCGCTCTCGGTCGACATCGAATCCGGCTACGGCGAGGACCCCAAGCGCCTGATCGACGGACTCGTCTCGGCCGGAGCCGTCGGCCTCAACATCGAAGACACCGTGCACAGCGAAGGTGGACGCCTCCGTGAAGCACAGGAGCACGCCGACTTCGTCGCAGCGCTGCGCGCGGCATCGGACGCAACCGACGTCCATGTGGTCATCAACGCTCGCACCGATCTGTTCGTCAAGGAAATCGGCGACGAGAACGATCGCGTCGACCGCGCCATCGCACGTCTGAAGCTGTGCGCCGAGGCCGGAGCCGACTCGCTCTACCCCGTCGGCTTCCATGGCGACGCCGATTACAAGCGCCTCGCCGAAGAACTCCCGCTGCCGATCAATGCCATCGCCAACCCGGCCGAAGGCGACCTGAAGCATTTCGCATCCCTCGGAGTGGGTCGGATCAGCTTCGGGCCGATCTTCCAGATGGAATTGGCCAAGCGGGCAGAGGAGATCCTCGGCCGCTGGAAGTGAGAGCGGCTTCGCCGCACGTGCATGGCTGGTTCATCGGTCGTTCCGCAGGCTCCACTCCTGGTTCATCGGTCGTTCCGCAGGCTCCACTCCTGGTTCATCGGTCGTTCCGCAGGCTCCACTCCTGGTTCATCGGTCGTTCCGCAGGCTCCACTCCTGGCTCGTAGCCCGTCACGAAGTTCCGCTCACATGCCGTAGGCCTCGAGGTGCGCCACCTGCTCGGGATCGAGTGACGGTTTCACCGTCGCCCGAGCGGTGGCGACATCGGCGGCCGTGACGTCGGCTGCATCCATCGACCGACGCATCGCCGTCAATGCGGCCTCGCGCAACAGTGCTGCGCAATCGGCGGCGGAGTACCCGTCGAGGTCTCGGGCGAGCGCCTCCAGATCCACGTCCTCGGCGAGCGGAATGGACTTGCCCGACGCCTTGAGGATGTCCACTCGGGCATCGGAATCCGGCGGCGGCACGAACACCAGACGCTCGAGCCGGCCGGGCCGCAGTAGAGCTGGGTCGATCAGGTCCGGCCGGTTCGTCGCTCCGAGTACCACGACGTCCCGCAGCGGTTCGACGCCGTCGAGCTCGGTCAGCAGCGCCGCCACGACCCGATCTCCGACGCCGGAGTCCGAACTCTGCCCGCGCCGCGGTACCAGTGCGTCCACCTCGTCGAGAAAGATCAGTGAGGGTGCAGAATCGCGGGCCCGCTGAAAGAGCTCTCGCACAGCCTTTTCCGAGGAGCCGACCCACTTGTCCATCAGCTCCGCGCCCTTGACGGAGTGCACGCTGAGCTGACCGGAGCTGGCGAGCGCTCGTACCAGGAACGTCTTGCCGCACCCGGGGGGACCGTAGAGCAGAACACCGCGCGGCGGTTCGATTCCCAATCGCGCGAACGAATCCGGGTGTCGCAGCGGCCACAGCACGGCCTCGGTGAGCGCCTGCTTGGTCTCGACCATGTCGCCGACATCGTCGAGGGAAAGGCTGCCGATGGCCAGTTCCTCGGTACCCGAACGCGACAGCGGACGGATGACCTGCAGCGCGCCCACCAGATCGTCCTGAGTCAATACGGCCGGGGCCGAATCGTTCGACGCGCGAGCAGCCGCCCGCAGCGCTGCCTCACGCGTCAGCGCAGCGAGATCTGCAACCACGAAACCCGGTGTTCGTGAGGCGATCTCGACGAGATCGACGTTGCCCTGAGGGACCTTCTTCAGTAGGTGCGCCAGCAACCCCTTGCGTCCGGCCGCATCCGGCAGCGTGAGGGTGAGTTCGCGATCGCACAGGTCCTGACCTCGCAGTCTCGCGTCGGTCGCCTCGGGATGAGCCGTCGTCGCGATCAGCGCGAGACCGGGAGTGTCGACGGCTCGGCGCAGCACGTCGAGCACGAATGTCGACGCCGGTTCGGGGTCGGAGGGCAACAGCGCGTCGACGTCGGTGATCAACAGCACCCCTGAACCGGCGAGTTCGTCCACTGCCGCGGTGACCCGGTCGACCCGAGCCGACGCCTCCAGCGCACCGATGGACGGACCGTCCAACACGACGCAGTCCCGCTCGCCGATCACCGCACGAGCCAGCGTGGCCTTGCCCACCCCGCCCGGTCCGGTGATCAACACCCCCAGGTGAGGTGATGCGCCCAGCGTCGCCAACAGTTCCGACTCGTCCAGCGCCAGCCGTAGCCATTCGACGAGCTTGGACTGCTGCGCGTGCACACCCACCAGATCCGCGACGCTCACCCGAGGTGCCGTCTTTGTCGTCGAGTGGACCGGGGTGGATGGCGTCGGAGCGGCAGCGGTCACGGTGCCCGTCCCCCAGTTCACCGCCGAATTGGGCTGCACACTCACTGGCCCACCCGATGGATCGACGGCCGAGACCGTCAGCAATTCGGTGGTCCAGGCAACCCCGAAGGTTCTCGACAGTGCCTGCGTCGCCGAACTCGTCGACGTGCCGGGGCCCAGATCGCGGGGGAGCAGCGACACCGTGTCGCCCACGGTCAACACCTTGCCGAGCAGTGCTTGGCGCAGGGTGGCGTCGGAGATGGAACCGGCGGCGAGCGCGGAGCCGGTCACCGTGACGGTCTTGGCACCGTAGACGGTGACGGGACCGACTGCGACAGAAGCATTTTCTCGCAAGCCGGCGTTGGAGAGGGTGACATCGTCCAGCAGCGCGGTGCCCTGCGGCGAACCCTCGGGGGCCGCGGCGACGACGGCAGCGGTGCGGCGAGAACCGATGAGCGAGAGGGCATCCCACTCCCGCAGACCGAGAGCGGCGAGCACCTCCGGATGCAACCGTACGACGCCCCGTCTGGCATCGGCTGCCGACGTGTTCAGGCGGGTGGTGAGAACGAGCTCCGCAGCACTGGATGAGGTCACCGGATCGACCCTAGTAGTTCAGGGCGCCGGTTCGTCAGCTACGAGGCCGACGCAGTCCCAGGCGGGCCTGGGACCGGCGCGCACCACCCGGCGCGCGGCGGATTGCTCGGCGCTCGGCTCGGCGCTCCGCGGGCTTGGCGTCCCACGTGTAGGGACGAGCAGCAGTCCAGCGCTGCGAACGCACGGCGAACGGGATGTGCACCAGGTAGGCCAGCACCAATCCCATGAGCAGAACCAGCGGGAAGGTGATGAGTGCAGCGGCGAGGAGCGCGACCAGAACCAATAGGAAGGCGGCCAGCCGCGGAGGAACCGAGACGGTCTTGAGGGCCAAGGTGGGGATTCGGCTGACGATCAGGGCCGCGGCGAGGATCGACCACCCGGCGACGACGTAGAACGACGCCCACCAGCCGTCGCCGAACTGCTCGAACGCCGCGATGGGGGCCAATGCGATGAGGGCACCGGCGGGAGCGGGAACGCCGGTGAAGAACTCGCGCGCATAGGCCGGGGTGTCGTCCTCGTCGAGCAGGGTGTTGAAGCGCGCGAGCCGAAGCACGATGCTCACCGCGTAGACCAGTGCAACGATCCAGCCGCCGCTGCTGCCCTCGAGCAACGTCACGTACAACACCAGTGCCGGGGCGACACCGAACGAAATGGCATCGGACAGCGAGTCCAGTTCGGCACCGATCTTGCTGGTGGCATCGAGCAGTCGAGCGATGCGCCCGTCCAACGCGTCGAGGATTGCCGCGGCACCGATCATGGCGAGTGCCGTTCCGAGTTCGCCGTCGAGGGCGAATTTGACCGCGGACAGTCCGGCGCACAACGCGAGAATGGTGACGACGGACGGAAGCAGGCGGATGGCAGCGGGCGGCTTGGCGCGTCTGGTGATCATGAAGTCGCTACTGCGGTAACTCGGCGAGGACTGTCTCGGCACCGACCGCACGTTGTCCGCGCTGTACCAGCAGTGTGGTGCCGGCAGGGAAGTAGGTGTCGACGCGAGAGCCGAAGCGGATGAGACCGTACGTGTCACCGATCGACAGGGCATCACCGACTTTCGCGTTGTTGATGATGCGTCGCGCAATGAGACCGGCGATCTGCACCACGGCGACATCCTGGCCGGAGTCGGTCCTGATGTGCATGCTGTTGCGCTCGTTGACCTCGCTGGCCTCGGCGAGGTCCGCGGACTTGAACTGGCCGCGGCGGTGCACGACCTCCATGACTCGGCCACCGACGGGAACGCGCTGAACGTGTACGTCGAGCACGGACAGGAAGATGCTCACTCGGGGAACCGGTTCCGAACCGAGATCGAGCTCGGTGGGGGGAACGGCGGTATCGACGAGCGTGACCAGGCCGTCGGCCGGAGCGACGACGACGCCGGGGCGATTGGGCGGCACGCGGGACGGGTGGCGAAAGAAGGTGGCGCAGGCTCCGGCGGCAACGAGCCCTGCATTGCGGACCCACTTGGATCGACGGCCCAGAACTGCGACGGCGAGCGGACCGCCGACGAACGGAAGCCCGGCGGGGTGTAGCGGTGGAACCGTTTCACGGACCAAATCGACGATGTGAGCCACTCCGGTACGGGGCGGTTGACCAATCGGGGCGGGACGGCGTGCCACGGTCTCCTCTAACTGTCGGCGACAGTAATTGTCGGCAAGAAATGATGCTGGCAGGTCATGGTGCTGCAGGTGGATCGTGCGCAGACATACGACTGCCGGGGCCCTCACAGCGTACGTGAGGTGCCCCGGCAGTCGAGAAGTGCGAGTGCGATCAGACGCGGCTGCGACCCATCACGAGCTTGACCAGGAACAGCAAGATGCATGCGCCGAGGATGCAGGTGATGAAGCTGAAGATCAGGCCGCCACCTTCGACGTCGACGCCGAAGACCTTGAGGAGGTAGCCACCGATGAGGCCGCCGATGATGCCGACGACGATGTTCAGGATGATGCCCATCTGAGCATCGGTCTTCATGATCTTGCTGCCGATCCAGCCGGCCAGTCCGCCGATGATGATCCAGCCGATGATTCCGAGACCCAACATGCGTTGCCCCCACTTTCCGTTTGTGTCTTTTGCTTGTCGAAAAGCGGGATGCCCCTCAGAAACAAACCTGAAACATTCCTGAGAGAAATACTTTTAGCTCGACTTCTCACTTTCGGTTTTGATGCGTCGCAGGGTGCTGTTCATACCTTCGACGAGTTCGACGTCGAACTCGTCGATGCCCCCGAGGACTCGCTTCACCAACAGCGACGAGACGGCCGTGGTGCCCGAGGGGGCCTGTCTCTTCTCGACGACCGTTGTTCCGGTGTCCGTCGGAGTGAGTGTGTAGGACCAGATCGTCTTGTTCTCGACGACGCGGAACGCGAGTTCACGGTTGGGCTCGAAGGTGACGACCTTGGCGGTGGTCGGCCAGACGAGCAAACCCTTCTTGTTGATGTTGAGCGTCTTGGTGCCCTTGCCGACCGGCCCGCCGAAGACCTTCATCTTCTTGCACTGCGGGCTCCACTCGCCCATGCGCTGTAGGTCCGAGACGATCGACCAGACAGTCTCGGGGCTCGCGGCGATGTCGATCGTGGCTTCGAGAGTCTTGCTCAACGGGGACCTCCAAATAGTGGGGATAGCTGCAACTGAATGTCACACTCAACCGTGCGCATCCTATGTGGCGACAGACACAGCCGGCCAGGTAGGTGAACCAGCGGTGTTCACATACGGGCGCGTCGAGCGAGGACGAAGGCGTACAGCCCGTAGAGGCCGATGCCCACTCCGGCGAGGATCAGCAGCACCCGGCCGTAGGGCTGTGCACCGAGGGTCTTGACCGCAGCGTCGATTCCCGAGGCCTTCGACGGGTCGGATTGCAGTACTGCCACCCCGACGAGGATTCCGGCTCCGACCAGGGCCGCACCCTTGGCTGCGTATCCGGTCATGCCGAGCTTGACGACGGCCCCGCTCTGATGACCCTTCAGATCATCGAGGAAGCCTTTCGATACTCCCTTGTATATGTGGTAGCCGCCGACGCCGATGACGATCAGGCCCACCACGATCAGAACGAACTTGCCGCCGCCGGATTCCATCAATCGCGCCGAGTAGCCGGCATTCTGCTTGCCGCTGTCTTCGCCCGAGCCGGTCGCGAAGCCGTACGTCGAGAACGCGAACGCAAGGTAGACCACGGCCAGCGCCACTGCCTTGGCCCGATCCAGAGCACTCCCGGCATCCGAATCGGACTTCTTGCCGACGATCGCCTCGAGTATCCGCCACAGAGCCAGCGCCACGAAGGCGACGACCGCAATCCACAGGGCGATTTTTCCGCCCGGCTGCGCGGCCAAGGCGGCGAGGGCGCCGGACTGATCGGCGTTGCCGGACCCACCGAACGCCAAACGGACGGCGATGTAGCCGATCAGTACGTTCAGCAGTCCGCTGACGAAGTGACCGCCGCGAGCTGCGTACTCGAAGGCATCGTTGTCTTGTACGGAATTGGCCATAGAGTCTGCCGATTTGTTCATTCAGTTCCCCGATCAGTCGATTTGGGGTGTTGTTTACCCGGATGGCGCAGGTGGAAACGGCCCTGGTGGCGCGAAACGCCGCACGAGATCCCACCGCGGCGTTAACACCGGGCGGACACTGATCGATGTATCAAGCGGAGTGTCGGGACCAGCATAGAAATTGTTCGGAGTGATCCACCGTGAAATTACAGTCGATAATGCGTCGTACCAGCAGCGATCTACCGCTGCTGAAGACCGCCAGGATGAGCGGCAGGCCACGAACCTGGCCCGGGGAGAAGCTCGAACGACTCCTCACCCCGCAAGAACTCGAGCTGATGCGACGCGGTCTGATCTGATCCTGCGATTCTCCGGTACGCGGCCACCGCTTGCCTCCCATTGCGGGCGCGGCGGTGGCATGCTCATGAGGTCGATGAGCATCTGTCCTGGAGGGTCATGAAACCGGTCATTCTCAGCGTCGACGACGATCCCGGAGTATCGAGATCGGTCGCCCGCGACCTACGCCGCCGCTACGGCGAGCAGTACCGCATCGTGCGCGCCGAATCCGGTGCCGGCGCGCTGGACGCACTGAAGGAACTCGCCCTGCGCGGCACCCCGGTCGCCATTCTGTTGGCCGACTACCGCATGCCCCTGATGAGCGGCATGGAATTTCTCGAACAAGCCATGGACCTCTTCCCGACGGCTCGTCGCATCCTGCTCACCGCTTACGCGGACACCGACGCAGCGATCGACGCGATCAATGTCATCGATCTCGATTACTACCTACTCAAGCCGTGGGATCCGCCGGAGGAAAAGCTTTACCCCGTGCTCGACGCTCAACTCGAGGCCTGGTGTGCGTACGACCACCGAGCCACCTCGGATACCAAGATCATCGGCCACCGCTGGTCTGCGCGATCGTCGGAGATTCGCGAGTTCCTCGCCCGAAATCAGCTGCCGTACCGCTGGTACATGTCCGACGAATCCGAGGGTGCGCGGCTGTTGGCCGCGGCAGGCGTGGCCGACGACCGACTTCCGGTGGTGATCACCACCGAGGGCGATGCGCTCATCGAGCCGTCCGACGCCGAACTCGGTGACCGGCTCGGCCTGACCGTCTCGCCGTCGGGGGAGT
Organism: Rhodococcus sp. AW25M09; assembly: GCF_000333955.1. Lineage (GTDB taxonomy): Bacteria > Actinomycetota > Actinomycetes > Mycobacteriales > Mycobacteriaceae > Rhodococcoides. The sequence continues at coordinate 14,988 of NZ_CAPS01000046.1, forward strand.
TCTACGATCTCGTCGTCATCGGCGGTGGCCCGGCCGGGCTCGGAGCGGCGCTGTACGGCGCGTCCGAGGGGCTGCGGACGACTCTGATCGAGCGGACCGCAACGGGTGGTCAGGCCGGACAGAGTTCACGCATCGAGAACTACCTGGGATTTCCCGACGGGGTCTCGGGAGCTCAGCTCGCCGAGCGGGCCCGGCGTCAAGCGCTCAAGTTCGGTGCCGAGGTCGTCACCACGCAGGATGTGGTGGGACTCGACGTCAACGGTTCCGCGCGCACCGTGCGGTTCGCGGACGGCCGGAGTATCAGCGCGCAGACGATCATCCTGTCCACCGGCGTCGCCTACCGCCGGTTGGACGCACCCGGAATCGACGACTTCACCGGCCGGGGCGTGTTCTACGGATCTGCGATGACCGAGGCCGCGCGCTGCGCCGAGCAGGACGTCTACATCGTCGGCGGAGCCAACTCGGCGGGCCAAGCCGCGGTGTACCTCGCGCGCGGGGCCAAGTCGGTCACCATCCTGATCCGTGCCACCTCGCTCGAGGCGTCGATGTCGTACTACCTCATCAAACAGATCGAAGAGAATCCGAAGATCAGCGTGCTGCCGTGCACCGAGGTCGCGGGGGTGGGCGGCGACGGGCACCTCGAGTCGATCACGTTGCGCAACCGGGCTACCGACGCCACCACGACGGTCGACGCGCAGTACCTGTTCCTGTTCATCGGCGCGGCCCCGCGCACCGACTGGCTCGACGGAGTGCTCGTTCGGGACGAGCATGGATTCGTGGTCACCGGGCCGGATCTCGTCGTCGACGGACGGGGACCCACCGGATGGACGCCCGCCCGACTGCCACATCACCTCGAAACGAGCGTGGCCGGAGTGTTCGCCGCGGGCGACGTTCGATCCGACTCGGCCAAACGCGTCGCGTCGGCCGTGGGGGAAGGCGCAATGGCCGTGATGTTGGTTCACAGATATCTGGCGAATCCATGACTGGGCAGGAGCGGAGCCCGCGGAGCGACCAGAATGCGCAGCCTGCGTGTGATGCCGAGGAATTGCGGACGCTGTTTCTGTTCGAGCAGCTCACCGACGAGCAATTGGCCGAGTTGTGCCGCGACGGGCGCATCGAGACGATCGAGCCGGGGCCGGTGTACGCGGAGGGCGATCCGGCGACGTGTTTCTACGTGTTGATCGACGGTGCCGTGGTGCTCTCGAAGCTTTCGGGTGGTGAGGATCTGGTGGTCAATCGCACCTCGCAGCGTGGGGTGTATGCCGGTGCGTGGCAGGCGTATCTGGGCGAACGGGTGCCCCAGACGTATCAGGGTTCGATGCGGGTGAGCGAGCGGTCCAGGTTCTTCGTGCTCGACGCAGACTGTTTCGCGTCGATCGTGAGGGAGTGGTTCCCGATGGCCCTGCACCTGCTGGAAGGGTTGTTCTTCGGAAATCAGAACACCAAGGCTGTGGTGGAGCAGCGAGAACGCTTGTTGGCGTTGGGTTCTCTGTCGGCCGGTCTGACGCACGAGCTGAACAATCCGGCCGCGGCAGCGGTGCGGGCGACGTCTGCGTTGCGGAATCGGGTGGCGCACATGCGGCAGAAGCTGGCGATGATCGCCGGCGGCACCCTCGATCGCGCCGGCCTGGCGCAACTGGTCGAACTGCAGAACGAGGCCGTCGAATTGGTGGCCAAGGCACCGAAGCTGACGGCGATGGAGGCATCGGACCGCGAGGACGAACTCGGAGAATGGTTCGAGGACAAGGATATTCGCGACGGCTGGGATCTGGCTCCCACCTTCGTCTCGGCCGGTCTCGATGTGCCGTGGCTCGATCGAGTCTCGGCAACCGTCGCTGATCCAGCGATGCTCGAGGGCGCGATTCGGTGGCTCAACTACACCGTCGAAACCGAGTTGTTGATGAACGAGATCGGGGATTCGACCACGCGAATCTCCACCTTGGTCGGTGCAGCGAAGCAGTATTCGCAAATGGATCGAGCGCCGTACCAGACCGTGGACGTGCGGGAGTTGCTCGACAGCACACTGATCATGTTGGGCCGCAAAATCGGCGACGACATCACTGTGGCCAAGGAGTACGACCCGGCGGTACCCGCCATCCCGGCCTATGCCGCCGAGCTCAATCAGGTGTGGACCAATTTGATCGACAATGCCGTGCAGGCCATGGACGGGAGGGGCACACTCACCGTCCGCACCCGCCTCGACGAAGATCAGGTTCAGATCGAGATCTGTGACACCGGACCGGGTGTGCCGCAGGAGATTCGATCGCGCATATTCGAGCCGTTCTTCACCACCAAGGCGGTCGGCGAGGGTACGGGCCTCGGCCTGGATATTTCGTGGCGGATCGTGGTGAAGAAGCATCAGGGCGATCTGCGCGTGGTGTCCGAACCCGGGGATACGCGTTTCGTCGTCAGACTGCCCGTCCAACCTGCAATCGAGGAGACATCATGACCATCGAAGGCATCGACCCACAGGTTCCCCCGTCGGGCCCTGGGTGCGTGGAGTGCACGCAGACGCAGGGCTGGTGGGTGCATCTGCGTCGCTGTGCGCAGTGCGGTCATATCGGGTGTTGCGATTCCTCCCCGTCGCAGCACGCCAGCAAGCACGCCGAGTCCACCCGGCACCAGTTCGTGCGCAGCTACGAGCCCGGTGAGGAATGGTTCTACAGCTACGCCGACGAGCAGATGTACGATGGCCCGGATCTGGCTCCGCCGCAGCATCATCCACTCGATCAGACGGTTCCCGGCCCGCGTGAGCGGGTTCCGTCGAACTGGCAGAGTCTCGTCAACTGACACCACGCGAGGCCGGTGGAACAGTGGGCTACGCAGAGATGAACACACCCGATCCAGTGGACGGTGTGGGTAATCTCGGAGCATGACCCTGATTGCGGAGGACCTGCTACTGCTGTTGCTCGACGACGAATCGGGCAAGCCGGTGGCCGACAGTACCAAGTTGCCGCGGGTACTGGCGGGTGCTCTGGTGGTCGAGCTCGCGATGGGTGGAGCTCTTCGCGTCACCGGCTCCGATGAGCAGATCGAGAAAGATCACGTTCTCGTAGCCGGGGACCCGCCTGCAGATGTGCTGCTGCGGCGGGTGTTCGATCTCGTCGCGACGGGATCGCGACCGATGAAGCCGCAGAAGTTGATCGAGAAGTCGCAGAAGAACCTGGCGAAGGAACTGGCTGCGCGTCTGGTGGCACGGGGCGTCGTCACCGAACAGCACGACAAGGTGTGGGGGTTGTTCCCGAGAACGACGTGGCCCGCCCGCGACACCGCGCACGAGAAGGTGCTGCGAGACGCGCTGCGCAGCGCGCTCGTCGACGGTACGACGCCGGAGCCGCATTCGGCTGCGTTGATCTCGCTGATATCTGCGATAGATCTGACGCACAAGGTCATCGAGGACGCGGACAAGAAGCTTCTGAAGCAGCGTGCGAAGCAGATAGCCGAGGGGGAGTGGGCCGGGGCGGCCGTACGCAAGGCGGTCGCCGATGTCAACGCAGCCGTGATGGCCGCTGTCATGGTGCCCATCGTCGTATCGACCACGAGCAGCTGAGGCGGGATGAGTAAAAGCATTGCGATTCTGATGTTCGACGACGTCGAGGTGCTCGACGCGTGCGGACCGTTCGAGGTGTTTTCGGTTGCGAGACGAGTGGCCGAACGTGCCGGTATCGCAGCGCCTTTCGAGGTGACTCTCGTCGGGATCGACAACGGCCCCGTCCGCGCGCGGGGTGGGATGAGGATCGGCGTCGACACCACGATCGATGATTCGCGCGGCTTCGATCTCGTTCTGGTTCCGGGTGGCATCGTCCACGCCGTGGAGGCGGACGGCCGAGTTCTGCAGTGGCTGCGCCGCGTCCGACCTACCGCCGAGGTCGTCGCCTCGGTGTGTACCGGAGTGTTCGTACTCGCGGCGGCGGGACTGCTCGATCAGCGGGCGGTGACCACGCACTGGGAAGACCTGGGGCTGTTGAGCGATCGCTGGCCTGAACTCGTTGTACACGAGGGTATTAGGTATATCGATCACGGCGATCTGGCGACGTCGGCCGGAATCAGCGCCGGTCTCGATCTGGCGCTGCATCTGGTCGCGCGGTGGGCGGGAGCGGATCACGCTCTCGCCACCGCGAGCCAGATGGATTACGACTGGTCAGGCGCTGAGCACCCGTAGGACGAGTGCGGCGACGGCGAACACGGCCAGTCCGGCGGCAGGCGCGAATTCCTTGTCCTTGACGCGCAGGTGTGCGGCGACGGCTCCAACGAAGTAGAGGACGACGCCGACGGCAGCGGCGACACCGATGGGCCATACGGCCAGGCCCACCAGAAGGCCGACAGCTCCCAGGATTTCGAGGTAGGCGAGCCACGGGATCTTGTCGGGCGGCACGCCGACCTGCTCGAGCATCGGGATGACGGAGTCGTTGCGGGTCAATTTCCCGACCGCGGAGAACGTGAGTGCGACGGCGAGTAGGACCGAGATGATGAGGGTTAATATGAACATGAGCCCTGCTTTCGGTTTTGAGGCCACTAGTAATTCAGAAGTAGCAAGGCGGACTGTAGCACCTCGGTAAGGTGGTTTCATGTCCACGAACCAGCCGTCTCACGAACCTCGTGGCTGCGACGGTGCTCTGGCCACCGCATTCGGCTTCCTCGGCAAGAGATGGAATGGAATTCTGCTGGCCACGTTGATGGACGGGCCCATGGGATATTCGTATCTGCGCCGCGCCGTCGGCAGCATCAGCGACTCGGTGCTGTCCGATCGCCTGGGAGAGCTCGGCAAAGCAGGTCTGGTGTTGCGCACAGTCGACGAGGGTCCGCCCATCTCGGTGCAGTACAGCTTGACGCCGTCCGGTCAGGCGCTGTTGCCGTCCCTACAGGCGCTGACGGACTGGGCTTCGAAAAACCTCTGACCCCCGCGAGCAGCTCGCGAGGGTCAGAGGGTGGGTCGAATCAGACGGTGTTGTTGTTCTGATTCTGGCCTTCGGCGGAGTCCGCGAACTCCTGGGTGTCGAACACCTCGCCGCCCAGCGGGTCGACGGGAGCGTTGTCACTGGAGTACTCGACGGCCCCGGTTTCGGGATGCACCTCGAGCTCCTCGGTGGAGACCTCGTGCACAGCGAGCATGACCGTGCCGCCGCGAGGTGTGGACAGTCCCTCACGGGAGGGACTGAGACCGGCGAACGTCGAGGATGCGCCCGACGAGCGCTTGCGCTTGGCCTGTGCAGCTTCCTTGCCTGCGTCGGTCGCCGCCGTGTCGGTTGCCACCGTGCCGGTCCCGGTGTCCGGGGTAGAGGTGACGCGGATATACCGCGGTGTGGTGGCGACGTCGTAGCGGAAAGCCTTGAGCATCGACACACAGGCGAGCACCAAGACCACCGAGAACGGTACCGCCGTGGCTATCGACATCGTTTGCAACGCTGTCAGAGAACTCGTTCCACCGACCAGCAGCAGCACGGCTGCGGCCACACCTTCGAGCACTGCCCAGTAGACGCGGGTGATTTTCGGTGTCTCCAACTCTCCGCCAGTGGAGAGAATGTCGACCACCAGTGACCCGGAGTCCGAGGAGGTGACGAAGAAGAACACGATCACCGCGATGGCGATGACGCTGGTGATGGTGGCCAGCGGCAACCCGTCGAGCATCTGGAAGAGGCTGGTGTTGTTGTTCACGGCACCGTCGGCGTCGAGCAGATTTCCCTCGTTGCGCTGGCGCAGGATTCCGGTGTCACCGAAGATGGTGAACCACAGCGAGCCGACGATGGTCGGGGCCAACAGCACACCGAAGACGAATTCGCGGATGGTGCGGCCGCGGGAAATGCGTGCGATGAACATGCCCACGAAGGGTGCCCAGCTCATCCACCAGCCCCAGTAGAAGATGGTCCAACCTGCAGCCCAGCCATCGTCCGCGAACGGTGACGTGCGCAGCGCCAGCTCGGGCAGGGCCTGGACGTAGCCGCCGAGGTTCTGGACCCAGGACTGCATCAGGAACAGGGTCGGTCCGAGAATCAGCACGAACAAGGCCAGCGCCCCGGCCATCACCATGTTGATGTTCGAGAGCCACTTGAGGCCCTTGGATACTCCGGTCACCACCGAGAACGTGGCGATGCCGGTGATGAGCGCGATCAGCAGCACCACGAACCAGTTGCTGGTCTCCACCCAACCCAGGTACTCGAGCCCGGCCGAAATCTGTTGCACACCGAATCCGAGCGAGGTGGCGACACCGAACAGGGTGCCGATAATCGCGACGGCGTCGATGGCGTGACCGATACCGCCCTCGATGCGCTTGCGACCGAGCAGTGGCTCGAGCAGCCAACGCACCGTGAGCGGACGGCCCTTGCGGTACGTCATGTAGGCCATTCCCAGGCCGACGACGACGTAGATGGCCCAGGCGTGCAATCCCCAGTGGAACAGCGTCAGTTCCATTGCCTGACGGCCGGCCGCGTCGGTCGATCCGGGAATGCCGCCTGCCTCGGGCGGATTCACGTAGTGCGAGAGCGGCTCGGCGACGCCGTAGAACACCAGGCCGATGCCCATGCCGGCGCTGAACAGCATGGCAAACCAGGACAGAACGCCGAATTCGGGCTTCTCGTCGTCTCGGCCGAGGCGGATGTTGCCGATCCGGCTCAGGCCGCAGTACAGGGCGAACAGCACGAAACCGGTGGCAATGAGGATGTACCACCACCCGACGCCGTCGGCGATGATGCCGTTGAGTGTGTCGAAAGCATCGGCCGCGGTCGATGCGTAGATGACCGAGAAGGCGATCATCCCGATGATCACCACCGAGGCCGGAACGAAGACCGGCTTGAGCAGGCCTTTCCAGGCTTCTTTTATTGCATTCACTTACTTGACTTCCTTAGAACTCGAGTCGCCGTAATCGGCTGACCACTATCGGTTTGCCGTTCTTCTTCTCTTGTTTTGGTCAAGTACCGGTAACCACCATAAACGACATCGGTGCTGGTAACGAAACACGAAAGGGCTGTGGAGTCGGGGTGTGATCAACCCGTGACCGGAAGGACCGGCCGCGGCCGAGTCGCTGGCCGGGCCAGTGCGCAGTACAGTTCTGTCGATGCTGCGGACGTGCTCGGTCGTATCGCTCGACGGCCGCTGTCCCGCGAATAATGCTGCGCGGCAGGGGATTCGATGAGTGGGAGATTGCGGCCGGGCTCCGAGTTCGCTGGCTTTCGGGTTCAGCGACGCCTCGGAGTCGGCGGCATGAGCGAGGTATATCTGGTTCTCGGGCGCGGCCACGATCGGCTCGAAGCCCTCAAGGTCCTCGACCCCGACGCATCGCGGTCGCCACAACTTCGCGCCAAGTTTCGGATGGAAGCGGCCGTCGCGAGCGAGCTGGTGCATCCGAACATCGTGTCGGTGCACGAGCACGGCGAATTCGAGCAGCAACTGTGGATGTCGATGCACTACGTGGACGGCTACAGCGCGGCGCGGCTCGTCGCCCGCGGGCAGATCCCGCTCGATGTCTCGAGAGTGGCTCGCATCGTCGCCGAGGTGGCCAAGGGGCTCGACTACGCCCATTCGAAGGGAGTCGTGCATCGGGACGTCAAGCCCGCCAACATCCTCATCTCCACCGACCGATGCGACGGCTACGAGCAGGTGCTGTTGTCCGACTGGGGAATAGCCCGCATGCTCGACGATTCGTCGCCGCTGGCATCGGACGGAACGGTGCTGGCCTCGATCCAGTATGCGGCACCGGAACTGCTGCGAGGGGGAGTGCTGAGCGCACAGACCGACGTCTACGGACTCGGTGCGACGCTGGTGGAGCTGGCGACCGGACGCACCCCGTATCCGCTGGCCACGCCGTTGGCGATCACCGCTGCGCACCTGACGGCCGAGCCGCCGTCGGTGACACGGCGTCGACGCTCGCTGCCGAGGGGCCTCGATGCGGTGGTCGCACGGTCATTGGCGAAGGATCCGGCGGATCGATTTCGAACCTGCGTCGAGCTCAGCGACGCCGTGGCCGCTGCGGTCGCAGCTCCGCCGCCGGAACCACCTACTCGACACAGTCCGATGGCGTCGAGCAGGTGGTTGTCGTCGTTGCGGCGAAGGCGGGTCTGACTACTCGTCCTCGTCGATCGGGCGGTTGGCCACCACCGGGTACTGGCCGGTGTAGCCCAAGCGTTCCTCGGCTACGGCGAGCACCTTGGTGCGCACCAGGAACCAACCGCCGATCAGCGCGGGGATGATGACCACCAGAGTGGCGATGGTCCAGGAGCCGATCGGGGCGTCGAAGGCCATCAGAATCAGGACGCCGACCAGGAACACCAGCGTGGCGTAGCTGGTGTACGGAGCCCCGAACAGGCGGAATGCGGGCCGCTCCACGATGCCCTTCTGGGACCAGCGATAGAGCTGAATCTGGCACAACACGATGGTGCCCCAACTGGCGATGATGCCCAATGCAGACATGTTCAGCACGATCTCGAACGCCTCACCGGGGGCGATGGCGTTGAGTGCGACACCGAACAGCGTGATGAAACAGGTGAGCAGGATGCCGCCGAACGGGACGCCGCCCTTGGTCATCTTCTTTGTGAATTCCGGCGCACTACCGTTCATCGCCATCGACCGCAGGATGCGCCCGGTGGAGTAGAGACCGGCATTGAGGCTGGACAATGCTGCGGTGAGCACCACGATGTTCATGATGGTGCCGGCACCACCGAGGCCGATGCTCGAGAAGAACGTCACGAACGGTGAAGTTCCGGCCTGGTAGGCGGTGTACGGCATGAGCAGTGCGAGCAGTACGAGCGAGCCGACGTAGAACAGCGCGATACGGGCGATGACCGAGTTGATCGCTCGCGGCATGATCTTCTCCGGGTGCTCGGTCTCGCCGGCCGCAGTGCCGACGAGTTCGACTGCGGCATAGGCGAACACGACACCCGAGATGACGATCACCAGCGGCCAGGCACCCGTCGGGAACAAGCCGCCGTTGTCGGTGATCAGACTGATGCCCGGCATCTGCGAGCCCACCGGGATGCGTCCGGCGAGGAAGACGATCCCCACGACGAGGAACGTGACCAGGGCGACGACCTTGATGATGGCAGCCCAGAATTCCATCTCGCCGAACCACTTGACCGAGACCAGGTTCACGCTCATGACGATGACCAACGCAATCAACGCGATGACCCACTGGGGGATCACCTCGAAACTGCCCCAGTAGTGCATGTAGGTCGCGACGGCGGTGGTGTCGACGATGGCCGTCATTGCCCAGTTCAGGAAGTACAGCCAGCCTGCGACGAACGCTGCCTTCTCACCGAAGAACTCCCGAGCGTACGAGACGAAGCTGCCCGAGGACGGACGGTGCAGCACGAGCTCGCCGAGGGCGCGCAGGATGAAGAAGACGAAGATTCCGCAGAGGGCGTAGGCGAGGAACAGGCCGGGCCCGGCGCTGGCGAGGCGGCCACCTGCGCCCAGAAACAGGCCGGTGCCGATCGCACCGCCGATGGCGATCATCTGTAGCTGCCGAGGTTTGAGGGTCTTGTGATAGCCCTCCTCCTCGTGGTCCAACGACGAATTGTCGTACGAGGTGTCGACCGTATCGGACATGTTTCGTTCCTTGCTGTCGCATTTGTAGTTGTTTGTCTGAATTTTTGGAGATGAATTACCTTGTCTCCGAACGTTATTCGAGCCGGACCGGGAGCGGAAGTCGGCTCGTGTTAACAATCGCGCCGGATGTGAACAATGTGTGTATGCGACTCGCTCGGCGAGCATCTGCTCGAGACCCGCTCCGCGCGGTGGCGTCTGGCATGGGGGGTGGCGTGGTTCGCCCCTCGGCCGGTACCGACGGTCGACCTTGCACTCGCCATGGTCGAGTGCTAGAAATGCAGTTGGCACTCTCGACACGTGAGTGCCAGGTCGGGACACGGTGAGGCCGGGGAATCAACGACACCCCTGGTCGTCCGTCGCGGGCACCGAGCTCGGCCAGCAATGTGTCACCCCCAATCCGGAGGATCACTTCGCAATGGCCAAGATCATCGCGTTCGACGAAGAGGCACGCCGTGGCCTCGAGCGAGGCCTCAACGCCCTCGCCGACGCAGTAAAGGTGACGTTGGGCCCCAAGGGTCGCAACGTCGTACTCGAGAAGAAGTGGGGAGCTCCCACGATCACCAACGATGGTGTTTCCATCGCCAAGGAGATCGAGCTCGAAGATCCCTACGAGAAGATCGGTGCCGAGCTCGTCAAGGAGGTCGCCAAGAAGACCGACGACGTCGCAGGCGACGGCACCACCACCGCTACCGTTCTCGCTCAGGCACTCGTCCGTGAAGGCCTGCGCAACGTCGCAGCCGGCGCGAACCCGCTCGGCCTCAAGCGCGGCATCGAGAAGGCTGTTGCAGCCGTCACCGAGTCGCTGCTCGCTTCTGCCAAGGAGATCGACACCAAGGAGCAGATCGCTGCTACCGCCGGTATCTCCGCAGGCGACCCGTCCATCGGCGAGCTCATCGCCGAGGCAATGGACAAGGTCGGCAAGGAAGGCGTCATCACGGTCGAGGAGTCCAACACCTTCGGCCTGCAGCTCGAGCTCACCGAGGGCATGCGCTTCGACAAGGGCTACATCTCGGCGTACTTCGCCACCGATGCAGAGCGCCAGGAAGCCGTCCTCGAAGACGCGTACATCCTGCTCGTCAGCTCCAAGATCTCCACGGTCAAGGACCTGCTGCCCCTGCTGGAGAAGGTCATTCAGTCAGGCAAGCCGCTCGTCATCATCGCCGAGGACGTCGAGGGCGAAGCTCTCTCCACCCTCGTGGTGAACAAGATCCGTGGCACCTTCAAGTCCGTTGCCGTCAAGGCTCCCGGATTCGGTGACCGTCGCAAGGCGCAGCTCGCCGACATCGCCATCCTCACCGGTGGCGAGGTCATCAGCGAAGAGGTCGGCCTCTCCCTGGAGACCGCCGGACTCGAGCTGCTCGGTCAGGCACGCAAGGTCGTCATCACCAAGGACGAGACCACCATCGTCGAGGGCTCGGGAGATTCCGACGCCATCGCCGGTCGCGTCAACCAGATCCGCGCCGAGATCGAGAACTCCGATTCCGACTACGACCGCGAGAAGCTGCAGGAGCGCCTGGCCAAGCTGGCCGGTGGCGTTGCAGTCATCAAGGCCGGAGCGGCAACCGAGGTCGAGCTCAAGGAGCGCAAGCACCGCATCGAAGATGCCGTGCGTAACGCCAAGGCAGCCGTCGAAGAGGGCATCGTCGCCGGTGGCGGCGTGGCACTGCTCCAGGCAGCGCCTGCACTCGACAACCTCAAGCTCGACGGTGACGAGGCAACCGGCGTGAACATCGTTCGCGTCGCGCTGTCCGCCCCGCTCAAGCAGATCGCATTCAACGCAGGCCTCGAGCCCGGCGTCGTTGCGGACAAGGTGTCCAACCTGCCCGCCGGTCACGGCCTCAACGCCGCGACCAACGAGTACGAGGACCTGCTCGCTGCAGGCATCAACGACCCGGTCAAGGTCACCCGCTCGGCACTGCAGAACGCAGCGTCCATCGCGGCTCTGTTCCTCACCACCGAGGCCGTCGTCGCCGACAAGCCCGAGAAGGCCGGAGCGCCCGCAGGCGATCCGACCGGTGGCATGGGCGGCATGGACTTCTGAGTCCAGCCCCTCGCTGAAAAAGCCCGACTCCCTTTCGAGGGGGTCGGGCTTTTTTCGTGCTCCGGTGATTCGCAGTATTCAGTCTCGGTGGTACGCGATGTTGACGACGTTGCCGTCGGGAGCGCGCACGAAGAAGCGGCGCACACCCCACTGCTCTGTCGTCAGTGGATACACGATCTCGTATCCCAGCTTCTGTGCTTCGGCGTATGCGCCGTCGACATCGTCGGTGTGCACCGACATCACCGAATCCTCCGGTGCGCTCGCATCTCCGGTCACCAACTGAACACTGACCGGGCGGTCGGGCGACGTCAGCCGCGCGACCCACCCCAGGTCGAACTCCTCGGAACGCAGACCGAGGAACTCGGTGTAGAACGATTTGGCCGCGTCGACATTCGGTACCCGCAGATTGGTGATGATGCTCGTCGTTCTCATCGAACTCCCTCTGAACAATGGACCGGTCGGCAACTCTCGCCTTTCGACGCTAGCAGCGGAAATTGATCCTCACCGCGGGTCGGCCAGGTTGGTTCCGGTCGGACCACTTCGGTGGTTGAGTGAGCCGCCTCACTGTGGTTAGGGTGGGTAATGGCTCGTTTCCGCTCGATGACCGTCGCACTCGCCGTGACCGCGGCCCTCGCGGGCTGCTCCACCTCGGGAACCGCCACGCCGGTATCGCTGCCGACCACCACCGACGTGCCATTCACGACCGAACGCGCCGAGCCGACCACAACTGTGCCCACGACCTCGCGCGCCGCCGAGCCGTACGTTGTCGGCAACATCCGGGTCACCGGATCCACGGACCATGCGACCTACGACGTCGCAATTCCGCAGCTCAGTGGCGGGGACAGCGCCGTGACGGCGGAGTTCAACGAGTCGATGCGGGCGGCGCTGCAAGATCAGATCGACCGCGACTACGGATTCGACTTCGCTCTCGGCGACGGCTACTCGACGGGTCCGATCCACGTCGGTCGGCGCGTCGTCAGTGCCGAACAGATCACCGATTGGATCGCCGTACCGCCCGGAGCACATGGCGATTCACTTCTCGCGACCGTGACGATCGATACCGACTCCGCGCAACCGATCACACTGGGCGATGCCTTCACCGACCTCGACGCCGGCCTGTCTCGGCTCTCCGACCAGGCAGCGAGGATTCTTCCGAGCACCCGCGCAGGCGATAGCTTCGAGCGCTCGGGCATCGAGCCGACGGTGGCCAACTTCGCGAACTGGACGGCATCACCGGAGGGGATGAACATTCACTTCGGGGACTACCAGGTGGGGGCTTACGGCATCGGGCTCATCACGATCACCGTCCCGTGGACCGACTTGTCCGACGTCCTCGCTCCCGGCATGCAGGATGTGCTGAGCAGCTGACTCAGCGCGGCACCACAGTGCGAGCATGGACCCATGATGATTCGTGCAGGGGTGATGGATGTGGCCTTCGACCGCTTCGGTGATCCGTCCGGTCGCTCGGTGGTGTTGCTGCACGGATTCCCCTACGATCCACGCTGCTACGACGACGTGGCCAGGCTGCTTGCGGACTCCGGCTTCGACATCGTTGTGCCGTATCTGCGCGGTTTCGGACCGACCCGATTCGCCGACGCGGAGACCGTGCGCTCCGGTGAGCAGGCCGCGATCGGCCACGATCTGCGGGAGCTGATCCTCGCGCTGGATCTCGACCGGCCCCTCGTCGCGGGCTACGACTGGGGTGGGCGAGCCGCCTGCGTCGTCGCCGCAGTGTGGCCCGAGCTGGTGTCCGGCTTGTTGAGCGTGTCCGGCTACCTGGTGCAGGACATCACCGCGGCCGCGTCCACGCCGGTGCTGCCGCACCTCGAGAAGCGGTACTGGTATCAGTACTACCTGCACTCCGAGCGGGGCCGGGCCGGTCTCGCGGCCTACCGCGCCGAGATCGCACAGACACTGTGGACGGACTGGTCACCCACCTGGCGGTTCGGTGACTCCGAATTCGCGGCTACCGCGCCCTCGTTCGACAACCCCGACTTCGTGGACGTCTCCGTGCACTCGTACCGGCACCGCTACGGCATCGAGCCCGGGGATCCTGCCTATGCCGCGACGCAGGAGTTGCTGACGGGGCAACCGAGGATCACGGTGCCCACGGTCGTGATCGATCCGACCGAGGACACCGTCGCCTCGTTGTACGGCCGCCCGGACCACGCGGCGCACTTCACCGATCTGATCGACGTCAGGCAGATCGACTGCGGCCACAACCCGCCGCAGGAACTGCCGGGACAATTTGCCGACGCCATCATGACGTTGGGCCAGGTGGTCCGGGATCGCGAGCGGGCCTCGCAGAACGATCCGATCGAATGATCTGGTTTACCGGCGGAACGTTGCACATCAGTCCACCGGGGAGACCCGGATGAGGTTGCCGTCAGGGTCTGCGATCACGAACGTGCGGCCGAATACAGCTTCGTGGGGCTCCTCCAAGACACGGACTCCCTTCGAGGCCCAGCTCGTGAAGATCTCGTCGATCGCGGTCGCAGCGCCCGGAACCATGAGCCCAACTTCGCTTGTCCGCGGGGTGCCGGGGACAGCGTGATCGCTGTAGCCCGTCCACAACGCGAACAGGACACCGGGGGCAACCTCGAAAGCTACGTAGTGGGGACTGATGAAGGTCGGTTCGATCTCGAAAAGGTCGCTGTAGAAGGCGGTAGCGGACTCGACGTCGCGGACGCCGATCAGGAACAGATTCGGTGCAGGCATGGAGCGCTCCTCAAATCGTTGAATTCTCGGTACCGCTCCAGTCGATCGCCTCATCGCGACAGAACCTGTCACCTTTTCTGCAAACATTGGTCAGCATGAAGGCTTCGAGGCTGTTGCACCTCTTGCTGCTCCTGCAGACCCGTCAGCGCATCACCACCAGTGAGCTCGCCGATCGTCTGGGAGTGTCTCGGCGGACTGTGCTGCGGGACGTCGAGGCACTCTCCGTTGCTGGTGTGCCTGTCTATGCCGAACGCGGGCGGAAGGGCGGGATTGTCTTGCTCCCCGGGGCACGGCTCAACGCGTCCCATCTAGAACCATCAGAGATGGAGGCTCTCTCCGTAGCCGGCTTGGACAGCGCGCAACTCGAGCGTTTGGGCCTGTCTGCGGTGTGGGAGTCGGCCGCGCGCAAGATCGCCGCCCGACAGGCTGCGGCACCTGAGTCACCGGGCATGG
>NZ_CAPS01000045.1 GCF_000333955.1 Rhodococcus sp. AW25M09
ACGAGTCTGATCAGTCATGTGCAGCGAGCTACCTTCTTCGAGGGAAGTGCGGACACCCCAGCATAAATTAAGCAGGACCTGAGCTGGGGCAGTGGGCAACTTGCCGTATTTCCCGGTTTCCGGTAGGAATTGTGCTGTGCAGACGACATTCCTGGTCCGACGGTTCACCGTCGACTTCTGTCGTACCTGCACCAACATGTGTTGTCGGTGACCACACCCGACGCCCCTTCCCACGTTCCTGCGGCATTCGACAGGACGGGATCCCCCTCTCGACGGCAGCGTTGCCCGTTATCGGTTCGCTCGCCGTGCACAGATTCGAGGACACATGACCACCGTGGAACAGACCGCCACGCTCACGCTGGACAAGCTGGGCCCGTCGTTCGGTGTCGAGGTCCTCGGACTCGACGTCTCGTCGGCCTCCGACGCGCAGATTCACGCCGTACGCCGAGCCCTCGTCGACCACAAGGTGCTGGTGCTGCGTGGGCAAACGCTCGACGACGCGGGGCACGTCGAATTCGGCAGGCGCCTCGGTGACCTCACCGCGGGCCACCCGGTGCACGACAGCGGCCACGTCGCGCCCGAGGTCTATGCCCTCGACAGTCAGGACAACGGCTTCGCCGACGTCTGGCACACCGACGTCACGTTCATGGCGCGTCCGCCGCTGGGCTCGATCCTGCGACCGGTCGTCCTACCGCCGCACGGCGGTGACACCAACTGGGCCGACAGTCAGCTCGCGTACGAGTCCCTGTCCGCGCCCGTACGCCGAATGATCGACGAGCTCACCGCTGTTCACGACGGCAACCGCGAATTCGGCTATTACCTCGCGCAGAAGCGCGGCGGAAAAGGCAACATGTGGGACGGCGAGGAAGTCACCGCGCTGGTCCCCGTCGAACACCCCGTGGTGCGGGTCCATCCGGAAACCGGCCGCAAGGGGCTGTTCGTCAATCCGGGTTTCACCTCCCACATCGTGGGTGTGTCGGAGGCCGAAAGCCGGGGGATCCTGGACCTGCTGTACGCGCACCTGACCAAGCCCGAGCACATCGTGCGGCATCGCTGGCAGCTGGGCGACCTGGTGCTGTGGGACAACCGCAGCACCTCGCACTACGCCAATCGTGACTACGGCACCGAGCACCGCACCATGCATCGCATCACGCTGCGGGGAGATGTCCCGGTCGGCCCCCGATAGTGGCGGGCCCGTCGGATCGAGGAAGATTGGCTCTCATGGCGTCGTGGAGTGAACGTAGGCAGCAGTGGGTCGACAGTCGGGAGGAAGCGCGCAACAACGCTTCCCAGGCAGCTGCCGACGCCGGTGAGCGCCGTCCGCCCAATGCGTGGCCGTTCATCATCGCGGTCGGCATCGTCGCCGTGTTGCTCGTCGGTATCTTCGCTGCGTCCAAGTTCGCGCCCGCCGAGGACAACGTCACGCAGGCCCAGTTGCTCACCGACAGCGTCGACGGTTTCCTCGAAGCGCAGAACACCGGCGATGCCGATCTGCTGCGGGAGAACACCTGCTTCGACCAGGTCTCGCTGCTCGTTCCCGGCGACGACGCACAGTACCGAACCGATCGGGCCGACGAGGTCGAGCGCAACGGCGAGACGTCCATCGACGGTGTGCCGTCGGAGTACGAGGTCAACGGCGATCGCGGCATGGTGAAGGTCCCGCTGAAGGAAGAGAAATCCGGAGTGCAGACCGACGACACCTGGAAATTCGTCCGCGTCGACGACAAGTGGTTGGTGTGCAATGTCTGATCTGGGTATCAGTGACGGAATAACAGCGAGTGATGGAAGGCTGATCAAGTGACCTACGCAGGTGACATAACCCCCGAGGCCGCATGGGAGTTGCTTTCACGCAACCCCGAGGCCGTGCTCGTGGACGTGCGGACACGCGCCGAGTGGCAGTACGTCGGGGTCCCGGATACGTCCGGCATCGATCGTCCGAGCCACCTGATCGAGTGGGTCAGCTACCCCGACGGTGCCCGGAATACCCATTTCGTCGACGACCTGAAGGCGGCAGGCGTGGACGGCGATCGGCCGGTGGTGTTCCTCTGCCGCTCCGGTCAGCGGTCCATCGGTGCTGCAGAAGCCGCGACGGCGGCGGGCATCGGCCCGTCCTACAACGTGCTCGACGGCTTCGAAGGTGCCACCGATGCCGACGGCCACCGCGGAGCCACGGGATGGCGTGCGGTCGGGTTGCCCTGGCGGCAGTCGTGAGCGGGAATCCGAGAGGCGGCGGATTCAGCAAGCCGCTACCGGAGGGTGTCGGTCCGGCAACTCTGGGAGTACGCGGCGGCCTGAACCGATCCGGGTTCGACGAGAATTCCGAAGCGCTGTATCTCTCCTCGGGTTTCGTCTACGAGAGTGCCGGGGCGGCCGAGCAGGCGTTCACCGGTGACATCGATCATTTCGTGTACTCGCGCTACGGCAACCCCACAGTCAAGATGTTCGAGGAGCGCCTGCGTCTGATCGAGGGTGCCGAGGCCTGCTTCGCTACGTCCAGCGGAATGTCCGCGGTGTTCACGGCACTGGGTGCTCTGCTGAAGGCCGGTGACCGTTTGGTCGCCGCACGGAGTCTGTTCGGCTCGTGCTTCGTGGTCTGCAACGAGATTCTGCCGCGCTGGGGCGTCGAGACCGTCTTCGTCGACGGAGAAGACCTCGAGCAGTGGGAGCAGGCACTGTCGGAGCCGACGACAGTCGTGTTCTTCGAGACCCCGTCCAACCCGATGCAGTCGCTCGTCGATGTCGGGCGCGTCTCCGAGATGGCGCATGCCGCCGGCGCAACGGTGGTGCTGGACAACGTGTTCGCGACGCCGCTGCTGCAGCGCAGCCTGGAACTCGGTGCGGATGTGGTCGTGTACTCCGGCACCAAGCACATCGACGGTCAGGGGCGGGTGCTGGGCGGTGCGATCCTCGGATCGAAGGAGTACATCGACGGGCCGGTCCAGACACTGATGCGGCACACCGGCCCGGCCCTGAGCCCGTTCAATGCCTGGACCCTGCTCAAGGGGCTCGAGACGATGCCGGTGCGGGTGCGGCATTCGGTGAACTCCGCGCTGCAGGTCGCCGAGTTCCTCGAAAGCCACCCTGCGGTGAGCTGGGTGAAATACCCCTTCCTGCAGTCACATCCGCAGTACACGCTCGCCACATCGCAGATGTCCGGCGGCGGCACCGTGGTGACGTTCGAGGTCGATGCTCCCGGGGGTGAGGGAAAGAAGCGCGCCTTCGAGGTGCTCGACGCGTTGCGCATCGTGGACATCTCCAACAACCTCGGTGACTCCAAATCGCTCATCACCCACCCGGCCACCACCACGCACCGGGCGATGGGGCCGGAAGGCCGTGCGGCAGTGGGCATCACCGACGGCGTCGTGCGCATTTCCATCGGTCTCGAGGACACCGAGGATCTGATCGCAGATCTGGACCAGGCGCTGCGGTAGGCCGGTCGTTGCTGGGGTCAGGGCTCGAACACGCTCAGGGCTCGAACACGCTCAGAGCTCGAACACGCTCAGAGCGGTGCGGAACTTCGCTGTCGTCTCGTCGAGTTCGGCGTCGGGATCGGAACCTGCGACGATGCCGCCGCCGGCAGTGGCCGTACCGGACAGCCCGTCCTCGGCGAGTTCGATGCAGCGGATCGAAACCATCCACTCGCCGTCCCCGCTGCCGTCGGTCCAGCCGACGGCTCCGGCGTAGAAGCCTCGGGAGCCCTCGACGTCTCTGATCGCAGCCATCGCTGCGGCCCGGGGGACCCCGGCGACGGCGGCGGTGGGATGCAGTGCCAGAGCGAGGTCGAGTGCCGAGGTCGCGGGATCGGCCAGGGTACCGACGATGGGCGTCGACAGATGCCACAGCTGCGGAGTACTGCTCAGCTGGGGTGACTCGGGCACCTCGAGTGTCTCGCAGAACGGCGCCAACGCAGCGCGGATCTCGTCGACGACGAATCGGTGCTCGGCCTGATCCTTGGCACTTGCCGCCAATGCCGCCGAGATACGGCTGTCCTCGCCGGGATCGGTCGAGCGTGCGGCCGTCCCCGCGAACGGATGACAACTGACGACAGCGCCGCGTTTACGAACCAGCAACTCGGGGCTCGCACCGACGATGTAGTTGCCCGAGTCGCTCGTGGGGGACAGGTCGGCCAGGAATCCGTTGCCCATCGGATCGCGTGAGACCAGAGCGCTCAACACCGAGACCGGATCGATGGGCGAACTCGCGGTCACTTCGATGGCCCGCGCGAGCACGATCTTCTCGGCAACGCCTGCCTCCAGTTGCTTGACGACATCCCGTACCCGCTGCACGTGAACGTCGGGATCGGGAATCTGTCGTGTGACGGTGACCGTAGGCAACGGAGGCAGAGGATCGACTGTGACCCAGGGCCCGTCGAGGCGGTAGAACTCTTCCGGCTCGAGCAGGGCGGTGGCGTCGGACATGTCGAAGGGGAGTGCACCGACGACATTTCGGCCCTCCCGCACCGCGGCCACCGCGTCGGCGACGGCGGGAAGAACGTGCCTTACGCCCCGTCCGACGACGTGGTGATCCTGACGGGAGAGAACGAATTCGAGTGTCATCAGAACGGGTTCTGAGTGCGGCCCACCAGGTCGGCGACGGAATCGAGGACCATGGTCGGCCGGTACGGGTACTGCTCGACGGACTGGACCGTCGAGATTCCGGTGAGGACCAGGATGGTCTGTAGTCCCGCTTCGAGACCGGAGAGCACGTCGGTATCCATCCGGTCGCCGATCATCAGGGTGTTCTCGGAGTGGCCGCCGATCGCGCGCAACGCCGAACGCATCATCAACGCGTTGGGCTTGCCCACGTAATACGGCTCCTTGCCGGTCGCCTTCGTGATCAGCGCGGCCACCGAACCGGTCGCGGGCAGCGAACCCTCACGGGATGGGCCGGTGGCGTCGGGGTTGGTGGCGATGAACCGCGAACCCTTCTCGACGAGACGAATAGCGGTGGTGATGGCCTCGAAGGAGTACGTCCGAGTCTCGCCGAGTACCACGTAATCCGGGTTGGAGTCGGTGAGCGTGTAGCCGATGTCGTGCAGAGCGGTGGTCAGACCCGACTCGCCGACGACATACGCACTGCCGCCGGGCCGCTGATTGCCGAGGAACGTCGCCGTGGCCAGAGCCGAGGTCCAGATCGACTTCTCCGGAATGTCCAAACCGGAGAACGCCAACCGAGCCCGCAGGTCACGGGGGGTGCGAATGGAGTTGTTCGTCAACACGATGAAAGGGATCTCGTTGGACTGCAGCTCGGCGAGGAACGTGTCGGCACCGGGAATCATGTGATCCTCGTGAACGAGTACTCCGTCCATGTCCATCAGGTACGTCCACTGCTGGGGCTTCTCGATGTCACTCACCCCTCCATTGTTACCTACCGAGCCGCTCCGCAGATGCCACTCCTGCTCCTGACTCGTCTGTCGTCAGCGGTGTCGATGTCGAGCCGAGCGCTCACTGTTCGCTGCGTTCGCATTGTGTTCCATTGCTGCGGCGACCCAGAACTCCAATGCTGCTTCGCTTGTCAGCGCCGCTGCGTCGACGGTGATCCACCCGTCGCCCATCGACCGGCCCCGACCCATGACCGCGTGGCTGGCTCCATCGAGCCGAACGTATTCGGGTTCACGATTGCCGTCGACGCGAACGAGCAGTCCGCGGTTGCCGGTGCCGACACACGCCACCATCTTGTCCCGCACCATGAACGCCAGACCACCGAACATCTTCTGCTCGCGCAGACTTTCCTCGTCGGTGAGCGCGCCGCGGACACGGTCTGCAAGAAGCTCGTCGTACGCCATGAGCGGGCGTCCTTCCATTGGTCGGTGCCCCGATCGAAGCCCTGGTCGGCGTCGCGCGCAACCTCAGGCCCTGTGGGGTGGGCTGTCCGGTGCGCGTCGATGTGACGTTGTCGATCGAACGTAACTCCGAGTCGCACTATTGCTGGTCACCGAGTTCAATGTCCACAAGGCCAGAGTGACGACAACAGCAGCGTTGCTCACTGTCGAGCCGGTGTCCGATGGCATGTGTTCACTCAGTGGGGATGATCGACATGAACGACGCATTTCGCTTCGCCGTTCCGTGCAGTTCGACGAAGGAACTGATCACCCGACTCCAATTCGGCACAACGGATCTGTGGACGGAGTGCACAGATCTCCCTGCCCGCTGGCAATACATGGCCGACCTGATCGTGTCCGATCGCGGCATGCTCGCCGAGCTGAATGCTGCGGTGTCGACACCGGTGGCGGATGTGCTCGCTGCGACGGCGGAACTGTGCAGACAGTCGGCCAGCGAACCTGTGCCCATGAGCGACTGGGAGCTTCTACGCCGTGCGTTGGCGTGGCTCGAACGCAGCAGTTCCGATGTCGACGGTGCGTTGCTCGCCGTCGCGGAGGAAATGACGCTGATCGGTCTCGATGGAGCAGAACAGGATTTCTCCGTCGCGACCTGGCTGTGCATCGAAGTCTTCGATCGATTCGCCGCCACCGGCGTCGGCGAAACAATCGGCTATTGGTTGCAGCGCGTGGCCGTTCCCGAGCCCACCACTGCTCACCACCACGTCGACGCAGGAGCGATCTGCTGCGGAAGGTCCGAAGTCTCGGTGGGCGTATGAGTGGAACATTTGCGTCGTGTCGTCCGTTGTACCGGCCATGACACGAGCAGCGGTTGCAGCGTCCTACGGTGGCTCCGACGTGATCGAGATCGTCGAACGTGAGTTGCCCGAACCCTCCGAAGGTGAGGTGTCGATTGCGGTGAAGGCGATCGGCGTCAACCCCTTCGACTACAAGAGCTACAGCGGCGCGTTCGGTACCGACGAGTCGAAGCTCCCGATTGCGTTGGGTAGTGAGGCGTCGGGAATCGTGGTCGCAGTGGGCGGGGCTGCCGAGGGTCCCGTCGGGCCCATTGCCGTCGGCGACGAGGTGATCGTGTCCGGCCACACCGGTACGTACGCCGAGACGATTCTGGCTCCCGCACGGTTCGTGTTCCCGAAACCGGCCGAACTGAACTGGAATGTTGCGGCCGGCGTACTTGCAGCCGCTGGAACTGCCTACGACGCAATCGAATCCGTGGGTGTCGAGCGCGGTGACACGGTGCTCGTGCACGGCGCAGCGGGCGGCGTCGGATCCGTTGTAGCTCAACTCGCAGTGGCGCGGGGAGCCACGGTGATCGGGACCGCGCGGGCACAGAACCACGATGCACTGCGTGCCTACGGCGCCGAGCCCGTCGAATACGGCGATGGGTTGATCGACCGTGTCCGAGCGGCCGCACCGAACGGAATCGATGCGGCCATCGACGCGGTGGGTACCGACGAGGCAGTGGACGTCTCCCTCGAATTGCTCACGGACCGAGCGAAATTGGTGACGATGGCAGCCTTCGGGAGGGCGTCGGCAGACGGGTTCCTCACCGTCGGAGGGCCGGAGAGCATGAAGCGTCGACGCCTCGCATCACCGTCGCTGTTGGAGCAGGCCGGTGCGGGAGTGTTCGAGGTGACGGTTGCCAAGACCTTCCCGCTGGCCGACGCCGCGAGGGCGCATACTGAACTGCAATCGACGCACCCGCGCGGAAAGTTCGTCCTGGTTCCCTGACGAAAAGTCCTGTTGCAGTACTACTCACGACCGGCCGCTCGGTTTGATGAACTCCTCGGCCACTCGATGCGCGATACCGTCGGGGTAGGGGCCCGGGAGGATGAGAACGACGTGATCGAAGCCTGCGGCCACGGCGTCGCCTATCTCGTTTCTCGTTTTCTCGGGTTCCTCGAACGACACCCCGAGCGCGATCGATCGCGTGATCGCCCCGGGATCACGCCCGATCTCGGCACAGAACCGGTCGAGTAGTCTCGCTCGGCCCACTGCGTCGTCGAGATCCCCGCCGGGGATGTTCCAGGTGTCGGCATGCTCGGCTACGAGACGCAGTACACCTGCGGCTCGGCCACCGATCACGATCGGTGGGCCGGGTCGCTGAACAGGTTTCGGGTTCTGGAACGCCCCGACGAGGTCGACGTGGGTACCGTGGAAGTCGAAGGGTTCGTCCTCGGTCCAGAGTCTGCGAATCACGGTCAGCGATTCACCGAGCCGCGCGACAGCGTCCGCGGCGTCGCTGTACGGCAGACCGCTGCCGTCGTACTCCCGTCGCGCCATCGGCACACTCGGCCGTGACCCGGCGCCGATGCCGAAGTCCAGCCGCCCGTGCGAGACCGCGTCGACCGTGGCGGCGATCTTCGCGAGGATCGCCGGTGGACGAATACGGTTGCTGGTGACCATGGTTCCCAGTCGCAACCGCTCGGTCCGAGCGGCCAGGGCGGCCAGCATGGTCCAACCCTCGAAGATCGGGCCGTCGAGATCTCCACCGATGGGCATGAGGTGATCGAACAGCCACGCGTGCTCGATCTCGGGAATGCTGTCTGCCTCGCGCCACACTCGGAGCAGGTCGGCGTAGGAGACGTTCTGCGGAGGGGTCATCAGACCGAAACTCGCCATGTCAGCGCCTCCGCAGGGACGCGTCGAGCAGTGCGGGTGGGGTGTCGAACTTGTCGCCGGGAGCGAGGTCGACGCCGGGCGCGACGATCTCGTCGATCCTGTCGAGGACATCGGCCGACAGTACGGTGTCGCCGGCAGCGAGTTGCGACTGTAGATGGGCGACAGTGCGAGGCCCGACGATCGCGCTGGTGACTCCCGGATGGGCCGTCACGAAACCGAGAGCGAGTTGGATCAACGTCAGCCCGGCTTCGTCGGCGACAGCGACCAGCTTCTCCACGGCGTCGAGTTTGGCCTGTCCCGTGGGAGTGTCGGTGCCGAAGCGCTCGGGCATCATCATGGCGCGTTGGGAGGTCGCCGCCCGCCCCGCCCGGATGGCTCCGGAGAGGAAGCCGCCTGCGAGGGGGCTCCACACGAGCACTCCCATTCCGTACTCTCGAGTGACCGGAAGAACGTGGGATTCGATGCTGCGCTGCAGGATCGAGTACTGCGGCTGCTCGGTGACGAACCGGGCGAGACGGTGTTCGCGTGCGGCCCACTGCGCCTGCACTGTTCGGTACGCCGGATACGTGGAGGAGCCGAAGTAGCGAATCTTGCCGGCGCGCTGCAGATCCGTCAGCGCAGCGAGGGTTTCCTCGTCGCTCGTCGTGGGATCCCAGCGGTGTATCTGGTAGAGGTCGACGTGATCGGTGTCGAGTCGGCGCAGGCTGTTCTCGAGCTCGGTGGTGATCCAGCGGCGCGAGCTGCCCTGGTGATTCCGTTCGTCGCCCATCGGGTTGAACACTTTGGTGGCCAGCACGACGTTCTCGCGGCGACCTGCGATCGCTTTGCCGACCATCTCCTCGGACTGCCCCTGGCTGTACATGTCCGCGGTGTCTATGAGGTTGATGCCGCCCTCGAGAGCTGCATCGACGATGGCGGTGACGTCGTCTTGCGTGGTGCGTCCGATCGCTCCGAAGTTCATCGCGCCGAGCGAGAGCGTGCTGACCTGGACGCCGGTCCGTCCTAATGTGCGGTACTGCATGGTGATCTCCTCTTGCCCACTGTGGGCTACTGTGTGAGTAAGCGGAACAGTGTTCCGTAACCCAATATACGGAACACTGTTCCGTTTGTCGAGACCGGGAGGAACAGTGGCCGAGGCTGAAGCCGAGCAGCCCAGGAAACGGGCGGATGCGCGGCGGAACGAAGCGACCCTGCTCGATGCGGCTGCGACTGCGTTCATCGACTCAGGAGTAGAGGTGCCGGTGCGCGAGATTGCCCGGCGGGCCGGCGTCGGCGTGGGAACCATCTATCGGCACTTCCCCACGCGTGGGGACCTCGTCGTGGCTGTTTTCCGGCATCAGGTGGAAGCGTGCGTCGTCGCGGGTCAGGAGCTTCTCGCTGGCAGTGAATCACCGCACGCCGCGTTGGTGCTGTGGATCGATCGGTTCGTCGACTTCCTGGTCACCAAACATGGTCTGGCCGAGGCGATGCAGTCGGACAGCACCGGATTCGAAACCTTGCACAGCTACTTCCTCGATCGGCTTGTTCCCGTGTGCAAGTCGTTGCTCGACGCCGCTGCCGACTCGGGGGAGATCACACCGGGGCAGACCGCACTGGAGTTGATGCGCGCGGTCGGCAACCTGTGCATCGGTGCAGCGGACCCCCGTTACGACCCGCGAAAAATGGCGCGGGTGTTGGTCGCAGGTCTGCGTATCACGACAGAACCCGACGAGATCGATTGATGGACGGCTACTTTCGATTCGATCGGATAACGTGGTCGGATGAACTCGATCAGTGACGACTTGGTTGCGCACGACGAGCGGGAGACGGGATCGTCCTGGAGGTCGACGGAGCGGGATCGTGAGCGCTCGCCCCTCGAATCAGCGTGATCGCAGCCGGCGTGCACCCACTGCGCCGTCGAGTTCGGTATCCGCGGCTGGCGACGCACCTGTGATGTAAGCGTTGAACTGAATTAGGCGCTTACTGCATGCTGGCGTCATGACCGCTCACAGACCGGCCGCCGAGCTGGCTGCCGAGATCGTCAACGCCTGGAAGTCGCACTTTCTGGACCACGATTGGGTGGCCGCGCTACTGGCGCGGGAATCGCTGCCCATCAGGCATCGCGGGGTCGCAGCACCGAAACCCTTGGTTGCAAACCTTGCGTGTGTCGACTACCACCCTTCGGATGGTTCTCCCAACAAGTCGCGCTCGACCTGCCAGCGCAGCGCTGGATCCGAGTCGATGAGCCAGTTGCGCAGGGAATCGGCGACCATGACCAGGGAGCCTAGCCTCGGTTTTGCAGACCTGAGCCGTGACTTCGGGAGGGAGGTCGACCAGGCGGGCCCTCGCATCGGCTTCGGGAACAGTCTCCGCGGACGGGCCGGCTAACGATCGGGTATCGACTCGAGTGGGGTACGGCTCTGCAGGACCTACGATGGATTCATGACTGCCGATCCGACCACGCCCGCACCGTCGACCAGCTCGGCGAACTGGAAGCGACGCGCCATCCTCGTCGGAGCCGGCATCGCCGCGCTGTTGGTCGCCTACTTCATCTTGGCCGCATTCCTGCCGCGCTGGTGGAGTCTGCGAGTGGAGAGCCTTGCCGATCGCACATTCACCAAGGGCATTCTGTGGGGCTTGCTGTTCGGCATCGTGTGCACGTTCGCGCCGCTGATGTTCTTCTGGAGTGCCTGGTCGGTCCGTAAGCGCAAAGCGGGCAAGCAGCTGGCAATCGGGTCGGTGGTACTGGCAGTCATCACCGCGATCCCGAACCTGTTGACCCTCACCATCGTCCTCGGTACCAGCAACGCCGCCCATGCCGGTGAGCGCACCCTCGACACCAGCGCACCGGGTTTCCGCGGCGCGACGGCACTCGGTGCGATCATCGCCGTGGTGCTTGTTGCATTGCTGGTGTTCTTGGTGGTGCGCAGGAATCGTCGACGCAAAGCCGCTGCTCTGCCGCAGTGACAGTGCTTTCGATCAGGCCCGCCGCGTCATGATTTCTGCACCGTCGTCGGTGATCACGACAGTGTGTTCACTGTGGGCGGTGCGGCATCCTGTGGTGCTGCGCAGGGTCCATCCGTCGGCGTCGGTGACGAGTTCGTCGGTGTCTTCCATGACCCACGGCTCGAGTGCCAGCATCAGGCCGGGGCGGAGGCCGTAGCCGCGACCGGCCCGTCCGGTGTTGGACACGTGCGGATCCTGATGCATCGTCGACCCGATGCCGTGGCCACCGAACTGCACGTTGATCGGGTACCCGGCCTCGCTGAGGACAGCGCCGATGGCATGCGAGATATCGCCGATCTTGTTTCCGGGGAGAGCTGCTGCGATTCCCGCAGCCAGTGCCCGTTCGGTGGCGTCGATCATCGCGAGGCTCTTCGCGGGCTTGTTGTCGCCGACGACGAAGCTGATCGCAGAGTCCGCTGCCACCCCGCCGAGGATCACGGCGAGGTCGAGAGTCAGCAGGTCGCCGTCGGCAAGCGCGTAGTCATGCGGAAGGCCATGCAGCACAGCGTCGTTGACGGAGGTGCAGATGTAGTGACCGAACGGTCCGCGGCCGAAGGATGGTGCGTAGTCGACGTAGCAGGACGTCGCCCCGGCGCCGAGAATGATGTCCTTGGTCCACTGGTCGATCTCGAGCAGGTTGGTGCCGACGGTGGCGCGCTCACGGACTGTCCCCAGAATCTCGGCGACGAGTGCGCCCGATTCACGCGCGAGGGGGATTTTGCTCGGCGGGAGAATTTCGATCATGTGTTGCCTTTCGTCGTATGACGAATAACTATACCGGTATAAGTATTGGTGTCGAGCCCTGACGGTGCGTTTACCCCACGGCCGTTCGTGCGACTCTATTTAATGTGGATCAGCACCCTCTCGACGACCCCGTCCGCAATTCCCTCGAAGGCCCGCTCGCACGATTCGCGGTTCGGCGCGGCCGGATCGTGCGGGCAGATCCCGAGGTATCCCCGTTTCTGATTCACCCCGACGTACTCGATTCACAGGACTGGGACGACATCGCTGCCCTGTTCGGGCCGCGAACCGTGGTGGGACTCAACGGACCGGAACGCGAATTGCCCGACGGGTGGTCGCACATCGAGACCTTCGGTTTGGTTCAGCTCGTCGGTACGCACCTCGAGACGCGGCCTTTCGATGAGGCAGCCGAGCTGACTGCGGCGGACGTCCCCGAGATGCTCGATCTAGTTCGTCGCACCGAGCCCGGTCCGTTCCTGCCCCGGACCATCGAGCTCGGTACATACCTCGGAGTCCGACGCGATGGGGCGTTGATCGCGATGGCGGGCGAGCGCATGCACCCACCCGGGTGGACGGAGATAAGCGCGGTGTGCACCGACCCGGCGTTCCGGGGGCACGGCTTGGCCACGGACTTGGTGCGCGCGGTCGGTCACGGTATCCGCGCCCGCGGCGATGAACCGTTTCTGCATGCATCGGATGCGAACGTGCGCGCCATCGAGCTGTACCTATCCATCGGATTCGTGCTGCGGCGGACGTCGCGGCTGACGTTGGTACGAACGCCCGCATCGAACGCCGAGCCTTCTTCCTGAGAAAGTGCTCCTAGAACGGCGGATCATCGGTGTCTCCGGCGCTGGGTTGTGCCTCCGATGTCGGGTTGTCGGGTGGGTGGGGGTAGGCGATGATGCCGGATCGTCGGGGTTGGGTGGGGATGTGCGGTCTGAGGTCGTTGCCGAGGACGGGGACGCTGGTTCCGTTCGCGGGCAGGGTTATTCGGATGGTCTTGGATGTCGATCGCCAGAGGATCGCGCCGCCGGGGAGCATGGTGGCTTTCCAGTAGCCGGCGGTTTTGACGGTGTGGTGGTACTCGCAGAGGCATTGCAGGTTGCCGACGGTGGTCCAGCCGCCGCCGAGGGGGTTGGCGTGGTCGAAGGGGACTATGTGGTCGAGTTGGCAGCGTGCGGCGGGTCGGCGGCAGCCGGGGAAGCGGCAGTGTCGGTCGCGTAGTCGTACGGCGGCGGCGGTGAGGGCGTCGGGGCGGTAGATGAGGGCTCGGTCGGTGAGTGGGTCGCGGTCGACGGATTTTCCGAGGGTGGGGTCGGCGGCGATGGCGGCTTCGAGGGCGGCGGCGAGTGAGGCGTTGCCGAGGTAGAGGCCGTGGACTGGGGGCTTGGTGTGGTTGCTCGCCGCTGCCGTCAGTGCTTCGAGGTCGAGGGCAGAGCTGTGCCGTGTGCCCCGGCCGACGGGTGTGTGGGTGCAGAACAGGGCTGCCGCGGAGGTCAGTGATTGCAGGCGCCGCTGAGGTGAGTCGTCGCTGGGGGTCGGCTCGGCTGGGCTGGTTCCCGGTCTCGCACCGTCGGCGAGTCTCGGGTCGGATTTACTGGCGATCTCGGATCGCGTTGCGGAAGAGTGTGATTCGTCTGAATCCGGTGCCGACCGGTCTGTAGCTGATTGAGGGTCCGACACCGTTGCTGGCGACGCAACTGGCACTGGGCCGGTCGCCTGCGTCGGCTCGGGCTCGGGCTCTGGCTTCTGCTCTGGCTGTGGCTTCTGCTCTGGCTCTGGTTCGGTCGCTGTCGCTCGTGTTGCCGCTTGCGTGCGAACTGGGTCGGAGCCTGCGTCAGGAGCTACAGCCTGTTCCTCCGCGGGTTCGGTTGTTGTCGAGGATTTGTCGACCTCCTCTGCCGGAGTCGATGAGTTCCCTGGCTCAGGTGAGGGCGCGCCTTCTGTTGCAGGAGCCGGAGCAGGATTCGGTGCGGCGGTCGCGGCTGCTTCCGTCTCGGTGCCGGTTGCTGGCTCGGTCTTCTCACCGTTCGTGCGCCGCTCCCATTCCCCGGTGTCCGGGTTCTGGACTGCGAGGCCGAGTTTCTCGGCGAGGGTGACTGCTTCGGTGAGCAGGATCTGCCAGGCACTGTTGCGTGCCAACTCCCGCGCCAGGTCGGGGTCGATGGAGCCGTGCCCGGCCAGATATGCGGGGTCGGCGAGTAGTCCGATGAGGGTGGCGATGTCGACGGTGATCATCGTCAGCGGTGTCCGCCGATCCGGCAAGACTGCGTCTGCTTTCGGGCAACTCTCGCGTTGGCACAGGCATGTCAGGCGGGGTTCGCCGTGCATGCGGGCCATGAACGCATCGCACAGGCGTTCCTGCTTACCGCGGGGGTCTTTCGGGCAGACGGTGTCGGCCATCTCCTCCAACAACTGCCAGGCTGCGGCAGCCTCGGGTCCGGTCAGCTCGGCTCGGATCCGTCCCAGTTCCCCACCCGGACTGTGGGAGATGTGACGGAATTTCTTCGCGAAATCCCGCAACGCGGCCGCTTCTTCGGGTGCGGCGCGCATGAGGATGTCCCAGATCTCGTTCTCGAGCGGCCCTGGTGAATTCCTGCGTGCGGCTTCGACGACGTCTTCTTCGACGAGTGTGACGATGGTGTCGGAGAGGTTGTCGAGGATCCGGCACACGACTCGGACTCGGGCGAGGTCGATCTCGCCGGTCTCGAACGCGGCCAGTACCAGTGGTAGCCGGGTGTGGAGGGCGACGCCGATGGAGACGTACGATTCGGCGACCGTCGCCGAGCATCCCAGCGCCACGGCCATTTCGGTGCGTCCGTATCGGCTGTAGTGCTTGTGGTCGGTGTCGTGGGTGATCCAGTCGCGGTGTACGCGGTAGCAGGCGGCGATCTTGCGGGCGGCGTGCCGGTTCTCTGCCTGTGCGGCTGTGGTCAACGCCTCCAGCGACACTGTCGGTACTGCCATCGTCTTCACCCCCCGGTGACCCAGTTCAGAACGTATGTTCGAACTGAAAGAAGAGTAACCGGGAGCACCGACAGGTTTCGAAATCTCTCGTTGCGCGCCACGGCGTCGGACATTTACCGTTACTTGTGCGAATAAATGGCGACGTCATCTACGACGATGGGCTGGTTCTCCTCGACGAGGCAGGGGTCACTCTCAGGTACTACTACTTCCCGATTGCCACGAAGAAGTTCGACCCCTACGCCGAGATCCGCGCCGTCGACACAGCCGTCCTCGGCAATTGGAACGGTCGGTGGCGGCTGTGGGGAGCGCCGTGGATCGATCAGTGGCTTCCGCTGGACGTGATGCGTCCCAGGAAGGACACTGCAGTGGTGCTCACCATCCGCCATATCTCGCCGGTCTTCACACCCGATGATCCGGACCGGGTCGCCCATCTGATTCGCGAGCGTATGACCGCACCGGCGTGACGCGCCCCGATGAGCGTTTCACCCTGGCCAGTGAACGCACTTTTCTCGCCTGGCTTCGGACCTCGCTCGGTTTACTCGCCGGCGGCATCGCGGTCGTCCACCTCGTCCCCGATTTCAGTACGGGATGGGTTCGGACGGCGCTCGGCCTCATCCTGATCGGACTCGCTGCAGCGGCACCGATCATCGGCCTGCGACGGTGGATGCGCGTACGGGATGCCCTGGAGAACGGCGCACCGATGCCGGAGTCCCGAGACCTGTGGATCTTCGCGGTCGGTATCGGTGCGGTGGCTGTGCTGGCTGCGGTGGTCACAGTTCTGGGGATCCAGTAGCGGGAGTGGAGCCTGCGGAACGACCCTTGGGGGCGGGAGTGGAGCCTGCGGAACGACCCTTGGGGGCGGGAGTGGAGCCTGTGGAACGACCCTTGGGGGCGGGAGTGGAGCCTGCGGAACGACCCCTCAGGCAAAAGTGGAGCCTGTGGAATGACCCTTGGGGTACTGCGTCGACCGTCACAGGTGCACAATCGAAGAACTAGGACGACCAACGACAGGAGTTCGGCGTGGCGCAGGGTCTCAAGCTCGGATACAAGGCATCGGCGGAGCAGTTCGGGCCGCGGGATTTGGTCGAGCTCGGTGTTCTGGCCGAGCAACACGGCATGGACTCCGCTACGGTCAGCGACCATTTTCAGCCGTGGCGGCACGAGGGCGGCCATGCGCCGTTCTCCCTGGCGTGGATGACGGCCGTGGGTGAGCGTACGAAGACGATTCAGCTCGGCACCTCGGTGTTGACGCCGACGTTCCGGTACAACCCGTCGGTCATCGCCCAGGCGTTCGCGACCATGGGCTGCCTGTATCCCGGACGGATCATGCTCGGTGTGGGTACCGGTGAGGCACTCAACGAGATCGCAACCGGATTCACCGGCGAGTGGCCGGAATTCAAGGAACGTTTCGCGCGTCTGCGTGAGTCGGTGCGGTTGATGCGTGAGCTGTGGCTCGGCGACCGCGTCGATTTCGAGGGCGAGTACTACACCACCAAGGGCGCATCGATCTACGACGTGCCCGAGGGCGGCATCCCCGTCTACATCGCTGCCGGCGGTCCTGTGGTGGCCCGCTATGCGGGACGCGCAGGCGATGGCTTCATCTGCACGTCGGGCAAGGGTATGGAGCTTTACACCGACAAGCTTCTGCCTGCGGTGGAAGAGGGTGCGGGTAAGGCCGAGCGCGATTCCGGTCAGATCGACAAGATGATCGAAATCAAGATCAGCTACGACACCGATCCCGATCTCGCGCTGGAGAATTGCCGCTTCTGGGCCCCGCTGTCATTGACGCCGGAGCAGAAGCACTCGATCGACGACCCGATCGAGATGGAGAAGGCCGCCGACGAATTGCCGATCGAGCAAGTCGCCAAGCGGTGGATCGTGGCGTCCGACCCGGACGAGGCAGTGGAGAAGGTCAAGCAATACACCGATGCGGGCCTGAACCACTTGGTGTTCCACGCGCCGGGACACGATCAGAAGCGGTTCCTCGAACTGTTCGAGAAGGACCTCGCGCCGCGCCTGCGCAAGCTCGGCTGATCTACCGAGAGACTAGCGATCGGCCGAGAGTGCGAACATCCGCATGTCTCGGTCGGTCCGAGTCTTGTACTCGCCGTACACCTCGAGCATCGCGTCGAACTGCGCGTACAGGCGGGCCTTCTCGTCGCCGGTGATCCGGGTGGCCGTCACCGGAATCTTCTTGCCGCCGATGGCAACCACAGCTTTCGGTTCGGCGAGGAGGTTCGACGTCCACGCCGGGTGGTGTTGCTGACCGAAATTGGATCCGACGACGAAGATCCTGTCGCCCTCCCGGTAGTACAGCAACGGGCTGATCCTCGGCTTTCCTGACTTGCGACCGGTGGTCGTCAGTAACACCACCGGCATGGCGATCGGTCCGAGGACGGTGAAGCGACCGTCGGACTTGGTCAGTAGCCA
The DNA here is from genome assembly GCF_000333955.1 of Rhodococcus sp. AW25M09. Lineage (GTDB taxonomy): Bacteria > Actinomycetota > Actinomycetes > Mycobacteriales > Mycobacteriaceae > Rhodococcoides. The sequence goes on from NZ_CAPS01000045.1 coordinate 17,585, forward strand.
TCGGTCGACGCCTGCGAGATTCTTGATGACCCAAGATCCTGGTTTGGTCGACGCGAACTTCACGGCGGGCTTGCGAATGAATGAGGTCTCGCTGCCCCAGCGGACATCCGGGAACGGGGAATCGGCCATGCATCATCTGACAACCGCGCAAGGCTCCGTGTCAACACCCGCACCACCCGTACCCGGACCAGGCTTCAGGAGTGGAGCCTGCGGAATGACCAGGCTTCAGGAGCGGAGCCTGCGGAATGACCTCGGGATAGGCTGATCGGCATGGCTGAGCCCACCACTGCCGAGACCGCCGGTATGTACCCCTCCAGCATCTATGTCGCGTCACCGGAAGGGGACACCGGGAAGTCCACCATCGCGTTGGGCGTGCTGCAGATGCTTGCCGCGACCGCAGCTCGGGTGGGGGTGTTTCGGCCCATCGCACGTTCGACGAACGAACCCGATTACATTCTCGAACTTCTTGTCGAGCACACCACCGCAGACCTCACGTACGAGCAGTCGCTCGGTGTCACGTACGAGCAGGTGCACACGGATCAGGATGCTGCGCTCAGTGAGATCGTCAATCGATACCACGAGGTGGCCGCTCAGTGCGACGCCGTGGTGATCGTGGGCAGCGATTACACCGACGTCGGCAGTCCCAGTGAGCTCGGCTTCAACGCCCGCATCGCCGTCAATCTCGGTGCCCCCGTGTTGCTCGCCCTACGCGGATCCGACCGTACACCCGACGAGATCGCGCAGCTGGCCACCCTGTGCCACGCCGAGCTTCGTCAACATCACGCACACTTGGCCGCGATCGTGGCAAATCGCTGCGCCCCCGACGATCTCGATGCGGTGACCGACGCGTTGGCGTCGGTCGGTGTGCCCGCGTGGAGCCTGCCGGAAATTCCGCTGTTGATCGCCCCCACGATGGCCGAACTGCTCGATGCGGTCGACGGCACTCTCTACAGCGGCGACCCTTCCTTGTTGCAGCGAGAAGCGTTGCGGGTCATGGTCGGTGGAATGACCGCCGAGCACATCCTCGAACGCCTCACCGAGGGTGTCGTCGTCATTGCGCCGGCAGACCGATCGGACGTGCTGCTGGCTCTCGTCAACGCCCATGAGGCCGAGGGCTTTCCGTCGCTGGCCGGCATCATCATGAACGGCGGGATCGAACCGCACCCGGCAATCGCCCGTCTGGTGGCAGGGCTCGGCCCCCGGTTGCCGATCCTCACGACCGCGCTCGGCACGTTCGATACCGCCTCTGCCGCGGCGCAGACCCGGGGCCGAGTCGCGGTGGGATCGCAGCGCAAGGTCGACACCGCTCTCGGTCTGATGGAACAGCGAGTCGATGCGAAAACGCTGCTGGGACGGCTCGACATCGCCATCCCCACCATCACGACACCGCAGATGTTCGAGTACCAGCTGATCCACCGAGCACGGGCCGACCGCAAGCACATCGTGCTACCCGAGGGCAGTGACGACCGCATCCTCCGGGCCGCCGGCCGACTCCTTCAGCGTCAGGTGGCGGACCTGACGATCCTGGGGGAGGAAGGACCCATTCGCCGACGGGCATCTGAACTGGGTGTCGACCTCGACAAAGCCACCGTCCTCGATCCCACCGACTGCGACTACCTGGAGGACTTCGCGGCCGAATACGCCGATCTGCGCAAGCACAAGGGGATGACGATCGACCGCGCCCGCGAGGTCATGGCCGACATCTCCTACTTCGGAACGATGATGGTGCACAAGGGAATTGCCGACGGTATGGTCTCCGGGGCAGCGCACACCACCGCGCACACCATCAAGCCGTCGTTCGAGATCATCAAGACCACCGAGGGCGTGTCGACGGTGTCGTCGATCTTCCTGATGTGCTTGTCCGATCGCGTGCTCGCCTACGGCGATTGCGCTGTGGTGCCGGATCCGACGGCCGAGCAGCTCGCCGACATCGCCGTGTCCTCGGCGCAGACCTCGGCCCAGTTCGGGATCGAGCCGCGGGTGGCCATGCTGTCCTACTCCACGGGCGAGTCCGGTTCCGGGGCCGACGTCGACAAGGTTCGAAAAGCCACCGCGCTTGTCCGTGAACGCAATCCGGAACTGCTCGTGGAGGGGCCGATTCAGTACGACGCGGCGATCGAACCATCCGTCGCCGCCTCGAAGCTCCCCGACTCGGAGGTTGCCGGCCGAGCGACAGTGTTCATCTTCCCCGACCTCAACACCGGCAACAACACGTACAAGGCCGTCCAGCGCAGCGCCGGGGCCGTCGCGGTGGGACCGGTTCTGCAGGGCCTACGCAAGCCCGTCAACGACCTCTCTCGTGGCGCGCTCGTCGAGGACATTGTGAACACTGTCGCGATCACAGCGATTCAGGCACAGGGCATTTCGGACGCGGCAGAGAAGGAGGCCGCATCGTGAGCATTCTCGTCGTCAACTCCGGGTCGTCGTCGGTCAAGTTCCAATTGGTCGACCCCGACTCGGGGGAGTCCGTGGCCAGTGGACTCGTCGAGCGCATCGGCGAGTCCGACGGACGAGTGGAACTCGACTATCGAGGTGAGAGCCTCGAACGAACCCAGCACATCGACGACCACGGTGCAGGCCTGGCGCTGGCGTTCGAGATGCTCGCCGACGCCGGAATCGTACTCTGGGACGAGGTCACCGCCGTCGGACATCGCGTCGTACACGGCGGTACGGTCTTCTATCGTCCGACCATCATCGACGACTCCGTCGTCCAGCAGATCTCCGAACTCAGTAGCCTTGCGCCCCTGCACAATCCGCCGAATGTCCTGGGCATCGAGGTCGCCAGGAAGCAGCTGCCGGACGTCCCGCACGTGGCGGTGTTCGACACGGCCTTCTTCCATTCACTGCCCGCGGCCGCAGCGACCTACGCCATCGATGCGACCGTGGCCGCCGAACACGACATCAGGCGCTACGGCTTTCACGGCACGTCGCACCACTATGTGTCGGACCAGGTCGCGAAGTTCCTCGGCCGCGATGTCGAGGAACTCAACCAGATCGTGCTGCACCTGGGCAACGGGGCATCGGCCTCGGCCGTCGCCGGTGGCAGAGCCGTCGACACGTCGATGGGGCTGACGCCGCTCGAAGGACTGGTGATGGGCACCCGCTGCGGCGACCTCGATCCCGGCGTCATCATGCACCTGCGCCGCAGCGCAGACATGAGCGTCGACGAGATCGACGACCTGCTCAACCGGCGTTCCGGACTCATCGGTTTGTCCGGGGTCAACGACTTTCGGCAACTGCAGCAACTCATCGACGACGGCGACGCCCCGGCGCAGCTGGCCTACGAGGTCTACATTCACCGACTCCGCAAGTACATCGGTGCCTACATGCTCGAGCTGGGCCGGCTCGACGTCATCACCTTCACTGCGGGTGTCGGTGAGAATGCGGCGGCCGTGCGCGCGGACGCGCTGGCCGGCCTCGGCGGCTTCGGAATCGAGATCGACCGCGAACGAAATGCGGTGCGTAGCAAGCAGGCTCGGGTGATCTCTACGGACTCGTCGATCGTCACGGTGTTGGTGGTGCCGACCAACGAGGAGCTGGCGATCGCTCGCGCGACGGACGGTCTGGTGCGAGAGGTCGGCTAGAACAGCGAGCGAGGTCGGATGGCGTTGGCCAGATCCACCAGCGAGAAGCGGTGCGCGCGATCGGTGGCGTTGCGCGCCAGTGCGCGTAGTCCCTTCTCGGTGCCGCGTCGCAACCCGTCCTCGGTGAACGGGACGCTGAGGATCGGCTCACGTTCGGCGGTGGAGGCGTGGCCGGAGACGATCCAGTCCAGGGCCATGGCCAGCACCAGGGTCCGCATCTGGAGCGCTCGGCTCTCGGCCTTGGGTAGCAACGCAACTCGCCGCGCCGCCGAACGAAAGTCGGCCTCGGACAGCTCGGCGCGTGAGCGATCCATCAGTAGCGTCAACACACTGGTCATGCGCGCCATCGAGTAGTGCCGCGAGCTGATCGGTACCTGGTCGAGGGCGGCGATGGCTCCGGATTGATCGCCGCGCCGCTGCAATTGCCGGGCCAGGCCGAACGCCGAGCTGACGATCCCTCGATTGGTCCGCCACACCGCGCGGTACAGGCCTTCGGCTTTTGCCCGCCACCGCTCGGCTTCCTCGGCATTGGCTCCCGCGACATGACCGAGCAGTTCAGAAGTGGCCCCGAGGGCGAGTTTGGGGGCCAGTTCACCGGGCATGGCACCGAGTACGTTGTCGAAACTCCTGAACGCAGAATCGTATTCGTGATGCAGCAGCGCGATCAGCCCCGCGTACCACTGCACGCGCCATGGGTCGTCGGACGGGTCGTCGGACTGCACAGTGGCCAGAATCTCGGTGGCCTCGACGACGTTTCCGAGGTCGAGATGGGCTTTGACCTCGGCGAGGGTGATACCCGAGATCACGTCGGCAGGAGTGGAGCCTGCGGAACGACCATCAGCAGTGGAGCCTGCGGAACGACCAGAGGGGTCGGGAGTGGAGCCTGCGGAACGACCGTTGGGGGCAGGAGTGGAACCTGCAGATTTGCCCGATTCGCCTGCAGAGACGCGTTCGATCCCGTTGCGTCTGGCGTGTTGCAGTGAGTCCAAAGTCTGTCGGGCTTCGACGTGTACTGCCGCCGCGAGCAGCGGTGCGCTCGGATCGTTGGGGTCCACCAGTGGAACTGGAAGTGCGGCAACCACTTCGGCTGCGGTCATGCGTTCGTGTCGGACCGTCCCGTCTACGTAGGTATCGGTACGACCCACCGAGTGCTCGGTGCCGAAGGTCGTTCGAGGGGGGCTGAAGACTGCCGACAGCCCCGGCCGCTCGACGCCGGTCCGGATGGCGAGGATCTCACGCAGCACACCGGTTGCCTGTCCGGCGAATTCTTCTGCCGATCGGAACCGTCGAGTAGGGTCCTCGTGGATGGCGCGGAGTAGCAGTCGGTGCAGCGACGGATACTGCTGCAGCACTTCGGAATCCTCGACCGGCGGCAGGCCGTCGAGATACTTTCCGTTCTTCGACGGCATGTCCAGCGTCAGCACCGCGAGCGTCCGGCCGACCGTGAAGATGTCCGATGCCACCGTGGGGCCGGTCTTGATGATCTCCGGTGCCTGGTAGCCCACCGTGCCGTACAGGTAGCCGTAGTCCCCGATGCCGGCTACTGCGCCGAGGTCGATGAGTTTGATCTGATCGTCGGAGACCATGATGTTCTCGGGCTTGAGGTCGTTGTAGACCAGGCCGATCGAATGTAGATAGCCCAGTGCCGGAAGCACTTCGAGGACGTAGGCGAGTGCCTGCTCGACGGGCAGGCGGGTCCCCTCGCAGGCGGTGAGGATGTCGCGCAGTGAACGTCCGCCGACGTACTCCATGACGATGAAGCCGACGCTGGACCCGTCACTGCGGGGTTGCTCGACGAAGTTGTAGATTTTCACCACTCCGGGGTGCGCGACCTCGGCGAGGAACTGCCGCTCGGCGACAGCGACGGCGTGGGCCTCCTCGTCGCCGAAATGCAGCAGGCCCTTGAGGACCACCCAGCGGTCGCTGACATTGCGGTCGATGGCGAGGTAGATCCAGCCGAGGCCGCCGTGTGCGATGCAACCTTGCACGTCGTACTGGCCGACCACGCGATCGCCGGGCTCGAGCAGCGGAGTGAAGTCGAACGTCGAGCCGCAGTGCGGGCATATGCCCATGGCGACCTCGGGCTGGCCCGGCTCGCTGCGGCCCACCTTCGCGTTGCACTTCCAACAGAACCTCTTGTGCTGTGGCACCGACGGATCCGACATCACTGCGGTTTCGGGATCGACGGGCTCCACGCGGGGTACGTCCACCAGGCCGCCGCCGAGTCGACGTCGAATGCTGGTGGTGCGCGATCGACCGGATCTGGACCTACCCGATCGGGTACGAGTCGACGGCGATGCTGCCGCAGTAGATCTCGCTGTTCCGCGCCCTGGCGTGTCGGCCGTGGGTGGGGCCGGACGCGGGGTCGGTGCCGTCCCGTCGTCCACCGGTGACCGCGAGACCGCCTGAGTGCGTTCGATTCCGTCGGTTCCCGACGCGGTGTCGTCGTTCGATCCTGCTCGAGTTCGCGATACTGCTTGGGTGCGCTCGCCGATGTCCGCCCGCACAACTGCTTGCGTACGCTCCGCCGGAGCGGTGGATTGCTGTTCGTCCTCGTCCATTATCCGGTCCTCTAATCGCTGTACGACGCGCTGGGCGGACCGAGTGAGGGGCCGAGTACGGTCAGCCACCGGTTGTAGATGCGATTCCACGTGCCGTCCGAGCGGATGCGCTCCAGCGTCCCGTTGACGAAACGCACCAGATCCTCACTGTTTCTGTTGATCCCGACGCCGTACGGTTCCGGGCTCAGGCTGTCGCCGACTATCTCGAGGTACGGGTCCTGTGCGGCGAGGCCGGCGAGAATGGCGTCATCGGTGCTGATGGCGTCGACCTGCCGCTGTTGCAGTACCACCAGGCAATCCGACCACATCGGCACTGTCACCACGGTCGCCGAGGGCTGCACCCGCTGCAGACGGCGCAGCGAGGTGGTGCCCTCCACCGCGCATACCCTCTTGTTCGCCAGGTCGTCGACACTGCGGATACCCGAGCCCTGCACCACCAGAACACGTTGCTGCGCTTGGAAATACACGGTGGAGAACTGCACGTCGTTGCGGCGAGCGCACGTGATGGTCATGGTTTTCACCACGATGTCCACCGAAGAATCCTGCAGGGCCTCCAGCCGTTGCGCAGAGGTCAGGATGCGAAAGTCGAGCCGGTTCGGATCGCCGAACAGATCTCGCGAGATCTCCCGAGCGATATCCACGTCGAACCCGACGAGCTGCCCGCTCATCGGATCGCGAAAGCTGAAGAGATTGCTGCCCGTGTCGAGCCCGACGACCAGGCGCCCCTTGGCGCGCAGTGTGTCGAGAGTCGGTTGCGGTTCATCGGCACCCGCAGGCAGCGGGCGCAGGCTGGCAGTGGGGCGAGCGCACTCGTCGTCGGCCGGGGTTTCGGTGGGCCGCGCGGCTACGGACGCGCCGGCCGGTAGCGGCGGTTCGGTGAATGTGGTATCGACCTGCGGCGCAGAGCTTTCCGGTGGTGCACAGCCGACCAACAGAGCGGTGGTCAGGATCCCGACGGCGAGTAGACGTCTCACAGGTATTCACGCAGCCTCGGGAACAAGCCGACGCCGAAAGCGACCGAGGCACCGATGGTGAGAACCCACGCGCCGTCGGACAAGCCGGACAGTACCCCCACCGATCGGTCGATGTTGGATCGCAACTCGCGGCGCGCGTTCTCGATTCCGTCGACCAGAACGCCGTCCAGTGCATTGAACGCCGCTGCCGAATCGAACTCCCCGGTGCCGGTGGCGATAGCGACGGCGCCGTTGAAGTCGCCGACCTCGAGCGCGGAGTCGATTCGCGAATGCGAGGTGGACCACGTGTTCAGAGCATCGATGACTGCCGTATCTCCCTGGAACATGTCCGACATGCGAGAGAGGTTGGCGTCGAACGACTGTCCGTAATCCTGACTGCCGCCGCGGCGCGCGAGATCGAGTGTCTCGTCCGCTCTGGCCTGTTGGGCCAGGATGAAACCGGTCGTGTAGGACTTCAACGGAGATACGCCGCGCTCGAGCGCGCTGTCGGTGGCGATGGACGAGATCAGCCCCACCACCAACATCCAGCCGAGCAGGCCGGTGACAGCGGCTGTGGCAGTGAGGAATCCGACGTTCAGCGTGCGCCGCGTCGTTCGCGAGAGGTACCACTGCCCCAGGCCGGTCATCATCAACAGGAACACCACGGACCCGATCGCGAACAACGGGGGAGTGGTGAACCGTTCCTGATCGCCGGACACCCGCGATGCCTGCTCGGTGTACAACTTCTCGGCCAAGGGCAACAAACTGGTCTGCATCATCGTCGACGCTTCACCGAGATACGCCGCGCCCACCGGATTCCCGCTCCGGTTGTTGGCGCGAGCGGTCTCGACCAGACCGCTGTACACGGGCAATCCGGCCGCGATCTGCGTCAGCACCGCGCTGGTGGCCTCGTCGTTCTCGCTCACGCCGGACGAGGCCGCGATCAATTCGGACGATGCCTCGCCGAGCGCCTGCGCGTACCGCTCGCGCACCTCGGCGGGTTCGAGTCCGCCCGCGATGAATGCGGTCGCGGCAGCAGCGTCGGCCACCGACAGAGCTCCGTACAGATTCTGCGCCGAGTTGGCGAACGGCTCGGTCCGCACCAACAGGGTGCCCAGGGTGTCGACTCGTTCGGTCACGGCCGTGGACGCCAAACTTCCGACCGTCAACGCCAATATCACCAGCGCGGTGCCCATCGCGACCAATCGCGCGGGCGTCGAGCGCATCGTGTACCGAACCGGTGGCTTGCCTGCAGCGGCACCGACGGGCGTTGCCGTTGTCGGGGGGACGGCAGCGGAGGGAGTAATGCCGGCCGCGATCACGTCACCGAGCATATAAGTAGGCGGACCGTACTGCAGCCACTCAGCAGGATGATTCACCTAGGCTGATGAACATGCGAGGTGACGGGGACGGCTGGATGATCGGTGAGAACGGTTCTCGACACTGGGGAAAGCACGGGGCCGCCGGACTGTTGCTGCGGGCACCGTCGAACAGCGGACCGTCCGACCGCGCCGAGCCGATGGTGCTGCTGCAACATCGCGCGCTGTGGAGCCACCAGGGCGGAACGTGGGCATTGCCCGGCGGGGCCCGCGATTCCCACGAGAGCACCGAGCACGCGGCGGTGCGGGAGGCCCACGAGGAGGCCGGTATCTCCGCCGATCAGCTGTGCGTGCGCAGCGAGAGGGTCACTGCCAGCGTCGAGAGCGGCTGGTCTTACACCACAGTCATCGCCGATACCGATCATCCCCTGAGCACCGTGCCCAACGGCGAGAGCACCGAACTGCGCTGGGTACCGGAATCGGTCGTCGCCGAGCTCCCGCTGCACCCGGGTTTCGCGTCGAGCTGGCCGTCGCTGCGCACCGAGCCGCTGCGGGTGCTGCTCGATACCGCCAACGTGCTGGGTTCCCGGCCGAACGGATGGTGGAAGGATCGCGCCGGGTCCACCGGAGCCTTGCTCGCCTCGCTCGCCGAGACGCTTCCGCGCACCGTCGAACTTCCCAGCGGCCAGTACGGGTGGCTCACCCGAATAGACGCGGTTCTCGAAGGTCAGGCCAGAGATGCCGTGGTGGACGACCCGAGGATTCCGGTGATCGTCGCCGACGGCAGCGGTGACGACACCCTCGTCGACCACGCGCACCTCGCCGGGGGTTTGACGGCGATGGTCACCGCCGACCGTGGGCTGCGCGACCGGCTGCCGGAATCGGTGCAGGTACTGACCCCGTCGGTCGTCCTCGGCTGGTTGTAGCGAGAATCACCAGTTCGGCAGCACCATGAGCAGAAAGCACACGCCCACGAGGATGCCGATCGCTCCGCTGCCCAAGGCCAGGGCGGTGTCCTCGCGGGAGGCTCTCTCGCCTTCGAGATCCGGGCTCCGATGTGCCCACAGCGCCGTAGCGACGGCGACGAGTCCTGCCCCGATGCCGATACCCGCGGCCCAGAAGGTGACGATGGACAGCGCACCGATCATGATCGCGAATTCGGTCATCTGCGCTCGGGTCCGCGGTCGCCGGTCCCACAATCGCGACACAATCGTGTTGTCGGAATCTCTGGTCTGGGGGTTGTCGGAAGCTACTGTCACTTTCGTCTCCTTTCTTGATCGCGTACGCCGCTGCTGTTCTTGCGCAGCGCGAACGACTGGCAAGACGCGTCAGCGTCGACTCGGGGTGTCTTACAGAAGTGTTCTTCACCATTCTGGCAGCGGACGGCTCGGACTACCAATCCCTTCCTCGATTGCGATGCGGATCACGTCCTGATCGTTGTTCGGACGCCGCTCGACCGAGATTCTTTGCCGCGACGGAGATTTCGCGACACCGATCTGGAAACTAGTGGCCGGCCGACTGCGTGCGCCGGTGCCGGATCAGTACCGCGCCTCCCACCAGACCGGCGACGACGAGGATCAGGCCGGCGGCCACACTGGCCACGCGATCGGGCCACGGCAGGATCGTCGGCACGCTGAACATTCTCCGATAGAACGGCTCCAGCACCGCCCCGACGGGGACGACCAGACGCGCAAGCAATCCAGACGGGCCACCGCTTCGCGCCATCGCCCCGACAAGACCCAGCGGGCCGCCGGCGACAAGCGCCAGCACGAACCAGACCTGGTTCCCCGCCCACACGGTGTCGTCGAACATCCCGAACAGCCGGCCGACCCCGTAATGCACGAACAGAGCCATCAGACTTGCCACGATCCCCGCCGCGAACGCCTGCAACGGACGGCGGACCAGCCAGCCGGAAAGGATCGGGAGGCCGGCCCACACCGCACCCGAATTGACCAACTTGCTGAATGTCCAGCGCACCGCCAGCAGTGTGTCGGCCTCTGCGGACAACTGGCTTTCGCTCGTGATGTTCGACGCCAACGACACCAGGGCCACGACAACCGCAGCCAGAACGACAAGCCCCCACCCTCGTCTCGCCACACGCGGATAGTACGCACATCCTCTGCCTGCACTTGCGTCCGATGTCCGTCCGTCGCCGACCTACCTCCGTGCAGCACACGGGGTACGTCCGTACGTTTGAGTAGGTGCGTGGTGAGTGGCGGTGGTTGGCGGTGGTGCTCGGCATCGGCGTTCTCGTCGCCGCCCCCGCGGCGGTCGAGCGGTTACCCGTCGAGGCGTCGACCATCGACGCGGCCGAACTGCTCTCCCGCCTCCAGTCCTCCACCGCGACTCCGTACTCGGGTTACGCCCAGGCGGTCGGCGGCGTCCTCCTGCCGGTGACCGACGGACTCGGGGGCCTGCCGGACCTGCTCGGCGACACCACGAGCTTGCGCGCCTGGTATCGCGGCCCGGACAGCTGGCGAGTCGACACCGTGCGGCTCGCCGGCGAGCGCGATCTCTACCGGACTCCGACGCGGTTGTGGAAGTGGGATTACGAACAGAACACCGCCGTGCTCACCCCGGCCCCCGAGCCGAGCCTGCGCCTGCCCCGCGAGGCCGACCTGCTGCCTCCGGAACTCGGACAGCGATTGCTCAGCGAGGCGACCCCGGACGAGGTGACCCGGCTGCCGACCCGTCGGATTGCCGGTCGAGACGCTCCTGGCCTGCAGCTCGTCCCCAACGAGCCACAGAGCACCATCACCGAGGTCGACGTGTGGGCCGACCCCGACAGCGGGCTGCCGCTACGGGTCGACGTGCTCGGTGCCGGGGCCACCCGTCCTATCGTCAGTACCGCCTTCCTCGACTTCTCGTCAGCGATCCCCGACGCCGACACCGTTCGTTTCGTTCCCCCGCCCGGCACCGACGTACAGCTGCAGGACGGTCTCGATATCGCCTCGTTCGCCGACCGGATCGACACCACCGGCCTCCCCACCAGCCTGTCGGGGCTCGACCTGCAGAGCCGCGACGCGCAGGGTTCGGTGGGAATCTACGGTCGAGGTGTGACCGAGCTGGTCGCCGTTCCGCTGCCGCGCCGCGCTGCGGGCGGGCTCGTCGACCAGCTCCGAGCCGCCCCCGGTGCGGTCGTCACCGGCAGCAGCGTCGCGGTGTCGATCGGTCCGCTGGGTGTCCTGGTCACCGGCCCCACCGCCGACAGGCGCCGCTACCTGCTCTCCGGCACCGTCACCGCGGAGACCCTGGCCACCGCCGCCCAGCAGCTCGGAGGAGCCACATGATCCGCACCACCGGCCTGACCAAACGCTACGGATCGGTGCACGCAGTGGACGGCGTCGACCTCGACGTGCGCGCCGGCGACATCTACGGCTTCGTGGGCGCGAACGGCTCCGGTAAGACGACGACCGTGCGGATGCTGCTCGGACTGGTATTGGCGACCTCCGGACAGATACAGGTGCTCGGCGAGGACATGCCGCGTCGACGTACGAGCGTGCTGCCGCGCGTGGGGGCGCTGATCGAGAACCCCGCCGCGTACCCCAACCTCTCCGGACGACGGAACCTCACCCTGCTCGACGCAGCCGGTCCCGGTGGTTCCAGGCGCACTCGGAACACCCGGGTCGGCGAGGCCCTCGAACAGGTGGGCCTCGCCGGGGTGGGACGGAGGCCCGTCAAGCAGTACTCACTCGGCATGCGGCAGCGTCTCGGTCTGGCCGCGGCGCTGATGCGCACCCCCGAGCTGCTGATCCTCGACGAACCGACAAACGGCCTCGACCCACAGGGGATCCTGGAGATCCGAGAGCTGCTGCTGGGCCTGCACGCCCAGGGCACCACCATCTTCCTGTCGAGCCACCTGCTGGCCGAGGTGGAGCAGCTGTGCGACCGAGTGGGAGTGCTGGATCGGGGTCGACTCGTACTACAGGACCAACTCTCCGCGATGCAGCAGCCCACCGGCCGGGTGCTCGTGCGCACTCCGGACCACGACCGGGCGGTGACCGTGCTTTCGGGCGTCGAGGACGCCACAGTGCTTTCGGGCGTCGAGGACTCCACGGTGCTTTCGGGCGTCGAGGGTCAGCAGCTCGTCATCGAACACCCGGACCCGGCCCTGCTGAACCGACTGCTCGTCGAGAACGGGGTGCGGGTGAGCGAGCTCAGCCCGCAGCGAATGAGCCTCGAGCAGTCCGTACTGGCCGCCACCGGAAACAGTGCCGACCGCATCGACAGCGCCGAGGTCGGCCAGGCCCGGACGGAGGTGACCGCATGATCGGCGTCGAGCTGGGCGCGATGCTGCGCCGACCCCGCACCTGGGTCGTCATCCTTCTGCTCAACCTGCTGCCCACCGTCGTCGCCGGCCTCCTGGCCCTGACCGACGTCGGTCCACGGCCCGGCGAGGGCCCCGCTTTTCTGTCGGCGGTCCTCGGCAACGGCCAGCTCTTCCCGCTCGCGGCGCTCGCCATCGTGCTGCCGCTGTTCCTGCCCGTGGCCGTGGCGGTCATCGCCGGAGACTCGGTCGCGGGGGAGGCTCAGGCCGGCACCCTGCGTTACCTGCTCGCCCGCCCGGTGGGGCGAACCCGGCTGCTGGTGGCGAAGCTGATCTCGGTGGCCGCCTTCGTGCTGCTGGCCGTCGTCGTGGTCGCCGTGACCGCGTACTTCGTCGGCACGACGCTGTTCGACTCCTCGCCATTGGGGGGCGTCGCCAGCGTGTCCGGCACGGTGCTCACCGGGGAACAGGTCGCCGTGCGCACCGTCATCGCCGTGTTCTACGTGACGCTGTCCATGCTCGGGGTCGCCGCCATGGGGCTGTTCCTGTCGACCCTGACCGACTCACCGCTCGCCGCGACACTGGGCGCGTTGGCGTTTCTCATCGCCGGCTCGCTACTGCTGACCCTCGATGCCGCCGACGCCATCGCGCCGTACTTGCCGACGCGGTACTGGCTGGCCTTCGTCGACCTGTTCCGCGACCCGGTGCCGATGCGGGACCTGCTGCGCGGCGTCGGTTTGCAAGCCGTCTACGTCGTCGTGCTGCTCGGGGCAGCGTGGGCGAACTTCACCACCAAGGACATCACGAGCTGAGACGGCTGCAATCAGCCGCGCCGAGCTGGGTGGTGGAGCTGCCGTCCAGTTCGTCGGACACGATCGCAGCAACGAGAGAATCGCGGGGCAGACTGCCGTGGTCGACGGTGGAGTCGGCACACACGCTCTGGACGGGGACGTTGATGGCCCCGTCGAGGGCGGCCGAGGTCGGCGGCGTCACCACCTGATCCACCTCGGTCCAGATCGACACCCACTGCGGCCCTTCCGGTGTCTCGTCGCCGGAGTTCAACCCGGTGAGCAGGGGGCTGTTCGGGTCGAGCTGCTGACATGCCGTCGGGCATCGGTCGGGCACGAACTGGGCCGCCAGCCCCGCCACCTGGGTGCCGTGGTGCGGGGAGCCGAGGGTCACGATGCGTCGGGCCTGCTCGGCACCGCCCAGGTCGGTGGCCCAGATCCGGGCCACCACCCCGCCCGCGGAATACCCGACGACGTCGACCGAGGTCGCCCCGGTGCGGCTCAGAGCCTCGTCGGCCGCGCCGCGGAGGGTCTTTGCCTGCTCGGTGAGGTCGCCGATGCCACCCTCGGGCAGGGCCACCACGGTGGCGTCGCGACCGTCTTCCCGCAGCACACCCGCAAGCACGTCCAGCGCATCGGTGGAACCGCCGTACCCGGGCACCAGCAGCACCGGACCCGGAACGGACTGGTCGACGCTCGCCACTGGGGCGCCGGTGCCGCGCGAGAGAGCAAAGGCCACCGCTGCCGCGAGGACACCGATGACGACGAGGGCGAGCACACCGAGGACGAGCCGGCGGCGAGCCGGGGCGAGGGAGGAGAACACTCGGTCCAGTGTGCCCGTCGACGGTGTTGCGCGGTGATCGTCGAGGCTAGGCCTGCAACGCCTGGACCAGCTGACGAGCCGCTGCCTGCGGATCGCGGGCTTCGGTGATAGCGCGGACCACCACGATGCGGTCGGCACCGGTTGCCCGAACCTGATCAACATTGGTCGCGTCGACTCCGCCGATGGCGAACCACGGCCGTTCCGGTAGCGCATCGGCAGTGGCCCGCAGCGCCTCTAGCCCCGCGGCCTTGCGGTTCGGCTTGGTGGGCGTCGGCCACACCGGCCCGACGGCGAAGTAGTCGACGCCGTCTTCGATCGCGGCGAGCGAGGACTGGGCACGGTTCTGCGTGGAACGGCCGATCACCACGTCCGGCCCGAGGATCTTCCGGGCGTAGTGCACCGGCAGATCGCCCTGACCGAGATGCAGCACGTCGGCTCCCGAGGCCAGAGCCAGATCCGCGCGATCGTTGACCGCCAGTAGCGCACCGTGCCGCTTGGTGGCGGCGAGCAGAACGGCCAGCGCAGCGAGCTCGTCCTTGGCTTCGAGGGGCCCGTACTCGCGTTCACCGGCGGAATTCTTGTCACGCAGCTGGATGATGTCGACGCCACCGGACAAAGCGGCTTCGGCGAACTGGGCGAGGTCTCCCTTCTCACGCCTGGCATCGGTACACAGGTACAGGCGAGCGGACGCAAGTCGCTCACGGGGAGTCTGATTGCGGGCGGTCTGAGATGGATGCACGAATCGAACTGTATTCTCTTGGGGGCCGTCTTCGATGATGGAGTGGCCGAGAAATCGCGGGAGTCCCGGGGATCGTGGGGCTGAGAGTGGGTTCGCCGCCCTTACCGTCAATACCTGAACCCGATCATGCGGGCGCAGGGAGTGAGGACGTGAATCGCGTGCACATCGCCATAATCGGCGGAGGCGTCATCGGGTTGTCGACGGCCTTGCGTCTGCAGGAGGACGGCCACCGCGTGGTCGTACACGATCCCGCATTGGGCCGGGGCGCGTCCTGGGTCGCCGGCGGCATGCTGGCACCGCTCTCCGAGGGCTGGCCCGGTGAACACGAACTACTGCATCTCGGCGCCGCCTCGCTGGCGCGGTGGCCAGAATTTGCTCGACGCCTCCCCGGCCCCTCGGTGTTCTCCGCGACCGGATCGTTGACGGTTGCCCTCGACTCCGCCGATGCCGCCGACCTGCGGACCATCGCCGAATGGGTGGGCGAGCAAGGACACGAGCTGGAGATTCTGAGCCGGGCGCAGCTGCGAGAGCTCGAACCTGCACTGGCACCGAATATTCGACTCGGAATGCTGGCTTCGACCGAGCTCTCCGTGGACAATCGAGCGCTGGTGGCCGCACTCGAGCAGGGCTGCATCGACGCCGGAGTCGAGTTTTTGACCGCCCCGGTGAAGACCATGCCCGACGCCGACCACGTGGTATTGGCCGCAGGGACGCACTCGGCCGCGCTGTGGCCGACGCTGCCCGTCCGTCCGGTCAAGGGCGAAATTCTCCGGTTGCGGCGTCGGCCGAGCGCTACTGCGCCGCCGAACCGTACCGTCCGCGGAACCGTGCACGGCCGCCCGATCTACCTGGTGCCGCGCGGGGACGGATTGGTCGTGGGCGCAACGCAATACGAGTCCGGGCAAGATACGCAGGTCACCGTCGCGGGGGTGCGAGACCTGATAGCCGACGCCGAACGACTCATGCCGAGCATCGGCGAATACGAACTGTACGAGACCGCCGCGGGTCTGCGCCCCATGAGTCCGGACGGGCTACCGATCATCGGCCGACTGGCCGAGAACGTCATCGTCGCCACCGGCCACGGGCGCAACGGCATCCTGCTCGCCCCCATCACCGCCGACGCGGTGGCCGCGCTGATCGCCGGCGAGGAGATCGCCGAGGCGAAATCCGCCACCCCCGAACGTTTTCCGCACATTCACAGTCTGCAGATCGAAAGGACACCATGACACAGGTTGCCATCGGTATCACCGTCAACGGTGAGGACCACCTGCTCACCGAGGACATGACCATGCGTCGGCTGCTCGAGTTCCTGGGGCTGCCCGAGAAGGGGATCGCCGTCGCCGTCGACGGTGCCGTGCTGCCCAGGAGCACGTGGAACACCACTGCCGTCGAAAAGGGTTGGAACGTCGACGTTCTCACCGCAGTACAGGGCGGTTGAGCATGGACGATCAACTGGTCATCGCCGACCGCACCTTCACCTCCCGGCTCATCACCGGCACCGGGGGAGCGGCCAATCTCGCGGTGCTCGAGGACGCCCTCGTCGCATCGGGAACCGAACTGACCACCGTCGCGATGCGCCGCGTCGACGCCGCGGGCGGGACGGGAGTGCTGGATCTGCTGCGCCGGTTGAACATTGCGCCGCTGCCGAACACCGCGGGCTGCCGCGGCTCGGCCGAAGCAGTCCTCACCGCGCAACTGGCACGTGAGGCGCTCGAGACCGACTGGGTCAAACTCGAAGTGATTGCCGACGAGCGAACCCTGCTGCCCGACGCCATCGAATTGGTCAAGGCTGCAGAACAACTTGTGGACGACGGCTTTCAAGTATTGCCGTACACCACCGACGACCCGGTCCTGGCCAAGCGGCTCGAGGACGTCGGCTGCGTGGCCGTCATGCCGCTCGGCTCGCCCATCGGGACCGGCCTGGGCATCTCGAACCCGCACAACATCGAGATGATCGTCGACGCCGCGTCGGTTCCGGTGATCCTCGACGCGGGCATCGGCACTGCCAGCGACGCCACCCTCGCGATGGAACTCGGCTGCGATGCGGTGTTGCTCGCCACCGCGGTGACCCGAGCGAAGGATCCGGCGCTGATGGCGTCGGCGATGCGTCACGCGGTGGCCGCAGGATACCAAGCGCGACATGCGGGGCGGATTCCGAAGCGATTCTGGGCGCAGGCCAGCTCGCCCATGTAGCCGGCCGTGTCGTCGGCGCGGCACCTTCTGTGGCTGCGTATCCGGCAAACGCGCGCGCTTGTGCGAAACGCGCGCAGAATAGTGGCGAATACGAGGCGAATCCACGCGCATCTGGCAAACGCGCGCGCATTTGCGGGCGCGCCTATGGTGGCCGCGTGCCGCCGATGCGACCGACTGTCTCAGGGTGTGGGTCATCCGAAAGGATGATGGAGAAGGCGACTGTGGGCCGATGTGCGAACGCGTTCGATCGGGGAAGGTTGTTCCCATGATCGAAGTGACAGGACTGACCAAGCAATACGGCGCGGTGACGGCGGTCGACAACCTCACCTTCACCATCAAACCCGGCATCGTGACCGGCTTCCTGGGCCCCAACGGCGCAGGAAAGTCGACCACGATGCGGATGATCCTCGGTCTCGACCGACCCACCTCGGGTACGGCGACCATCGAGGGCAAGAGCTACAGCCACCTGAAGCAGCCACTGCGTAGCGTCGGAGCTCTGCTCGACGCCAAGTGGGTGCACCCGAACCGCTCGGCGCGTGCGCACCTCGAGTGGATGGCCGCCTCCAACGGCATCCCCAAGTCTCGCGTCGAGGAGGTGCTGCGTCTGGTGGGACTGTCCGACGTGGCGAAGAAGAATGCGGGCGGCTTCTCGCTCGGTATGTCTCAGCGCCTCGGCCTCGCGGGCGCGTTGCTCGGTGATCCCAAGGTGCTGCTGTTCGACGAGCCGGTCAACGGGCTCGACCCCGAAGGTATCGTCTGGATCCGAAAGTTCATGCAGCGCTTGGCTGCCGAGGGGCGAACGGTGCTGGTCTCGAGCCACCTGCTCTCGGAGATGGCGCAGACTGCCGAGCACCTCATCGTCATCGGACGCGGCAAGTTGATCTCCGATTCCTCGGTGCAGGAATTCATCGACCACGCCTCCGAGGCCTCGGTGCGCGTGCGCAGCCCGCAGCTCGACGGTCTCCGCAAGGCCCTGACCACGGCCGGGCTCACAGTGCGTGAGCCGGACCAGACCGACGAGCTGCAACCCTCGCTCGTGGTATTGAACTCCACGACGGACGCGATCGGCGACATCGCCGGCCGGTCCGGAATCACATTGCACGAGTTGGCCTCTCAGCGAGGATCGCTCGAGGAAGCATTCATGAAACTCACCGGAGACACAGTGCAATATCACGGCTCGGGAGCCGAAGAATCTGGCAATCAGCAAGCGATGGGCGGGTCACTCTGATGGGCGTCTTGGCAGCAGAAAGAATCAAGTTCACCTCGACCAAATCGCCGTGGTGGTGCAGCGCGATCGTGGTGGTGTTCGGCCTCGGGTTCGGAGCCATCCTCGGTTGGGCCGCGAAGACCGCCCTCGGCCCCGACGCTCCGGAGGGGCTTCCGCCGACCACCGCGTACGACGTCGTCAGCAGCGGTGTGGGCGGGCTGGGGGTCATGGTGTTGATGATCCTGGCGGCCCTCACTGTCACCAGCGAATACCGCTTCGGCCTGATTCGGACGACATTCCAGGCAGTCACCAATCGGGCGTCGGTGCTCGGAGCCAAGGCGCTCATCGTCGGCATCTACGGAGCGGTGCTGTCGTTGATCCTGGCGTTCGGTGCACTGTTCCTGGCGAAGTCGATCGCGGGCGAGGAAGCGGGCGCGCTGATGAGCTTCGATGTCGACGGCACCTGGCGCGTCGTCTACGGCACGGCGATTCTGGCGTTCGTGCAGATCTTCCTGGCCGTCGCGGTGGGCGCGCTCATTCGGCAGTCCGCCGGCGCGATCGCCGTCCTGCTGCTGTGGCCGTTGCTCATCGAGAACCTCGTCGGGCTCATCCCGAAGGTCGGCGAGAAGATTCAGCCGTTCCTGCCGTTCAAGAACGCCGACCATTTCCTGGCCGGCTCGGGAGGAGTTGATTTCCACTGGGGGCCGGTCGGCAGTCTTGTCTACTTCGTCGTCTTCACCGCGGTGATCTTCGGGGTAGCAGTGCTCGTCGTCAATCGTCGCGACGCCTGACGCTGCGCGAAATGACTGGGTAGGGTGTCCGTTATGCGGATTTCCTTGCTTGCAGGTAGCGCAGTCACGGTCCTGATTCTGGCCGGTTGCTCGTCCACCTCTGGTACAGGGGCGGGAGGCGAGGAACCGGCCAGAGTTTTCGCGACACCCGACGGGCCGGGCCTGTCGGTAGCAGTCACCGAGGATGCGCTCGTCGGGCACCTCGAGCAGCTGGAAACCATTGCCGCCGCGAACGACGGAAACCGCGCCGCCGGTACCGCCGGATACGACGCGAGTGTCGATTATGTTCTCTCGCAACTCGAATCGGCTGGTTTCGAGGTCGCCACACCGGAATTCGAGTTCGACACTTTCGAGGCGCAGACTCAGATCCTGTCGGTTGCGGGAACCGAGATTCCGGTGTTCGCGCTCAGTTACTCACCGACCACCGGTGCCGAGGGCATCACCGCGAGAGTCGTCGGTGCCCCGCCCGATGCGGACGGCTGCGAGGCGGCCGATTACGCCGGACTCGACCTGGCCGGTGCCATCGCGGTCGTGCCGCGCGGAGTCTGTCCGTTCGGTGTGAAGCAAAGTGTCGCAGCAGAATTGGGTGCCGCCGCTGCAATCATCGTCAACAACGAACCGGGACCACTGGACTCCGGGACGCTCGGCGACGCCGAGACCGGAAAGATTCCGACCGGCGGAGTCGGCCAGGACGACGCCGCAGCAGTGCTCGCGGCTCCCGAGGTCACGCTGACGCTCGATACCACGACCGAAACGACGAAGAGCCGCAACATCATTGCGCAGACCACCACCGGTTCGACCGAGAACGTGGTGGTGGCCGGCGCACATCTCGACAGCGTTCCCGAGGGTCCGGGCATCAACGACAACGGCTCCGGCACCGCGGCAGTACTCGAGACGGCACTGCAGATGGGCAGTGCTCCCGAGGTGACCAACGCGGTTCGCTTCGCGTTCTGGGGTGCCGAGGAGCAGGGGCTCGTCGGCTCCACCGAATACGTCGAGAGCCTGTCCGACGAGGACAAGCGAAACATCGCGCTGTACTTGAACTTCGACATGGTCGGCTCGCACAACGCCGGGTACCTCGCCTACGACGGCGACGATTCCGACAAGGTGGGCGAGCCCGCGGGACCGGACGGATCCGACGGCATCGAGCGCACGTTCGTCGAGCGACTGGCCGACGACGGTGTGACCGTCGACGGCACCGATTTCGACGGTCGCTCGGACTACGGCCCGTTCATCGAGGTCGGTATCCCCGCCGGCGGGGTGTTCAGCGGCGCGGACGAGAACAAGACCGCCGAGCAGGCCGAGAAGTGGGGCGGCACCGCCGATCAGGCATTCGACGAGAACTATCACACCGATCAGGACACGTTGGCCAACGTCGACCGAGACGCCTTGGCCGCGAACGGCGCGGCCGTGGCCTACGGAATCGGCGTCTACGCGCAGTCTGTGGAGGGTCCCAACGGGGTGCCGGTGGGGGCGGAGCGCGAGGCTGCACGGGCCGACGGGTGAGGCCAGGTATGTGTAACTGTGGGTTACGCTCGATATTGTGAACGCAGTCGTCGCCTCGGTGGTGGAGTGGGTCCGCACCACCAACCGAGCACCCACAGTGGTCGGGGCAGTTCGGCGTGTGCGTCGAGCATTACCCGGTGACCCCACATTCGGCGATCCCATGTCGATCGACGGTCCGGGACGAGCACTGGCCGTCGCCCGGGTGGCCGATCGGTTTCTGGCGGCGAACGGACTCGACGACGAACCGGGCGCGTCTCGTGAAGTCGGCCTCGGTGCCCTGCAGGTGTGGCAGGCGATCCTCGAACGAGCAGGGCGAGGCCGCGGCGAACAGGACGTCACGATCGTGTTCACCGATCTGGTCGGCTTCTCGTCGTGGTCGCTGCGTGCGGGCGACACGGCCACGTTGACCTTGCTCCGTAAGGTCTCCAAGGCCGTCGAACCCGAAGTCGCGTTCCGCGGGGGCCATGTCGTCAAGAGGCTGGGCGACGGGATCATGGCCGTGTTCACCGATGCGGGCAAAGCTGTCGATGCAGTGTTCGCAGCGAAGGAGGCTCTACGCGGCGTCGACGTCGACGGCTACACCCCGACCATGCGAGTCGGTATCCACACCGGCAGCCCGCGTCAGGTCGGATCGGACTGGCTCGGCGTCGACGTCACCGTCGCCGCCCGGGTGATGCAGACCGGCGGAAACGGGAACGTGATGATCTCGGGGGCAGCGCTGGCTGCCGTGCCACCGGAGGTGCTCGACGCGTTGCAGGTGGTGTCCAAGCCCTATCGGCGCAGTTTCTTCGCTCCGAAGATCAAGGGCGCACCGGACGACCTACGCATCCTCCGGCTCGTGCAGTCGCCACAGCGGTGACACCGGGCCGTGCCCAGCACCGAGGTCGTAGGACGCGGCCAGGCAGCGGGTGACCCACTCCTTGCCGAACGCCACCGCGTCGGGCATCGAATATCCGTGTGCCAGCGCCGACGCGATCGACGCGGCGAGGGTGTCGCCGCCGCCGTGATCGTTGCCGGTGTCGATGCGTTCACTGGTGAATTCGAGGAAAGAGTCGCCGTCGAACAGTAGGTCGGTGCTGTGCGTGGAGGTGCGTAGATGGCCGCCCTTGACCAGGGCCCACTGAGCGCCCAACCCGTGCAGTGCTTCGGCGGCGCGGTGTGCGCTCGCGTCATCGATCACGTCGATGCCGGTGATCAACCGAACCTCGTCGAGGTTGGGCGTCACCAGTGACGCAATCGGAAACAGGGTGTGCCGGATGGCGTCGAGTGCCTCGGCGTGCAGCAGTGGATCGCCGTGCATCGACGCACACACCGGATCGACGACCAGCGGAACCGGCTGGTCGCGGCCGATGCCGACCTCGGTACACACGGCCGTGACGGCCTCGATGATCGCGGTGGACGCCAGCATTCCGGTCTTCGCTGCGCCGACGCCGATGTCGGAGACGACCGAGCGAACCTGCGCCGCCACCACATCGGGCGGGATCTCGTGGAAGCCCGTCACACCGACGGTGTTCTGAACGGTCACTGCTGCGACGGCGACACACGCGTGGACACCCAACAGCGCCATCGTGCGGCTGTCGGCCTGGATTCCGGCACCGCCGCCGGAGTCGGTTCCGGCGATCGTCAGCGCACGGACGGGAGTCTCGCCGTTGGGCGTGAGCGGTAGGAACTTCACGAGAGTCGACAGTACCGGCGGCGGCGAGAGCATAGCCTCGGCGGCCGAATCCGAACCTGTGAATATTCGGTGAGAATACGGCCGGTCTTCGAATGTTGTTGTATCACAACGTCGAACAGGGGCACTTATGATCGATACCAGCATTCGGCTCGTGACCGGGCGGCAAACCTACGCATCCGAAGGTTTGTTGGTAGAAAAGGTGACAGAGCCACCGCGCGCATGTTTAATAGTGGTGCACGTCACATCTGATTCACTCGTTCACCACTCCACACACAGCGAAGGAGGCGTCCCATGCTTGCGAGTTCTCCTAGCGCTGATGTCTCGATCAACAAAGACCAGAATCGGTTCGAGCTTCGATTGAACGGCGATCTCGTCGGGATCGTCGGATTCTTCGAGGTGGAGGGAAACGGTACGCGCGCCACGCGAACGCACGTCGTCTCTTTCATGCATACCGTCATCACCGAGGATTTCGGTCATCAGGGTCTGGCCGGCATTCTGGTGCGTCGCGCGTTGGACAGTGCCCGTGCGTACGGTTGGAAAGTCAGGCCTGTCTGCACCTACGTGCAGCGATTCGCCGCCGCAAATCCGGAGTACAAAGACATGCTGGTCGCTCTCTGACGCTGTTCTTCCGACGCTCGCCGGTCACGATAGGGCTGGTTACATTAGGGCTGGTTACATTAGGGCTGGTTACATTAGGGACTCGACTCGGCGACGATCGATGCACTCTTCTCACGTCACACGAGTAACACTGGTCTCATGGGTGACATGAGTCACATCATTTCACGACGTGTCGCCGCGGTCGCCCCGGTCGAGCGACCTGTCGTCCGCATCGAGGACGACGTCGATCACAGTAGGTTCGATCTCTTCGTCGACGACGAACTCGTCGGCATTCTCGGCTACCGCTTCGGCGACGGATGCGTCGGCGACGGCTCCGTCGTCGCGCTCATGCATACCGTGGTCAAAGCGGAGTACGGCGACCGCGGTTGGGCCGGTGTGCTGGTGCGGGCTTCACTCAACACTGCGCGCGATCGCCGGTGGCGGATCGTTCCCATCTGCACGTACGTGCGGCGATATCTCGCGGAACACGAGGAATTCTTGGACTTGGTCGTCGAATAGAGAGCACTGCTCTTGCCGTAGACGGCATTGAGGTGAATACTGCTTCCTGAAGAGAGCGCCGCTCTCGAAAGGGTGGGTATTCCCATGAGACCAGCTGTGTACCTCTTCATCGCCGTCATGTTCGCCGCCTATCCCGCACTCCGGCCGTACTCCGACGAGGTGGGTACCCCGGGAGCGCAGGCGTTCGCATCCTCGCAGTGGGTGCTTGCGCACACCTTCGCGATGCTCGGCTTCATCGCACTCGGTCTGGCGGTGTTGTACACCGGTAGACGGTCCGATCTCGCCGTCGTCACCACGTGGGTCGGCGTCGGCCTGGTTCTGACGTACTACGGCGCGGAAACGTTCGCCCTGCATGCTCTGGGTGTCGAGGCCGTAGCGAACTCGAATCCCGCCCTGATCGAACTGGCGGATCCGATCCGCTATTCGCTGGTGCAATCGGTCATGTTCGGTCTCGGGCTGGTGCTGATCGCCGTCGGGCTGGTGGCATTCGCGCTGCGGAACCGCTATGCGATGGTGCTGGCGGCCGGGTTCGTGCTGTTTCTGCCGCAGTTCTACACCCCGCCGGCCGTACGAATCGCTCACGGCGTGCTGATCGCCGTCGGAGCGATCATCGCCGCCCGAGCCGTCGCGAAGCGGTCCGCCGAGACAGTGGGTAGGTCTGCCGAGAGTGCTCAGCCGATCTCGACGATCACCGGAGCGTGATCGCTGGCTCCCTTGCCCTTGCGTTCCTCGCGGTCGATCGACGCGCCGGTCACGCGGGCCGACAGGGCAGGGGAGGTCAGAGCCATGTCGATGCGCAGACCCTGCTTCTTCGGAAACCGCAATTGCGTGTAATCCCAGTAGGTGTACGTCCGGGGTTCGGGGGTGAACTGCCGCGTCACCTCGGTGAACCCGGCGTCGGCGAACGCGCTGAAGGCGTCGCGCTCGGCCTGGGAGGTGTGGGTCTTGCCCTCGAACAGTGCGGGATCCCAGACGTCGTCGTCGGTGGGCGCGATGTTCCAGTCGCCTACCAGCGCGATCTGTGCCTGCGGATCCGCCGTCACCCACGCCTGCGCGTCGGCCTTCAGTGCGGCCAGCCATTGGAGTTTGTAGGTGTAATGCGGATCGGCCAGCTCGCGACCGTTCGGCACGTACAGGCTCCAGACACGGACGCCGTCACACGTGGCACCGATGGCGCGCGCTTCCTGCGCGGGATCGATCTCGGGGTCCTTGCTGAATCCGGGCTGATCCTCGAACCCGACCTGCACGTCGTCCAGACCGACCCGGGACGCGATCGCGACGCCGTTCCATTGACTCAATCCGGTATGGGCTATCTCGTACCCGATGTCGGTGAACCGCTGATACGGAAACTGTGCGTCCTTGCACTTGGTTTCCTGCATCGCCAAAACATCGACGTCGGATCGCTCCAGCCAATCGACGATTCGATCCTGACGAGAGCGGACGGAGTTCACGTTCCAAGTAGCCAAGCGCACGGGGAGGAACCTTATAGAACGCCTCCGACACGCTCGCGACCGATCGCATCGAGCACGTCGTCACGAGGCCGGACGTGCGTAGCGATATCGGTGATGCTCGGCGAAGCCCAGATCTCGGTACAGACCGGCGGCGTCGGTGTTGTCGACGGCCACCTGCAGATATGCATGGGTTGCGCCGTTCTCTCGTCCCCATCGCACCAACTCGCCGCACATCAACGTGCCCAGGCCGTTGCGGCGATGCTCCGGGGCGACCCAGAGCGAGGTCAACCCCACCCAGCATCGACCGTCCGGGGCGGTGGTGACCGCCGCACGCCCCACTGCGAGGGAGCCGGTACCGAGCGTGCCGAATCCGAGCGTGCCGTCATGGACCGCGGAGACCACCTCCGCTGCCCCCGTCGGTGCCTGGCGGCCCTGGTAATGCAGGGAGCTCAACCAGTCAGGCGTCGGATGCGCTGTCACGGCGATGGCCGAATCGCCCTCGCGCAGCACGAGGTTCGAGATATCGGCAGCCATGACCGACGTCTCGTTGTACGACGACCAGCCGGCCGGGACGGTGCCGAGGCGATCGGGAAGTGAGAGCGTCGGCGGTACTCCTCGTGCGGCGTACCAGCCGGTGATGTTCGACAGCGTGTCGGCCGTCGTCGATGCTCCGGGTTCGAGCGGTACCGCCGAATTGGCGCGACCGGTGAAACCGTGCCCGAAGCGCAGCTGCCAACCGTCGACCCATTCGCGCTCGACGCCCGGCCATCCGTCTGCTGCGGCCGCCTCGAGCGACCGAATCTCCGACGTCCGAATCGGCCTGGGGCCCAACGGTTTCAAGGCCACGACGCGGTCCACGGCTACCTGGACGAGCGCACCGTCCCGGCCGCGGACCGAGACTGCGACGGCGTCGATGGACACCAGTTCGCCGATGACGTCCGTCATCGGATGGGTGTGCCCGGGTGGCAAGCGGTAGCGGAGCATCACCCGCGACCCCACCGCAACGCTCATGATTCCCCGGTCATCGGGTGAGTCAGTCTTCGTCTTCGTCGTCGTGCCCGAACGGATCGTTCACCGTGCCCGGCGTCCAGCTCAGTCCCGGCACACCCCAACCGGCTCGTTTGATGGCCTTCTTCGCGGCCCGCGCGTGTCGGCCGATGAGCACATCGGTGTACAGGAAACCGTCGAGATGACCCACCTCGTGCTGGAGCATCCGAGCGAAGAAGTCTCGCCCCTCTATGTCGACCGGATCGCCGTTGGCGTCCGTGCCGGTCACCCGGGCCCAGTCCGCGCGGCCGGTGGGGTGCTGCTCGCCGGGAACCGACAGGCAGCCCTCGTCGTCGTCTTCGGGGTCGGGCATCGTCTCCGGAATTTCGGACGTCTCGAGCACCGGGTTGACGACCTCGCCGCGGCGGCGGATCATCTTGCCGTCCTCGCCCTGATCAGGGCAGTCGTAGACGAACAGGCGCTTGCCGACGCCTACCTGGTTGGCTGCGAGACCGACACCGTTGGCGAGTGCCAAGGTCTCGTACATGTCGGCGATCAGCTCGGCCAGCTCGGCGGGTGACTCGGTGACGGGAGCGGTAGCGGTATGCAGCACCGGATCGCCGACGATCCGGATGGGAAGAATTGCCATGGTCGACAAGGATAGTGGGTGGCTCACGTGCCCTGGCCGACGGCAACCGCACCTGGTTGTTCGGTATCGGCGTCGGCGTGCGGGATTCCGCCGATGGGTAGCGACAGTGAACCACCGGGTGCGGATCGACCTCGTGAGTCGTGCGGCCTACCTTCACCGAACACGCCACGCGCCGCTACCTCGCGGGAGCCGTTCCCCGGGCGTCGAGCGTGGTTGAATGATCGTCGAAGAACATGTGTGTAATTCGGTCGGTGCCCGTACGGGTGTCGGCAGCACTGGGGGAAGTAGATTTCCCCGTGGCCGGTTTTCGGGCAGGCCTCGGGGAGTCGAGAAGTCGAGGAGTGGGATGGACGGCGCAGCAGCGCGTGACTCGAACCAGTCTCAGCAACCGGGAAGTTCGGACGGCACTCAGGATCCGAATGAGGTCGGTGCGGACGGCCTGAGTCGACGAGAGCACGACATCCTGTCCTTCGAGCGACAGTGGTGGAAGTACGCCGGGGCGAAGGAAGAGGCCATCAAGGAACTCTTCTCCATGTCGGCGACCCGCTACTACCAGATCCTCAATGCCTTGGTCGATCGTCCGGAAGCCCTCGCCGCGGACCC
Source organism: Rhodococcus sp. AW25M09 (assembly GCF_000333955.1). Classification (GTDB taxonomy): domain Bacteria; phylum Actinomycetota; class Actinomycetes; order Mycobacteriales; family Mycobacteriaceae; genus Rhodococcoides. Next base: position 44,797 of record NZ_CAPS01000045.1, read on the forward strand.
GATGCTGGTCAAGCGACTGCGTCGACTGCGTGCGAGTCGGCAGAAGGCCCGCGCGGCACGTCGTCTGGGTTTCGACGTCTGAGCAGGGCCTGTGATTGCGTGTTCCGAGCCGTCGTCGACGGTCGGCTAGGGTCGAGTACGTGAGCAGCCCCAACCCGGAACAGACCGGGCCACCACTCCGTGCTCTGGCCATGGTCCTGATATCGCTCGCGATCCTGTTCGCAGCGATCGGCGCACTCTCGCTCACCGGTTCCGATTCCGATGCGGCCGCCGAGCCGTCCGTCGCGGAGACCACGAGCGCGCCCGCGGCAGTCGCACCGACAGCGCAGGCTCCTGCAGCTCAGGTTCCGGCAGGCGACGCGCCTGCCAGCTCCGCAGCGCCGAGCCCCACCTCGGGAACACCCGCCGACATCGAAGTGCGGGTCCTCAACAACTCGAACATCTCCGGTCTTGCGGCCGGTACCGCCGATACGTTGACCGCCGAGGGATGGACGGTGGTCGAGACCGGAAACTTCAACGAGGCCCAGTTCGCGCAGACCGCGGTGTACTACGGCACGGGTGCAGGTGAGGAACAGGCCGCGCAGACGATCGCCACCCAACTCGGCGTTCCGGCCGAGCCCAAGCCGACCTCGCTCGAACCCACGGTCGGCGTCGTGGTCATCGTGACCCAGTAATTTCTTACCGTTGACCCACTGATTTCCGAACCTCGAGATCGTGCCCGGTTCGGTCGAATCGGGCGGCACGTTATCATTTTCGAGCCCGGCGAAACTGCCTGAAAGAGGAGCGATTTCCGATGGACATGTTCAAGCGACGCACTGCTGCGACCCGATCGTTGCGTTATGTGGTGCCGGTCCTCGCGATCGCAGCGCTCGGTCTCTCTGCCTGCAGCAACGGCGAGGTTCGGTCCGACGCACCCGGTACCGTCCCTCCGGTCTGGACGGGCGAATCCGATCCTGCGGCCGCAGCCGGCGCGGGTGACGGGCGGGCCGAGTCGGGGTCCGCCGACTCCATCGAAGGCACGCTGCGCAATGCGTCCGGTGCCGAGGTCGGTACGGTGACGTTCGCGTCCGAGGGCGACAAGCTCACGGTCACCGCCGAGGTCGAGGATTTGGCCCCCGGCTTTCACGGATTTCACGTCCACACCGTCGCCGCGTGCGAGCCCAACTCGGTAGCACCTACCGGCGGCGAACCGGGTGCGTTCCTGTCCGCGGGCGGCCATCTGCAGGTCGACGGCCGCACCGAGCACCCCTCCAGCGGTGATCTGACGTCCATCCAGGTCGGCGAGGACGGCACCGGCCGGCTCGTCACCACCACCGACGCGATCACGCTCGACGATCTGCGCGCGGATGGTGCCGGAACCTCGGTGATCGTGCACGAAGGTGCCGACAACTTCGCCAACATCCCGCCGCGGTACACGCTGGCCGACGGTGCCTCGGTGCCGGACATGACGACCCTGATGACCGGCGATGCCGGTGCACGGGCAGCGTGCGCGGTTCTCCAGTAGTTTGAGCGCTCCCCGGATCGACTTCGCGAGCTCACCTCGCCCGACGCTCGGCGTCGAGTGGGAGATTGCACTGGTCGACAAGAACACGCGAGACCTGGTGAACTCCGCCGAGGCGGTGATGGACGGGGTCAGTGAGCTGGCCGGGGACACCCCGAGGGTGACGAAGGAGTTGCTGCGCAACACCGTCGAGCTCGTCACCGGAGTGTGCGAGAACGTCGGGGAAGCGATGGAGGACCTCGGTGGCTCCCTGGAGCTGGTGCGCCGGGCTGCGGATCCTTTGGGAATCGACCTGTTCTCGGCCGGCACGCATCCCTTCGCCGAGTGGTCCACGCAGCAGCTCACCAGCTCTCCGAGCTACGACGAGCTGATCGCGCGCACGCAGTGGTGGGGTCGTCAGATGCTGATCTGGGGCGTGCACGTACACGTCGGAGTGTCGTCCCCCGACAAGGTTTTTCCCATTCTGAACTCCCTGTTGCTGCAGTACCCGCACCTGCTGGCGCTGTCGGCGTCTTCGCCGATCTGGGCGGGCAACGACACCGGTTATGCCAGCAACCGTGCGTTGATGTTCCAGCAACTGCCGACCGCAGGGCTGCCGTTCCAGTTCGAGAACTGGTCGCAGTTCGAGGGATTCGTTCGTGATCAGCTCAAGACCGGCGTCATCGAACAACTCGGCGGTATGCACTGGGACATTCGGCCGGCTCCGAAGTGGGGAACCATCGAGGTCCGGGTGTGCGACGGAGCGTCGACCAAGCGGGAACTGGCCGCCCTCGTCGCGTTGACGCATTGCCTGATCGTCCACCTCGACGAGCGACTCGAGGCGGGGGAGACTCTGCCGTCGATCCCGCCGTGGCACGTGCAGGAGAACAAGTGGCGGGCCGCCCGATACGGCCTCGATGCGGAGATCATCGTCGACTCGGACAGCAACGAGCGGTTGGTCACCGACGATCTGAGTG
>NZ_CAPS01000044.1 GCF_000333955.1 Rhodococcus sp. AW25M09
GACCTTGACGCTCGACCAGGTCCGTCCGCTCTGAGTCCTGGTTACCTTGAAGCACGGCCGATACTGGGCGCTCGCAGCCGCGTCCGTCGTCGTGGTGGTCTTCGGATCAGCGCAGGCGACGGGCGCGCTGTGGCGTGAAGAAAAAGTGATCAGTGGCGGCACTATCAACTCTGGCACCCTGGACATCAAGGTTGGGCCCGCGGGGGCCGAAGTGAACAATTACGTACTCGCGGCACTCGGATCGACGAACCTGGGACCGAACGGTTTTTCGCAGGCATCGCTGTCGATCCGAAACGCGGGCAACGTGCCTTTCAACTACCGCTTGCAGGGAACTACTTTGACCGGTGCGGTACCACTCACGCTGACGGCGACATTGGTGACGTCGGCGGCGCAATGCCCCACCACAGGTGCGCCGACAGGCTCGACGACGGTCCTCTACACCGGAAATGCCAGTGGCGCACAGGCACCCACTGCCCCCGCGGCGCGACTACTGGCCGCAGGCGTGAACGAGGTGTGGTGCTTTCGGCTTGCTGCCGGCGCTGACCCGCCCCAGATTCAGACGTCGACGGTGGCGTTCTCGTTCAGAGCGGATCAGACATGAGCGCGGGCGACGATACCGAGGTAATCCCTCCAGTCGCAACGGAGGACGAGCACACCGGCGTCCTGTGGTGGGTGAATCGGGTTGTCTCGTACACACTGTTGGCCGTCATGCTGTTCGTTCTGGCTGTGACGATCGTGATCCCACTGGTCAGCGGGTCGACTCCGTACACGATCCTCACCGGGTCCATGCGGCCCACCTATCCACCCGGAAGCCTCGTGGTGGTCAAACCCGCCGATGTCGCCGAGCTCCGAGTCGGAACGCCGATCACCTATCAGATCCGTTCCGGTGAACCCGATGTGGTGACGCACCGAATCGTCGCTACGCGGCAGAGCGGGCGGGGCACTACGACGTACATCACGCGCGGTGACAACAACGGTGCCGACGACGAAAACCCGGTGCAGGTGGGTCAAATTCGCGGCAAGGTCTGGTACTCGGTCCCGTACATGGGGTACGTCAACAATTGGCTCAACGGTGAGCAGCGGAAGATCACGGTGACGGTCATCGTCATCGGTTTGGCGGGCTATGCACTGTTCATGTTCGTCGGTGCCGGACTGGATCACCGCAAGCAGCGGAAGGGGTCACGATCGTTATGAGTCACAGCACGACGGTGGCCTCGGGCGCTGTATTCGCGATGCTGGTGGTCGTATTGCTCATCGGTGCCGGTCCTTCTCGTCCGTTGCAGTCCGTCAGCTACAGCAGCGACGGTCAGACGTGGCTGCCTGCTCTGCCCGATTCGTTGTTCAACAAGGACATTCGCTGGGTTCCCGGTGACATACGAAGTTCTACGTTTCACGTGTTCAACCACACCGAGGAGGACGGTCGCGTGCAGTTGATCATCGACAGCGACGATCCTGCGTTCGGTCGAGCGCTCGTCGTCTCGATCGACGGGGTCGAGTCCTCGCCGGAGTGTGTATCGCTCGTCGTTGCTGCCGGCGAGAAGCGCCGCGTCGACGCCACTGTCGGGATGACTGTCGACGCCGGAAACGAAACCCAGAAGTCCACGGCAGGTGTCGATCTGGTGGTTCAATGGGACAATCAGGACACCGCCCCTTGCCTCGCTGCGGCAGGTATCGGCGGCCGCGATCAAAGGGAAGGGGCGCAGCCCTGATGGCGCGTCACGGTAGCGGTTTCGGCCCTTCGAGCGTCCTGCGCCGAATCGGCCTCGCGCTCATCAGTGCTCGTGCCCGGGCCATCATGTCGATCGGCATCGTGTTGGGGTTGGGCGCGGTGGGAACACTGGCCTCATGGTCCGACAGTGCCACTGCGACTTCCGGGGTTTTCACGACCGGAAAAATCGACATCAAGCTGGGAAACCCAGCGGAGGACAACGACCCGTTGGCCTTCAAAACTTCAATGAAGAAAGTTGATCTTTTTCCGAACGACACGCGTTCAGCGAACTTGATCGTTTCGAACTCGGGAAGTGTTGGATTCACCTACTCGATCATGGCCACGGTCATTAGCACCACGGGATTGGGCACCCTTCTCAACTCCTCGGTCTACCTGGGTTCTGCCGATGGTACGAACACTGGATGCAGTGGCACGCTGCTATCTACAGTGACCGGACTTTCCACGCCGCAAACGTTTTCACATCAGGATCGATCAATCGTGGGCCAAGGCACCACGCTTCCACTGCCGGCACCCGTGACCGAAGGTCTCTGCTTCGTTGTGAAGATGGTCGGTGCTGCGCCGTCCACTCCCGCAACCGGCACCATCACCTACACCCTCACTGCGACGTCGAGCTAGTCATGTCGGATATTGTCGACGGCTCTGCGCCGACTGCTACCCCGCGATCTCGAGCTCGGCTCTATCGCGAAATCGCTTTGAGCGTAGGGGCATTCGCCGGGTTGATCTGTGTGCTGTTCGCTCTTGCCGCGGTCTTCCTCGGAATCACTCCGCTGATCTTTCGGTCCGGGTCGATGGCACCGGCCATCGAGACCGGCGCACTGGCACTGAGCAAGAAGACGCCCGCCACGGAGATTCAGGTCGGGGACATCGTCAACGTCACCAATGCAGCGGGCAACGGCATCACCCACCGAGTGATCGAGATCGGGGCAGTGGGGACCGACAGCGCCCAGCTGATTCTCCAGGGCGACGCGAACTCCGATGCCGACGTGGAAACGTACATAGTCAGTGAAGCCGGACGAGTGATCTTCAGCGTTCCGAAACTCGGCTACGCGGTGACCTGGCTCAGCGGACCAGTCGCGGTTTTCCTCGGCGGAATCCTCGTCGGGGTCCTGTTGATGTTGGCGTTCAGACCCGAAAGTCGCCGAGAGGCCGAGCCGGATGGAGTGCAACCAGAGGGAGCACCACGCCCGCGACACAGCAAATCTCCGCTGACCGTCGTTCTTGCCATTGCGGCGGTGAGCGCCGTGGGAATCTCTGCATCGAACACTCCGACAACTCTTGCAGCGGGAGTGGATACGGCAACGGCATTGAGTGGCACCTTCACCACAGCTCCGCCGCTGCTGCCGCCTACCTCTCTCACGTGCGCCAATTCTGGACTTTCGCAAGCAAGGCTGTCCTGGCCGACCGCGGGAACCGGGTACACCTACCAATACGTGATGAGGCTAAAAGGGTCGAGCACTATTGTGGCAACGGTTCCGATCGCGGCGAGTCAGCTATCGGTGACGATCGTCAACGGAGCGCTGATCAACATCGGCGCGCTCGATGGTGTCTACACGTACAAAATGCAGACCGTATCGGGCAGTCATGTATCTGCTGAAGGGCCATCGAGAGACATCAAACTCGTTCCTGGGCTTGTTGTTCTTGGTGTTTCGGTGTTGCCCTCTGCTAGCTGCGACCCGACGGCTGGAACGTCTTCTGTTACCGCCGGTGCGGCTGCCCGCAGCGCCCCGCAGGCCCTCACGGTTGAACCACCGAGCATCACCTCGACGTCGCCTATCGCTACCACCGACACGGCCAAGCCCGAAGCCACGACCTCATCCGCTACGACGCCCGAAACCACGACACCCGAAGGCACGACGCCAACGGAAGCGTCCACCACCACGGAAGCACCCAGCACTACCACGGAAGCGCCCAGCACTACCACGGAAGCGCCCACGACAACGACGGAATCACTCACCACCACCCCGCCCGCACCGGTCGACTTGATCACCCCCCAGTCTTCTCCGTCTGGTGCGTCGACTGCCAGGGTTGTCGATATCGACGGCGCTCAGACTCTGCAGATCGTCGACACCACCGGCGCAGTTCAGTACAGCGCCCCCGCCACGTCCAGTGACGCCTACGGCTACGGCGTCCAGTGGTCTGGGGATCAGTTGTGGCTACTCGGCCCGGATCAACTGGTTTGGCTCGACGGAACTGGCGGTTCGTGGTCGCGGACGGTGATCGATCCGGCGGACACGGATCAGATTCCGGCAGACATTCTCGCGCTACTGCAATAGCGCTCATCTACATATATGTCCGAATTGGTCTGCGCCGACCCGTGTGAATGTGGATAATTGTCTTCACGTACAGCGACGGAGGGCCGGTCGATGACTGAGAATTACAATGGATTGGAAGTTTTCAGCTACCAATTCGATCGCTTCGCATACGAACATCCGTGGATCGGCGCGCAGGTCGGTGAATTCATGCTCGGGCCAGAAGGCGGGGGAATGCTGGAATTCGCGAGAGCCACCGTGTTCGCGCTGCCCGAAGGTGGTGCGCACGAGGTGCACGGTCCTATCGTCGACTGGTACCTCGGCCACGGGGGACCCTATGGCGCACTTGGCTATCCGATCAGCAATGAGCGTCCGACGCCCACCGGTTCCGGTCGGTACAACCTGTTTCAGCGGGGAGCTATCGGTTGGTTGCCTGATGAGGGTGCTTTCATAATCGGTGGTCGGCACGAGGTGTCCGCGGTCGACGGCTCTATGCCGTCCCTCGGAGTTTCTGCCTGAATAGATTCTTCCGGCCTGTTTCGGACCACTTATTCGGTCGGGAAGTCCGAATGGTCCCGATGGTATTTCAGAACAACGTCGGCTCGTCGAATCCCGGTACACCTTCTATGCCGAGAATTCGCTGTTTGGTATTTGCCCCACCCGGAGCCGAGAAGCCGCCGACTTCCGTACCCGCGCCGAGCACTCGATGGCACGGAACGATGATCGGCACAGGGTTCCGGCCGAGCGCCCCGCCGACAGCTTGTGCCGCGCCGGGATGGCCGAGCCTGCGAGCGATCTCGCCGTACGTGAGCGTCGCGCCTCGGGGAATTGCACTGCAGCCCGTGTACACCGAGGCATCGAACTCCGAGACGTCGAGAACCAGCGGAATCGGACTCATATCGACCGCCCGGCCGTCGAGGAGCCCGGAGATGCGATCTATCGCGTCGGCGGCCAGGTCAGGAGTGGAGCCTGCGAAACGACCCAAATTGTCGACCGGTCCTTCAGCGGCCCCGAAGCCGGCCAGGTATTCCATCATTGCCTCGTCGGAAGGCTCGGGCAGTGCGACGGCGATGACCCCGTCCTCGGTCCACGCAAGACCGCAGCGGCCGATGGCAGTGTCGAAGAGCGTGTAGCTCGGCATTGCTCCAGTATCCGCCGGAACTACTCTAGCAGTCCAGTCGATCCGAGAATGGACTTGAAAGTTCGATGCCAGTGGGCTGATACTGGGGAGCATGGCCTCGAGAGTCCTCAATGCAACGTCACTGGCCCGCGATCTCGGTAGCTGGCGCGGCGACGCGTCCGCGGATGGATCCGGTAAGCGCAAGGCCTCGCGTCCGACGTATCGAGCCCTGGCAGACGGAGTCCGTCTGCTCATTCACGACGGCCGTATTCCGCTCGGCGTCGGCCTGCCGAGCGAGCGCGACCTGTCTGCGGCGCTCGATCTGAGCCGCACCACCATCACGTCCTCGTATTCGGTGTTGCGCGACGAGGGGTACTTGATCAGCCGGCAGGGCTCGCGCAGCACCGTGGCCTTGCCTACCGCGCCTACGCCGAACGGATTGTTGATTCAGTCGACGTCGCCGTCCGGACCGGTGGTGGACATGAGTCACGCAGCGATGTCGGCGGCGGACGGCACCATGACGGCCGCGTACGAGTCTGCGCTGCAAGCACTTCCGACGTACTTGCCGACGCACGGCATGGAACCCATAGGTTTGGCTGTGCTGCGAGAGGCCATCGCTCGACGCTTCGTCGAACGTGGCCTGCCGACTACCGCTGATCAGATCATGGTCACTTCCGGTGCGCAGCAAGCGGTTCGGCTGCTGCTGGGCACCTTGACCTCGCCCGGTGATCGCGTCCTGATCGATCACCCCACGTATCCCAATGCGCTCGAGGCCATCCGGCGCGTGGGTGCCCGGCCGGTGCCGGTACCGGTGCGCCCTGCCGACGGAGACTGGGACCTGGAGGGAATCCGCAGTGCAGCAAGGCAAACGGCGGCCAAGGTGGCGTATCTGATTCCGGACTTCCACAACCCCACCGGGCAGGTGCTCGATGCCGAAGGCCGGGCCGAACTCGCCCGCATCACCCGAGACACCCGGATGACGCTCATCGTGGACGAGACCATGGTGGACCTCTGGCTCGACGCCCCACCGCCGCCTCCGGTGGCGTCGTTCGGTCGAGTCTCCGGCTCGGACATCGTCACGATTGGCTCGGCATCGAAGTCGTTCTGGGGTGGCCTCCGCATCGGGTGGATCAGGGCACATCCGTCGTTGGTCTCGCAGCTCGCCGGTTCGCGCGCGGCCCACGATCTCGGCACCTCGATCATGGATCAACTGGCGTCCTCGTTTTTGCTACAGGACGCGGAACCGGCCCTGGAGCTGCGGCGGAAGCAACTGCGTGAGCGTCGTGATGTGCTCGAAGACGCTCTGGCCGAGCATGTTCCGGACTGGCGATATCGACGCTCCGAGGGCGGCATGTCGCTGTGGTTGCAGCTGCCGGCTCCGGTGTCCAGTGCGTTGGCCGCCACCGCTCCGGCATTCGGAGCGGTTCTGGCAGCGGGCCCGCGGTTCGGCGTCGAGGGTGCCTTCGAGCGCTACCTCCGGCTGCCGTACACCCGCGAGCCGCAAGAACTTCGGGCTGCGGTGGTGGCTACTGCCGCAGCGTATCGAGCCTTGGCCCCGAGCGCCGATTCGGAGCAGCCTGCCCTGGTGTTCTGACGCGGGAAATCAGGCCCAGACCGACGCGATGTCGGTCGCGGCGGAGGGCGGTGGCGTCGGGACTCCGTTCTCGGTGCGGGAGAACCGCGGTGCCGGACGGTGCTGCGTGACTCCGCCGACGTCGATGAGCGAGTCACGATCCTTCATGTGTGGGTGGTTCGGGGCCTCGGCGAAGGTGAGGACCGGCGACACGCACGCGTCGGTGCCGTCGAAGATCCCGGCCCACTCGTCGCGAGTCTTGGACAGGAATGTGGTGGTGAACTTCTCGCGCAGTTCGGGCCAGCGCGACTTGTCCATCTGCGACGGCAGGTCCGCGTCGGTGAGGCCGAGGCCGGTGAGCAGCTGGGCGTAGAACTGCGGCTCGAGCGAGCCGACTGCCATGTATCCGCCGTCGGAGGTCTCGTAGGTGTCGTAGAACGGCGCGCCGGTGTCGAGCAGGTTGGTGCCGCGCTCGTCGCTCCAGGCTCCGACGCCTCGCCACGCCCAGATCATGTGCGACAGTGCGGCAGTGCCGTCGACCATGGCTGCGTCGACCACCTGTCCCTGCCCGGAACTCTGTCGTTCGTAGAGCGCCGCCATGATGCCGAAGACGAGAAACATCGAGCCACCGCCGAAGTCGCCGACCATGTTCATCGGCGGCACGGGCCGCTCACCCGCACGGCCGATCGCGTTGAGAACTCCGGTGACGGAGATGTAGTTGATGTCGTGGCCGGCGGTCTGCGCCCACGGGCCTTCTTGTCCCCAGCCGGTCATCCGGCCGTAGACCAGGCGCGGGTTGCGGGCCAAGGCGTCGTCGGGTCCGAGTCCGAGGCGTTCGGTGACGCCGGGGCGGAACCCCTCGATCAGCACGTCTGCGCGTTCGATCAGGCCGAGCACCTTCTCGATGTCGGCGGGGTCCTTGAGGTTGGCCTCGACGATGGTGCGGCTGCGTAGCTGGTGGTCGTCGGGAGAGATCTGTCCGGCGCGCTGGACCCGAACGACGTCTGCGCCGAGGTCGGCCAGCAGCAATGCTGCGTGCGGGCCGGGACCGATACCTGCGAGCTCGACGACTTTGAGCCCCGCGAGTGGTCCACCAGTGTTCGACACGTTGTTGCCTCGTTCCGACTCGTCAGCTGCGAATGTGAATGGAGACTAACTTGTACTAGGGCGTCCAACCAATCGGGGTGTGGATAATGGGGCTGTGACTGCCCCAGATCCCGTCCGTATCGGTACTCCGCTGACCCCCGGGGCTACCCGGGTGATGCTGCTCGGGGCAGGTGAGCTGGGCAAAGAGGTGATCATCGCGTTCCAGCGCCTCGGTGTCGAGGTGCTCGCCGTCGATCGCTACGACAATGCTCCCGGCCATCAGGTGGCTCATCACGCGTTCACCATCGACATGAGCAACCCCGAAGAGCTGCTGGCGCTGATCGATTCGCAGCAGCCCGACTTCGTGGTTCCGGAGATCGAGGCCATTGCCACCGATGCGTTGGCCGAGGTGGAAAGCAGGGGCCGGACGGTCGTGATTCCGACGGCCAGAGCAACCCAGTTGACCATGAACCGCGAGGGCATCAGACGTCTCGCGGCCGAGGAGCTCGGGCTGCCCACGTCGCCCTACGCATTTGCCGATTCGCTCGACGATGTTCGACAAGCGCTGTCCACCATCGGCTTTCCGGCCGTCATCAAGCCGGTCATGTCGTCGTCGGGTAAGGGTCAGTCGGTCGTTCGCGGCGAGGCCGACGTCGAGGCCGCTTGGGAGTACGCCCTCGCGGGAGGCCGCGTCGATCTCGGTCGCGTCATCGTCGAGGGTTTCGTCGATTTCGATTACGAGATAACGCTTCTCACTGTCCGCGGGGTGGACGGCACCTCGTTCTGTGAACCGATCGGACACCTTCAGCAATCAGGTGACTACATCGAGTCGTGGCAGCCGCAACCGATGTCCGACGCGGCCCTGGCGGGTGCCCGCGACGTCGCCGAGCGCATCACGACGGCGCTCGGTGGACGCGGGCTCTTCGGCGTCGAGCTGTTCGTTCAGGGCGACACCGTGTACTTCTCCGAGGTCAGTCCCAGGCCGCACGATACTGGCTTGGTAACGCTTCGCACGCAACGGTTCTCGGAGTTCGAGCTGCATGCTCGTGCGATCCTCGGTCTGCCGATCGACACGACGCTCATCTCGCCCGGTGCGTCGGCGGTGATCTACGGCGGCGTCGATGCGGACGGCATTTCCTTCGAGGGCGTCGCCGATGCATTGGCGGTCCCCGAGACCGACCTGCGCCTGTTCGGTAAGCCGACCAGTTTCGTCCGGCGTCGGATGGGCGTCGCGGTATCGACGGCGTCGGACATCGAGACGGCGCGGAGCAGGGCCCGCGAGGCAGCGGGGAAGGTTCGGCCCACCGTCTGATTGCCGCGTCCACGACCCGGGCAGTGCACACTGAGTCCATGAGCACGCTCGGAGAAGTCCTGGTCGGCCTGGTGATTCTGGTCGGCCTCGTCGGCATCGTTTTGCCGATTCTGCCCGGCACCATTTTGATCTTCGCTGCCGTCGCAGTGTGGGCATGGCTCACCGGCGGAGTGGCCGCCTGGACGGTGTTCGCGATCGCGACGGTACTGCTGGTGGTCAGTGGCGTCGTGAAGTACACGTGGCCGGGCCGGCGCATGCGAGAGGCGGGTGTGCCGATGCGATCGCTGATGGTCGGCGGTCTGCTCGGCATCGTCGGATTCTTCGTCATCCCCGTGGTCGGACTGCTCATCGGCTTCATCGGCGGCGTCTACGTGGCCGAAGTACCGAGGCACCGCAACCATTCGGAGGCCTGGCGATCGACGGTGCACGCCACCAAAGCTGCCGGGTTGTCGATTCTGGTGGAACTGTTCGGTGCGCTACTGGCGTCCGCGGTGTGGCTCGGGGGAACCGTACTCGTCTGAACCGCTAGGAGACCCGATACCAGGCCCGGGCATTACCGTCGAGCACGGCCGGTAGGTCGCCGCCGACGGCGTGAGAAATGATGTCGATGTCGTTCTCCGAGAACGGGCGCGGGGCGCGAGTGCCCGGCAGGTCGGTGCCGAACATCAACGCCTCGGGGTTGACCCGATGAATCTTCTGCAGCGTGTCGGCAATGTCCATGTCCACCCGTCCGAATCCCGTTGCCTTGACGCGTACTCCGCGGTCGACGAGGTCGAGGAGATACGGCAGACCCTGCGTCGACAGGCCCAGGTGATCGATACTCACGGCCGGTAGCTTCGCGAGAATGGGTTCGAGCGAGAGCAGCAGGGAGGCATCGACGTACAGTTCGGCGTGCCACCCGACCAGATCGTGGACCCGCCGCGCCTGAGTGGTGAGCATCTCGACGTCGGTCTCACCGCGTTTGAGGTTGAACCGCATTCCGCGCACCCCGGCGTCGTGCAGCGCGATGATGTCCTCGTCGGAGCACTCGGGATCGATCTGAGTGACGCCCACCCAGCCGCGGCCCAGCCTCTCCAGAGCAGCCAACAGAAAGCTGTGGTCGATGCCCTGAAACGATCCCGACACCACCGCACCGCCGGTGATGCCGAGTCCGTCCACGTCGTACAGATAATTCGAAACGGTGTAGGGATCGGGCAGAAATCCGTGGTTCTCGATCAGCGGAAAGCGGGGGTCGATGATGTGCAAGTGGGCGTCGAACACGGGTCCCAGCATGCCAGCTCACGCATTCACGGGCGCGACCCCCTGCCGCGGTGTTTCAATGCGAAACATGAAACCGGAGACCACTGTCGTTCTCGACGGATACACGTATTTCGAATGTCCACGTTGGCACGAGGGAAGGATCTGGGTGTCGGACTTCTATTCCCATCGCGTCGTGTCCGCCCTCGAAGACGGGTCCGACGTCCGAGTCGAAGCCGAGGTGCCCCATCAGCCGTCGGGCCTGGGCTGGTTGCCCGACGGCCGACTGCTGATCGTGTCGATGCGCGACTACAAGCTGCTGCTGCGCGAGCACGACGGTTCGCTGACCGTGCACGCCGACCTGTCCACGTACGTGAAGGCGAACCTCAACGACATGCTCGTCGACGCGCAAGGTCGCGCGTACATCGGGAACTTCGGGTTCGATCTGATGAACTTCGCTCCCGTAGAGACGGCCGATCTGATTCGCGTCGACCCGGACGGCTCTGCCCACGTCGTGGCATCGGATCTGTATTTCCCGAACGGAATGGCGTTCACCGATTCGGGCCAACTGCTCGTGGACGAGACGGTAGGCAACCGAGTCAGTGCTTTCGACATCGCCGAGGACGGGTCACTTGGGGAGCGGCGTGACTGGGCGAGCTTCGGTGCGACGCCGTCGTCGACCGACATGGCCGAGGCCATGAGTGAGGTGAAGGTGGCCGCCGACGGCTGCTGCATCGACACCGACGGCACGATGTGGATCGCCGACGCGCTGGGGCAGCGAATTCTGCACGTCAAGCAGGGCGGGGAAGTTCTGGAGCAGCTCGATTTCGATCTCGGGGTCTTCGCCTGCGGACTCGGAGGATCCGACGGCCGAACGCTGTTCGTCTGCGCTGCACCGGATTTCAACGAACATCAGCGCAAAATCGAAACCGAGGGAAAGTTGCTGGCGGTTCGCGTGTAGTGCGCTCCGCGCATGTGAGTGGAAATTCGTAGTCCACTACGAATTCCCACTCACATGCGGCGCAGCCGCTCTAAGCCTTGTCGGGCTCGGATGCCTTCAGCATGTCTTCGCGTTCGACGACCTTGACGCGTTCGCGTCCTTCTTCTTCGCCGAGGGAGCGTTCGTGTGCGTCGAGGCGGTACCAGCCGTCCCAGGTGGTGAACGGAACCTGCTTGGCTTCGAGGAACGAGGTGACGGCGTCGAGATCGGGTTCGGTGGCACCGGCGAAGCTCGGTGCGTCTTCGAGGAGGTTGGCGACGGTTTCGTTGGCGTCGCCCTTGGTGTGTCCGATGAGGCCGACGGGTCCGCGTTTGATCCAGCCGGTGACGTAGGTGGCGGGAACCGGTGTGGTCGAGTGCGGCGACTCGACGACGCGTCCGGCCTCGTTGGGGATGGTGCCGGCTTGTTCGTCGAACGGGAGTTGGCTGATGTTTT
>NZ_CAPS01000043.1 GCF_000333955.1 Rhodococcus sp. AW25M09
TCTCGAAGTATTCATAGTTGAATCGTACTTATCATGCGCATGAATACAAGGGTTGCGCGCATCTTCGCCTGAACGGAGCGACCGGGGCGGACGAGGTCATCGCTGCCGAGGGGCTCGAATATCGCTCGCTCCTCAGGCTCAATGACCTCGGCCTGTAACTCCGGCCCGAATTGGCTTGCTAACGAACCAATTGCGCGACGACCACGAAGTTGTCGTCGGTGGGCTCGCCGCCCTGTACGTCGCAGTTGGCGAGTATCAATCGTCCGGGCACCGACTTTCTGAGTTCGTTGTCCGCCAAGAAGGATCCCTTCGGCAGTGGGCCCACCGATTCGACTGCGTAGTCGAGTGTGCCGCTCGGCGTGCGTAGCACCACGGTGTCTCCCGGCTCCACCACCCGCAATGCCTTGAACGGGGCGTCACGCTTCGAATAGTTGTGTCCGGCAACAACTACCGTTTGTTCGGTGGAGGTTCCCGGCATGCCGCTCTCGGCCCACCATGCCGGCAGTTCGTCGACGGGGTTCAGTACCTGGCCGCTGGCACCGCCGCGGTAGAGCGGGTCGGGGTAGATGGGGCTACTCAAATACGTCGTGCCGTCCGAGGAACGGAGTTCTATGTACTCGGGCTGGGCGGGGGCAACGTCGATCGCCGGTGGACCCGCGGAAAGCTGCGAGTCCACCGGCGATCGATCGGGCGCGGCGATCCCGACTTCGTCACTCGCACAACCTGATACGAGTAGAACGAAAGTCAGGATCGCCGCCCACAGCCAGCGGATACTACGAGGTGGCATCGGTGGAGCTGCGGCGACGCAGGTAGAACGCTCCGCCTGCTGCTGCGACCACGACCACGCCGACTCCGGCAAGAATTGCCGGGGTGTTGGACGAGCTGTCCGATCCGCCCGACGCTTCGTCGGAGGAGTCGCCGAGTGCGAAATCGACCGGGGGTAGGTCGCCGGCGACGCTGACGACACCGTTGTCGTCGGTGGTGAGGTAATCGGCGACGGTGAACGATCCGTCCTCGTTCTTGACGCCGACCAGGGATACGCCGGTCTTGTCGACGACGACGGTGTTCTCGTCTATCTCTGTGACCGGAACGTCTTCTGCCACTGTGTCACCGAGGTTGATGGTCCAGCTGAACTTCGGGCCGCTCGCGGCCAGTTCGTCCGCCTTCGCCTTCAGGTCCGTCTGGACCTTCGCGGCGGCATCTGCGGCGGCTTTCGCCTCGGTGGCCTTGGTGTTTGCGAGTGCCAAGTCGGCTTTCACCTGGTCGGCCTTGGCTTGCGCATCGGTAACGGCGGTCGCCTTTGCGGTGACCTCGAGGTCCGCTGATGCCTTTGCTTCGTTGGCTGCATCCAGCTTGGTTTGAGCCTCGGCAGCGGCAGCTTCGAGCTTCGCCATGTCGGCGTCGGTCGGTGCTGCGTCGAGCGCTTCCTGCGCGGCCGTGAGGGCTGCAGCTGCTGCGGTCGCTTCGGCTTCTGCGGCAGCGGCTAGCTCGCGAGCCTTCGTAGCCGCCTCGGTGGCGGCCTGCGCTTCTTCTGTCGACGCCGCAGCGGTGGCTTCGAGCTCCTTTGCTTTGGCTTCTGCTGCGGTAGCGACATCGGCGGTCACTCGAGCCTCGACGGCGGCGGACAACGAGGCGGCTGCCTTGGCGGTCGCGGATTGCACGGCCGCTGCAATCTTTTTGAGGTTGAGGGTCTTGAATGCGTCTTGGACCGCGACGAGGGAGTCTTGGACCGCCTTCGCCGATGTCTCGGCATCAGCGGCTGCAGTGGCGGCTGCGGTGGCTGCCGTGCTGGCCTGTGCCCTGGCTTCCGTTGCGGCTGCGACATCTTCGGGATTCCCGGACGCCTTCGCGGCCGCCTCGAGCCTCACAGCCTCGGCTTCGGTGCTTGTAGCTTTGGCATCCGCTTCCGTTTTCGTTGCAGCTGCGGCTTCGGCCGTGGCCTGCAACTGTGCGGTGTTGTCCTTGGCTGCCTGCACGGCCCCGGATGCCGCGATCTGATCGACCTTGGCTGCCGTCGCAATCACTTCGGCTGCCTTGGCCTTCGCCACGGCCTCGGTCGACTCGACCTTCGCCTTGGTCACTGCGTCGCTCGCTGTGGCGTCGGCGGCCTTGGCTTTGTCGAGCTCGGCCTGCGCAGCTGTGGACGCTGCGGCTGCGGCCTTGCTGGCTGTTTCGGCGTCGGCCAACGCCTTCTTCTCGGCGTCGGAAAGCTGAGGAATGAGTTCGACGTTGACGGTGGCCGATCCGTCCTCGTTCATGACGACGCCCGCCGAAACCTGAGGCATGGGGCGATCGGTCGACGGGGCAGCCGGCGGCACGATCGGAACGTCGGTCTGTTGGACTTCGGCGTTCGGCGCGACCAGGTCGCCTACTGGAGGTGTGGTGCCTGTTCCGTCCTCGGAGACTGTGCCCGAGTTGTCGGTTCCGGCTGTTTCTCCACCCTCTTCTCCGGTGGGAGTTCCGGAATCGGTCCCTCCGTCGTCGGCAGGCTGCTCGACGACGGAGCTATCGGGCGTCGTGGGCTCCTCTGCACTGGCAATTCCCGGTGCGGCGATGGAGAGGGACAGTGCCATGGCGGCCCCGGCAGCGGCGAGGCGCGCCTTCTTGGACCTGGCGATCGACTTGTGCGACATGGAGATTGTGGCCCTTCGGTCGGTGGCAGCATCGTGCTGCGCGCACCCGTCCTCCCACGCGGAACGGGTGTTGTTGGTGAGTCACACGAACAACCGTGATTTGCAGACCGTAAACCAACCGGCCGGTCCAGGAAACCCCGATGGACCTTTACCCGCCTTTTGGTTATGAAAGTGTTACCCATGAGGCGTATGTGACGGATGGTGTCGCCGACGCACAACGACGGCCGAGATCCGTGATCTCGACCGTCGCGACAAGGCTTTCGGAACAGGCCGGCTCAGTCGCCGACCGTCACCGCGCGGGCCTCGTCAAGACTGTGCGGCGCCGGGTCGTGATCGTCGACGTGCGCCAAGACTCTGCGGCCGGTGGACAGCACGACGATCGCGAGCAGGGTGCAGGCTGCGCCGACCCAGAACGGCACGTGCATGTTCGATTCGCCCAGCTTTCCCGCCAGGTACGGAGCCGCCGCGCCGCCGACGAAGCGAACGAAGCTGTACGCCGCCGATGCCGTGGACCGCTCCACCGGTGCCGAGATCATCACGGTCTCGGTGATCAGGGTGTTGTTGACGCCGAGGAACAATCCGGCGACGACGGTTCCCACGATCAGGACGGTCTTGTTCTCGGTGAACATCGCCATGACGCCCAGGTCGACGGCGAACAGCAGCAGCGCGAGCATCATCATGTTCAGCGTTCCGTAGGCCCGCTGCAGCTTCGGTGCGACGAACACCGACGCCACCGCCAGGCACAGACCCCAACCGAAGAAGATGAAGCCGATCGAATAGGTGCCCATGTCCAAGGGGAACGGCGTGTAGGCGAGCAGGGTGAAGAAGCCGTAGTTGTACAGCAGTGCGGTGATGCCGACGGTCAGCAGTCCGCGGTGCCGGAGCGCGCGAAACGGATCGAGAATCGAGGTGGTGTGCTCGGGCTTCGGAGTGTCCGGGAGCATGACGATGAGCAGGATGAACGCAATGGCCATCAGTACCGCGACGCCGAAGAACGGTCCACGCCAGCTGAACCCGCCGAGCACGCCGCCGACGAGGGGGCCGGTCGCGATGCCGATACCCAGTGCGGCCTCATAGAGGATGATCGCGCGAGCGACTCCGCCCGATGCTGCGCCGACGATGGTCGACAGCGCCGTCGCGATGAACAGTGCGTTGCCCAGTCCCCAGCCGGCGCGGAAACCGATGATCTCGCCGACCGATCCGGACGTGCCGGCAAGGGCGGCGAAGACGACGATGATCGCCAATCCCACCAGCAGGGTGCGCTTGGGTCCGAGCGGCTCGACACCACTCCGGTGATCAGCATCGCGACACCGGTGACGAGCATGTAGCTGGTGAACAGCAGCGACACCTGCGACGGCGAGGCGTTCAGTTGTTCACCGATGGGCTTGAGGATGGGATCGACGAGGCCGATGCCCATGAAGGCGATGACGCTGGCGAATGCGACGGCCCATACCGCGCGGGGCTGCTTCAGCAGGCTGTCGGGGGAGGTGCTGGTGGTCACGACAGAGTTCCTCTCATTCCGTGATCGACGGATTCGAGAACGCTGCGAAGCTCGCTCAAACCGTCGGTCAGTTTCTGGATCTGTTCTGGGTCGCGGTCGGACAGGTACGGGACGAGTCCGTCGACGAGGTGGCGTCGACCCTCGGCGAGCCATCGATGGCCGGCTTCGGTCATCTCGATGAGCACGGCGCGCGAGTCGTCGGGGTCGGGTTTTCTGGTGACGAGTTCGGCTTTGCCCAGCTTGGCGAGCAGTGCCGTGGCCGACGGTTGGGAGCATCGGTCCAGCTCGGCGAATGTGCTGATGCGCAGGGGCTGGTATTCCTCGAGCAACGACAGGGCGCGCATCCAGGCTCTGGGCCATTCGTCACTGCCGAACCGGGCGGCCAATCGGACGAAGCGCGACGAACTGGTGATCAGCTGAGAGAGGAGGTCCCGGATGTCTTCGTCTGAGTGGCTCACCAAATTATTGTTACATACACTAACTATGTATGGCAAAGTGCAGCAAGTGCGTCGAGCAGAGGCAGGTGTGGTGTGTCAGTGCCGGCCGAGAAGATCGGCGATCTCGCGATCCCATTCGGCGTTCCGCCGGCCGTCGTACCGGAAGCACATCAGATGGAAGAAGCCGATGAGGAAGATCGCTACCAGCACCCAGCTCCCGATCGCGTTGAAGATGGACGCAGCGGTGACGTCCGACGGCGTCAGCGGCCGAATCGTCTGATCACCGTTGTTGTCGATCCAGATTTGCGCGGTGGTGCCGGCCGGAGCGCCGGTCTCGACGCTGACCCGTCCGGTGTGTTCGACGCCCCGATAGGTCCAACGGGAGTCGACGGCAGTGGCAGGCGCGGCACCGGACGAGCCGAATTCGGTCGAGGCCACGGATGCAGTTTCTGCAACGGCCGTCGTGGTGGCGGTGACCTGGTGAATCGATCCTCGTTGACTGTCGAGGCGCTGTTGCTGATCGGCATGGGCGCTCGCACCGATCCACAGCGACACCGGGATCATGGCTATCAGCAGCGCGGTGACCCAACGCTTGATGCGGGCCTGACGGATGTCGCAGTCGCGCAGCAGCGGGTTGGGGTACTCGGCGAAATCGGCGCGTGCGGAACTGCCCTGACCGGTGAGTCTGCGGCGCATGATGGTCCCCACTACTTTTCGATTATCCGTCCGACGTTTCAACGATGCCGACGCGGAGTGCGACTATCAAGCGATAGGGGCCAGCGTCACATGTGACGTTCGACTGTGGTGGAGGTGGCGAAGTGACTATCGGTCGAGTGCGTCGTGGTCGCGCGGCTGCGCTGGTCGCAGGGGCGGTGACGGTGATCGGGGCGTGGACTGGGTCGGTACCGCTGCAGCGCGTTGCCAAGCCGCTGATCGTGCCGGCGCTGGCGACCGGGCTCGATCCCGCGCGGGATCGAGTTCTGCTGACGGGTCTCGTGGCGGCCACGGTCGGTGATGTCCTGTTGATCGACCCCGACGACGATTCCGCTCTCGAATGGGGCGCGCGTGCGTTCACGGTGATGCAGGCGAGTTATACGTATCTGCTGCTTCGCCGGGGTGTGCGTCCCACGCTGCTCGACGCGATTCCGCGGTACGCCGGATGGGCGGCCGCATCGGTGCTGATGTTCAGGCGGCAACCTGCGGTGGCGTCGACTCTGTCCGGGTACGGCGCGGTGCTGGCCACCACATCGACCCTGTCTGCCTGTTCGCTCTCCCACGGCGGCGATCGACGACTGATGATCGGCGGCGCGTTGTTCACCGCTTCGGATGCGTTGATCGTGTTCCGCCGATTGTTCTTGGCCGAGGACCGGCATCGCCGAACCGCAGAGGCGATCATCCTGTCGACCTACGTGGCGGCGCAGGTGCTACTCGTCGATGCCCTGGGTTCGGGGTAGTAGCAGAACCCGTTCGCGATGGGCAGGGTCGACTCGGACGGCAATGACTGTGCCCGGCGCGAACCTGGAAGTGTCGGGTTTCGGGATGCCGTAAACGATCTTGCCGAAGTAGCTGCCCGAGCCCGGCACGGTGAACTCCAGGTCCAACTCGGCAGTGTCGTCGTCGATCCGGCGGATGGCATCGACCGTCGCCCAACCCTCGACGCCGTGTTCGATCAGTTCTTTCTGCTCACGAGTGGGGCGTCCGGCGATCATCATCGCCAGCCCGAGAGCCGCGCCGAATCCGGCGACCAGAGCCGCAAGTTGATACGGAAGCGTTCCGGGCGGGGTGCGGTCCATCAACCAGCCGATCCAGAACGCCAGCACGATCGAGTAGCAGATCGTCACGATGACGACCGATCGCACGATTCTCGTGTTGTTCACGTGGGTGCTCCTGGGCCGCGCGAGGCGGCCGTTCGATATTCGACGATAGGGGGTTACCGGTAAGTAGGGTTACATGTACGGTGTTCGATGTGACTCGACCAACTGTCTTCATCTCAGGCGCAGCAGCCGGCATCGGCCGCGCGACGGCTCTCAAGTTCGCAGCCAGTGGCTACCTCGTCGGTGCGTACGACGTCGACGAGACCGGCTTGGCATCGCTCGGTAAGGAAGCTGCCTCGCTCAGCGGTCGGGTAATTACCGGCGTCTTGGATGTAACCGACTCCGACCAGTGGGAAACCCGGTTGAAGGAATTCGTCGGGGAGGGAGACGGCCGACTCGACATTCTGATCAACAACGCCGGAATTCTCGCAGCGGGTGCCTTCGAGGACATGCCACTGTCGGTGCACCGTCGTCAGATCGACATCAACGTCAACGGCGTCATCTACGGCACCCTCGCGGCCTTCCCGTACCTGAAGGGCACGGCAGGCGCGCAGGTCGTCAACCTGTGTTCTGCGTCGGCCATCTACGGTCAGCCCGAGTTGGTGACGTACGGCGCTTCCAAGTTCGCTGTCCGCGGCATCACCGAGGCGTTGGATCTCGAGTGGAGCAAGTACGACATCTCGGTCAAGGCCATGTGGCCACTGTTCGTCCAGACTGCGATGACCAAGGGCGTCTCGACGGGCACCACGAACTCGTTGGGTGTCCGGCTCACCGTGAAAGATGTGTCCGACGCGATCTTCGCCGCGACCCGTCCGGTGAAGCGCAGGTTGCACAAGGTGCATTTCCCGGTCGGACTGCCGTCCAAGGCACTCTCTCTCGGTTCACGATTCTCGCCGGCATGGCTTACTCGCGAGGTCAACCGGCGCCTGAGCCACACCTAGGAATTCCCACCGGACGATGCCGGCGCACCGCCGGTATCCTCGGTCTTTCGAGCAATCGGTGTCGGAAGGTGGGTCGGGGTTTCTTCATGCTGAGCACGTCGGGGTCGAGTAGGACCAGAAAAATACGGTCGGTACGAGCTTGGATGATCGGGATCGGAGCGGTGACGCCGCTCGTTCTCGCCGGATGCGGTGGTGAGTCCGCTGCCCAGCCATCGACGCCGACGAGTACCACCACGCCCGCGGTCACGACGCCTGCGACGACCACGCCCGAGGTAACCACCACTGTTGCGCCGTTGCCGAACAGCGAGGAACCACTGCCCCCGCCTCCGGTCGAGCCACCGCCCACGTCCGAACCACAGACGACGTACGCCGCCATCGGGGGCGCGTACTACTTCACTTCTCCCGACGGTCTGTTCCAGTGCGGCATCGTGCCGTTGTCGAGCCGAACCGAAGCCGGGTGTCAGGGCACCACCACGCCGGTTCCGCCGCGGCCCGAGGATTGCATGATCAACTGGGGCAACGGTATTCGGGTGACCAACGACGGGCCTGCAGCGTTCATGTGCTCGGGCGGTGTGGTCTACACCTCGGGTGGCGAAACGATGGATCCACCGCTGGCGGTCGGTGCGACCATCGCCGAGGGCGGCTTCACCTGCTCGTCCGCAGCGAACGGCATCTCGTGCGTCGACGATGCGACCGGCCACGGATTCCGAATCGCACCGGAGAGCAACGAAGTCTATTGAGCGAGAACTCGATCGACAGCGAACTCCCGTCGGGTGATGCCGGTCCCACCGAGTGGGGCGAGAATCCCCACGGCGTCGGACCCTGGGCCGACACGCACACCGAACCGTTGCCCGACGATCCGCGGTTGGATCCCGAACTGCTTGCAGACGGCGACCGACGCAACGTCGTCGACGCCTACCGCTACTGGCGCCGCGAGGCCATCGTCGCCGACATCGATACTCGACGCCACAGTTTGCACGTGGCCATCGAGAACTTCACCAACGATGCGAACATCGGCACGGTCGTGCGCACGGCGAATGCTTTCGCTGCTCAGGCGGTCCACATCGTCGGCCGACGTCGATGGAATCGCCGCGGTGCCATGGTGACCGATCGCTACCAGCACCTCCAACACCACGATTCGGTGGAGGCGTTGATGGCGTTCGCAGCGGAGCAGGGCCTGGTCGTCGTTGCCGTCGACAACACCCCCGGATCGGTACCGATCGAGACAGCCGAGTTGCCACGAAAGTGCCTCCTGCTGTTCGGCCAAGAGGGACCGGGTGTCACCGACAGTGCACGTGAGTCGGCCTCGATGACGGTATCGATCGCGCAATTCGGTTCCACCCGCAGCATCAACGCGGGTGTTGCTGCGGGAATCGCCATGCACTCGTGGATTCGGCGCCATGCCGACCTCGACACTGCATGGTGATCCTTCGGCCGTTCTCGTGCGGGATGTAACGAATCAGCAACGGTAGTGGCAGGATTGTGGGTATGCAGGAGTTGTGGTCGCAGCGTGCAGACGCCGCGGAGGGGGCCGTCGTCGCGCGGCACATGCGTCGGCTGTGGGGTATGCCGGGGACGACACTCGGAGTCGTCGCCTGGCCGCCGGTTCGCCGGGAGCGGATGTTTCTGCGTTGGCACTACTGGTGGCAGGCGCACCTGCTCGACTGCGCCGTCGACGCCGCCGACCGCGATCTCACCACCAAACGCCGTCGGAGACTGAACAAGATCACCCAGGCACACCGAATCCGGAACATCACCGGCTGGACCAACAACTACTACGACGACATGGCGTGGCTCGGGTTGGCGCTCGAGCGGGCCCAGCGACAGCATTTCGTCGGGAACCGACGTGGCATCCAGCAGATAGAGATGGAGTTGTTCGATGCCTGGGCTCCGGACGAGGGCGGCGGCATTCCGTGGCGCCGGAAGTCCGATTTCTACAACGCCCCCGCCAACGGCCCGGCCGCGATCATGCTCGCGCGCACCGGTCGACTGTGGCGTGCCCAGGAGATGTCGGACTGGATGGACCGCACCCTGCGGGACACGCGAACCGGCTTGATTCTCGACGGAACGCACACCACTCGAGCGCTCGTCGACGCGGGAAAACCGGGTGAGGTCGAGCGCGCGATCTACAGCTACTGCCAGGGCGTCGCACTGGGCCTGGAGACCGAACTCGCAGTGCGGCTCGGCGAACCCAGACACGCGAAGCGGGTCCACGGGCTCGTAGACGCCGTCGAGAACCACCTGACCCGCAACCTCGTCATCACCGGTGGCGGCGGTGGCGACGGCGGTCTGTTCAATTCCGTCCTCGCGCGCTACCTGGCCACGGTTGCAGTCGAGCTCCCCGGCGACTCGGACGCCGACGATCGTGCCCGCGAAGTCGCCGCGGCGATCGTGCTGAACTCGGCGGAGGCCGCGTGGGAGAACCGACTCGAAGTGGAAGACAACCCCCTGTTCGGAGCCGACTGGACGCGCGAAGCGCGGTTCCCGGGACAGGGGCTGCACATCGCCACCTTCACCGAGGGCACGGTAAGGCCGTCGGAGGTGCCCGAGCGAGACCTGTCGGTCCAACTGGGCGGCTGGATGCTCATGGAGGCGGCCTACCGCGTCGCGGCTGCAGGCTTCTAGCTCGTTCGGCTGGACGGGTCCACTTTTCCCAGCGCGACCGTAGCCGCTATTCGACGACCTCGTCGACCTCGATGGTCTCCTCGGGGCGAGCCATTTCCTTGCGGTACTGCCAGATGCCGAGACCTGTTCCGACCACCAACAGCACGATCATGCTGATGAGGACGGCGGGCATCAACCACGGAATCCCCTCGATAAACGAACCGAAGTAGAACCCGATCAGCAGCAACACCGGGGCCCAGATGATCGCGCCGAGCGTGCTGGCGATGGTGTAACGGCGGTGATCCATTTTTGCCGCGCCTGCCACGAGCGGGCACAGCGTGCGCACCCAGGGAATCCACCGTGCGACGAGGACCGCCCAGAATCCGTGCTTCTCGAGCAACACGTTCACCCGGTGGAGGTTCTTGGTATTGAGGTATTTGCCGTTCTTACGTGCCACCAGCGTCGACCCGGTCCGATGGCCGATCATGTATCCCACCTGGTTGCCGGCGATGGCAGCGACCATCGCTCCGACCGAGAGTGCCCAGATGTGCCCGGTGCCCGACGCATGGGTCGCCATCACGATGCCTGCGGTGATCAGCATCGAATCCCCGGGGAGGAACAGGCCGATGATCACCGCGCATTCGATGAACACGAAGGCCATGACGACGATCCACACGACGAGGGGACCCGCCGTATGCAGCGGGCCGAAGCTGCCGACGGCGTCGTTGGATACGGCCTGCAGGGCTGTAGCGCTCAGCGCAGTGGTAACCGAATACACAGGCTCGATCACTTTCGGAAGATCTCGATCAGGACGTGGTGTCCGGGGCGTCGGCCTCGATGGCGTCGGTTGCTTCGCCGAGGGGGGTCTTGCGGGCCTTGATCATGCGCTTGCCGACCTCGATGACGATGGGCAACACGGAGACCGCGACGATGATCAGGAAGATGATGTCGACGTGTTCACGGATGAATGCGATCTGCCCGAGCAGGTAACCCAGGACCGTCACGCCCGCGCCCCAGAGGACGCCGCCGACGACGTTGTACGTCAGGAACAGCGAGTACTTCATGTGCGATGCACCGGCAACGACCGGCGCGAACGTGCGCACAATCGGCACGAATCGGGCCAAAATGATGGTGATCGGACCGTGCTTTTCGAAGAACGCGTGCGACTCGTCGATGTACTTCTTCTTGAAGAATCGAGCATCGTTGCTCTTGAAGAGTGCAGCACCGCCCTTGGTACCGATGAGGAAGCCGACCTGATCGCCGAGGATGGCCGCGATCGGGATCAGGATCACCAGCGTCCAAATGGACGCGAACGGCTCGATTTCGGTGGACTTCGATGCCGCGATCAACCCGGCGGTGAAGAGCAGGGAATCGCCCGGTAGAAGCGGGAAGAGGAGCCCCGACTCGATGAACACCACCAACAGGAGCCCGACGAGCACCCAGTTACCGAAGGAATTGAGCAGGTTCACCGGGTCGAGGAATCCGGGCAACAGGGCCAGATTCGTCACTGTGTCCGAGGCAGCTAGAAGACTCACCGCGCCCACACTACCGGCCGAAACTGTGAAGTCCTGAACAGCTGGTGACGCCCGGCTGTGAACGCGGTGGCCCGTTCTCGGCCCTGCGGAACGACCTGATGGACTCGGAGTGGCGCCTGCGGAACGACCCAACTGGCTCGGGAGTGGAGCCTGCGGAACGACCAAACGGATGCGGGTACGCACGACACCGAGCACGAAGGTTGCCATACTGCACAGGACACAATCGATCTTTCAATGGAGGAATGACGCCGTGCCTATCGCAACTCCCGAGGTCTACGCCGAGATGCTGGGCCGGGCGAAGGAACACAAGTTCGCTTTTCCGGCAATCAACTGCGTGGGTTCCGAGTCCATCAACGCCGCCATCAAAGGCTTCGCCGACGCGGGTAGCGACGGCATCATCCAGTTCTCGACCGGTGGTGCCGAGTTCGGCTCCGGTCTCGGCATCAAGGACATGGTCGTCGGGGCCGTGGCGCTCGCCGAGTTCGCGCACGTGATCGCCGCCAAGTACGACGTCACCATCGCGCTGCACACCGATCACTGCCCCAAGGACAAGCTGGACACCTACGTTCGACCGCTTCTCGCGATCTCGCAGGAGCGCGTCGACGCCGGCAAGAATCCGCTGTTCCAGTCGCACATGTGGGACGGATCGGCCGTTCCGATCGACGAGAACCTCGAGATCGCCAAGGATCTGCTCGCGCGCGCAGCTGCGGCCAAGATCATTCTCGAAATCGAGATCGGTGTCGTCGGCGGCGAAGAGGATGGCGTCGAGGCCGAGATCAACGACAAGCTCTACACGTCGAACGAGGATTTCCTCAAGACCGTCGAGGCGCTCGGCGCGGGCGACGCAGGCTCGCGTTACCTGCTCGCAGCCACCTTCGGCAACGTCCACGGCGTCTACAAGCCGGGCAACGTCAAGCTCAAGCCGTCCGTGCTCGCCGACGGCCAGCGCGTCGCCAGCGAGAAGCTGAGCCTGCCCTCCGGCTCGAAGCCCTTCGACTTCGTCTTCCACGGCGGTTCGGGCTCGGCCAAGAGCGAGATCGACGAGGCGCTCGAGTACGGCACCGTGAAGATGAACGTCGATACCGACACGCAGTACGCGTTCAGTCGTCCGCTGGCCGGGCACTTCTTCGCCAACTACGACGGTGTGCTCAAGATCGACGGTGAGGTCGGAAACAAGAAGGTCTACGACCCGCGTAGCTACCTCAAGAAGGCCGAGGCCGGTATGACCGCCCGCGTCATCGAGGCATGCAACGACCTCAAGTCCGCAGGCCGCAGCGTGAGTGCCGGCTAGAGCGGCTTCGCCGCATGTGCGCGGAACTTCGTAGCCTGCTACGAAGTTCCGCGCACATGGTTTTTCAGCTGCACACCTTCCACTCATCGTCCTCGAGGCGTAGGTCGAAGGTGCGCGGCGACCGATCGTTGGGGTTGGCGTCGGTGTGCGCGATCACCTGGGCAATGGCGGTGGTGTCGTCGGTGACCTGAATGGCGTCGACGCTGTCGAGGGTCGGGATGCTGCCCTGCTCCACCGAGACGCGGTGAACGTCGGCGAAATCGGCGTCCGGAATGTCGCGATAGTAGGTCTCCAGATCGCCGCACGAGTTGCTGCGCAGGGTGGCGAGGTCGCCGGCAGCCAGAGCCCTCGTGAACGATTCGACTGTCGACCGGATCCGCGCCTCCGGTGAGTCGTCGACGCTGTTGCGGTCGAGCAGCAGGTACGCCCCGGCCGCCACCGCCCCGATGACGACCACCGCAGCCACCAATGCCGCCCACCATTTCTTGTGGCTCCGCTTTCCGGGTTCCGTCGGCGGCGGCCCGATGCGCTGGGGTCCGACCTGCTGGGGTCCGACCTGCTGGGGTCCGACCTGCTTGGGTACGGTCCGCTCGGCTCCGACGGTGCGCGACTTGTTCAGGGGTGACTTCTTCTCCGCTGCACTGGACTTCGCAGGTTTGTCGGCCGGGCTCCGCGGCGGGATACGACGCGGAGCCGCGGTCGGCTTCGCAGTCGACTCCACTGGTACGTCGGCGGGAGCTGCAGGAACTCTCGCGGTGGAAGGGTCTTCGGAAGTGGCGTCCGAGGATTCAACTGCAGACTCGGGCTCGTCCGTCTCGGCGTCGATTTTTTCGGTCGAGGTCGCGCTCGACTGCTTCTTCTTCGGATCGAGGTTCTCTGCGGTGTCGTCGACCTCTGGGGGCGCATTCTTCTTCTCGTCCGGCATGCGTTCTCCCTCATTCACCGAATTCTTCCGAGAGCCCTGTGGTCTCGATTTCGTCCGCTGGCAGCCTATCGACCGTGTCTGCGGCTGAGCGCGAGCGAAGCAGGGGTGTTCGGACACGATTCGGTGACGTAGGGGCACAATGAGCGTCATGACTTCTTTCGGTGATCTGCTCGGACCCCAACCCACACTGTTGCCCGGCGACGACGAGGCCGAATCCGCGCTGCTGAACCACGAGGCTCCCGAGACGGTGGCCGCTGCGCATCCGACGGCATCCGTCGCGTGGGCGTATCTCGCCGAGGGTGCGCTCGACTCGGGTGCCACCATCACCGCGTACGCCTATGCGCGTACCGGTTACCACCGAGGTCTCGACCAGTTGCGTCGTAACGGATGGAAGGGATTCGGGCCTGTCCCGTACAGCCATGAGCCCAACCGCGGATTCCTCCGATGCGTCGCCGTTCTCGCCAAAGCTGCCCGCGACATCGGCGAGCACGACGAGTACGCACGCTGCCTCGACCTCCTCGAAGACTGTGACCCCAAGGCAGCAGAGGCGCTCGGCCTGGGCTGATCGAGCGCGCGCCAGCCGTGTGCGTGGCCGGACTCGGTTCGAGTCGGGTTCCGCTCGACTGAAGTTGTCGCTGCTGCCGATCATTCAGTGCGCCCTGGCCGCCGGGGTGGCGTGGTTCGTCGCGACGGACATCGTCGGTCACGAACGACCGTTCTTCGCGCCCATCGCGGCTGTTGTGTCGCTCGGAATCTCGCTCGGTGCGCGGTTGCGTCGGTCCGCAGAACTCGTCGTAGGAGTGACGGTCGGCATCGGCATCGGCGATCTGCTCATCGCGCTGATCGGTAGCGGGCCGTGGCAGATCGCGCTGGTGGTCATGTTGGCGATGTCGGCCGCGGTGTTCCTCGACGGTGGTCCGATCATCGCGATGCAGGCCGGATCGTCCGCGGTGCTGGTCGCAACCCTGATTCCGCCGGGCAACATGGGCGGCCCCAACCGCATGGTCGATGCGTTGGTCGGTGGTCTGGTCGGCATCGCGATCGTGGCATTGGTCCCGACACATCCGGTGTGGCGGGCCCGCAAGGATGCGGCGAACGTATTGGCGACTGCTGCGAGTGTGTTGCAGAAGGTGGCCGACGGTTTGATGGCCAACGATCCCAAGCCGATCGAGGATGCCTTGAAGAGAGCGCGCGCGACGCAGTCGGGTATCGATGCGCTGCGCACCGACCTCAAGGGCGGCCGCGAAATTGCGCGGATTTCGCCTATGTACTGGAATCACCGCAATCGTTTGGCTGTACTCGCGGCGACGGCCGATCCCATCGACAACGCCGTCCGCAATATTCGGGTGCTCGCGCGGCGATCCCTGACGCTGGTGCGCGACGACGAGATTCTCGATCCGCGTGTGGTCGACGAGGTGGAGAAGCTGGCGCACGCCGTCGAGGTCCTGAGGCAGATGATTCTGGCCGATCCGGGTCAGAAACCCGATGGTGCGGAGGCGGCGCGGGTGTTGCGGTCGGTTGCGGCCGGGGCCAAGCCGGAGCTGATCACGAACGCCGGGCTGTCGGCGACGGTGGTGCTGGCTCAGTTGCGGTCGATCATCGTCGACCTGCTGCAGGTCGCCGGGCTCAAACGCATCTCTGCGTTGGCCACACTTCCGCCGACGGTGAAGCATCCGCACGTCTCACCCGAGGAGCAGTAGGAGCCCGACGAACCATTGCATATATGCGTATGTACGCATATGGTGACTCTCGGAAGTCGATACCGGTAGGCGAGGGGGAGTCATGGGTGCGGGCCACGGTCACAGTCACGGCGTGGGCGGTCACTCGCCCGCAGGTGCGGGGCCGCCGAAGTCCCGTGTTCGCAAGATGGTTCTCGCCTTGGCGATTCTGGTCGTGTTTCTCGTCGTGGAGGCCACCGTCGCGTTGGCGATCGGGTCTCTGGGGCTCTTGGCAGACGCCGGCCACATGCTCACCGACGTGCTCGGTATGTCGATGGGGTTGATCGCCCTGCTACTCGCCCGCAAGGGAAGTGCGGCAGCGGCACGAACTTTCGGCTGGCACCGCGCCGAGGTGCTCACTGCCATTGCGAATGCCGTTCTGCTGCTGGGTGTTGCGGCGTTCATCATGTACGAGGCCATATCTCGTATCGGCGATGCTCCGGAAATCCCCGGTGCGCCACTCGTTCTCACCGCCGCTCTAGGACTGGCCGCGAACATCGCCGTCATGCTGCTCATTCGCGGCGACGCCAAGGACTCCCTCGCTGTCCGCGGCGCATACATGGAAGTTCTGGCCGATGCGGTCGGCAGTGTCGGGGTGCTCGTCGCCGGCGTACTGATGGTCGTGTTCCAGTGGACCTGGGCCGATATCGTCGTCGGCGTTCTGATCTCCCTGTGGGTGATCCCGCGTGCGATCAAACTCGCCGGTTCGGCGCTGCGCATTCTCACTCAGGCGAGCCCGGCGGACGTCGACGTCGACGCGCTGACCGGAGACCTGCGCGCGCTCCCCGGCGTGACGGGTGTGCACGATCTGCACGTGTGGACGCTCACCACCGGAATGGATGTGGCCACAGTGCATCTCGAGTGCGAGGGGTCGTCGTCGGTGGTGCTGGACCGAGCCAAGTCGTTGCTGTCGACCTACGGCCTCGACCACGCGACGGTGCAGGTCGAACCCGCCGCGCACGGCCGGACGTGCAAGGAAGAGATCACCTGGTGACGGTGCGAACCTCTCGGCCCGGACGCCACACGTCGATCTGCATGTGATCGTCCACCAGTGACGTCAGCACGACCTCGGTGATGTAGAGGTCGAACACGTGATACGGCTCGGGTTCACCCGGCGAAGCGTCGAATATCGGTTGCAGCACAGCCGGATCGGTGATTTCGACGGCTCGCCCGCCGATCTTCGCATCGCCGCCCTCCATCGAATGATGACCCGGGTTGCTGTGCAGCGCGAACCGTCCGTCGCGCTGCAGGTCGTGCGCCTTGGCTGCGCCGAGCATCGAACCGAGGCGCACGACGCCGCTGTCGACGAACTCGACCTCGGTTCCGCTCACGCGGGGTGCGCCGTCCGCTCGCAGCGTCGCGAGTACGTGATGCTTGTGTGCGGTGAATCTGGCCTGAACCGCCGAGGCCAGGTGCGGTGCAGCAGTCGAGAACTCGTTCCACGTCGTCATGGGGAAATTATGCGACCCGGCTCCGACAAAATCGGGAACGTCTGCACGCTACGCGCCTGCATCGACGGAATCCCGTCGATCGCGTTCGATACCGTGCAGTGGTTCCCGCTTGCGGTTTGGATCGGCGACGGCGGAAAAGTCGACTGTCAGATCCAGAAACGCATCAGGTAGTTGCCGTTGCCTGCGTAGAACTCGGGAACTCCGGACAGTCCGAACAGGGTGTAGATCGCTCCGAAGAATGCGGAGTTGATTGCCGGCACGAACAGCAATGCCACTAGTACCAGCAGGCCGTACGTCTTGAACTGGGACAGCGATGCCCGCGTGGCAGGTGAGAGCGAGGGCTCCAGTGCGGCGTACCCGTCCAGGCCCGGCACCGGAATCAGGTTGAGGATCGTGGCCATGATCTGCAGAAACGCCAGGAAACTGAGTCCGTACCAGAAGGCAGAGTGGGTGCCGCCGGTGCCGAACAATCGGATGACGACCAGAAGCACCACGGCGGTGACGGCGTTGGCGAACGGACCGGCGAGGGCGATACGCCGCTGCATCCCGGCCGAGAACTGGCCGGTGCGTAGGTATACGGCACCGCCCGGCAATCCGATTCCGCCGATCGCGATGAATGCCACCGGGAGCACGATGGACAACAGCGGGTGGGCGTATTTCAGCGGATTCAGAGTGAGGTAGCCGCGGAGTTCGACTTCGCGGTCGCCTGCGCGAAAAGCAGTGAAGGCGTGACCGAATTCGTGCAGGCACACCGAGGCTATCCACCCCGCGAGTACGAGAACGAACACCCCGATGCGCGCGGCGACAGATGTGACGTCCTCGGAGGTCCACGCCAGTGCGCCGCCCACGCCGGCGACGGCCAGAACGGCGACGAACACCGGGCTCGGGAGAACAGGACTGCGCCGCACTGGAACGGTCATCGGACCAGCAACCACTCCTGATCGTGCCGGTAGAACGTCGATCGCTTCACCGTTCTGTCGCCGGCGATACCGTCGCGCATCAGCCGCGCGGCAGGGGAGCCGAGTTGCATCGCGCGCCCGCTCACCCAGCGGCGGGGCAGGAACCGTCGACGGCTGATCACTCGCGCGCGCAGGCCGGGCAGTTCCGCGGTGGGTGCCACCTCGACGCCGGGGACGACGCCGGAGAACAAGCGAGTGTCGTCGACGTAGACCTCGCCCTCGAGTTCGGCTCCGTCGGCCCCGCCGAGCAGTGCCCGACCGACGACGGCCTTGCCTGCGTCGTCTCGAATCAGGGGTGTGCTCGACGCCGTGCCGGTCAACGCCACTTTGGCGGCGCGGGATCCGGTGCCGAGCTTGTAGATGTGGGCTGCGTTGGTCGCGGTCTCCGGTACGAAAGCGATTTCGACGTGCAAGCGGTCGGTCCGCATCATCCGGGTCAGGACTGCGGCCAGCGATGCGTCGTCGCCCAGGACGATGATGCGGGGTTCCGGGGCTGATTCGATGTCGGAGAAGATCGCACTGCAGTCGTCGTCGGTCGGGACCGGCTGTGCGTTGCGCAGTGGGACGTCGGTCAGCGTGATCGGCAGCGGCGGGCTTCCGCACTGCAGAACGAACGGTGTCACAGCGCTCCTCGATCTCCGATGAATTCTCGTCACGACCATAGTGCCCTCGTTTGGGCCCGACCGTGGCGGCATGCGGGCCAGCTCACCGCCTCGGCTAGACTGTTCCCCCGGCCACTGTCGCGCCTGCGACAACTGGTGACTGCTGCATTCGTACGAGCAAATCTGCAGCACGTCCTCGCACGAAAGCAACGTAGGAGAGCACATGCCGGCGATAGTGCTGATCGGCGCCCAGTGGGGCGACGAGGGCAAAGGCAAAGCCACCGACCTATTCGGCGAACGCCTTCAGTGGGTCGTTCGCTACCAGGGCGGCAACAATGCCGGCCACACCGTGGTTCTTCCCAACGGCGACAAGTTCGCGCTGCATCTGATTCCGTCTGGAATCCTCACGCCGGGCGTGAAGAACGTCATCGGTAACGGTGTCGTCGTCGATCCGGGGGTGTTGCTCACCGAGCTCGACGGCCTCGAGAAGCGGGACGTCGACACCTCGAACCTGCTGCTCAGCGCCGATGCGCACCTGATCATGCCGTACCACGTGGCCATCGACAAAGTGACCGAGCGCTTCCTCGGGGCCAAGAAGATCGGCACCACCGGGCGCGGTATCGGACCCTGCTACCAGGACAAGATCGCGCGCGTCGGGGTTCGAGCCGCCGATGTGCTCGACGAGAAGATACTGACCCAAAAGGTCGAAGCCGCACTGGAATTCAAGAACCAGGTGCTCTCGAAGATCTACAACCGGCGCGCTCTGGATTCGCAGCAGGTGGTCGACGAGGTGCTCGAGCAAGCAGAGGGCTTCAAGCACCGGATCACCGATACCAGGCTGCAACTGAACCTGGCACTCGAGCGCGGCGAGACCATTCTGCTGGAGGGATCGCAGGGCACCCTGCTCGACGTCGACCACGGCACCTACCCCTACGTCACGTCCTCGAACCCGACGGCCGGCGGCGCGTCGGTCGGTTCCGGTATCGGTCCCAACAAGATCACCACGGTGCTCGGCATTCTGAAGGCGTACACGACGCGCGTCGGCTCGGGTCCGTTCCCGACGGAGCTGTTCGACAACTACGGCGAGTACCTGGCCAAGCAGGGCGGCGAGGTGGGCGTCACCACCGGTCGCGCGCGCCGCACCGGCTGGTTCGATGCCGTCATCGCGCGGTACGCCACCCGCGTCAACGGCATCACCGACTACTTCCTGACCAAGCTCGACGTGCTGTCGAGCTTGGACACGGTGCCGATCTGCGTCGCCTACGACGTGGACGGTGTTCGGCACGACGAAATGCCGATGACGCAGACCGGTTTCCACCATGCAAAGCCCATCTACGAAGAGATGCCCGGTTGGTGGGAAGACATCTCCGGTGCCCGCACGTTCGAGGAACTGCCGATCAACGCGCAGAACTACGTCCTTCGTCTCGAGGAACTCTCGGGTGCGCACATGTCGTGCATCGGCGTCGGTCCGGGTCGCGACGAGACCATTGTTCGACGAGACATTCTGCGATAAGTAATTCGAGCTAAACAAAAGCCCCGAGGCGTGCAGCCTCGGGGTTTTTTCGCGCTCAGGGTCGTCGGCAATTTCGACTCGAACCTAAAACAGCGACTGAGACCGGAAAGTAAAGCAAAATACCGACACGCTCGCTGTGAAATGGTGTTTGAACAGCTGAAATCAGCTGGAGGACGGAGTGTCGCGTCTGCTGTGCTGCTTTACATGTTGAGATTGTATGTAAATGTCGGTAGCCGACGAGTTGGTGAAAATACGGACAAAAAGTCCTTTGGACTTTTACTTCTACATGGGTAACGGACCACACGGTCCTTGCGACACAATGACCAACGCACCAGTTGCGGAGGCCTCTTCGGATGGCCGACGACCCGACCGGGTCACCCCCCTCGGCCTCATGGAACAAGGCCACCGAAGAAAGTAGAAACAATGAACAAGGCAACCAAAGGCGCCATAGCCGCGGGGGCGGCAGCTGTACTGCTGCTCGGTGGTTTGGGATCCTATGCAGAATGGAAGGACTCGCGAACCATCGCTGGTGGAACAATCAACTCCGGCGAACTCCAGTTCACATCGAACGCACCGGGTGTGTGGACCGAGACTTCGGTGACGCCCAACGAAGTCATTGGAGCTGATCCGTCGGGCTTCTTGATCGTGCCTGGCGATGTCCTGACGTACAGCAGCTCATACACTATCGAATCAGCAGGTCAGAACCTCCGGGCATCTCTGACTGCCGACTTCGACGAGGTGTTCGCTGCCGGCACGACGGACCTGGCAGGGAAGCTCAATCCCGTAGTGACGGTGACCGGGTCGGGTGGCGCGGTCACCTCGGGTCAAATAGTGCCGCTGACCCTGACAGTAGGAAGCCAGGTTGTGAACGTCACGGTGGCGCTGACCTTCGATCGTGCGACCACCGACCTGATCGCACAGAACGAAAGTGTCAACCTCAATGCAATGACC
>NZ_CAPS01000042.1 GCF_000333955.1 Rhodococcus sp. AW25M09
CCGAAGCGCACTTGCCCTACGACCGGCCCCCGCTCACCAAAGACGGCGTTGAAGGGTGAACTGAATACCCACGCTTCGCACCGACTACGAAGCACTCAGGGTCGACGTCCGAACATCCACTCCCGCTACGGGGCTCGACACCGAAGCCAAGCAAGTGCATACCGCGGCAGGGGCGATCGACTACGACTTCCTCGTCATCGCAACCGGAGCATCGCCGATTCTGCTTCCGGGCTCGGCGCGGCAGCTCGCCGTGCGGACCGTCGAAGACTCCCGCTCGCTTCGTGAACAGTTGGTTCCGGGTGCGAAAATCGTTCTGGTAGGGGCGAGTTGGATCGGAGCAGAGGTTGCGACCGCAGCTCTTGCCGCGGGTGCCGACGTGACGTGCGTCGAATTCGGGCCGGCGCCGCTGGCCGGTGCGCTCGGCGAAGAAATCGGGCTCCGATTCGTGGACTGGTGGTCGGAGGTCGACCTGCGGCTCGGCGTCGGGGTCAAGTCAGTGACAGACACCGGAGTCGAATTGAGCTCGGGCGAGCACATCGCTGCCGACGTCGTCGTCGCAGGCATCGGCGTCAGACCGGACACTTCTTGGCTCGAAGGTTCGGGGCTGAAGATCGACCGCGGCGTGGTCGTCGACGAGCAGCTACGTACATGCGATCCTCACGTGTTCGCTGTCGGTGACGTCGCTGTCCGATGGTCGCCTCGCACCAACGACCATCTGCTCGCGGAACATTGGGACGATGCCAGAACAGGACCCGACGCCATCGCGCGCACATTGGTGGGAGACGCACCGGTAGCTCACGATCCGGTGCCGTACTTCTGGAGCGATCAATTCGGGCACAAGCTCCAGTATGTCGGCCACCACAGCGCGGAAGACCACCCAGTGATCAGGAATGGCGACGACGGTAAATGGGCCGTTGCCTGGCTCGATGAAACAGGTCTGTTGACAGCGCATTTGAGTATCGATACCCCGAAACTGATGATCGGCGCACGCGCTGCCATAGCCGGCGGCGTACGGCCTGATCCCGTTGCCCTACAGGACATGACACAACCGCTCGGCCAATAGAGGAGACACTCACGATGACCGCTACAGTTCCCGCCGCAACGACATTGAAGAGCTACGACAAACTGTTCATCGGGGGAAGATGGGTCGAGCCATCCTCCGACAGGGTGATCGAGGTGGTCTCGCCGATCACCGAAGAACTCCTCGCGACCGTTCCGGAAGCTATGCCTGCCGACATCGACAAAGCGGTTGCCGCGGCGCGCAAGGCATTCGACGAGGGTCCGTGGCCCCGCATGACGCCCGCTGAGCGAGCGCCTTACCTGATCCGCATTCAGGAAGAAGTGGAAAAGCGCTTCGACGCGATGACCGAGGCGTTCACCGCGGAGATCGGAGCTCCTGCAGGCGCAAGCGTCGCGTTCCACAACAACGCACTCAAGATGTGGGGCGACGCATCGACTCTGCACGAGCGCTTCGAGTTCGAAGAGGAGCGCAGCTGGGCCGAGGGCCACGGCACACTCGTCCGCGAGCCCATCGGTGTGGTCGCGACGATCATTCCGTGGAACGGCCCTGTTGCCACTGCGTCGCTCAAGATTGCACCGGCGCTCGCCGCGGGATGCACCGTCGTCCTCAAGCCGGCACCCGAAGGCCCGGTCAGCACGATGATTCTTGCCGAGGCCCTCGAAGCTGCCGGTCTGCCCGAAGGCGTCATCAGCCTGCTCCCAGGTGGACGTGAGACCGGCGAACATCTGGTGCGGCACAAGGACGTCGACAAGATTTCGTTCACCGGCTCGACCATCGCCGGCCGCAAAATCATGAGCATCTGCGGCGAGCGCATCGCCCGCGTCACCCTCGAACTCGGTGGCAAGTCGGCAGGCATCATCGCGGACGACATCGCCCTCGACAAGGTCTTCCCGGCTCTCGCGTTCGCCGGCATCGGACACAGCGGACAGGTGTGTGCGGCCATCACGCGCATCGTCGTACCGCGTCACCGCCAGGACGAGATCGTCGAGACCATCAAGGCGATCTTCGAGTCTGTTCCGGTCGGCGATCCTCGTGAAGAAGGCACCGTCATCGGCCCCTTGGCTGCTGAGCGTCAGCGCACCCGCGTTCTGGATTACATCGAGGTCGGAAAGGCAGAGGGCGCACGTCTGGTCACCGGTGGCGGCCGCCCAGCCGGTATCGATAAGGGCTGGTACGTCGAGCCGACGTTGTTCGCGGATGTCACCAACGACATGCGCATCGCTCGGGAAGAGATCTTCGGCCCGGTAGTCGTGGTGATCCCGTTCGACAGCATCGACGAGGCCGTCGCGATCGCCAACGATTCCGATTACGGATTGTCGGGTGCTGTCTACGCGGAGGACGCGTCGTTGGCCGAGAGCGTGGCCCGACGCATTCGGACCGGCCAGATCTCGGTGAACAGCTGGGACATGTGCGTGACGCAACCGTTCGGCGGTTACAAGCAGTCCGGGCTCGGCCGCGAAGGAAACGTCGAGGGCTTGAGTTCGTTCCTCGAAACCAAGCTGATCCAGTTCGCCAACTAGCTGCAGACGGACGAAGGGCCCCTCTCGTGAGGGGCCCTTTCTGCGGTCCGGGTCTACCCGGGAATGTCGACCCGCACCGACAGGAGACTCGCATCACGAGTGCTTTCCCGCGCATGCTCAGATGACGACGGTGCGGCGCAGGCGAACAGCGTACGTCCGTCCTGGCCACCGAGCATGCACGCAAAAACACCAGTGGGAAAAGCTCTTTCGTCGACGATCTCGCCGCCTTCGACGACGCGTATCAGACGCTGATGGAGTGCGTCGGCCACCCAGATGGCTCCTTCGGAGTCCAGGCCGATCCCGTCGGGGGCAACCTGGGCCGCGTTCATCGCGTCCTTGACCGTGCTGCGCGGTACCTCCGGTCCGAAGGTCGCCCAGCTGCGTCGATTGCTCAGTGATCCGTCTTCGGCTATGTCGAACGCTGTCATGCGGTTGCCCATCGATTCGGCAACGACCAATGTACGGTCCTGCGTGACAACGGAACCGTTGGGAAACAGCAGATCTCCAGCTGCAATGTCGGAATCGCCGTTCGGGGCAACATGGATCAGTACCGCCGATTCGACATACGAGCGACTACGGAACTCGAAGCCGAACGTACTGATGTAGGCGTGACCGCGATCGTCGACGACCATGTCGTTGAGTTTTCCGGTGGCAAGCGCCGAGACATCGGCGTGGGTGACGAGGGTGCCGTCGGGTTCACGTCTGAAAATCAGCCCATCGGTCATCGACACGATGAGAAGGCGGCCGTCGGGCAGCCAACCGAGACCCGACGGCCGCCCGGGAACTATCGCTTCGACGCAAACGTCACCGTCATCGCCAATCGAAAGAACCTCGTGGGCATACAGGTCCGATACCCAGATCCTTCCGTCGTGCCAGCGTGGGCATTCGAGGAAAGCGCGATCGGTGACGACGGTGGTGATGTCGCTGGTGCTGGTCATTGTGGAGTCCTTTTCGTATGAATTTCTATGTTGTCAGTTGCCTATTCTCGAGATGCCGCGACCATGTCTTCGCGTTCGACTACCTTGACGCGTTCGCGTCCTTCTTCTTCGCCGAGGGAGCGTTCGTGTGCGTCGAGGCGGTACCAGCCGTCCCAGGTGGTGAACGGAACCTGCTTGCCTTCGAGGAACGAGGTGACGGCGTCGAGATCGGGTTCGGTGGCACCGGCGAAGCTCGGTGCGTCTTCGAGGAGGTTGGCGACGGTTTCGTTGGCGTCGCCTTTGGTGTGTCCGATGAGGCCGACGGGTCCGCGTTTGATCCAGCCGGTGACGTAGGTGGCGGGAACCGGTGTGGTCGAGTGCGGCGTCTCGACGACGCGTCCGGCCTCGTTGGGGATGGTGCCGGCTTGTTCGTCGAACGGGAGTTGGCTGATGTTCT
>NZ_CAPS01000041.1 GCF_000333955.1 Rhodococcus sp. AW25M09
CTGACGGCCACTATCCCGGCGGTGCTCATCCCACCGAGGTGTATCCGACGCAGGCCTATGGAAATCCGTCTTATCAGAACCCGGGCTACCAGAACCCCGGCAATCAGAACCCGGGCTACCACAACCCCGGCAATCAGAACCCGGACCCGGAGGCCTATCCGCAGGGCTATCAGCCCACCCAGGCACTTCCGACCTATGACCCCGACCAGCAGGCAGCGGCCAACCAGGCCTACGGCCAGACCCAGCAGTTCGGGCACACTCAGCAGTTCGGGCAGCCCCAGCAATACGGCGCTCCGCCGCCCTCGGAGGACCCGAACGCGGCCGATTCCGGCGGCCAGGGGCCCCGCCCGTGGGTTCTGGCGCTGATCGGCCTCGTCGTGCTCGCCATCGTCGTCGCTTTCGGGATTTCATTCCTCAGTGGCGGATCGGACGACTCCAGCACCACTGCCGCCGCACCGTCGACGTCCATTCGGCCGACCACCACCAGAGCGCCCACGTCGACCCCGCAGCCCACCGAACCGGGCACCGCCACCACCCCGGGGCTGATCCCAGGGGGAATTCCCGAGATTCTCGGTCAGCTGGGTTCGGCCGTAGGGACGATCACCGCCAACGATGGTTCGACGGTGATCATCGACGGCCTCGACGGCGCTCCGGTGACGGTGCAGACCACCCCGCAGACCCAGATCATCTCGCTCAGTGGCGGCGACGTCGCGTCTTTGACGGTGGGCGCGGCAATCGTGGTGCAGGGTGAGTCGGTCCAGGACGGAACGATTCGCGCGAACGTCATCATCGAAACTCCGAACTTCGGCGGATAGGCGAACCGAGTACTCGTAGGGACCGTTCACAGGACCTGGCGGTGGTGGGTGTTGATGGTGATGATGTCGATTAAGGTGGTTCGCGATGACGGCAATGTGGTTCGGCCTTGCGGCGATTGCACTGATAGGTGCAGTGGCTCTGCTCTACATCGATAGGTCCAAGCGAGATCGGTCCGGCCGTGTGCGGCAGATGTGGGCCAAGGCGCAGGGGTACGACTATCGACCGCACGATCGAGAACTGGTCACCGGGTTCTCTCGAGCGGCGTTGTCCAAGCCCGAATTCGACGTCGCTCTCGGGGTGGTGACCGGCGTTCGCAGGGGCGAGGAGTTCGTTCTCTTCGACGTCGAGGAGACGGGCACCATCGTGGCCGTGCAGCGTTCGGTGGGTTCGGATGTGGATATCGATCTGCGGCCGAGGTCGACACCGCCGCCGCGCGACGAGGACATGGAACTGCTCGGGTCCATCGGCCCGCGCGTGGTGTTCGCTACCGACGTCGACATCGCTCGTCGTGTGTGCGACCAGCGGATGGCGTCCTTCACCGAGTCCATCCCGGAGAATTTGCAGCTGCTGTGGAGTGAGAAGGACTGGACGCTGGGATCGTTGCCGTTGACCAGTTCGGGCCGCGACTGGGATGCAGCCATCGACGCGGTGGCGCGACTGTCCGGCATGCTGCACGTGTTGCCGCCGATGCGCGGTAGCGCGATCTACGGCGCGCGTGCGGGCGGCGGCGAGCCCGGCCGTGATCGCGGTGATCCGGGCAGGCCGCTGGTCAAGGAGGTGCGCGATCGGCAGGCAGGAGTGCCACAGTCGCAGCACGATCAGCCGCCGACGCCGGAATCCCGTGTCCAGGTGCCGCGAAGTTCCGAGCAGCGGGTCCAACCGCCACGGGCATCGGAACCTCGCCCTCAGGTGGTACGTCCTCCGGTAGCTCGTCCCCAGGATGCGGGTTCTCAGCAACCGGACGGCAGGCCCCGTCCGCCCAGGCCTGATGCGGCGGGGCCGCAGGCCACGCGGCCGGCGAATTCGTCGCGTCCGGTGCCACGTCCGCCGGCGTCGCGTCCGATACCGTTCGATTCGGAGCGTCGGCGCAATCAGC
Organism: Rhodococcus sp. AW25M09; assembly: GCF_000333955.1. Taxonomy (GTDB): domain Bacteria; phylum Actinomycetota; class Actinomycetes; order Mycobacteriales; family Mycobacteriaceae; genus Rhodococcoides. The sequence continues at coordinate 1,913 of NZ_CAPS01000041.1, forward strand.
CCTGATCCTTTTCGGGCGTGTTAACGGGCGCGAAGGCGCTCACGCGGCTAAATTCGTACCTCGTGACGGTTTCTCTGGTTGTGTCTGTCGTGGTCGTTGCAGTCCTCGCGCTGTTGATTGCGGTGGTCATCTATTTCGCGAGCACGGCCCGTCGCCTCGGTCGGTACCGCGAGCAGACGGTGCAGAGTCTGCGGCTGGTCGACGTCGAGCTCGAGCGGCGTCACGAGCAGTTGGTCCCGTTCCTCGACGCCGCCGAAGCGTCCGGGCTGTCCGCCGAGTCGCTGCGTCAGCTCGGGGGTGCGCGCTCCTGGTCCAAGGCGGTGCGTGAGCGCGGCATGGGTCTGCAGGCGCAGGCTGCTGCCGAGAACGCACTGTCCGCCGCATTTCACACTGTTCTCGCGGAGGCCGACGCGGGCAGGAACGTGTTGGGCAACTGGGCGTTCCAGGGCCCGGCCGGGGAACTGATCGTCACCGAGCGTCGAATCGCGGGTGCGGTGCGGGTCTACAACGACACTGCCTACCGGCTGTCCCAGGCAGTCGGCACCTTTCCGTCCTCGATCGTTGCGAAGTCTCGTTCGGTGATCGCGCCCGAACCGTTCGTGGAGACGAGGGAAATGCCGGACGAGCAGCGGTCGGCCCAGGCCGTCGCGTAGCGGGCTCTCACGTAGGACGGGAGTGGAGCCGGCAGGAACTATCGGTTCGGTCGGTGGGTAAGTTCGTACCCACCATCGAAGATCCGTGGTGCGACGAGAGGAACCCGATCATGGCCGAGAGCGCCGCGAATTCGGACCGGCAGGAACTGGCCGATTTGGTGAAAGAGCTTGCCGTCGTGCATGGCAAGGTCACGTTGTCCTCCGGCAAGGAAGCCGACTACTACGTGGATCTGCGGCGCGCGACTCTGCATCATCGGGCGGGCGCGCTGATCGGTTCGTTGATGCGCGAGCTGGTCGCCGATTGGGACTTCGCGTCTGTCGGCGGTTTGACGATGGGTGCAGATCCGGTCGCGATGGCGATCATGCATGCCGATGGTCGTCCGATCGATGCGTTCGTGGTGCGCAAGGCAGCGAAGGCGCACGGCATGCAGCGTCAGATCGAGGGACCGGACATCGTCGGTAAGCGCGTTCTGGTGGTGGAGGATACGACGACGACCGGCAATTCGCCCCTCACCGCCGTTCAGGCTCTTCGTGATGCCGGCGCGACGGTCGTCGGGGTGGCCACGGTGGTGGACCGCGCGACCGGGGCGGATGAGGTCATCGCAGCCGAGGGGCTCGAATATCGCTCGCTCCTCGGGCTCGTCGACCTGGGTCTGTAAGAGGTAGTGGTGCGGTTGAGTGCCGCCTGGGGCACTCAACCGCACACTGCGGCGGAGCCGCACCTAGGCGACCTCGACCTCGTGCATGTCCATGACGAATCCAGCGCCTGCGAAGTTGGCCATGTCTTCGCCGCCGGCTTTGCCCTCGGGTGATCCGAGAGCCGCGATGGCCTCGTCCTTCGACGGGAAGTTCAAATTTCCGACGACGAAGTGGGCGGGTACCGAACCGTCGAGGGTTTCGGACACACCCCACTCGAACGAGCTGATTCCGGGCATGGTCGCGGTCAACGGTGCGTGCACGCTCCGGTAGTGGGCCAGAAAGGCATCGGGATCGTCCGGGTGGTTGTACGCGATGGTGATGCGGAACATCTACGAAACTCCTATTTTGTGGTGGTGAAGCCCGTGTAGTTGTCGGCGGCGACGCTGTCACAGGTTTCGCGGAAGACGTTCAGTCCACCGACGTAGGACATGATCACGCGAGGCTTTCCGGGAATGTTGGCACCCGTGTACCAGGAGTTGCCCTCCGGGTAGAGCGTCATGTCGGCCAGCTCGACGGCGCGGGCCGTCCATTCCTTCGCGGCTGTCTCGTCGGCCTCGAATGTCTTGGCACCGACCGATTCCAGATGCGCGACAGCGTCCGCAGTCCACTCGACGTGCTGCTCGATAGCGCAGACCATGTTGGTCAATACATTGGGGCTTCCCGGTCCGGTGAGGGTGAACAGATTCGGGAACTCGTCGACGGCGATTCCGAGGTAGGTGACCGGACCGTCGGCCCACTTGTCCTGCAGCGTCTTTCCGTTGCGACCACGGATGTCGATGTTCATCAGTGGTCCGGTGATGGCGTCGAACCCGGTGGCGAACACGACGACGTCGAGTGGGTATTCGGCGTCGGCTGTCTTCAGTCCCGTCGGGGTGAGTCCTTCGATCGGCGCGTTCTTCACGCTGACGAGAGAGACGTTGTCGCGGTTGTAGGTTTGAAAGTAATTGGTGTCCAGCGTAATTCGCTTGGCACCCAGCGGATGCTCACGTGGGGAGAGGGTCTCGGCTATCTCGGGATCGTCGACGACGTCGCGGATCTTCCCGCGGAAGAACTCGGCGATGGTGTCGTTGGCCGCACGATTGCTGAGCAGATCAGGGTAGGCCGCGATGATGTCGATCGCGCGATGGCGACTCCACCTCTCCTCGAATACCGCTGCGCGCTCCTCCTCCGAATGATCGAACGTGTTGACTTCGAGGGTGTCGACGGGTTGGCCGCCGCCGGATGCCTTGGACGCAACCTTGTAGTCCTCGACGAGCTCCTTGAACGAGCGCTTCTCGTCCTCGGTCAAGAGTCGATTGCCGCAGTCGAGACTGAACGCAGGTGATCGCTGAAACACCGTGAGATGCGCTGCCTGTTCGGCGATCTTCGGAATCACTTGCACACCCGAGGATCCCGTACCGATGACACCGACGCGCTTGCCGGCGAAGTCGACGCCCTCTCGTGGCCAGGCAGCGGTATGGAGTGTTGTGCCTTCGAACGCGTCGAGGCCGGCGAAGTCCGGTGTGGAGGACGTCGACAGACATCCGGCAGCAGTGATCAAGTATTTCGCGCTCACGTACTCGCCCGAGTCGGTACCCACCGTCCACAGCGAGGTGTCCTCGTCCCACACTGCGGATTCGACGCGCACGTTGAACTGAAAGTGCTTCTTGACATCCAGTCTATCGGCGACGAAATCGATGTAGCGGAGGATCTCCGGCTGCGCTGGGTAGCGTTCGGTCCATTCCCATTCGTCGATGAGGTCTTGCGAGAACGTGTACGCGTACTCCACGCTGAGGACATCGCATCGGGCGCCGGGATAGGTGTTCCAGAACCAGGTCCCGCCCACGGTTTCTGCCGCCTCGAAGCCGCGCACCGACAATCCGAGTTGCTCGAGCTTGTGCGTCATGTAGATACCGGAGAAGCCGGCACCGACGACGATTGCATCCGTTGTCATGATGTTCCTTTCACGCGCTCACGGTGTCGAGGTGGGTACGAACGGCGTTGCCCACGTAGGAGATGCCGTCGTGGGCACCGGGGAGGATGTTGACGAACTGGAAGAAGCCGTGCATCTGACCGTCGAAGACCTTGATGTCCACTGGAATGCCTGCAGCGCTGAGCTTGTCGGCGTACTTGCGGCCTTCGTCGCGCAGCACGTCGTGCTCGGCGAGGAGGATGACTGCCGGTGCAACATCGGTCACGTCGCCGTGTAGCGGGGATACGTCCCAGTTGGTCCGCACCCCGGCCTCGGGGGTGTAGAGGTCCCAGAACCAGATCATCGCGGTACGGTCGAGCATCAACTGGTTGGATGCGTCTGCATACGAAGCGTTGTCGAAATCGTGGTCGGTCACTGGATAGACCAGAACTTGCAGCGCAATCCTCGGCCCGTTCTCGCGCACCGAACGCTGGGCGACGACGGCGGCCAGATTACCGCCCGAGCTATCGCCTCCGACCATCAACGGTAGTCCGGCGTCGAACCGGGATGCGCTCCACTGCAGTACATCCCACGCATCGTCGGCTGCAGCCGGATAGACGTGTTCCGGTGCGAGTCGGTAGTCGGGGAGTACGACGACGCAGCCGGTCTCGATGGCGATCTTGCGAGCGAGGGTATCGAACTGATCAGGGTTTCCGACGACCCAGCCGCCGCCGTGGAAGTACACGAGCACACCGCGCGGTTCGGACGAGGGGGTGAGCACCCGGACGTCGATGTCGTGGCCATCCGTGCCGACGACCGTCACGTTTTCCACGCTGTCCATGTCGGGACCGGGGCCGTAGAGGTCGATGAAACTGTCGTTCATCAGGCGGGCTTCACCGGGCGTCATTTCGTGCAGCGCTTTGCCACCCCCCTCAGCAGCTTGCGCGAGAAAGGCGGCGGTGGCGTCGTCGAGTGCCAAGACATGACTCCTTCGATGATGATCGCGAGGTAAACCTCTTCGATTAGGTGATGCAGCTCACTTAATCACTGATAATGATTCGCCGCAACTACCTCGAGCTGTCTGCTCCTGGGTGTCCTGAGCGGACGGCCGAATGTGATCTGGACAACTTCGCGTTTTACCCCTAACGTGACACCGATCACTCAATCATGCGCATCATTGCCATGAAATAGGAGGAACGATGAAGCTCACCACTGGCCCCGGCAAACTGGCGCTGCTCGGGATGGCCGGAGCCATGATGTCGGTCGCCGCGTGCAGTGGTGGTGGCCCGTCCGGCTCCACCGCATCGGGAGAGATGCCTGCCGAGATCACCCTCCTGTCGACGACCGACAAGACCGGCACCATTGCGTACGTGGGTGGCTCACAGCTCGAAGGCATCGAACTGGCGATCAAGGAGATCAACGAGCAGAAGTTTCTCGGGGACTCGACCATCAAGCTCGAAAGTCGCGACACCGCGGGCGATGCACAAACCGCCGCAAGCCAGGTCACTCAGGGAATCGCGAATCCGGACATCGCCGCAATTCTCGGCACGGTGTCCGGCCCGCAGAGTGTTGCCGTCGCACCGATTGCCGAGTCGTCGAAGATGCCGGTGGTCTTCACTCAATCCGGTAGCGCAGGCGTCGTCATCGGCGACTACACATTCCGCTCGACCGCGCCGCAGGAAACCTACTTCCCCAAGGCCATCGATCACCTGAAGACGCTGGGGGCCAAACGGATCAGCGTGCTCTACAACGCAGGTCAGCCCACCCTCGCCGAGATCGCCGAGACGCAGCTCCCCGCCATGCAGGAGAGCGAGGACCTCGAAATTCTGTCGAGCACGAGCGTGCAGTCGACGACCCAGGACTTCGCGTCGACCATCACCAAAATCGTCGGCGAGAAGCCGGATGCGGTCGTCTTTCTCCTCGTCGGCGCGCAGAACTCGACGGCGATGTCGCAATTGCGTCAGGCCGGATTCGACGGGCCTGCCGTCGGCAATCCCGCTGCAGGAGCAGGCAACCTCGCGCCCGCCGGACCTGCCGGTGCCGGAATGTTCTGGGCCACCGACTTCAACTACCTACAGACTGCACCGTCATCGGTGGCGTTCGTCGAGGCGTACAACGCCGAGTACGGCAAGAACCCCCTGAACTACGCAGCAGAAGGCTACGACGCAGCGTGGATGATCGCCCGCGCAATCAAGGAGTCCGGCGGCGCATCACGCGAGGACATCAAGAACGGTCTCGACGCCGTGGCCGCGGCCGGCTTCGATGGTGCGGTCGGCCCCGTCACGTTCGAGGGCAACGACCAACGGGTGGACGGAGTTGTCGTCGAATGGGATGGAACCTCGGAAGGACTGCTGGCGGAATGAAATTCACGGACCACTCACGAGATGAGGTGATCTGAACGTCATGGCGCAAACTCTCGTCGACGCGGCAATTCTCGGATCGATCTACGTCCTGTTCTGTCTCGGCATGTCTTTGGTGTGGGGTACCGTCGGGATCCTCAATTTCGCTCACGGTGCGATCTTCATGTTCGCGGGATTCGTCGGACACCTGGTAGTCAAGGACCAGCAGCTGCCGATGATCGGAGTCATCGCAGTCTCGGTCGTGGTGGGTGCCCTGCTGTCGGCGGCAATAGAAGTACTTGCCTTCCAACCGATTCTGCGGCGAGCCAAGACGCACAGGATCGCCGAACTGCAGATCTTGATCGGTGGAATCGGCGTCGCCGCCATTCCCCTTGCCATCGCGCAGTATGTCACCAAGTCCGAGCCGTTCGGCTTCTCGAACAGCTCCTACGCGGTGAAGGTGTTCTCGTTCTTCGGACTTCGCATCTCGAACACGGGCCTGATCATCGTGCTCTCCGCCGTGATCCTCACGGTCGGTATGGCGATCTGGCTGCGTAAGTCGATGTCAGGACTCGCTCTGCGCGCCATCGGCGTCGACGCCGAAACAGCAGCGCTGATGGGCGTCGACCGACGGAAGCTCTCACTGTCCACCATGGCGTTCGCCGGTGGTCTCGCCGGTCTATCAGGTGCGCTGCTGACCTTCAACCTCGGTGCGATAACTCCGGAAAGTGGTGAAACGCTGCTGATCAAGGCTTTCGCCGTCATCATTCTCGGCGGTGTGGGTAGTACGGCTGGGGTTGCTGCAGGGGCGTACATCCTGGCGCTGTCGGAGTCGTTGGTGCTGCGATTCACGGGCGGCGGCTGGGTCGACGCCGTGTGCTTCGGCATGATCTTCCTCGTCCTACTGCTGCGTCCTCAGGGTCTCTTCGGACGAAAGGAGGTGCGACGGGTATGAACGACTTCTACTTCTCTCACATCGTTCTGTTCCAGAGCACGTTCACCGTTCTGCTGCTGGCGCTGAGCATTCAGGTCCAACTACGCATGGGGGTGTTCTCGTTCGCCGGAGCCGGGTTCTATGGAATCGGCTCCTACGGCGCTGCGATCTTCGTCATTCGTTACGGGTTCAGCTCGTTCGTGGCCATCGCCGCCATCATGATCGTGTGCGGACTGATCGGGTTCCTGCTCGCTCTGCTCGTACAGCGACTCAACGGTCTCTATCTTGCTATGGCGACCGTGTCGTTCGACCTGATCATTACCGTCGTTGCTCACAACGGTGGAAGCTTCACCGGTGCATCGGTGGGTCTCTTCGGTGCACTTGCATTCCCGCAGTTGACAATCGGCCACATCATCGCCATCACCGTGCTCGTCGTCGCTCTGTTGGCGCTCAGCGAGCGAGGTAGAATGGGGCGTCGCATCGACGCGGTTCGCGAGGATCCGGAACTGGCGTCCTCGATGGGCGTGAACGTTTCTCGCTACCGCATCTCGTCCTTCGTGATCAGCGGATTCATCGGTGCGCTCGGCGGGGCCATCAATGTGTTGCTGCGGACGACTGTGGCACCCGAGAGCATCGGATTTCCGCTCGTCGTGCTGGGGCTGACCATCATCATCGTCGGTGGCGGACGATCGTGGTTGGGCATTGTCATCGGAGCCGTCATCTTCACCTGGCTCCCGTACTACCTCGAAATCGTCGGGCGATACCAGGCAATCGTGTACGGCATCATCGTCGCCATCGCTGCCGTGTACGTACCCGGAGGAATCTACGGAACCGTCCTCGATCTGATCCGGAAGTCCAAGGAAAAACGGAGAGCGAGCGAGACACCTGGGGAAGAACCCGGCGGCGGCACCGAGGAGCTCGATCTGGCGAAGACAGGAGACCGATCATGACGGCCGATGCAGCATCACGTGAGAGCGCGCAGACCGAATCCACTGCCGATGTGGTTCTCGGGATCAACGACGTAGCAGTGCATTACGGTGGTATCAAAGCGGTAGACGGCATCTCTTTCGACATCACCCGCGGGAAGATCGTCGGCATCCTGGGTCCCAACGGGTCCGGTAAGAGCACTTTGCTCGCAGCCGTGACGAGATTGACTCCGCTCACTCGAGGCACCCTCACGTTCGAGGGTGAATCGTTCGCCAGGGTGTCAGCGCAGGAAGTCGCCAAGCGCGGAATCGCGCGCACATTCCAGACGGTTCGGCTGCTACCGGATCTGACGGTGCGGGAAAACATAGCCCTCGGTGCGGATCTGGGTGCCGAGCAGGGTGGGTTCCGTGAGCTGATGCTCGGACGGAAGGCCTTGCTGAAGAGGTCGAAGGACGCGGTCTTCGAGGCGCTGGAACGAACCGGGCTGGCCGGGCTCGAGGACGTCCGGCCCGGAGAGTTGTCGTACGGTCTGCAGAGGCGCGTCGAGATTGCCCGCGCAATTGCGATGTCTCCCAGACTCCTTCTGCTCGACGAGCCCACCGCGGGCATGAACAAGACCGAGCGTGAGGATGTGTCCTCGCTTTTGAAGAAACTGCGTGAAGAGGGGTTGACCCAGCTACTCGTGGAGCACGACGTGCAAATGATGGTCGATACCTGCGACACGTTGATAGCCATGAATTTCGGAGTTCTCATCGCGCAGGGCACGCCGCAGAGCGTGGTTCGTGAACCCAGCGTGCAAGAAGCCTATCTCGGAAAGCGAGGTGCCCAGAATGCTCGTAGTCAGTGATCTTCATGTTCGGTACGGCAAGGTCAGCGCGGTCACCGACATCGGCCTCACGGTCGAGCCGGGCCGAATCACGCTGGTGCTCGGAGCCAACGGCGCGGGCAAGAGTACGACTCTGCGAACCATTGCAGGTCTCGTCGAACCCACCGCGGGCTCGATCGAGCTGGACGGCGAGTCGCTACTGGGCGTGAAAGCGCATCGCGTCGTCAAACGTGGCATCTCGCTGGTCCCGGAGGGCCGACAGGTGTTCGCTTCGCCCAGCGTGGCGGAAAACCTTCGGATCGGGGGATACTCGTCGAACCCCGAGAAGCGAACACGGAACACAGAACTCGCGTACGACCTGTTCCCGATTCTGCGCGAGCGCAAGGATGGCCCGGCCGGATTGCTCAGCGGGGGCGAGCAGCAGATGCTGGCCTTCGGCCGAGGTCTCATGTCGGATCCGAAATACATCATGATGGACGAGCCGTCCATGGGCCTTGCTCCTGCCATCGTCGACACCGTCATGGGCAGCGTCCGCGAGATCGCGGATCGAGGTCTCGGCGTCCTGATGGTCGAACAGAACGCGGAAGCAGGATTGCTCGTCGCCGACGATGTGGTTGTGGTCAACCGCGGTGAATCGGTGTTCTCGGGTAGTGCCGAGGAGGCCAGGTCCCACTCGTCCGTGGTCTCTGCGTTCCTCGGTGAGGAGGCGTTGGGCGCATGAGCAGATTCGAAGACCGCGTGGTTCTGATCACCGGTGCAGCGCGTGGCCAAGGGAGAAATCATGCACTCCGCTTCGCGGCGGAGGGCGCAGACATTATCGCCGTCGACGCGTGCACCGACGTCGACACTGTCGGCTACGACCTGGCAACCGAGGAGGATCTGGCCGAGACTGTTCGACTGGTGGAGCGATTGGACCGAAAAATCGTGGCGTCGAAGACAGACGTACGCGACCTCGAAGGAATGAAAGCTGCTGTCGATGCCGGTGTTGCCGAACTCGGCAGACTCGACATCGTCGTCGCCAATGCGGGCATCGCTGGAAGCGGAACCACCCATGAATTATCGGCGCAGAATTGGCACAACATGATCGAGACCAATCTGACGGGAGTGTGGAACACCACGACTGCTGCGACGCCGCACATTCTGGCGGGAGGCAAGGGCGGCTCGATGGTGTTGATCAGCTCGGTCGCCGGTATGAAAGGACTGCCCTACAACGCGCACTACACCGCAGCCAAGCATGGTGTGGTGGGGCTGATGAAGAGTCTCGCTAACGAGTTGGGCCCGCAAAATATCCGGGTGAACACGGTCAATCCGACGAACGTCGACACCCGGATGTTGCTCAACGACGCAATTTACAAACTGTTCCTGCCCGATGAGGAAGCACCGACTCGCGAGCAGGTAGTACCGCTCCTACATGACATGCATGTGTTGGATATTCCTTATGTGCAGGTCGACGACGTCAGCAACGCAGTGTTGTTCTTGGCGGGGGACGAGTCCCGTTACGTCACAGGGATTTCGGTCCCGGTGGATGCAGGTGTCTTGATCAAGTAGTGACCGACTTCCGTACGACCGATTGCGAGTGGCGTGCTCCGCCGCTGAATGCACTGGAGATTGCCTCGTCGGTCGTCTCGCCTCCGGCGACGAGAAGCAGGCTCACGAATGCCTTGATCTCGTCGTCGGACATCTGCTCACCGTCGACTTCTCCTCGGCACAGGCGTGAGAAACAGATCGTTTCGAAATCTCTCGCCTCCACAGTTCGAGTTTCGGCCGATCCAGATGTGCGACAGTGGATGAGAACTCCGAGCTCGATCGCGACGGTTCCGACGACGCCCTGCCAGTGGACATCCATTGATATCCAGGGATGTCCACCGAAAAGAGTTTCTACTGCCGAACCGTCAGCGGCCCTTCCACAGGGGTGCCCGTTTTTCCTTGAACGCCGACGCGCCCTCCCGTGCATCCTCGGACGACCGCACCGGCTCGTAGATGTTCCACATCTCCGCGAACTGCTCGTCGTTGGACCAGTCACGGGCCTTGGTGATGATTTCCTTCGTCGCGCGCACAGCCAGCGGGCCGTTCTTCGCAATCTTTTTGGCTAGTTCCAAGGCCGTCGACAGTGCTTCTCCGGCCGGAGTGAGTCGGTTGATCAATCCCGCGTTCGAGGCTTCCTCCGCGCTGATGAAATCGCCTGTGAGACACCATTCCACAGCGAGTGCCCGCGGAACTCGGTCGGGGAGTCGGAGCAAACCGCCGCCACCTGCCAGCAGACCGCGCTTGACCTCGGGCAACCCAAACACAGCAGTATCCGACGCCACCACCAGGTCGCAAGCGAGCACGATTTCGAAACCCCCGGCGATCGCGTGTCCTTCGACGGCGGCGATCAGTGGTTTGGCCGGGGGAGTTTCAGCGACACCCGCGAACCCGCGACCCGGTATCGACGGCTTCTCGCCGGCCAGAAAGGCTTTCAAATCCATTCCGGTGCAGAAGCTTTTGCCCTCACCCGTGATGATCCCGGCTACAAGGTCGTCGCGAGCATCGAGCTCGTCCATGGCATCGGCGATGGCCTGTGCAGTGGCAGTGTCGATCGCGTTGCGCACCTCGGGGCGCGTGATCGTGACAACCTGAACCCCGTCGATCTGCTCCACGCGAACCGGTGCATTCGTCGGTGCATTCTGCTCTTCGCCGGCGCTCATCGGTGCATTCTGCTCTTCGCCGGCGCTCATCGCGGTGCCATTCTGATTGCGCCGTCGAGTCTGATGACCTCACCGTTGATCATCGCGTTGTCGATCATGTGCAGGGCAAGTTTGGCGTACTCGTCGGCGTCGCCCAGGCGAGCGGGGTGTGGAATCTGGGCGGCAAGTCCGTCGCGAATCTCCTGCGAGAAGCGCGACAGGATGGGGGTATCGAAAATTCCTGGCGCAATACTGTTGACGCGAACCAGTTTTCGAGATAGATCGCGGGCCGCGACGAGGGTCATTCCCACGACTCCGGCCTTGGCCGAAGCGTAGGGAATCTGACCGATCTGGCCTTCCCAAGCCGCGACGGACGCGGTCATGATGACAACTCCGCGTTCACCGTCGACCGGTTCGTTGCGGACCATACGGGCAGCTCCGAGCCGCAGTACGTTGAAGCTGCCGATCAGGTTGGTCTGGATCAACGAGGTGTAGAGCTCCAACGATCCTGGGGTGCCGTCTTTTTTCGACCACTCGGACGGTGCCGCCGCGGCCTGCGCAGTGCACCACCGAGCGTAGGGGAGCACGCGATTCGGCGAGATCGAGGGCGGCGTCGACGGCCTCGGGATCAGCGACGTCGGCCGGTCCGAACTGCACCAGATCGCCGAGTTCCTGGGCAACGTCCTTGCCTGCGGATTGCGGGAGGTCGACGATGACGGTGTTCACACCCGCGGCCACGAATCTTTTGACGGTTGCGAGTCCGAGGCCGGATGCACCGCCGGTGACGACGGCTGAGGAATTGGTGAGATCCATGAATCGGGTTCCTTACTTCAGAATTTCGATGATGGTCGCGTTGGCCATACCGCCGGCCTCGCACATGGTCTGCAGGCCGTAGCGGCCGCCGGTGCGTTCGAGATGATTGATCATGGTGGTCATCAACCGTGCGCCCGAGGCACCGAGGGGATGTCCGAGGGCAATTGCGCCGCCCACCGGATTCAGCAGCTCCTGATCTACGCCGAGTTCAATGGCCCACGCGAGAGGAACCGATGCGAAAGCCTCGTTCACCTCGAAGGCCGAGATGTCTCCGAGCGTCAAACCGGCCTTCTTCAATACCTTTTCGGTGGCGGGAATGGGACCGGTCAGCATCAACAGTGGATCGTCGCCGACCACAGCGGAGGCGACGATTCGGGCGCGCGGGCGCAGACCCAGCTCCGATGCCCGCTCCTCGCTCATGACGAGCAGTGCGGACGCTCCGTCGGTGATCTGAGATGCGTTGCCGGCGGTGACGGACCAGTCGAGATCCGGGAACTGCGCGCGCCGTTCATCGGTCCCGAAGACTGGCTTCAACCCGCCGAGTTTTTCCGCCGTGGTGCCGGTCCTGATGGTTTCATCGGTCGTCAGTTCGCCGATGGGCACGATCTCGTTGTCGAACCACCCGGAATCACGAGCGGTAGAGGCACGTTCGTGTGAACGCGCGGAATACTCGTCGAGCTGGGTCCGAGAAATTCCCCACTTCTGGGCTACCAGTTCGGCAGACACGCCCTGCGGAACCAGTACCGGGAAGCGTTCGCGGACGCCCTCGCCGAAGGGGTCGGCATCTCCGCGGGCACTGCCCATCGGCACCCGGCTCATCGACTCGACGCCGCCCGCGATGGCAATGTCGTAAGCCCCGGCGACGATGCCCTGAACGGCGAAGTCCACAGCTTGCTGCCCCGACCCGCACTTGCGCTCGACCGTCACCGACGGAACATGCACTGGGAAGCCCGCAGCGAGCACGGCCTGGCGTCCAGGAGTGCCCGATTGTTCACCATTGCCACCGACACATCCGATGATGACGTCGTCGACGAGAGCGGCGTCGAGTGCCGATCGATCCACGACCTGGCGCAGTATTCGGCCGAGCAAGTCCGCCGGGTGCAGATGCGAGAGGCCACCACCGATCTTGCCTTTTCCCATGGGGGACCGAACGGCGTCGACGATCACTGCGCGTGTCATGAAGACCTCCTGAAGCAGATTATTGAAAGCGTGACGAGATATTCATGATTATGTTTAGCATGAACCTAGCGGAACCTGCGAGGATGGTTGTACCGTAGGTCACATCGTATTAGTATAATCATGAACATGAAAGGGGTGGCCATGTCTGCCAGCATCCTGACCGACGACGAACGCGCCATCAAAGAGGTAGCCGCGAAGGTTGCCACCGAGCGCTACGCGCCCAAAGCTGCGCAGTGGGACGCGGAGAGAACGGCGTTCCCGGTGGAGGAGCGGAAGTTTCTCGGTTCGCTCGGGTTCCTCGGTATTGCGCTTCCGGAGCGCTTCGGTGGCGGAGGAGCACCCCTGCAGCAGGCGCTCAACGTCATCGAAGAGTTTGCCTACCATTGCAGGCCTGCGGCGTTCCAAATCTTCGAGGCAAATACCGGCCCGGCTCAGGTCATCGCCCGCATCGGCACCGAAGAGCAGCGGGAACGATTCCTCCCCGGCATCATCGCCGGCGACATCACCATGGCGGTCGCCATCTCCGAGCCCGACGCAGGGTCGGCAGCGACAGATATGACGACCAAAGCGACCATCGACGGTGACACTGTCCGTGTCAGCGGAAACAAGCGCTGGATCTCCAACGGTTCCGAGGCCGACGTCTACCTTGTTTATTCGCGTATGAGCGACGCGCCGGGTGCCAAGGGCATTGGGGCCGTTCTGGTCGAGGCCGATCGTGAGGGCGTCAGCTACGGTGCGCGCGAGAAGCTCATGGGCTTCCGTGGCATTCCTTCTGCGGACATCTACTTCGATGACGTCGTCGTTCCCGCTGAGAACATCGTTGTCGAACCCGGTGGTTTCCGCACACTGTTCACCGCCTTCTCGATCGAGCGTCTCGGTAATTCGACCATGAGTCTTGCGCTGGGCCAGGCTGCATTGGACCTATCGATTCGGTACGTGCAGGAGCGGATGCAGTTCGGCAAACCGCTGATCGAGTTCCAGGCCGTGCAGATGACCATTGCCGACATGGCACTACAGGTCGATGCAGCCAGGTTGTTGCTCCAGCGGGCTGCAGCCTCGGTGACCGATGGCGAGCAGCTTCCGAACTCCCTGCACGTCTCGCTGGCAAAGTGCACCGCCAACGAAATGGCGAAAAAAGTAACCGATCTTGCGATGCAACTGCACGGCGGCAACGGCTACACCGAAGAATTCGGCATCGAACGGATGCACCGGGACGCACATGGCTGGGCGCTTGCCGGTGGAACCCCGACCATGCAGCGAACTCGAATAGTGTCCGAATTGCTGGGACGTTCGTTCGACCAACGAGCCTGAACAGCGCAGTAACTCGAGAAGGAGTACAAGAAATGCAGCGTTATGAAGGTCGCATAGCAGCGGTCATCGGCGGTGGGTCCGGGATGGGCCGTTCCATCAGCCACCGCCTCGCGTCCGAAGGAGCGTTCGTCTACGTCACCGACCTCAGCGAGGAGTCGGCGTCGAAAGTAGCGGCGGAGATCGAAGCCGAGGGTGGTCAGGCAACAGCCGTGACCGTCGACGCCACGAACAACGACGATCTCCGTGCACTGTTCGCGAGAATCGACGAGGAGAAGGGCGTTCTACACGCACTGCACGCGCAGGTCGGCATGCCCGGTCCCGGAGGCCTCGATGTGGACGACGCTGCGTGGCAGAAGAACATCGATGTCAACGTCAAGAGCGCCTACTACTCGACGACACTCGGTTTCGAATTGCTCAAGAAAGCAGGCGGCAAAGGGTCGGTCACGCTGACCTCGTCGACGTCGGCGCTCATCGGGTCACCGTTCAGCCCGATCTACTCGATGACCAAGGGAGCGCTCGTTCCCTTCGGTCGCGCCCTCGCGCTCAACGGTGCCAAGGACGGCATCCGCGTCAACGTCATCTGCCCGGGTCAGGTCAAGACGCCCATGCTCGCGCAATTCTTCGGCCGCGAGCCCGGCTCGGACGTCTCCGCCCTGGCAGCGGACTTCGTAGCGACCATTCCACTGGGCCGCGGTGCCGAGCCCGAGGAGATCGCATCGGTGATTGCATTCCTCAACAGCGACGATGCCAGCTACATCACGGGCGTCACCATTCCTGTCGACGGCGGACTCACCGCGCAGTAAGCACTCTCTTTTTCATACTTCTCGAAGGGACTTTTCATGGTTCAGGTCGGCTTACTGCTCAGCGACGTGCCGAAGTCGGTGACGCCGGCGCAGCAGTTCAAGGACATCCTCCGCATCGTCGAGAGCGCTGAGGACAACGGTTTCAACTACATCGCCATCGGTCAGCACTTCCTCTACGGCGACCTACGCTGGCTTCAGCCGGTCCCTTTGCTCGCTCGTCTGGCTGCACATGTCGCGCCGACGACCAAGCTCGTCACACAGATCATGATCGCGCCGCTGTACCACCCGGTGATGCTCGCGGAGGAAATCGCGACGCTCGACGTCGTCACCGAGGGTCGTCTGATCTTCGGTGCCGGGTTGGGTTACCGCCCCGAGGAATTCGACTACCTGCAGGTCCCGTACAAGGAGCGCGCCGGGCGTTTCGACGAGTCCCTCCAAGTGATGAAGCAGTTGTGGACTCAGGACGAGGTCACCTTCGAGGGCAAGTACTTCCAGCTCGACGGCGTCAAGCCCCACCTGCACCCTGTTCAACAGCCGCACGTCCCGATCTGGATCGGTGCCCATGCGATGGGCGGCGTTCGGCGGGCAGGCAAGTACGGCGACGCCTACGCGGTGCCGCCGGAGACCCCCAAGCACGAGGTCGAGGAGCGCTACCGCGTCGTCAAGGATCTATTCGAGGCACGTGGAAAAGAATTCGGGGTGCAGCCACTTCGCCGCAACGTCCTCGTGGCGGACAGCAAGGAAGAGGCGATGGTCGAGTACGCCCGCGTCGCGCAGGGACGCTATCTCACCTACGCCGCCAAGGGCCTCGAGGTCATGGCCGGCCGCGATCTGGCGAACCAGTTCGCCGAGTCGGTCTCCGATCACGTCATCGTCGGAACACCGGACGATGTCGTCGGCAAGCTCACCGACCTCGTGACCACGTTGCCCGTCGACCCACTCCTGCTGCGTCCGCAGTGGCCGACGATGGACGGTGACGAGACCATCGCCGCCATCGAACGTCTCGGTAAGGACGTTGTGCCGTCGATGCTGGCGATCGAACCGTTCCGGGACTTCAAGTGACACAGACTTATCGAGATCTGCACCCCAACTTCGTGGATCCGGAAGGGTGGACGCTGAACAACGTCCTGCGTACCCACGCCTCGTCCACCCCGGACGCACCCTTCTTGCTCACACCGGAGGAGGGCCTCGAGTTCACCTATTCCGAGATGCTCGGTTCGGCGGAGCGCATTGCCGGATCCTGGCACTCGGCAGGCGCACAGCAGGGTGATCGTGTCGTTATCATGGCGATGAATTCCTCACGGCTGGTGCGTAGTTGGTTCGCTGCTGCGGTGGGCGGCACCGTCGAGGTACCGATCAACACCAATTACGAGGGTGAGTTTCTGCGCCACCAAATCGTCACCGTCGGTGCGCGGTGGGCGGTCATCGACGACACGTTCGTCGAGCGCTTCGTTTCCATCGCCGAGCACGCGCGCGGGATCGAGAAGTTCTGGGTCATCGACACTGGAACTGCCGACAGGGCGATCGCCGTGCTCCGCGAACACGGCTGGCAGGCGGACAACTGGGACGACTTGGAGAAGGGGACGCCCGTCACCGCGGCGTCGCCCCGCGCCCATGACCTCGGTGCGATCTTCTTCACCTCGGGCACCACTGGGCCGTCCAAGGGCGTCGCGATGCCCCATTCGCAGCTGTATTTCTTCGCGCAGGAGGTCGTCTCTCTGACGCGGCTGACCCCCGACGATCGCTACATGACCACGACCCCACTATTTCACGGCAACGCACAGTTCATGGCCGTGTACCCGGCGCTCGTCGCCGGCGCGAGCGCTGTGGTGCACTCGAAATTCAGTGCCAGCCGTTGGATCGACATGGTTCGAGATTCCGGCGTCACGGTCACCAATTTCGTGGGCGTGATGATGGACTTCGCGTGGAAGCAGGCTCGACGAGAAAACGACCGGGACAACAAGCTCCGTGCGGTCTACGCGGCGCCCATCGCGGATACCGTCGTCGACGAGTTCAAGACTCGTTACGGCATCGAGGCCTTCGTCAACGCGTTCGGTCTGACCGAGACATGCGCCCCGATCCTCACCCCGTACGGCGAGAAGATCCCGCCGGGCGCGGCAGGCAAGGTGGCGTCGGACTGGTTCGACATCCGGCTGGTGGACCCCGAGACCGATCGCGAAGTAGCGGTCGGCGAGGTCGGGGAACTCGTCGTCCGTCCCGTTCAGCCGTGGACGTGCAGCATGGGCTACTACGGCATGCCCGAGAAGACCCTCGAAGCATGGCGAAACCTGTGGTTCCACACCGGTGACGCGCTACGCAAGGACGAGGACGGCTGGTTCTACTTCGTCGACCGCTACAAGGATGCACTGCGCAGACGCGGTGAGAACATCAGCTCCTACGAGGTCGAGCAGGCCGTGCTCGGCCATCCGGCAGTTGTCGAATGTGCCGTCATCGGCGTGCCTGCCGATGTCGAAGCCGGCGAGGACGAGGTGCTCGCCGCCGTCGTGGTCAGCGAAAAGGCAGATGCCGCAGAGATTCTCGACTGGTGCGCGGGGAAGATACCGGCCTTCGCGACGCCGCGGTACCTACGATTCCTCGACTCGCTTCCGAAAACTCCCTCCGAAAAAGTGCGCAAGGCAGTTCTGCGCGACGAGGGCATCACCGCTGACACTTTCGATCGCACTGCGGTGCCGGTCGCCTAGAGCAGGAGCACGATATGGACTACTCGACCGACCCGACGCACGAAGACATCAAAGCGGCCGTCAAGACGCTGTGCAAGGCGTTTCCCGACGATTACTGGATGGAACACGACGATAGCCACGAGTTTCCCTGGGACTTCTACAACGCTGTGGCCGAGGGTGGTTGGTTGGGGCTGACCGTCCCCGAGGAGTACGGCGGCGGCGGACTCGGCGTGACCGAGGCGGCCATCGTCGAACGTGAGATCTCGGCATCGGGTGCAGGGATGGGCGGCTGCAGTGCGGTCCACATCGGCATCTTCGGCTTCGAGCCGATCATCAACCACGGCAGCGACGCGATGAAGAAGAAGTACCTGCCTCGAGTGACCACCGGTGAGTTGCATACGTCCTTCGCGGTCACCGAACCCGATGCCGGTACCGACACCACCAACATCAAGACCTTTGCCAAGAAAGTCGACGGTGGATTCCTGGTCTCGGGCAAGAAGGTCTGGATCACCAAGGCGCAGGAAGCGGAAAAGATGCTTCTGCTGTGCCGAACCAGCGCGCGCGTCGAGGGCGAGAAGCGTACTGCAGGAATGACATTGCTGTTCGCGGATATGGATCGCAGCAAGGTCCAGATCCGGCCGATTCCGAAGATGGGCCGCAACGCCGTCGACACCAACGAGCTGTTCATCGACGAACTGTTCGTGGCCGACGAGGACGTCGTCGGGGAGGTGGGGCACGGTTTCCGCACCATCCTCGGCGGGCTCAACGCCGAGCGTGTCATCGCCGCGAACGCGGCTCTGGGAATCGGGGAGGCGGCCCTTCGTCGCGGCACCCAGTACGCCAAGGACCGTGAAGTCTTCGGTCGGCCCATCGGAAAGAATCAGGGCATCGCTTTCCAACTTGCGGAGGCCCGAATCAGGCTCGATGCGGCAGCGGCCGTCGTCGACAAGGCCGCCTGGATGGTCGACGCCGGGCTGCCCTGTGGCCGAGAAGCGAACGCCGCCAAATACTTGTGTGCCGAGGCCGGCTTCTTCGCCGCGGATGTCGCGTTGCAGGTTCACGGCGGATTCGGATTCGGCAAGGAATTCCACGTCGAACGTTACTTCCGCGAGTCACGGCTCATGCGGATCGCGCCGATCAGCCAGGAAATGGTCCTCAACTACACCGCCGAGCATGTACTCGGCCTGCCGCGCAGCTACTGAAGGGGAGTGACATGCAGCCGTACCGCTCGATCCTGTTCGTACCGGGCCACCGGCCGAGATGGGTGGACAAGGCCGTCGCGTCGGGCGCCGACTGCGTCGTTCTCGATCTGGAGGACTCCGTTCCCTCGGCGGAGAAGGAGTCCGCTCGTTCGATCGTTGCCGATTCCATCCGTCGTGTACGCGAGACGAATCCCGATGTGGGGCTGTTCGTCCGCGTCAACCCACTGGCGACGCGGCTGACCGGTGCTGATCTCGAGGCCGTTGTCGTTCCCGGTCTGACGGGCGTGTTCGCGCCGAAGATCGAAAAAGCGGTCGATGTGCTGCAATACGACGCCCTGCTCGATCATTTCGAGGCCCGCAACGGCGTCGACGGACTCGAGTACATCGTTCCGGTGGAGACCGTCAAGGCGATCCACAACTGCCTCGAGGTCGCGACGGCATCCCCGCGCGTCGGCGCGATGATCGGACCGTCGGCCGAGCATGCCGACATCGCCCGCGAGGTGGGATACGAATGGACGCCCGAGGGTCTCGAAACCCTCTATCTGCGAAGTCGGGTGCTGCTCGCGTGCCGGGAAGCGAAGATCCATGCGCTGACCGGACTGTGGGAGGATCTCGAAAACTTGGATGGGCTCAGGGAATTCGCGATCAAGGGCAGACAGCTCGGTTTCCGCGGCATGATCGCGATCCACCCGTCGCACGTCGAGACCGTCAACGACGTGTTCAGCCCGTCCGAGCAGGACATCGAGTTCTACCGCGGATTGGCAGAGGCATACGAGAAGGCCGAGGCGCAGGGGACCGGCGCACTACGCTACCGCGGTCTGCATATCGACAAGGCGCACTACGACAAGGCCGTTCAGTGGTTGGAGCGGGCCGAAGCAATCATGAAGCGAGGCGAAAAGTAAATGCGAGGCCTGTATTTCGAGGAGTTCGAGGTCGGCAAGCACTACAAGCATGCGATGACCCGCACCGTGACCGAGATGGACAACGTCATGTTCACCTCGCTCACCATGAACATCCAACCGCTGCACCTGGACGCGGAGTTCTGCAAGGGCACGATCCACGGCCAGCGTCTGTTCAACAGCCTGTTCACTGTGGCGTTGATCGGCGCATTCCACGTGCCCGAGCTGACGATGGGCACCACGCTCGGCAATCTCGGCTACGAGAAGATCACCTTTCCGAATCCGGTCTTCCATGGCGACACATTGCGCGCCGAGACGACCATCACGAACAAGCGCGAGTCCAAGAGCCGTGATGATTCCGGCATCGTGTGGTTCGAGCACATCGGCTACAACCAGCGCGACGAAATCGTGTGCGTACTCGAGAGAGTCGGCCTGATGGCCAAGATCCCTGCAGATTTTCAGAAAGAAGGTGCGTGAGATGACTGCCGTGGCAGAGATCGACCAGAAGTGGGTACCGGGGACCAGGACACTCCTGATCGGCGATACCGATGCGCAGCCGCAGGGTGAGACCTGGGAGGTGTTCAATCCGGCCACCGAAGAGGTCATCGCCACTGTCGGGGGGGCGTCGAGCAGCCAGGTGGACGGCGCTGTCGCTGCCGCGCGAAAGGCGTTCCCGGCGTGGGCAGCCCTCAGTGGTGAAGAACGTGCCGTACACATACACCGCTTCGCCGATGCGCTGGAGAAGGCCGCCGACAGGCTGCTGCCGTCCATCGTCAACGAGGTCGGTTGCCCGGTGTCGCTTGCGGCGTACCTCCAGGTGAAGATGGCCGTCGACGAACACCTGCGATGGGCGGCGGAGGCGGCGAAGACGGACCGCACCATTCATCTCGGTGCTTACGACAAACCTGTTCCGACGATGAGCGATGTAGTCCATCAGCCCGTCGGCGTCGTCGCGGCGATCACCGGGTACAACTACCCGCTCAATCTCGCGATATTCAAGTTCGGTGCGGCCCTTGCCGCAGGCTGCACCGTCGTGCTGCTGCCTTCGCCGCGGACGCCTCTGACGACTCTGTTCCTGGGCGACTTGATCAAAGAAGCCGGCCTACCGCCGGGGGTCATGAACGTCATCATCGGTGGTGCCGATGTGGGACAGCAGCTTTCATCGCACCGCGGCGTCGATCGTGTGTCCTTCACCGGCTCCGACGGCGTCGGCGCGAAGATCATGGAACAGGCGTCGGCCAACCTCGCCGGTGTGACGCTCGAACTCGGTGGCAAGTCCCCGAACATCGTCCTCCCGGGCGTCGACGTCAAGAAGATCGCCGTCGAAATGCATCTTCGCTGGGCTCGCAACGGTGGCCAGGGCTGCGCGGCGCTGGCTCGGCTTCTCGTGCACGACAGCGTGTACGACGAGTTCCTCGAAGCCGGAGCCTCGGCGTTCGACCAGATGATCGTGGGAGATCCGTGGGACCCGGCGACCAACATCGGACCGATGATCCGGCCCGACCACCAGGCTCGCGTCAACGGGTTCATCGACGGTTCGGTCGCCGAGGGTGGGACCAAACTGCTCGAGGTCACCAAGCCGCTTCCGGAGAAAGGATGGTTCGTCAATCCGGTTCTACTGGGCGGACTTCCACACAGTGCACGCGCGGTGCAGCAGGAGATTTTCGGACCGGTCGCCGTGATAGTCCCGTTCAAGGACACCGAGGAAGCCATCCGTCTGGCAAACGACACCGAATACGGCCTTGCCGCCAACGTCTACTGTGACGACCCGATCGAAGCACGGCGCGTTGCCGAGCAAGTGCGTGCCGGAACCGTGTGGATCAACGGCGGGGGTTCGATGCGACCCGACGCTCCTTTCGGCGGCTACGGCAAGTCCGGAGTGGGCCGCGAACTCGGCGAGTGGGGAATGAAGGAATACCTCGAGGTCAAGCACATCCAGTGGAGGGTCTGATGAGCGCCGAAGGGCCACTCGCTGGCATCAAGGTAATCGAGCTCGGCACCATGTATGCCGCGCCGACGGCCGGCCGTATGTTGCGCGACTTCGGAGCCGAGGTCATCAAGGTCGAGGACCCGGCATCAGGCGATTATGCGCGCCAGTGGATTCCGCAGAAGGATGGACTCTCGCTCGGGTTCTCTCGTTTGAATGCAGGCAAACGCTCGGTCGGCGTCGACTTGCGTGACGAGGAGGGGCGAGCGCTGGTGAAGCGGCTCATTGCCGGAGCCGATGTCGTCATCGAATCCTTCCGGCCCGGCAGGCTCGAGGCATGGGGGCTCGGATTCGAAGAACTGTCGAAGATCAACCCAGGTTTGGTGTTGGCTCGTGTCTCCGGATTCGGTCAGACCGGCCCGAATCGTCTGCTGCCGGGGTTCGGCACGGTTGCCGAGACCGCCAGCGGCTTCGCGAATGTCAACGGGTGGCCCGATTCACCGCCTACGTCTCCGCCGTTCGGCTTTGCCGACTCGATCGCCGGACTGTCCGCGGCGATGGGTGTGGCGATGGCCTTGTTCAAACGCGAGAAGACCGGTTTCGGTGAGGAAGTCGATGTCGCGCTCTACGAGCCACTGATGTTCATCGTCGGCGACATGTTTCTGAAGTACACCGCGACCGGGGAGATCCAGCAGCGCATCGGAAATTCCACCGGAGCGGCCTCGCCTCGCGGGATCTACGAGGCATCCGACGGGAAATTCCTGTCGATAGCCGCATCGAATCAGACCATTGCCACGCGGCTGTTCGCGGCCATGGGTAAGCCCGAGGTGATCGAGGACCCGAGGTACGCAACCAACGCGGATCGACTGCGCAACAACGAGGATGTGCAGAAGATGGTGATCGAGTGGTGCGCATCCATGCCGCGTGCCGAGATCCTCGCGACCCTGGAAAAATTCGAGGTGGTCAGCGCCGCTGTCAACGACGCCTCCGATGTGGTGCAGGATCCGCACTTCCTCGAACGGACACTCGTCGAGATCACCGGCAACGATGTCCTCGGCAAAGTGCTGATGCCAGGGCCCGTCCTGCACATGAAGAGCTACGACGGGCCGGTGTACGACGGCGTGCCGAGCATCGGCGAGCACACTGCCGAGATTCTGGCGGCCGAGTTGTCGATGGGTGCAGAGGAACTGGCAGATCTGGCCGGGCGAGGAGTCGTCAGTAAGTAGTGACCATGAAGAGCAAAAGAGTACTGGTGACGGGCGGCGGCTCGGGAATCGGACGGGCCATTGCCGTCGAGGCGGCGGCGCAGGGTGCCGAGACCGTGATTGTCGCGGACATCTCTCCGGAGTTGCTCGCGGAGACGGAAGCGCTGATCGCGGCGGCGGGAGCGAAGAGCGTTGCGCTGCGGATCGACATGGCCGACGGACAGCAAGTCCGGGACATGATCGACGCTGCCATTGCTGCCGCAGGAGGTCTCGACACTCTGGTCAACAACGTCGGCGTCATCGATACCGGTTTCGTGCCGGGGGAGCAGGCGAACATCGTCGACCTCCCCGAGGAGGTGTGGGACGCCGTCATGAACATCAACGTGAAGTCGATGTGGCTGGCGACCAAATATGCTGCGCCACATCTGCGGGCGTCGGATCGCGGCCCGTCCATCGTCAATGCGGCTTCGGTGTCGGGGATGATGGGTTACAAGACTCCCGCATATTCGGTCAGCAAGGCAGCGGTGATTCAGCTGACGCGGACCACGGCGATCTCGCTGGCCAACGAGGTTCGATGCAACAGTTTCAGCCCTGGAAGCTTTCGGACCACCATGGCGCAGAGGCACATCGATGCCGCCGCCGATCCGGTGGAGCAAGAGCGCCACATGAGCGGTGCCCATCTGATCCCGCGACTCGGTGACCCGGTGGAGGTCGCGCGGGTTGCGTGCTTCCTGGCCTCGGATGCGGCGTCGTTCATGACGGGGACCAACGTTCCCGTCGATGGCGGAACGATGGCCTGGCGGGGCTTGCGATCGTGACCTGAGCCGCTCCAGGTGTCGGCCGGCGGGGCCGCCGACTACATCCCCCCGTCGACCGTGATGATGGATCCGGTTGTGTAGCTGGAGGCATCGCTGGCGAGATACAGAGCAGCCCCGACGATTTCGTTGGGGTCGCCGCCTCGCTTGGCGGCGAAGGTCTCGGCGCGCCTACCGAAAGCCTCCATGTCCCAGGCATTGGAAACGTCGGTCAGGAACGTGCCCGCCATGATCGCGTTCGTGCGCACATTCGGCCCGAACGTCTTCGCCAAACCGACGGTGATGGCGTTGAGGCCCGCCTTCGCTGCGGCGTAGGGCAGCACGTCGGGTCGGGGCTTGGTCGATGCGGCGCTCGAAATATTGATGATCGAGCCGCCGTCGCCCTGGGCCATCCGGGTTCCGACCAGTGCGGCCAGGCGGAACGGGCCCTTGAGATTTACTCCGAGGACCTTGTCGAACAGTGCCTCGGAGATGGTGTCCACCGAGTCGTACAGCGGCGACATGCCCGCGTTGTTGATCAGGATGTCGACTTTGCCGAAGTGCTCGTAGGACGCGTCGACGAGCGCATCGAGTGCGTCCCACTTGCCCACGTGGGCGGCGATAGGGAATGCGCGACGCCCGGTCGCTTTCTCGATTTCTTCGGCCGTCGTGCGGCAGGACTCGAAGTCGCGGCTGGCGATGATCACATCGGCGCCTGCCTGAGCGAGGCCGAAGGACATGGCTTTGCCCAGGCCACGGCTACCGCCGGTGATCAGGGCGACGCGTCCGCTGAGATCGAACTGGGATGGGGCGTCGAACTGGGGCATCTGTTCTCCTGGATCTGTACCGCGTCAGGCAATTCCTTAGTATGGTAATCATAGATTGACGAATGGAGACATAGTGCCGGAATCGGAACAGGGACTGTTCGAGCTCCCAAGTAAGTATCTCGAATTGCAGGTCGAAGCGCGGGCGCTTGCAGAATCCGTCCGCGATATCGCTGCGCGCGCCGACGAGTCCGACGGCATCGACGTGGACGTACGCAAGCGGCTTCAGGCGACAGGGTTGGCCGACGTGACCGTCCCGTCCCGGTTCGGCGGCCGCTTCGAGGAGGTCGACTCGCTTGCCGTCACAGTGATCCGTGAGCGTCTCGCCGCTGAATGCGGACACCTCGATTCGCTCTTTGCCATGCAGGGCATCGGAAGCTACGGATTGTCTGTCGGCGGAACGCCTGCGATGCAGGAGTACTGGCTCCCGAGGGTGGCGAATCTCGATGCCATTGCTGCCCTGGGCCTCACCGAGCCGGATGTCGGCTCGGACCTCAAGGCGCTGACGACGTCGATCGAAGAGGTCGACGGCGAGCTTGTGGTCAACGGCCACAAGTCCTTCATCACCAACGGTGGCGATGCAGACTTCTACAGCATCCTCGGCCGTGAGGGCGAGGGCTACTCCCTCGTTCTGATCCCTGCGGACACGCCCGGTGTCACCACCGAACGACCGCATCAGATCATCGCTCCGCACGTGTTGAGTGACGTGATCCTGAAGGACGTACGGGTTCCCCT
Source organism: Rhodococcus sp. AW25M09 (assembly GCF_000333955.1). Classification (GTDB taxonomy): domain Bacteria; phylum Actinomycetota; class Actinomycetes; order Mycobacteriales; family Mycobacteriaceae; genus Rhodococcoides. The sequence continues at coordinate 27,221 of NZ_CAPS01000041.1, forward strand.
CGATCACCGAATCGGCCAGCAGGGCAAAGGCTTCTCGCTGGTTCTGGCAACTCTCGCGACCTTCCGGGTGTCGGTTGCGGGTGCGGCGGTAGGTCTTGCCGAGGCCGCTCTGAAGGAGGCTGTGCGCCACGCGAACGGCCGAGAGCAGTTCGGCGTCAGTCTGTCTCGTCTCGGCTCTGTGCCCGAGCATCTGGCCATGTGCTGGACCGACATCGAGATGGCGCGTTCGTTGACCTATCGCGCCGCGGCCGCTTCGGCGCGCGACGCGAGGGCAAATCTACATCTGTCGTCGATGGCCAAGGTTGCTGCGACCGAGGTTGCCGGCCGGGTCGTGGATCGCGCAGTCCAGGTGATGGGCCGCTACGGCATCTCCCGCGGTAGCACCATCGAACGTCTGTACCGCGAAGCCCGACCCATGCGGATCTACGAGGGCTCGACCGAGGTCATCCTCGACTCCCTGGCGAAGCAACTCGTCAAGGACGGCACGCTCTAGAGATCACCGCAGCACGATTTCCCGTCCGGTAGTGCACGACGCCGGGCGGGAATCGTCGTGTGTCGGCCAATGTGTTCGGCAATCAAATCGCCCTTGACGCAACATGATTCATGATTATGATTGGCCTTGTTGTGATTGCCGTCACGCCCGACTCGAGGAGAAAATTCATGTCGTCCCGCCCCGGAATCGAGAACACGCTCAGCCGATACGGCCTCGGATACGACGATCACCATCCCGAGATGATCGTTGCGTCGTTCACCAAGGATGCCGTCCTGACCATGAAAATCGCCGACGGTGATCTGATCGGCCCGTTCGACGGAATCGACGCCATCATGGAGTTGATGAACGGCTCCGCGCACTCGCAGTCGGATCAGCGCCGCCACCTCACGACGAATATCCTGATCGATGATGTCGATGATGATCATGCGAAAGTTGTTGCCTACCTGACGATAATTTCGGTCGCCGACGGCAAGCTCACTGTCCTGTCCACCGGAAAATACGAGGACGAGTTCGTTCGGGTCGACGGAACCTGGTTGATCGCCAAGCGTCACATCGCTCTCGACCTTCCGTACTGAGCCAGACCTGCGGTATCGAGCTTAGGAATCTTTCATGCAAAATCAGGGATTGATCCCCGCCAAATGGGCAGCACTGACGCCTGACCGGCAGGCAGTGTTCGACGTGCCGAACGATCGGCGCATCACTTTTTCCCAACTCGACGCGCGTGTTCGACGGCTGGCCAATGGTCTTCGCGGACTCGGGCTCGAGAAGGGCGACCGGGTCGCGGTGTTGACCCGCAACAGCGTCGAGTTCCAAGAGCTGTACTTCGCAGCCGGCCGCGCCGGTCTCGTTCTGCAGCCGCTCAATTGGCGACTCGGTGTCAAGCAGCTCATCGGTCTGATCGCGGATGCAACCCCCAAGGTGATCATCACCGCCTCGGAGTGGTCGGAAACGAAGCAGGAACTCCAGCGCGCGGTGAACGTCGACCATTGGCTCGAATTCGGTGCTGATTCCGACGGCAGCTACGACGAGCTGCTTGCTCGGTCGAGTGCCGACGAGCCGATCTGGACGCCGTCGATCGGCGGAGACGACCCGTTCTTCATCCTGTACACCGGGGGCACGACGGGGGAGTCCAAGGGCGCGATCCACACCCACACCAGTGCCGCCAACGGAATGCTCAATCAGACGGTGGCAGAACGCATCGTCCCCAACGATGTCTACATGCTGACCGGGCAGATGTACCACATCCCGGTGGTACTTTCGATGAACTACATGAAGCACGGCTGCCCCGTCGTCCTGGTGAACTTCGAGGCGAAGCAGGCTCTCGAAATAATCGAGACCGAAAAGGTATCGGCGTTCCTGGGTATCACCACGATGCTGAACTGGATGATGGCGGTTCCGAACTTCGCGTCCTACGATCTCTCCAGTCTGCGAAACATTCAGTACGGCGGCGGTCCGATGCCGTCGACCATCGTGCGTGCCGCGCTCGATTCGTTCCCGTGCACCCTGATTCAGGGGTACGGACAGACCGAGGGTACGACGATGTCCTTCCTCTCGCAGGAGGATCATCTCAACGCAGTCAAAGGTATCGATGCTCACCGCCTGAAGTCCTGTGGCCGTGAAGGATTCGTTACCACCATTCGGATCGTCGACGCGTTCGGTGAAGAAGTTCCACGGGACGGCAAGACGCCCGGGGAGATCGTCGTGCGCTCCGAATCGAACATGATCGGGTACCTGAACCGTCCCCAACTCACCAAGGACACGTTGCGCGACGGCTGGATGTGGACCGGTGACATCGCAACCTGGGACGAGGACCGATACGTCTACATCGTCGACCGAGCGAAAGACATGATCATCTCCGGCGGCGAGAACATATTCAGTGTTCAGGTCGAGGAAGCCATCGGCGCACACCCATCGGTGTTGGAATGCGCCGTCATCGGCATCCCCGACGACGAATGGGGCGAGGCCGTCAAAGCCGTCGTCGTGCTCAAACCAGGAACGTATGCCACCGAGCAGGAGATCATCGACGTCGCGAAGAAGAACCTGGCGTCGTACCAGAAACCGCGATCGGTCGATTTCGTTACCGCACTACCCAAGGCGCCCACCGGCAAGATCATGAAACGTGATCTGCGGACGCCCTACTGGGAGGCCGCAGGTCGCACCGTATGACCGAGGAAGAACTGCACGCGCTCATCGGTACCCGTATGCCAGGCGGTACCCGAACGTTGGAGAAGTGGTGGGTAAGCCTCGTTCTCGACGCGATGGAGTGCTCGGCCGACGACGGCGCGGCTCACCCGACCTTCGTATTTCTGGTCGCCACCGGGTCGATGGGGTGGACGTGGGACGAACTGTTCGCGGTGTTCTCTGCGACCGACGCGGACGGCCCGATGTTCGGCGAGACCGATACGGTCGTCCACGTCCCACTGCTGATCGGTGCGACGTATGCGGTGACCGGTGAGATCGTCTCCGCCGCTCGCAAAGTCGGTAAGAAGACGGGGGTGTTCGACATCGTCGGATATCGGTTGGAGGTCCACGATGCCGATGAAACGCTTGTGGCTTCCACCACCAACTCGATCGTCTTCCCGCGGCGGGAGCAGGCCGCATGAGCATCGAAGTGGGACAGGTGCTTCCGTCACGCATCATCGACGGTGTCGATCCCGAGAAGATGAAACTGCTCTCGGCGCTGATGAGTGATCCCAACCCGATTCACTTCGACCGCACAGCGGTCGCCGAACTCGGTATGGGGGACAAGACCGTCAACCAGGGGCCGTCGAACATGGCCTATGTCCTGTCGATGCTTGGTGCGTGGGCCGGTGGCGTCGACCGAATAACCCACTACCGCTTTCGTTTTCTCGGAAACGTATTCGAAGGTGACCGACTGGAAGCAGGCGGCATCATCACCGCAGTCCACGAAACTTCGGACGCATTCGAGGTGGAGTGCTCGCTGACATTGACCGTGATCGACGGTGCCCAAGTTCTGACCGGCACCGGAACCGTAACGCTCGAGAAGGAGTGAATATGCCAGGCCGCCTCGAAGGAAAAGTTGCATTCATCACCGGAGCCGCTCGCGGCCAGGGACGCAGCCATGCAATCAGATTGGCGCAGGAGGGCGCTGACATCATTGCGGTGGATATCTGCGAGAACATCGATACCGTCACGCCGTTCTACCCGCTCGCCACCGAGGACGAGCTGGCGGAAACGGTGAAGCAGGTCGAGGCGCTCGGCCGGCGTATCTTCGCTCGTCGCGCCGATGTGCGTGATCTGGAGCATCTGCAATCGGTGTTCGACGAGGGTGTCGCCGAGCTCGGCCGCGTCGACATCGTCGTCGCCAACGCCGGAATCGCAACCTACGGGCTCTCCTGGGAGCTGACGAGCGAGCAATGGAAGGACATGATCGACGTCAACCTCACCGGTGTCTTCCACACCGCGAAGGTGGCCATCCCCGCACTGATCGCGGCGGGCCGCGGCGGATCCATCGTGTTCACCAGCTCGATCGGCGGACTCAAGGGAGTCCAGCACGTAGGGCACTACGTGGCCGCGAAGCACGGCATGGTCGGTCTGATGCGCACGATGGCGAACGAGCTGGGCCAGTACAGTATTCGCGTCAACACCGTCCATCCGACGAATGTCGACACCATCATGATCCAGAATCCGGGAACGTATTCCATGTTCGCGCCGGGTGATCCGGAACCCACACAAGAGAAGGCAATGGCAGGTTTCGCCTCGCTCAACACACTTCCGGTCCCGTGGATCGAATCCATCGACATCAGCAACGCCGTGCTCTACCTCTCCAGCGACGAGGGTCGCTACATCACCGGAGTCACCCTGCCCGTCGATGCGGGTGCCTACGTCAAGTGAAGGGAATGTCATGACCACCACTCTCGCTACCCAGGACCTCGCCCACCGCGCACAGCAGGCTCTCTACCGGTACGCCTGGGCCGCCGATGCAGGCGATCTCGACACCCTTCGCAGTCTCGCGATGGCGGACGTCAGTGTTACGCAGACGTCGGAGACCAAGCACGGAATGGAAGAATTTTTAGACATCTATCGGGCATTTGCTGCATCCGACACCGAGGTCTCGCGGCACATCGTGACCAACGCGCTGGTCAGCGAGGAGGACGGTGGAGTTCGCATCGATGCGTACTTCGAGGCCACCCTGTTCGATGCCGAGAACACCTCGCGCATCTTCGGTAGGTACTCGGACTCCCTGGTCGAGGTGAACGGGGAGCTCAAATTGGCACACAAGCGCATTCTGGTCGACCGAGTGATGGCTTTGCCTGTAGCGACGTCGGCGTTCGTCCCGTACGGTTCCGCCTCGTCGTGAGCAGGGTGGGGATCGACGACAACGAGAACCTCGAGTCGGTCCGGGCTACGGCCGAGGGCCGCTCGACGTTGATTGCGACGCAGACCGAGTGCACGTTCGCGTTCACCACCGAGGCCGGGTGGCCGGCTGGGGTCGTCATGAGCTATCTGTTCACTCGCGATCGCTTCTGGCTGACAGCGGCAGCGGGCCGCGCCCACGTGCGGGGTGCGGTCCGTGACCCGCGGGTGACGCTGGTGATCTCCAATGCAGGAACCACGTTGCCGGGGCGGCAGATGCTGTCCGTTCGCGGCACCGCCACCGTGCATTCGGACGAGGCAGTGAAGTCGTGGTTCTACCCGGAGTTCTCGCGCCACCTCGCGCCCGGAGATCCGGACGCGTTCGCGATACTGCTGAACAGCCCGCAGCGCGTCGTCATCGAGGTGGAGGCAGTTCGCGTTGCAGTGAGCCATGATTCGACCAAGATGCCCGGTGACGGCCGGGGCGGCTATCGGTCTCGGTAGGTGAACCAGGTCGGCGCGGACTCGGGGTAATCCGCGCCGGCGTACCTGGTCTGCGGCCAGCGGATGCGCTGGTCGGTGCGAAAGCTGGCACCCATGGCCTCGAACGGAACCGCGTACATGAACGTCACCCGGCGGTGCTGGAAACGCCAGCGATCGGTCATGACGTATCGGTCTGCGTAGCGAAAAGCGCTCATCATCAAGGTGTCTCGGACAGCCAGCTCGGCATGTCCGGTCATGCGGCCTGCTGCGTGGTGCGGATCGTCGACGGTGATCAGGTGTATCTCGGGCGTATGCAGCATCGTGGTGTAGCGATCCATACTGTCGACGTAGAACGCGCGCAGTTCCTCGTGGCCCGTGAGGGTCTTCCCTGCGACCGTGAAGGTTGCATCGGGCATGTACATCTCGAGTACCGACTCGATGTCGTGATCGTCGACGGCCATCGAATAGGCACCGGCGAGGTCTCGAATCGCATCCTTGGCGATCAGGGTGTCGAGCGGGTCCATGGTTGTTCCGTTCCAGCACGAAACGTACGTGCGTGTGCTCTGAGTATCAGCACACACGCACGTACGTTCGCTTGTTGTCAGGCCTCGAAACCGTCCATCTGCGGCGGCGTCAGAGGCGAGATCACACGGGAAGAAATCTTCCACCCGTCCTCGGTCAGAACATACGTGTCCTCGTTCAGCGCAATGGCTTTGAACGCGGCGCCACCTTTCGTGTGACCCTCGGAGAACACGTAATTGGTTCCGTGGGCCGTGGTGTCCGAATCGACGTGCACGAGGTGGTTGGTGATGATGTGGAACTGATCCTCGATCTGCTCCGCATCGCGCTCGAAGAAGTCGAGTATCTGTTCGTGTCCCTCGTAGCGTGCCAAGCCCACCGGAGTTGCGTCCCATACGGCGTCTGCAGCGAACGCACTCAGTGCGAGTTTCGGATCGAACTTGTCCAACCCGAGTGCGTACGTATGTGTTGCCGCGATGATGTCTTCTCGCATGTTTCGATCTCCTACTCGTCGTACATGATGACGCCGCGGATGTTCTTGCCGTCGCGCATGTCCTTGATGGCCTCGTTGATCTGCTCGAGCTTGTAGGTCTTGGTGACCAACTCGTCGAGCATGAACTCGCCGCGGCGGTACATGTCCGCGATCAACGGGATGTCGCGCCGCGCAGTGGTGGTGCCGTACAGCGTGCCCTGCAACCTCTTTCCGGACATCGCGAAGGTGAACAGGTCGAACGGAACGTCGCGCTGCGTGACGGGCGCTGCCGACGTGAGGACGAGTGTGCCGCCGCGTCTGGTCATTTCCTGGGCGGGATTGAGAAGGTGTCCGTAGGCGATGTCGACGGTGATGATGACCTTGTCGGCGCCCTGACCGTTGGTGAGGCTGTCGACCAGTTCCTTGGCCTGGTCCAGGTTCTCGACGGAATGCGTCGCACCGAACAGCTTGGCCTGGTCGCGCTTGTACTCGACGGGATCGACGGTGATGATTGTCTTCGCGCCCTTGTGGCGTGCGCCCTGGACGGCGTTCATGCCGACGCCGCCGGTGCCGATGATCACGACGGTCTCACCGAGGGTGATCTCGGCGGCGTACACCGACGAACCCCAGCCGGTGGGCACGCCGCAACCGATGAGCGCGGCCTTGTCCAGCGGGATGTCCTTGCCGATCTTGACGCACGAGTCGATGTTGGCGACGAGGTAGGGCGAGAACGTGCCGAGGAAGGAGAAGGGTCCGACGCCTTGACCACGGGCGTGAACGCGGTGGGTGCCGTCGGGGGCGAAGCCGGCGAGAACGCCTGCTCCCATCTCGCACATGTTGGAACGGCCGACAGTGCACATCTGGCAATGCCCGCACGAGGGAAGGAACGAGAGTACGACGTGGTCGCCCACCTCGAAGCCGGTGACGTCGGGACCGAGTTCCTCGATGACGCCTGCCCCCTCGTGTCCACCGATGATGGGAGCCCAGTCGAGCGGGATGTCGCCGGTGTCGACGTGATCGTCGCTGTGGCAGATGCCCGAGGCTGCGAGTTTGATGCGGACCTCGCGGCTCTTGGGTGGATCGATCTCGATTTCTTCGACGCTCCAGCCCGAGCGAGTGCCCGGTTCCCAGATCAAGGCTCCGATGGTCTTCATTGATGCTCCTTCTTCGAGACGAACGCTGTTGTGCACGTGCGTTGTTGAATTGATGCGCATTATTTGATGTGACTGCAGTCACCATAACCATGATAATGATTAGTGTAAAGAGCTGGATGCTGGACAATGAGGGTAGAAAGAGGTGCGAAGATGGTCGAACATCCGACTAGCCAGACGTTCACGCTCGCCTACGGAGACTGCGATGCGATCGGTATCTCGTATTTCGCTATGAACTATCCGTGGATGGAGCGCACCTACAGCGTGTGGCTGCACACCTATGGTCTGGACAGTCACACCATGATGGAGACGGTCGGCGCGGGCACCGTCGGGTTCGCGTCCGAATGCAGCTATCTGACCTCCTGCCGGGTATTCGACGAGATCGTCTGCGGCATGGAACTCGAACATCTGGGAACCACCTCTTACGTCATCGGATTCCCGTTCACCCGCGGCGACGAGCGGGTTGCCTACGGCAAAATCAAGTACGCGGTGCGCGGCCACGACGGGCTCAAGGCCCCGATTCCCGATGCCCTGCGCGCGGCTCTCGAGTCACTCGACCGTCCGTGAGTCGACCGTCCGGGGCCGGCGCTGTTGGGACTCGCCGAAAGCGAATGCTGGGCGCGGCCGCGGCGGGCGCTTTCGCCTCGCTCGTCGTGGGGTCGAACGTGCCTGGCCCGCTGCTTCCGCTGTATGCCGATCGGATGTCTTTGTCGACGTTCGCCGTGTCGGCTCTGTTCGCGGTCTACCTCGTCGCACTGGTGATGACGTTCACGCTCATGGCCCGGACCCGGCTGACCCGATATGCATGGGCGCTGTTGCCTGCTGCGATGCTCGGCGGCGTCGTAGCCGATCTGTCGCTGCTCTCCGGGGGCGAGAATGTCGTATTCCTTTTCGTCGGGCGATTCCTGACGGGCACCTGCGTCGGCGTGGCAACCGGAGCGACCGCCACCATTGTCGTCGCAGCACGCGGTGAGAAGGGTCGGACCATCGCGTCTTCCGGGGCCATTTTCGGATCGTTCGTCGGTTTGATTCTGGGAGCTGTGGTGGCCGAGTATCTTCCAGGGCCGACAGTCACGGTGTATCTCGTTCACATGACTCTGCTCACGGTGGTGGCGGTAGTCCTGGTGATCGCGCTCTACTCGGCTCGCGAGACTTTGCGAGTCGCGTTGCACGAGCCGGTGGTCGGCGGCACCCCCGAGTCTGAACCTCCCGTCGACCCGAGGGCGCGTGCCGCCGGATATGGAATCGGGTTGGCAGGCTGGGCGATCGGCGGCATAGCCGTCGGGATTCTGCCGACAGCGGTACGTGAGCAGACGGGTAGCGAGTCGCTGGTTGTCGGGGCTCTCGCGCCAGTTGTGCTGTTGTCGATCGCGTGGTTGTCACCGTTCGCTTTCGCAGCACTCCGGACAGCGCTTCGCCCCGTGCAGTCGCTGGCTCTGATCGGTCTCGGAGCTGTTCTCTGCGCAATGGGAGTGGTGCTGGCGAGTCTGCCGTTGGTCATTGCCGGGTGTGTGTGCTGGGGCCTCGGTCAGGGCTTCGCCTACGCCTGCGGTCTGCGTATTCTCACCCGCGGTTTGTCGGCAGTCGAACAAGGTCGCACCGCCTCGCGATTCGCGTCGTTCTGCTACGGGCTCACTGCTGTGCTCGCGCTCGGGACAGGCGCGGTGTCGACGGCGTGGGGTACTGGGGCAGGGATGACCGTTGCAGGTGTCGTATTCGTGGCGCTGTGCACCACGGTCGCGATACTCGGGCGTGACCGCTGGGATGTGCCGAAAGCTGTGGAAATCTCTGTCTCGCAGACTGTTGCAGCGCCCGGTGCCGTCTAGGCGAGGTTACGGCTGTGAGGTCCCGCCGGGAGTCGGAACTGGGAAGTAGCGAGCCAACCAACTGCCGTCGCCGTCGTGGAGGGCGTCAGGCCAATCAGCGGATCGATGATCGCCGTATGCGCGCATGCTTTTCGAATCACCCAGGCCGGCTTCGTATTCTCCGACGGGGAGGTAGTACATGTACGACATGAGGCGATCCTCGAATTGCCAGATGCCGTCGTACCGGCGGTAGATGTCTCGGTAGCGCAGGGCGACGACCATCGGAACCGAATTGCGAACGAGTTCGGCGTGCCCCCCGAGCGAGCCGTAGGCGAGATCGGGATCATGGTCGTCGAATCGGACGATGTGGCCGTGGGTGAAGTGATTGGTCGGGCCGAGGGAGTCGAACCGGCTCCGGAACGTCTCGACGATTTTTTCGCGACCCTCGGCCGTGAAGACCCCGTCGATGGACCGCATCGTTGCTGTTTCGGAGAAGATCGCACGGATTCCGTCGACGTTTCGTTCGTCCATGACGAGGCAGTAGAGGACCGGAAGTTCTTGGATAGCAGCCCGGGATTCGATTCGGTCGAGGCGCTCGGCAAGCTCGATACCATTCAATTCTGTTGCCTCCCTGCGATTTCACGGTAATCAGGACATGCGCTGTCCGAACCCGCATCATGGTGGTGTCCAGTCTATGCGCATGATTATGAGTAAATGAGGTTTCGGATGAGATTGCTACGCGGCCCGGTGGGGATCGTCGCTCTGGTGTTGACCGTCGCGGGGTGCAGCGGCGGGGGAGGGGGAGCGACCGCGTCGGGCGAGATGCCCGGCGACATCACGCTGTTCTCTGTCACCGACAAAACCGGTCCGCTGTCTCTCGCGGGCACGAATCAGCTCAAAGGTATCGAATTGGCTATCGCGGAGGTCAACGATCAACAGTTCCTGGGGGATTCGAGGATTTCGCTCGACAGCCGCGACGCCGCGGGTGATGCGCAGACTGCCGCCAGCCAGGTGACCGAGGCAACCGTCGATCCGCAGGTCGCTGCCATATTGGGTACCGTCACCAGTAGCCAGTCCATTGCCGTGGCACCGCTCGCGCAGGCTGCCGGAATTCCCATCGTCTTCACTCAGTCCGGTAGCGAGGGCGTCCTCGTCGGCGACCATACCTATCGCGCGACGGCTCCCATGGCGACCTATTACGACCAGGCGGGTGAGTACCTGGAAAGCCAGAGTGCGAAGACGCTCGGAATTCTGTACAACAGCGCCAATCCGACTCTGACCGAGCTCTCCGAGCAGGTCATCCCGGGGATGGCCGAGGAATATGGATTCGAGGTGACCGCGACGTCCGGGGTTCAGAACACCACGCAGGACTTCACCGCCCCGATCGCGAAGATTCTCGCGTCCAATCCCGACGGAATCGCGATCATGCTGGCAGGCGCCCAGAATGCAACCGCCGTCGGGCAGGTTCGACAAGCTGGTTTCGACGGGACTCTGATCACACATACCGGTTCTGGCGCAGGCAATCTCACGCCTGCAGGCCCAGCGGGTGCCGGCATGACCTGGCCGACCGACTTCACCTATCACGGAACGAATCCCGCGACGCAGGAGTTCGTCGAGGCCTACCGAGCCGAGTACGACGGTGAAAATCCGAACAACTACGCGGCAGAAGGATACGACGCCGCGTGGATGATCGCCCGCGCCATCGACAAGTCGGGTGGAGCGTCTCGAGAAGATATTCAGAACGGACTGCAACAGTTGGTGGCCGAGGGCTTCACCGGTGCCGAAGGAGAGATCACCTTCGACGGCAACGACATGCGCGTCGACGGTGCTCTCGTGCAATGGAACGGAACCGAAGAAGTCCTGCTGTCGGAAAAGTAGATCACTGCGGATCGGGGAAGACGGCCTTTCTCTTCTCGAGGAAGGCCGTCGCGCCCTCGATCATGTCCGGGCTGCCGACTGCCTGATTCAACATGCCCAGGCCCGAGGAGAACGAGTCCCGGGCGGCGTTCCACCATAGGTTCGAGCTCGTCTTGGTGATCTCGAGGTAGCGAGGGCTCAGTGCGGAGATCTCGTCGCACCAGGACTGCACCGTCGCTTCGAGTCGGTCGTCGTCGACCACCTCGTTGATCAGGCCGAGGTCCAGCGCCTGCTGGGCCGAGTACCGACGGCACAGCATGGCCATTTCCTTGGCCCGCTTCTCTCCGATCTGCACACCCATCACGTTGGTCGCTCCGGTGACCGGTGCGCTGCCAACCCTCGGGCCGGTTTGCCCGAACGTGGCCGATCGAGCTGCGACGGCAAAGTCGCATGCCACGATCAGCTCGTTCCCTCCACCTGCCGCGGCCCCGTTGACGGCGGCAATGACGGGCCTCGGGCAATTTCGAATGGAGTCGAAGAGCCTCAGCGAACCGCGATAAAGCCGACGCATCTCCTTGGGGGACGGCTCGCTGAGCTTGGCCAGCGATCCGCCGGCGCAGAAACTGCCCCCTGATCCGGTGATCACGACAGAGCGGTAAGCCGACGCGTCGTCGAGTGCATCGGCTATCGCCGCAGACATCTCGGGATCGAATGCGTTCCGTCGTTCAGGCCTGTTGAGCCTGATCCACAGGGTCGCCGGTGTACTTTCGATGATTACGTCGGGCATGGGATTTCCTTCTCGGTCGACGTCGGGGTTGAAAAGTGTCCAATTCGGATAGCGAACTCGGCATGTAAGGCCAGCTCAGACTATATTGTTATAATCATTTGCCTCGATTTGCGAGGCGATTGCGGACTGCATGCCGAGTCCGCGCTCAGCTGGGAGGACTGCACTCATGACCGTGACGAATCGTGCCCCGAAGGCGGCGATGGTGATCGCGCAGCAGATAATCCGCGACACCTTGCGGCAAGGCCTCACCGTCGGGAACCTTCTTCCTCCGGAGAAGGCCATGCTGGAGAAGTATCAGATCGGCCGCGGCACGCTCCGCGAAGCGCTTCGGCTTCTCGAATTTCAGGGTGTCATCGCGCTCAAGCCTGGTCCCAAGGGCGGTCCAGTTCTGCTCGATCCCGATGCCCAGCACCTGGCGAGCACGGTCATTCTCTTGATGCAGCTCAAGAACGCGCCGTTCAAAGCAATCGCCGAGGCTCGCGTCGCGATGGAGCCGATGATCAGCAGGCTTGCTGCCGAGCGGATCTCGGACGAATCCCTTGTCGAGCTGAACGGCACTATCGAGACGATGCGCGGTTCTCTGGACGACCAGTACATCTTCCTCGAGGCGAACAAGCAGTTCCATGACATCATCGCCTGGTCTTCGGGCAACCCACTGTTCGGGTATCTGGTCGATTCGCTGCTGGGCATCATGGACGGCACCATCATCGGCATCGACTACCCGGCACCGCGTCGCGCCGCAATCCTGACTGCTCATCAATCGATCTACGACTCTCTTCTGGTGCGCGATCCCGAGCTCTCGCAGGAGCGGATGGCGCAGCACATCAACGAGTACGTCCGCTATGCGGAGCGCAAGTTCCCGGGCGTCATGAGCTCGGTCATTCAGTGGGATCGCGCGCTGTAGACACCCCACGCACGTGAATGGAAGTGCGACCCCTGCTGCGCACTTCCACTCACGAGCGGCGCAGCCGCGCTACTCGACCGAAATCGCGCGCTCCGGGCAGCTGTCCGCGCCTGCCCTGGCCTCGCCGAGATGGTTCGGCTCTTGTCCCTCGGGCAGCACATACGCGTGCCCGTCCTCATCGCGCAAGGCGAAGACCTGGGGCGATGTCATCTGGCACAGTCCGTGGCCCTGGCACTGGTTCGCGTCGACCGATACGTTCACGATTCCTCCTTCGAAAACTGTTCGAGGCTCTGCTCGATTCTGGCCACCTCAGTGACCGCGTACCTATGCTGCCACTGTTGTGATGTTGACAACAGGTGAATCTAGTATAACCATTATCAGGACATCGCTCGAAACGGTTACATCAGATTTCGCCTGTAGGAGGACTGAAAGACATGACGGAAAGCGGCCGTTGCCCGGTCATTCACTTCGACCACAACTCGCAGGAACACTCCGCGGACCCCGTCGGCTCCTACCGGAAGCTGAGAAACGCAGAGAAGCGCGGTTGGTCGGAAGCGCACGGCGGCTACTGGGTGCTCTCCGACTACGACGCCGTGTTCGATGCCTCACGCGACGACGACACGTTCTCTTCGGCGCGAAACGAATACGGCGGCGAGGGACTGTCGGTGGTCATCCCCAAGACTCCGATGCACTTTCACATTCCGATCGAGCTCGACCCGCCTGAGTTCCGGAAGTACCGCAAGATCGTCAACCCCATCACCTCTCCGGCAGCTGTGGAGAAGATGAAGGATCTCGTCGAGCATCACACGACGGCGTTCATCGACAGCGTGATCGAAGAGGGCGAGTGCGATTTCACGTCGGTCATCGGCGTGCCCGCCATCGTCACCGTCGACTGGCTCGGGCTCGGCATCGAGGACTGGAAGACGTACGCCTCCGCGCACCACGAGGCTCTCGCAGGAGTCCCCGGCAGCGAGCACTACGAGCATGCGATGAAGGTCGACTTCCCCTACCTCTCGGCCAAGATGCGTTCGATCATCGCGGATCGGCGCGAGAACCCTACCGACGATGTCATCAGCTACCTAGTGCAGCAGGAGGTCGACGGGCGAGTGCTCGACGACGTCGAGGTGTTCGGAATGGTCGAACTACTGGTCGCGGGCGGGACAGGCACCACCGCGTCGCTGGTCAGTCAAACCCTCGTATGGCTTGCCGATCACACCGATGTTCGTCAGCGGTTGATCGAGGATCCGTCACTCATGGACCACGCCGTCGAAGAATTCCTGCGTTACTTCTCGCCGACTCAGGCTCTCGCTCGAACCGTCACCGACGATGTGGAATTCAAGGGATGCCCGATGAAGAAGGGCGACAGAGTCTTGCTGTCCTGGGCGTCGGCGAACCGGGACGAAGCGTTGTTCGAGAATCCCGATGACATCGACATCGATCGGTGGCCCAACCGCCACACCGCATTCGGCATCGGAGTTCACCGATGCTCTGGTTCTCACCTCGGTCGGCTGATGGCGAAGTCGCTGCTCTCTCAAATTCTCGAGCGCATGCCCGATTACACGATCGAGCGAGACAAGCTCGAGCGCTACCCGCACCAGGGGACCAATATGGGCTGGCAGCGGATCCCCGCGCACTTCACACCGGGGAGGAAGATTCTTGCCGACGGTGAAGCGCTGGCTGCCTCCACCGCCCTCGCGGCACCGATGTACTGATGAGCACAATTGTCGTGGTCGGGGAGGGCTCGCCGGCGCACGCACGTGCGAAACGTT
>NZ_CAPS01000040.1 GCF_000333955.1 Rhodococcus sp. AW25M09
GCCGATCGCTGACGACAGCACCGCTGCACCGGTGTCCGGTAGATGAGATCCGATCCGACCCCCGCACCGACCCCCGCACGACCCCCGTACCGTCATCGGATACCGCTGGCGAATCCCCACCGACATCAGCCAACCGTCCGGATTCACACCCACGCCCAGCTGCGGGGACCTCCGGTGACGACTCCCCTCAGCGGCGCCTGCAATCACTGACCTCCGCCGCAGCCCTGTTCTGCACCCACACACCCGTCGGCCGGGGCACACGGCACAGCTCTGCCCTCGACCTCGGAGCACTGACGGCAGCGGCGAGCAACCACACCAAGCCCGCAGTCCACGGCCTCTACCTCGGCAACGCATCACTCGCCGCGGCCCTCGAAGCCGCCATCGCCGCCGACCCCACCCTCGGAAAATCCGTCGACCGCGACCCGCTCACCGACCGAGCCCTCATCTACCGACCCGACGCCCTCACCACCGCAGCCGTCCGACTACGCGACCGACACTGCCGATTCCCCGGCTGCCGCCGACCCGCCGCACGCTGCCAACTCGACCACATCGTCGCCTTCGACCACGCCAACCCACTCGGCGGCGGCTGGAGCACCCTGGGCAACCTCCAATGCCTCTGCGAATACCACCACACCGTCAAAACCGCCGGCTACTGGAAAGCCACCATGCTCCCCGGCGGCGCGATCCTCTGGCGATCGACCTCCAACACCCGAATAACCCTGCCCACCAACGGAACCAGCGTCCCCATTCTCGGCAACGACCTCAGGCCGCACATCCCCACCCAACCCCGACGATCCGGCATCATCGCCTACCCCAACCCACCCGACAACGAACAGCCCGAGACAGACGACTCGGCAGCACCGCCGTTCTAGGTGATGCTGCCGAGGGGGCCCGAGTCGCGAAGCAGGTTCGGTCAGATCAGGTGCTGGATATGGTCGCGCGTGAATTCGATGCGCTCGTCGACCCGGCCGTCGCCGACCTTGTTCACCCACTCCGGATCGGACAGCAATGCGCGGCCGACAGCCACCAGATCGAACTCGCCGCCCTCGAATTGACCGACGAGCGCGTCCAATCCGGTGACACCCGACGCGGCGTCTTCCGACCATGCCGAAGTGAACACCGAGTCGAGACCGACCGATCCGACGGTGATCGTCGGAACTCCGGTGAGCTTGCGCGTCCAACCGGCCAGGCCCAGTTTTCCGTCGCTACCGTCCAATTCCGGAAACGCTGGATCCCAGTGGCGCCGGGTCGAGGCATGCAGTACGTCCACTCCGGCGTCGACGAGGGGCGTCAGGACACGTCCGAGCTCCTCGGGGTTCTGCGCGATCCGAGCGTCGAAGTGGTTGCTCTTCCACTGCGAGAATCGGTACACGATGGCGAAGTCCTCGCCGACCGCCGCGCGGATAGCAGCAACGACCTGCGCGGGGAAGCGGGTCCGGGCCTCGAGCGAGCCGCCGAACTCGTCGTCGCGCACATTTGTTGTTGCCCAGAGGAATTCGTCCAGCAAGTAGCCGTGTGCGCCGTGTAGCTCGAGGCCGTCGAAGCCCGTGTTCTTCGCATTGACCGCGGCCTGCACCCACTGTGAGGTCAGTTCGTCGAGGTCGGCGTCGGTGAAGGCTCGACCCACGGAGGAGCCGTCGAGTGCAATTCCCGACGGGCTGACGGTGGTGACGTCAGGGAACAGGCTCGGCTCGGTGCCGCGCTCGACCCCGAGATGCCACAGCTGCGGGATGATCGCGCTTCCCTCGGCGTGCACTGCGTCGACGACGCCCTTCCAGCCCTCGAGGCTGGCGTCGCCGTAGATCCGGGGAACGCGGGTGTGGGGACCTGCGGCTGGGTCGGGGATGTAGGTGCCCTCGGTGATGATGAGGCCGGTGCCGCCGGCGGCGCGCTTGCGGTAGTACTCGGCCACCTCCGGGCCGGGGATGCCGTCGGGCGAGAAGGCGCGCGTCATCGGGGCCATGGCGAAGCGGTTACGCAGCTTCAGCGACTTGACCTCGAACGACTCGAAGAGCCCCGCGGTGGACAGATGCTGGGTTGTGGATGCAGTGTCGGTCACGCCTGCGCACAACCTGGACGAACACCGAGCTATTCCCGCCATGATATTTCGACAGTGGTCCTGTTAGCGTCGGAGGCTTATGAGCCCATCGCCGCTGATTTCCGCCGCCGAATTGCACGATCTCTTCCAGATGGGACGGGCTCCGATCGTCCTCGACATCCGGTTCACGCTGCAGACCGGCAGCGACAGAGCAGCTTACGAGGCCGGGCATGTCCCGACCGCACAGTTCGTGGACCTCGATGCCGAACTGGCGGCTCCGCCGGATCACCGCGGCCGCCACCCACTGCCCGACGCGGAGACGTTCGTTGCAGCAATGCGCGGTGCCGGAGTGGACGACGACTCCTCGGTGGTTGTGTACGACGGAGGACCCGCGACAGCAGCTTCGCGTGCCTGGTGGTTGCTTCGCTACTACGGACACCGCGACGTGCGGGTCCTCGACGGCGGCTTGGCCCGATGGGTTGCCGAAGGCTTCGTCACCGGAACGGAGCCGTCGATCATCGCAGCTGGATCGTTCACTGCCCGGCCCTCCCTGGCACGTGTTGTCGACGTCGACGATGTGCTCGATTTCGCACGGGACAACGTGCTGCTCGACGCCCGCGCACCCGAACGCTTCCGTGGGGAAGTGGAGCCGGTGGACCCCGTGGCCGGCCACATCCCTGGAGCGGTCAATCGACCGACGACCGAGAACGTCGATTCGGACGGACGATTCCTGGCTCCGGAGGTACTCGATGGCACATTCGGTGGACTTGTGCCGGACGGGAAGGACGTCGCCGTCTACTGCGGATCCGGGGTGACCGCCGCGCATCAGATTCTCGCGCTCGAACTGGCCGGCATCGATGCTGCGTTGTACCCCGGCTCGTGGTCGGGATGGATCACCGATCCGACGCGTCCGCGCGCCTGACGCATGGCCTCCGACCAGCGAGTCCATGTATAGAGGGTTGAACTTGAATCTGACTTCAACTATACCTGGGGGATGAAGGTTGAAGGCAAAGTTGCCATCGTCACCGGCGGTGGTGGCGGAATCGGCGGGGCCATCGCCGCCCGACTCACCGAGCACGGCGCACGCGTCGTCGTCTCCGACCTCGACGGAAACACCGCCGGATCCGTGGTCGACGCCATCGAACGAGACCGGCCGGGGACGGCCGTCGCCGCTGCCGCGGACGCGTCGAGCATCGCGGATATCGAGCGGCTGATCGCGCTGGCCGAGGACTCGTTCGGCCCGGTCGATCTCTACTTCGCCAACGCCGGCATAAGCGGCGCCCCCGGGCTCGACGCGGCCGAGAAGGACTGGGACCTCTCGTTCGACGTCAACGTGCGTGCGCACATTCGTGCTGCGCAGCTGTTGGTGCCGGGTTGGCTCGAACGCGGTGAGGGCTACTTCGTCAGCACTGCGTCCGCGGCGGGGTTGCTCACCCAGATCGGTTCGGCGACATACGCGACGACCAAGCATGCCGCCGTCGGATTCGCCGAGTGGCTCAACGTCACCTACGGCAACCGGGGCATTCGCGTCAGCTGCCTGTGCCCGATGGGCGTCAACACCAAACTGCTCTACGAGGGACGCGAATCCGGGGATGCGTTGGGGGCGGCGGCCACTGCTGCGGTGCTCAGTGCCGGTGCCGTACTCGAACCTCTCGACGTCGCCGATGTCGTGTTGGACGCGATGGATCGCGAGCAGTTCCTGATCCTGCCGCACGAAAACGTACTGGACATGTACCGCAACAAGGGTGCCGACTACGACCGGTGGCTGCGCGGCATGCGTCGCTACCAGGACAGCTTGCTCGACAGTCAGCCGCTCGACAACCAACAGGGGAATTGAACCGTGGCATTTTTCGAGACCAGTGACCGGGCAAAGAAGTACGAGTCGGATCTGTTGGAGTTCATGGACTCTCACGTCTATCCGGCCGAGGCCGTGTACGAGCAGCAGATGCTCGAAGCCGGGGACCCGCATTTCCATCCGCCGATCCTCGAGGATCTGAAGAAGGAAGCGCGCTCGCGTGGACTGTGGAACCTGTTCCATCCGCACCCCGAATGGGGTCCGGGTCTGACCAACCTCGAGTACGCGCCGCTGGCCGAGATCATGGGCCGCAGCATGCTCGCCCCCGAGGCCTGCAACTGCAACGCACCGGACACCGGCAACATGGAGGTGTTCACGCTCTTCGGCACCGACGAGCACAAAGAAAAGTACTTGAAGCCGTTGCTGGACGGCACCATTCGTTCCGCCTTCGCGATGACCGAGCCCGACGTTGCCAGTTCCGACGCCACGAATATCGCGATGAAGATGGACCCCGATGGCGACGACTTCATCTTGAACGGGCGCAAATGGTGGACGTCGAATGCGATGCACAAGAACTGCAAGGTTCTCATCGTCATGGGCAAAACCGATCCCGAGGCAGCGACGCACCGTCAGCAGTCGATGCTGGTGGTGCCCATCGATGCACCCGGTGTGACCGTCCTGCGCAACCTGCCGGTGTTCGGCTACGTCGATCGCGAAGGCCACGCCGAGGTGCTGTTCGAGGATGTGCGGGTGCCGGCGAAGGACGTGTTGAAGGGGCCGGGTGAGGGCTTCGCCATCAGTCAGGCCCGCTTGGGGCCGGGCCGTATTCACCACGCCATGCGCACCATCGGTGTGGCAGAACGTGCGCTCGAATTGCTCTGCCGCCGTGCGGCATCGCGAGTGACCTTCGGCAAGCCGGTGGCAATGCGCTCGAACATTCAGGACTGGATTGCCGAAGCGCGCATCGAGATCGAGAAGACGCGATTGCTCACGTTCAAAGCGGCTTACCTGATGGACACTGTTGGGAACAAGGAAGCGCGCACGGAGATCGCAGCCATCAAGGTGGCCGCACCGGAGATGGCGCTGAAGATCATCGACCGTGCTATCCAGGTGCATGGTGGCGGGGGCGTGTCCAACGACTTCCCGCTCGCGATGATGTACGCACACATACGGACGCTGCGGCTCGCGGACGGTCCCGACGAGGTGCACAAGATGTCGATCGCGAAGATGGAGCTGAAGAAGTACCTCTGAACGTGGGTTACCGACCCGGCCGCCAGGCCGGGTCGCGGCCGATGAAGGCCACGAATCGGTCCTGCGCAGAGGCGTTTTCGGGGACGGGGACGGCGGGGCCGTACTGTCCGCTGCTGCGCAGCATCTGTTCGATCGGTCGCATGGCCTCGAGAGCTGCAGCGCAGCGTTCCCGACCCAGATCGAGCTCTCGGCCAAGGGCTTTCGCCAGGTCCCAGGAGTGCATCCAGATGTCGGCGGTGTAGAACATGTCGATCGCCTTGTCCACCGGCATGTCTCCGGTGTGTGGGTTGCTCAGTATCCGGCCGGCCGGGTCATCGAGGGTCGCTTGGATGTCGGCGACGTGCTGCTTCCACGCGGCGAGCGGGTCGGCGTCGATGTCCAGGGTCTGGAACTCGATGCCTGCGCCGCCGGCGAGAAAGCCGCGGGACCACTCGATCAGGTGCCGGACGACATCCAAGGCCGTCCACTCTGCGACCGGGCTCGGGCGCGACCAGTCTGTTGGGGAGGCGGACTGGACCAATGCGGTGAACGCGGCGGCATCTCGGGCATGTCGGCCGGCCGGTCCCGAAAGCAGCGCCTCGAGTTTCTCGTAGCCCTCCTTCACTCCGATGTCCATACCGCTCGACAGCATGCCGTCGCGGGTAGCGAAGTCCGCGTGAACACTCAACACTCGTAGTCGCGTACCGCCGCCGTCGCTGGTCTCGAAGGAGAGCGTCTCGAGTGCAACGGAATCGGGCTGGCCCTCGTAGGTGAAGGTCCACACGATCCTCTCGTTCGCCCGGACCTCGTGGAAGCTGCCGTAGAAGGCAGCGATCTCGTCACCGTCTCGGTCGCTGGCGAACGCCCACGCACCGCCGGTATGGGCCTCCCACTTCACAATTCGCGTGGTCAGCGACCGTGGACCCACCCATTGCCGATACAACTCGGCGTCGACGTGGGCGCGGAACACCTGCTCCGGTGTCGCGTCGAACCCTCGGATGATTTCGATCGTGGGCACTTTCTCGTCCGCAACGATCTCGGTTTCGTGTGCGGTCATGACACTTCTTTCGTCTGGGTTGTCTTGTCGACTGCGATGGTTCCCAACAGGGCGTCGAGGCGTCGATAACGTTGCTCTGCCTCCTGGCGATAGCGCTCGATCCATTTCGTCATCAGGCCGAATACCTCGGCATCGAGATGCACCGGGCGCCGCTGGGCATCCTTGCTGCGCGTGACCAATCCGGCCTCCTCGAGCACCTTGACGTGTTTGGAGACGGCTTGCAGGCTCATCTCGTACGGCTCGGCCAGGTCGCTGACGTTCGCGTCACCGCCGGCGAGGCGGGCGACTATGTCACGTCGAGTGGGATCGGCCAGGGCCGAAAACGTTCTGTTGAGCTGCTCTGTTCGATCGTCCATGAGGTTCCTCGCTGTGCGTTGTTGCCGAGAATAGGCTCGGTTATCGGCGTAGTCAACCATTTGGTTGAATACGTCCAGTGGCTTACTCTCGCCGCATGGGTGCAGGCAACGACATGGTGGGCGACGTGCTCTCGCGAGATCCGGGGCATCCGCTACGGGTCGCGATCGACGGTGTGACCGCGTCGGGAAAGTCCACCTGCGCTCGGCGGCTGGTGGACTCCATTGCAGTACAGGGACGTCCGGTGGTTCACGTATCGATGGACGGTTTTCATCACCGGCGTGATCATCGGTATCGACAGGGCCGGACATCGGCGATGGGCTACTACCGAGACGCGTACGATTTCGAGGCGCTGCTTGCGAATGTGCTGATCCCGTTGGGGTCGAACGGAAGTAACGCAATTCGACGTCGGATCATCGATCTGGCTTCGGATGAGCCGGTGGACGATCTGCCCGAAGTAGTGGCCGCCGATGCGATCGTCGTGGTGGATGGAACGTTCCTGCATCGTCCGCCGCTGCCCGACTATTGGGACTACTCCGTCTTCGTCGACACTCCCTTGGACATTGCGCGAGCCCGCGGTATCGCCAGGGATGCGGATGCGCTCGGTGGCACGGAGGCGGCAGGTAGGGCCTTCGACCAGCGCTATCACGCGGCATGTCGGATCTATCTCGACGAGGTGGATCCGCGCGCAAAGGCAACGCGAGTGCTGTCGATCGACTCGAGTGCTATCGGATGACCATCATCGTTCGTGCATTCAGATGTACGGGCGGTGTCACCGACGACTTCCCGCGCGCGACGGTGCGGTCGAGTGCCATCCAGCGCACTCGACCGCATCGCTGCCTGCAACTTCAGAAATGAATCACCCCGCGCATGTTCTTACCGTCGCGTAGGTCCTGGTAGCCCTCGTTGACCTGCTCCAGGGAGTAGGTCGTGGTGATCAGTTCGTCCAACTTCAACTGGCCGGCGTCGTAGAGACGCAGGAGGCGCACGATGTCGTACTGCGGGTTCGCAGAGCCGAACAGTGTGCCCTTGATCGTCTTCTGGTTCAGCACCAGATCGGTGCCGGACAGGTGGACCGTCAGCTTCTCCGGATCCGCGAGGCCGGTGATGACGACGGTGCCGCCCTTGCCGATCGCGGCGGTGGCCGCCTGTACGACTCCCTCGTCGACGGTTCCGACGAGTATCAGTGCCTGATCGGCTCCCTGGCCCCAGGTCAGCTCGGTCAGCTTCTCCTGAGCGGACTCGTAGTCCGCAAACGCGTGAGTCGCCCCGAACTTCAGGGCCTGGTTGCGCTTGAACTCGAGCGGATCGACGACGAGTACATACTTCGCACCCGAATGCACTGCTCCCTGAACGGCATTGATGCCGAGGCCGCCGATGCCGTAGATGATCACGGAGTCGCCTGCGCGGACACCGCCCGTGTACACCGCGGTACCCCAACCGGACGGGACGCCGCAGCCCACGAGAACTGCTGTCTCCAAGGGCAACCAGTCGTCGACCTTGACGACGGAGTGCTGCGAGATGGTGGCGCGCTCCGAGAAGGTGCCGAGCATGCACATCGCTCCGAACTCGGTGCCCTTGCTGTCCCGGCGACGGAAGGTGCCGTCCGGCATGCAGCCTTCGAGGATCGTTGCGCCCATGTCGCACAGGTTCTGTCGGCCGGTGGAACAGTAGCGGCAGGTGCCGCAGTTCGGGATGAACGAACAGACGACGTGATCGCCGGGCTTGACCTTGGTGACGCCGGGACCGACCTCCTCGATGATGCCGGAACCCTCGTGGCCGCCGACGATCGGGAAGCGCGGTGGAAGGTCGCCGTCGAGCAGATGTAGATCCGAATGACACAGCCCTGCCGCCACATACTTGATCAGGACT
This sequence comes from Rhodococcus sp. AW25M09, assembly GCF_000333955.1. Classification (GTDB taxonomy): domain Bacteria; phylum Actinomycetota; class Actinomycetes; order Mycobacteriales; family Mycobacteriaceae; genus Rhodococcoides. The sequence goes on from NZ_CAPS01000040.1 coordinate 8,347, forward strand.
TCGCCGGGGCCGGGGCCGTCCATCTCCAGTTCGATGATCTCGAACGGCTTGTGCGGCTCGAACAGTACTGCTGCTTTGGTCTTCACAGAGATTCTCCTCGGGTTGATTCAGCGGTAGATGTGATTCAGCGGTAGATGGATTTGACGTGTTGGAAATTTCCGATGGCGTCGGGTCCGAGCTCGCGCCCGATTCCGCTGTCCTTGACGCCGCCGAACGGGGACGACGGATCCACCATGTAGTGGTTGATGCCGATGGTCCCGGTGTGGATTCGTTTGGCCACGTCGAAACCTCGCTCGTCGTCCGCGGTCCAGACGGATCCGCCGAGCCCGAAATCGGAGTCGTTGGCAATGCTGATCGCCTCGGCTTCGTCGCCGTACGGGATGATCGACAGGACGGGACCGAAGATCTCTTCCTGCGCGATGGTGTGGTTGTTGTCGACGTCGGCGAAGATCGTCGGCTGAACGAACCAGCCGCGGTCGAGGTCTGCGGGCCTACCGCCGCCGGTGACGAGCCGAGCGCCGTCGCCGCTGCCTTTGGCTATGTACCCCTCGACGCGATCTCGCTGGCGCTCACTGGCCATCGGCCCGATCTGGGTGGCTGGATCGAGTGCGTCGCCGACGGCCAGTGAATTCGCGAACGCTTCCATCATGCCGACCACCTCGTCGTAGCGGGAGCGCGGCGCGAGAACTCGGGTGCCAAGGAAGCACGTCTGGCCGTTGTTGAGAAACGTTGCCCCGAAAAGGTTCTCGCCGATCTCGGCAAGATCGAGGTTGGCGTCGTCGAGGATGATCGACGCGGACTTCCCGCCCAGTTCGAGAGTCACCGGGCGCAACAGTCGACCACATGTTTCGGCGATGGACCGCCCGGCTGCGGTGGAGCCGGTGAACGCGACCTTGTCGACGCCTCGATGCGAGACCAGATGTGCGCCGATCTCCCGCCCACCGGGGACGATGTTGATGACACCGGGCGGCAGCCCGGCAGCAATGACGGCCTCCGCCAACACAACCGAGTCGAGCACCGTCTCCGGAGACGGCTTGAGTACGACGGTGCAGCCGGCTGCGAGGGCCGGTGCGTACTTGAACGCGGCCAGGGTCTGGGGAAAGTTCCACGGTGCAATGGCTCCGACGACGCCGATCGGCTCTCGTCGAACCGTTGTCGTCCCGCCCAGCAGGTGGGGGTGTGATTCCTCGAACTGCGCAGTTCTCGCCAGCCCCGAGAAGTACCGCATCACTGCGACCGGGAAGCCACCTTCGAGCTGTTGCGCAATGGAGATCGGCATGCCGTTCTGTGCAGACACGAGCCGGGCGAGCTGGTCCCCTCTCTTCTCGTACTCGTCGGCGAGTCGATCGATCGCGTCGGCGCGCCTCGACGGCTCCCACCGACTCCAACCGCTGGGGTCTTCGAATGCGCGACGGGCAGCGGCCACTGCGGCATCGACGTCGGCTTCCTGCGCCTCTGGTACCGATCCGATGCGTTCTTCGCTACTCGCCGAACGGACTTCGATGCGCGCGGACGAGCTGGGTTCCACCCACTCGCCGCCGATGAAGAGCGACTGTGCGTCGAGCTGCTCTCGTATTGCTGTCTGTGCATCCATGCATACGAGTGTGACCCCGATCACGGGCAACGAGTGTTCAGAAAGTGGACAACCTCAGCCGAGGATGCCGAACTCGCGCATCCGCTTGTACAGCGTTGTTCGGCTGATTCCGAGGCTCTCCGCCGTCGTACGTTTGTTGCCGCCCTGCCGCGCCAGCTCGTGCACGATAGCGTCGCGCATCGCGGTGTCGAGTGTGCTCATCCGAGTAGTCGACGCGTTCTTGTGCGGTCGGACCAGTTCTCGCTCGGTGATATCTCCGACGGATCGACGCGACGCGGCCTCGGTGACCTCGGCTCGGAGTTCGCCGATGTTGCCCGGCCAGTCGTAGTCGATCAACGCCGACAACGCTGCCGGCGTGAAGTGCGCGCGCGATTCGAGCTCGGCCATGATGGCGCGAACCAAGTCCGGGATTTCGTGTCGGCGAGAGCGCAACGGCGCCAATTCGATGGTCTCGGCGCACAGTGAGAGAAGCTGGCGGTGTTCGAGATCGACCGAGTCGGTGGCCGAACTGGACAGCGCGTACCACCCGGTAGCGGACGACAGTATCGAATGCAGTCGGCTCGACACCGGGCCCGTGAGAAAGTGCACGTTCTTGACCACCACATCGTGTGCCGCCCCGACCTGATGTTCGACGCCTGCCAACCACTCGGCCGGAGTCGTCCCCACCAGGTCTGTTGCGTTGAACCAGTGCGGTGACGCCGATGCTGTCAATCGGGCGAGGGTGGTCGATTTCCCGGTGCCGGGTTCACCGATGACGCACAACGGCTTTCGCACCTTCGGTGCGGGCGTAAGGGTGTGCACGGTGTCGTGAGGATCGATTTCGATGACGATGCCCGCGGCCGATACCGGACGTTCCCAGCGCACGGTCGCGTGCCGTCCGGAATTGAGGATCACATCGTGGACGACGCCACTGCGCCGGACCGAATCGTCGGTGAGCGAGCGCAGTACGGCGTGATCCACGGTGTCGACCATCGCTGCAGCGCTGGTGTTTTCGAGCAGAATCTCGTCGGCTAGCGCGATGACGGGCGCACCGCGGCGCTGCGAGGATGCGCACTGAAATGCCTGGAACAGTCGTTGTTCGCCGGAACGGGTTTCTTCGAGGAGCCTGCCCTGAATGTCCTGTGCGGCATGGACGAGCATCGGTTTGAGAAGCGGGTTGTCGCCGGAGGCAAGGAAGGTGATGTCGAGGACGCCCTCGATGCGGCGTGTGACGGGATGAATCAGGGGGTGGCCGTAGCAGCTGAAGGTTTTCATCGACTCGATGTAATGCTCCTCGGCATGCACGGCGCAGGGAGCGCGCATCTCGAAAGTCGTCGAGATCGAATTTGTGCCCGACGACTGTTCGGTGAACGAACGGCCGACAACCGCGCCGACCGAGGACACCGCATCTCGCAGAGAATGGGTTCCGAAGCGGAGATCGACCAGCCGGGCATCGCGGTCCGCGAGCAGGACGCAATACCCGGAGCCGTCGAGCACGCTCTCCATCCGATCGAGGATGGGATTTGCTGCGGCGAGGAGGCGGCTGCGACGGTCGACGTCACGCAAACTTGCCTGCTCGAGGGTATCCGCCGGTGCGAGGCCGCTCTGGGCTGATCGTTGCCAAGACTTCGCAATGGAGTCTCGGAGTTTCTCGGCACCGCTGTACATCGCGCATACCTCCGTTGGCCGGCGCAGGATAGTTGTGACGCTAGCGCCGACTGCTCTGATCGACGGACGTTTCGACAGAACCTGCCCGATTGGGTAGGGCAGCATTGACAGTGTGCTGTCATCTACGCAAAGATGACAGCACACTGTCTGATTCTGGAGGCTCTGAAATGACAACCATCGCTCTGTACGCCTCCGACACCATGGCCGACTGGGAGTACGGATATCTCACCGCAGGCCTGGCCATGGCTCGTGAACAAGACCCGGACGCCAACCGGTTGGTCGTCGTGTCCGACACGGGGGAGACCGTCACGACGATGGGAGGGTTGAGAATCGCTCCCGACGTCTCACTCGCCGGTCTTTCCACCCTCGATGCATTGATTCTGCCCGGAGCGGCCAGTTGGAACGTCGGCCACGACGCGGCTCTCGGTCTGGCCGCGGATCTCATCGCGGCAGGGACACCCGTTGCGGCGATCTGCGGTGCCACGTACGGGCTGGCCCGAGTCGGCCTGCTCGACGACCGTCCGCACACCTCGAATGCGGCCGAGTTCCTCACGCAGGCAGCCGATTACCGTGGTTCAGAGCATTACCGAGACGAGAAGGCAGTCTCCGACGGCACGGTCATCACCGCTGGGGCTACGGCACCCATCGAATTCGCCAAGTTGGTGTTCGAGCGTCTGAACGTATTTCCGCAACCCATCGTCGACGCGTGGTACGGCCTCTACACCACCGGTGAACGCAAGTACTACGACCAGCTGACGGGCGCATGATCGAGCGAAGCCCGGCGGGTGATGCGCTGACTTCGGTAGTACTGCCTGTCTTCGAGCTCAACGGTGAGTTTCTCGCTGCCGCACAGGACATCACAGCCCCGACGGGTCTGACACCGGCCTGGTGGCAGGTTCTCGGGGCTACTCTCGACGAGCCGTTGTCGGTCGCCGACATCGCGCGACGCGTCGGGCTGGGATTGGCACGGCAGAGCGTGCAACGCACCGCAAATCTGTTGGTGGACAAAGGGTGGGCGGTCTATACCCACAATCCTCACCACAAGCGGGCCAAGCTACTCGAACCCACGCCGAAGGGTCGCGATACCGTCGCTGCACTGCGGAATGCGCAACACGCGTGGTCCGACGCCGTGGGGGCTGTAGTGGGAGAGGACGAATTGCGCTCCTTCGCAGCAACCCTGGAGAAAATCCTCGTAGCATCCCGGCAGTACCGAGGCGGCAGTGCATAATTCGGGCATGTCTGCGCTCGCGATTGTGTTGTCCGGACTTCTGGCCGGGTTGTTGTCGCAATCCGACGGGGTCGATGTCTTCGGGAACGCCGGTCTCGGTGGTGGGCTGTTCTTCAGCGTCGGCGGGGGAGTCGCGATTGCTGTGATCGTGGCGTCGGCTCTCGCGATGGTCGTTCGTCGGCACAGCATTCTGGCGGGACTGTCCATCGCCGCGGCCGCAGTCGCCGGAGTGATGGCGGCGCTGTTTCCGTCCGATGTCGCGGCGGTGTTCGCAGGCGGGGTGCTGCTGGGATGCACCGCTGTGTGGGCGAGCAGCGAGCGAGTTCTGCAGGCAGTGCTGACGGCATCGTTTCTACTCGGACTGCTCAGCGTCGGAGCAGTGGAGGCCCTGCAATACGGAGATGTTCCGCGGCGCTACGCGGACTACCTCACCGAACCCGATGTAAGTACACCCGTGGTCATTCCGGTGCTCTGCGCCCTCGTGGTGCTGGCGACGGCGTGGGGAGTTCGAGGAGGCCCCGGCCGGCAGGGTCCGCCGCCCGATCGCGATATCCGCACGATCGGGGCGATACTGCTGGTCCCTATCGGTGGCCTGCTGCTCAATGTTCTGTTCGTGCACAATCTGTTTCAGAGCTCGTACGGGTTCGGTGGACACTGGTACTTCGGACTCTTCGTCGTACCCGTCCTGTTCGCGGCCGCCGCTCTGTTGCCGGGACGCGGCGGCACCATGGTGCTGGCCGGGGTGGCCGTCCTGCTCACCTCGACCACTGTCGCCCGGGTAGGTATCGAGGTGTCGGACGGAGTCTGGGTGCTCGGCCTCGTGGCAGTCACCGCGCTCGCCGTGGCAGCCGGTGCCGCACTCGGGGTGCGGTGGGGTCGTCCCCTCGCTGGCTTCACGATCCTGGCGGTGGTCTGCGTGACGGCACTGTTCGAGAGCCCACCGCTGGACAACGTGAACTACGTGGCAAGTCTGGTGCTCTTCCCGGCTGCCGCGGCCTACCTGTACGTCGCGTGCACGTCTGCCGACCCGACGCCCACGACACTCGGGCTCGCGGTGCCGGTAGCGATCACGGTGCCGATGGTCGTCACCTATGGATGGACGGCCTACACGCCGCTGACCTCGATCGACACCAGTGCATATTCGCCCAGCGTCGACCTGTGGCTCTCGACGGGCGCGGCATTCGCAACGGTCGTCCTCGCCTGCGTCGGTACCTGGTTTCTCGGTCGTCGGCCGCTACCGAGCTCGGCTGTAGACGACGTGTAGCACCTGGTCCGATCCCTCTACTTCGGTCCGCTCCAACGTAGTGCGATCCCAGCCGTCGTAGATCGGTTCTCCGCCGCCGAGGATCACCGGCGAGACTGCAAGGTGGAGGTGGTCGACCAGTCCTGCGCTCAGGTACTGCCGAACCGTCGACGCTCCGCCGCCCAAGCGTACGTCCTTGCCTGTGGCCGCCTCATGAGCACGATCGAGCACTGATTCGATGGGATCGTCGGTGAAGTAGAAGGTGGTGCCGTCCATCTGGAGCGGCGGGCGCGGATGATGGGTGAGCACGAAGACCGGATGATGGTACGGCGGTTCGTCTCCCCACCAACCGCGCCAGTCGTAGTTCGGCCATTCGCCCCTGACCGGGCCGAACATGTTGCGGCCCATGATGGTTGCGCCGATATTCTCGGTGCCGAGGTCGAGCATTCGTTGATCGGCGTCCGAGTGCTCGGCGAACACCCACTGGTGCAGCGCCATGCCGTCGACCCCCATGGGGTCGCTTCGGCTCTGATCGGGACCGGCGGCGAAACCGTCCAACGAGACGGACAGATTGTGTACGCGAAGTGTCATACTCGAGTAGACCAGCAGCGGTTCCGAAAGTCATCGGAGTAACGTTTTTTCCATGGCTTACAGATACCTCGGAAACAGCGGACTCAAGATCTCGGAGATCACGTACGGCAACTGGCTGACGCACGGATCGCAGGTCGAGAACGACATCGCCACCCAGTGCGTGCGCGCGGCCCTCGATGCCGGCATCACCACATTCGACACCGCCGACGTCTACGCCAACGGAGCCGCCGAAACCGTCCTCGGCGACGCGCTGAAAGGGGAGCGTCGGGAATCGCTCGAGATCTTCACCAAGGTCTACTTCCCGGTCGGACCCAAGGGCCCCAACGACACCGGACTCTCTCGCAAGCACATCCTCGAAGGGATCGACGCGTCACTGCGTCGGCTCGGTACCGACTACGTCGACCTCTACCAGGCACATCGCTACGACGTCGAGACTCCGCTGGAGGAGACCATCGCCGCCTTCGGTGACGTCGTGCGACAGGGGAAGGCGCTCTACATCGGCGTCTCCGAATGGACCGCCGATCAGCTGCGCGCCGGGCAGGAACTCGCCCGTCAAAACGGCTTCTCGATCATCTCGAACCAGCCGCAGTACTCCGCACTGTGGCGCGTCATCGAGGATCAAGTGATCCCGACGTCGAAGGAATTGGGCATCTCGCAGATCGTTTGGTCTCCCATCGCCCAGGGCGTGCTGACCGGCAAGTACCTGCCCGGCCAGCCCCTGCCAGACGGCTCGCGCGCCAAGGACGACAAGGGCGGCGACAAGATGATCGCGCGCTACCTCAACGACGAGACGCTCACTCGGGTGCAGCAATTGAAGCCGATAGCCGACGATATGGGAATCACGATGGCGCAGTTGGCGGTCGCGTGGGTCTTGGCGAACGACAACATCGCCGCGGCCCTCGTCGGGGCCTCGCGTCCGGAGCAGATCGCCGAGAACATCAAGGCCTCCGAGGTCACACTCGACGCGGATGTGCTCGCCAAGATCGACGACGCCCTCGGCGACTCGGTCGAGCGTGACGCCGGCAAGACGGGCTCGCCGGAAGCACGTCTGGTCTAGTGCCTGCGGCAGTGGTGCGGTCGAGTGCCGCAGAGGGCACCCAGGAGTGGAGCCTGCGGAACGACCCGAGGACTCAGTCGCGCCACTGCCGAAGGCCCTGTAGTAATGAGTTATGGACACGATCACCGTCGATACACCTCAGGGCCAGGTTCGCGGTCGGACCGACGCAGGCGTCACTTCGTTCCTCGGAGTGCCCTATGCCGACGCACCGTTCGGGACCCGTCGATTCCAAGCACCCTCACGGCCGCCCACCTGGGACGGAGTGCGCGACGCACTCGAGTTCGGGGCCACCGTTCCCAAGGTGGGCTATCGGCCGCCGACCAGCGAGATACTCAGCGAGCCAGTGGTACCCGGTGAGGACTGCTTGAACGTCAACGTCTTCACTCCCGATGTCGGCGGGTCGGCACCGGTGTTCGTCTGGATCCACGGCGGCGCATTCGTCAACGGCAGCAACGCTATCGCCACCTACGACGGTTCCGCGTTCGCACGAGACGGTGTCGTGGCCGTGGTCATCAACTACCGGCTGGGAGTCGACGGTTTTGCGCTGATCGACGGTGCCCCGGCCAACCGCGGGATGCTCGACCAGGTCGCGGCTCTCGAATGGGTACGTGACCACATCTCTGCCTACGGCGGCGACCCGGCCCAGGTGACCATCGCGGGTGAGTCCGCGGGGGCGATGAGCGTCGGCACCTTGATGTCGATGCCCCGTGCCGAGGGCCTCTTCCAGCGCGCGATTCTGGAGAGCGGAGCGGGGCACCACGTCATCACCGCCGAGACCGCCGCGAAGGTCTCCGCCGCGATGGCGTCCTCGCTGGGCGTCGAGGCGACGGTCGACGGTTTCGCGTCGGTGTCGGTGGACGCGTTGGTCGACGCGCAACGCGAACTGTCCGATCGCATCACTGCCGAAGCCCCGACCGGCGTATGGGGTGAGCTGGCCCTGAACGTGATGGCGTTCGAGCCCTACATCGACGGTGATGTCGTTCCGGCGCTCCCGTTTTCCCGGATCATCAGTGACGGCGCGAGTGCGCAGGTCGACGTATTGATCGGAACCACCAGCGAGGAGCATGCGTTCTTCATCGTTCCGGCCGGGCTCGTCCCGCATCTCACCGAGGACTACGTGAAGATGGTCCTCGCCGGGTACCGGGCCGATCCCTCGGCGCTGGACCGGTACCGCGAACAGCTGCCCGACGCCTCGGCGGGCGAGCTGATGATCGCCGTCATGACCGACTGGTTCTTTCGCATCCCGGCCACGCGATTGGTCGAGGCCCGCTCCGGCAACGCGTTCGTCTACGAATTCACTTGGCGCTCCTCGCTGTTCGACGGCGCTCTCGGTGCCTGCCACGCGCTGGAGATCCCGTTCGTGTTCGACATGCTGCACAAGCCCGAGACCGCACGCATCACGGGCGCCAATCCGCCCCAGCAGGTCGCCGACCAGATGCACCGCTCCTGGGTCGATTTCGTGCGCGACGGCTCTCCCGGCTGGGACCCGTACGGCTCCGACCGTGCGGTGATGATGTTCGGCAACGAACCGGGCGTCACCTTCGACCCGAGGCCGGCAACCCGCGAGGTGTGGGACGGGGTGCGCTGACCTGTGAACGGTTGACGGCGAGGTCCGTTTTCTTCGGTGAGTTCCCCACAGCGGCAGCGACGGTTCCATGTCGCGCGCTAGGGTTGAGATATGCGCAAATTCGGTCGTAGTTTCCGCACAACCGCCCCGCTACCAGCGACTCCTGCCAGAGTGGTGGTGGTCGGCGGAGGCTTCGGTGGGTTCTACGCGCTGCGCAAGATGCAGAAGCTGTTGGGACCGGAGCGCGCATCCTTCACGCTCGTCGCGCCGAACGACTACCTGCTCTACAGTCCGCTACTACCCGAGGTGGCGACCGGCGTTCTCGATCCCCGGGACATCGCGGTCTCCACCCGGCAGACGCTCCGGCGTACCAAGCTCGCCCTGGGGCATGTCACCTCGGTCGACTTCGAGCAGCATCGCCTGAAGGTCTCCGGGCCCGAGAGTGACACCGAGTTATCCTGGGACAAGCTGATTCTCGCACCCGGTTCGGTTACCCGTCAGTTCGACATACCTGGTGTCGCTGAGCATGCACACGGACTCAAGACCCTCAGTGAGGCCGTGTTCATCCGCAACCACGTTCTCGCACAACTCGACGCGGCAGACGAGCTTCCCGATACCGAGGCAGGTCGCGCCGAGCGTAAGGAGCGGCTGACCGTCGTCGCGGTCGGTGCCGGATACACGGGCACCGAATTCGTTGCGCAGATGCAGAATTGGATCCGCGGTATCGCCACGCGCTGGGCGAGTATCGACCCGAGTGAAATTCGTTGGCTGCTGATCGACCTCGCGCCCGCGGTCCTGCCGGAGCTCGGTGAGAAGCTGGGCAAGGAAGCGATGGACGTTCTCGCCGAGCGAGGTGTGGAAGTGCGTCTCGGCGTGACGGTGGCGTCGGCCACCGCAACCTCGGTGACGCTGACCGACGACGATGTGGTGCCTGCCCGCACGCTGGTGTGGGGTGCCGGTGTAGCCCCGAGTCCGTTGATCGCGCAACTCGAATTACCGACCGAGAAGGGTCGTCTCGTCGTCGATCCCGATATGACGGTTCCCGGGGTTGCGGACGTCTGGGCGATAGGCGACGCCGCCGCCGTGCCCGATCTCGCCGCAGATCCCTCGAAGCCGACGCCGCCGACCGCGCAGCACGCGCAGCGCCAGGGGATTGCGGTGGCTCGCAAGTGGCCGCCTCTCTCGGCGTCGGAGACGGACGCCCGTACAAGCACAAGGATCTGGGTCTGGTAGCTGACCTCGGCGGATTCGACGGTGTGGCAAAGCCTTTGGGGATCCCTCTGACCGGACCGGTCGCGAAGTTCGTCGCCCGCGGCTATCACCTGTACGCGCTGCCCACCGTCTCGGCCCGAGTGCGGGTGGCCACCGATTGGTTGTACTCCTCGGTGCTCGCGACGCGAGTGGTCAACCTCGACCAGGTGAGGTCCGAGGATGCCTTGATCTCGAAGGCTCAGTCGACGGGCGTGTACGACTGAGTGCCTGCGCCAGCGGTGTGGTCGAGCCCCTCAGAGGGCGCTCGACCACACCATTGCGTCACCGAAGGTGGTGCACTTCCTGCAGCCCGTAGACCGGGGTCTCGATGCCCTCGTAACGCGCCTTGATCTGCAGCGCGAGGTACAGCGAATAGTGGCGCGACTGGTGCAGATTGCCGCCGTGGAACCAGAAGTTCTCCTGCTGAGTCGGCTTCCACATGTTGCGCTGTTCGCCTTCCCAGGGACCGGGATCCTTGGTGGTGTCCGAGCCGAGGCCCCAGCACTTGCCGACCTTGTCGGCGGTCTCCTGATCGATGAGGTCGGCGACCCAGCCGTTCATCGAGCCGTAGCCGGTGGCGTAGACGATGAGGTCGGCCGGTAGCTCGGTACCGTCCTCGAGCACCACGCCGGTCTTGCTGATCCGGTCCACCTGCCCGGCAACGAGTTTGATCTTGCCGTCCGCGACCAGCTCCGAGGCACCGACGTCGATGTAGTAGCCCGAGCCGCGCCGCAGATACTTCATGAACAGGCCGGATCCGTCGTCGCCGAAATCGTGTTGGAAGCCGGCCTTCTCGAGGCGATCATAGAAGTCCTTGTCCTGCTCCGCGATCTGCTGGTACACCGGAATCTGGAACTCGTGCATGATCCGGTACGGCAGTGAGGCGAACGTGAGATCGGCTTTGGCCGTGGTCATTCCGGATTCGACGGCTCGCTCGGAGTACAGATCGCCCAACGCGATCTCGCACAGCGAATCGGACTTGACGATGTGCGTCGACGAGCGCTGCAGCATCGTCACATCGACACCCGTCTCGTACAGCGCCTTGCAGATGTCGTGCGCGGAGTTGTTGGAACCGACCACCACGACGCGCTTGCCGACATAGGCGTCGGGGCCGGGGTGTTCGCTGGAATGGTGCTGCTCGCCCTCGAATTCGTCCATGCCGGGGAAGTTCGGAACGTTTTTCTTGCCCGACATTCCGGTGGCCATCACCAACTGCTTGGGCCGCAGGATCACTTCCTCACCATCGCGATCGACGACGACGGTCCACTCCTTCGCAGTCTCGTCGTACGTAGCGGACTTCGCGGTGGTCTTGCTCCAGTACGGAACTTCCATGACCTTGGTGTACATCTCGAGCCAGTCGCCGATCTTGTCCTTCGGGGCGAACACCGGCCAGTTCGGCGGGAACGGCAGGTACGGGAGGTGGTCGTACCAGACCGGGTCGTGCAGGCACAGCGACTTGTAGCGTCCGCGCCACTGATCGCCGGGGCGTTCGGCGCGGTCGACGACGATCGCAGGCACACCCAGCTGCCGGAACCGAGCCCCGAGCGCGATACCGCCCTGACCGCCGCCGACGACGAGGACGTACGGCTGCACGGTGTAGCCCAGTTCGGACTCCTCGATCTCCTTCTTCTCCGCCCAGTTCTGGGTATCGGCGTTCGAGCCGTGCACTGCGCCCTTGATGCGAGTGCTGCCCTGGCGCTCCTCGTGGCCTTTGAGCTCTTGCATCGTGGTGAGCAGAGTCCACGCGACATCGTCGCCGGTATCGGCGTCCGTGGTCAGGCGGAGATGTCCTTTGCCGCGGCTCATCGCGGTCTCGAACTCGATCCACGCCGATACGACGCCGTCGGTCTCGTCGGGAACCTCGGTGGTGTGAAAGCCCGTCGGGTCGGTGTCATCGAGGCGCTCGGCGAGCATGTCGGCGACGCCGTCGCGACCCTCGACCGTCTTGAGATTCCAGGTGAAAGTAACGAGGTCACGCCAGAAACTGCTGACGGCGAACATGCCGGCCGCGCGAGGAATGTCTCGGGCGACCAGCGCGTCCTCGAATGTCGCCAGCCAGGCGTCGACCCTCTCCTGTGGGGTTTTCGGGCGGGTGATCGTTGTCGGCTCGATGGTCTGGGTCATACCAACTCCTTGCGATGAAAGTGCGCTCGTTCTGTGACCCAGCACACTCTCTTGGGGTGCTGGGGTCGAGAGTTGCAGTGGGTTGCACGGTGAATGCAGCCGCGCCGGATTCGGCTCAGGCCGGTGCGAGCTTCTTCAATCCCAACGACTGGAAGCCGACGACGTAGATCAGCGTCCACAGCACCAGCCAGTCGACGAAGCCCAGTGCGTTCCCGGAGATACCGGCGGCAACGACGGGCTCGTGCAGGGTGTGCTCCGCGACGACGAAGTAGTAGGCCAGAAACGTGCCGATGGCCAAAGCGAAGGTCAGCAGCGCTCGCCCCGCTGCGGGGAAGCGGTTGCCGAAACCATTGGCCCAGAAAATCATCCAGAATGCCCAGCAGACGCCGATCTGCGCGGGGAACTGGTTGATCACGCTACCGAGCTCTGCGGTGGCTTCGGACCCGAGGAGCAGCTTGGCCAGTGGAACCATCAGGAAGTAGATCGCGGTACCGAGAACTGCGTTGCCGACGGTGGCAGCCAGAGCGGTTCGCCCGCCGCCCCCGGCCAGCTTCCACGGCCAGTTGTCGAGTGTCTGGCCGGTGAGTATTACCGAGACGACTATGGAGTAGAACCAGCCCAGGACGGTGTCGACGGACATCAGTGGATCGGTGGCCGAGAGCGAGACCGACGGTAGCCCGAACACGAAGTACAGCGCGAGGGTCGGAACGGCGACGAACGCGATCTCGCACATCCCGATCAGCGGTTGCTTCATGCGCAGGACCGTCCACGGCCAGTGCTGCCAGTTGAGAACCACCATCACCCAGGTGCCGAAGCCGAACAGCACGAACAGTGCTCCGGCGAAATAGCCGAGTCCACCCTCGCGAGAGCCGGCGAAATCCGGATACAGCGCGCCGAGCCCGCTGCCGAGTATCCAGGTCACTGCGACAGCGAATACTGCCGTCGAGACCAGGATGGCGAGGCCACGAGTCGGTTGCTTCAGGGAGTCGAATCTGGCGAATTCGCAATCGAATCCGATGAATACGATGAAAAGAATTGCCCAGAACAGGGCGGCGTTGAACGGCAGCGGATAGAAGTTCCACGGGCTGGTGATGGGGTCTGCCAGCAGATACCACGTCGCCAGTGAGATGACAGCGACGACAACGAGGTTGGCGACTCCGACCAGAATCCAGTTGCCGTCGGGTGCAGCGACTTTCGGCTTCTTCAGTGGGCGATCTGCGGTTGCGGTCATGGGTGCTCGATTCGAATGAGTGGCGAGGTGACGCCGTCACTATGAGCTGAATCACACCCGGCCGTCAGGGTTGCCGGAGGTTGCAACCATGCCGACACAGTGCAACGCGCTGCAACCCTGGCGGTTGTGCTCCGGGTCACATAAACCTGTGTGCATCCAATCGATCAGGAGTGAACCGATGCGTGCAGCTGTCTACTACGGCCCCAACAAGGTGGAGATCACCGACGTTCCCGAGCCCAATCCCGGTGCAGGCCAGGTCAAGGTCAAGATCGGCTTCAACGGAATCTGCGGAACCGACCTGCACGAGTACTACGCGGGCCCCATCTTCATCCCCACCTCGCCGCACCCACTCACGGGCCAGGAGATGCCGCTGATCCTCGGGCACGAGTTCTCGGGAACCGTCACCGAGCTCGGCAGCGGCGTGACCGGCATCGCGGTCGGCGACCGGGTGGCCATCGAGCCGCTCTACCGCTGCGGCCATTGCGGACCGTGCCGGGCCGGCAACTACAACATCTGCGCACAGATCGGTTTCCACGGACTGATGTCCGACGGCGGAATGGCCGAATACACCGTGGTCCCCACCGACATGATCCACGCCTTGCCGGACAACGTCTCGCTCGAGCTCGGCGCGCTCGTCGAACCGATGTCGGTTGCCTATCACGCTGCAACACTGGGAGATCCGAAGCCCGAGGACACCGCGATGGTGTTCGGGGCCGGCCCCATCGGGATCGGACTGTGGTTCGCGCTGCGCGGCAAGGGTCTCGACAACGTCTACGTCGTCGAACCGTCGCCGACGCGTCGAGCATCGATCGAAGCCCTCGGCGCGAAGACTCTCGATCCGACGGCCCTCGACATCCCCGCCTACATCGCCGATCTCACCGACGGCAACGGTGCCGACGCCATCTACGACGCGGCCGGAGTGCAACCGGCCGTCGAGGCTGCGCTCGGATGCATCGGAGCGCGCAAGCCTCTGGTCAGCGTCGCGATCTACGAAAAGCCTTTGACCACACCGCTGCAGAAGCTGGTGATGAACGAATCTCGAATTCAGGGCTCGCTGTGCTACACCTCCGCCGACTACGAGGCCGTGATCGACCTGATGAGCCAGGGCCACTACGACACGGCCGGGTGGGTGGACAAGATCACCCTCGACGGCGTCATCGACGATGGTTTCGAGGCATTGCACGCCGGTACCAAGATGAAGGTCCTGGTGGACCCGTCCACCGGAGCAGCGTCATGAGCGCGGTGTTGGTGACCGGTGCCGGTCAGGGTATCGGCCGGGCCATCGCGTTGCGGTTGGCATCCGACGGGCACGACATCGCCCTGGCCGACCTGAACGAGGACAAGATCGCCGGCGTGGCCGAGGAGGTTCGTGAACGTGGCTCGAAAGCAACGACATTCGTGGCCGACGTCAGTGATCGTGATCAGGTGTTCGCGGCCGTCGAGCATACTCACGAGAAGCTCGGTGGTTTCGACGTCATCGTCAACAATGCCGGAATTGCGCAGGTCGCCCCGCTCGACGACGTGCGGCCCGAGGACGTCGCGAAGATCTGGGCCGTCAACGTCGACGGTGTGCTGTGGGGAATACAGGCTGCCGCAGCGAAATTCAAGGCCCTCGGCCAGAAGGGCAAAATCATCAACGCGTCCTCGATCGCCGGTCACGACGGGTTCGCGATGCTCGGGGTCTACAGCGCAACGAAATTCGCCGTCCGGGCACTGACTCAGGCTGCGGCCAAGGAGTACGCCGCCGAGGGGATCACGGTCAACGCCTACTGCCCCGGCGTCGTCGGCACCGACATGTGGGTGACCATCGACAAGCGCTTCGCCGAGCTGACCGGTGCTGCGGAGGGTGAGACCTACGACAAGTTCGTCGGCGGCATCGCTCTCGGTCGCGCGCAGACGCCCGAGGACGTCGCGGCCTTCGTCTCGTATCTCGCCGGACCCGACTCGGACTACATGACGGGCCAGGCACCGTTGATCGACGGCGGTTTGGTCTATCGCTGAGTTGGTTCGATCGGACCCCCGTCGATATCGATTTGTGAGCTGAAGCACACTTGACTGTAATGACGCAGTCGACAGGCCCTGAACCTGCGCTGGCGGCCGGTGAAGACCCGCGCCGCTACGCGCAGATTCTCACGGCCGTGTACGACGCGACCATGACCGGTGGCAAGTCGCCTGCCCGTCCCCGCGAGGTCATCGGTGACTCGTGGCGACGGTTGCAGACCTTGGGCATCGACCACGAACTGGGTAACCCCGGCGAGACGCAGATGGACATCTCCGACCTGGAGCTGAGCCGTCGGGAATCGGGATTGTTCGACATCCTGGACGATCTGGCCCGCGGCCTGGAATCGGTGGTGCAGGACGGCGACAACATTCTCGTCGTCGCCGACCGGCACGGCCGAGTGTTGTGGCGCAGTGGATCGACCGCGGTGCTCGATCGTGCCGACGACCTCGGCTTCGTGGAGGGCGCGAACTGGGCCGAGGACTCCGTCGGCACCAACGCCATCGGCACGGCGCTGGTCTCGCGGCGCGCGGTGCAGATCTTCTCGGCCGAACACTATGTGCGCAGCCATCATTCGTGGACCTGCGCCGGTGCACCCATTCGCGACCCGCGGACCGGTCGGGTACTCGGGGCCATCGATGTGAGCGGTCCGGCGAAGACAGTGCACCCCACCACCATCGCATTGGTCGACGCAGTGGCGAGGTTGGCGGAATCTCAACTGCGCGAACTGCACCGAGGCACTCTCGATCGACTGCGTTCGGTGGCCGCACCGATGCTCGCTCGGCTGCAGTCGCCGGCACTGGCGGTCGACGCGAACGGATGGGTCGCGGCCGTCGAATCGGTGGCGCTGCGCAATCGCATTCTGTTGCCCGAGGATCTTGCGACGGGGCGTTTCTGGTTGCCGACCCTCGGCGTCTGCGACTTCGAGCCGCTACCCGGTGGGTGGCTAGTCCGGCCCACCACTACCGCAGACCCCGGCGTCTCCGACGTGGGATCCACCAGAATCAGTATCGACCTTCGGCAGTCGCAGACCCGCGCATCGAGGTGCGAAGCGAAGTGGGGGAGTGGACTCACGAGCCGACACCCCGGCACGCGGAGATTCTGTACCTGCTCGCCACGAATCGGCAGGGGCGCACCGCCGCCCAGATGGCTGCCGATCTGTTCGGTGACGACGGCCGCGCCATCACGGTGCGGGCCGAGATGTCGCGGCTGCGCAAGCACCTCGCCGGGATCATCTCCACCCAGCCGTACCGACTGGACGAGTCGGCGACGGTCGAGTTGCTCATGCCGTCGGACATGAGTCGATTGCTGCCGCATTCGTCGGCACCGGCCATCCGCGCAGCACGAGAGACCGCCTCGTAGCGCAGAATCGGGGAATGAACCGCCTCGCCCGCATTCTCGACGCCTCGGATCCGGGGCAGGTACGGCTGCGCGGCGCGTCGGCGACGACTCTGACGGTGTTGCTGGCGATGGTGGTTCTGTTGCTGATCACGCGCGCTATCGGTCAGCCGGTCACGGTCGCGATGCTCGGCACCGTGGTGGCGATGCAGGCATCGGCGGCGGTGAAGGACAAGGATCAGCACGCCAGGTTGATCACCACCGTCCTGATGGCGCTGCCGGCCTCGGCGGCAGTGACATTGGCGGCGTTGCTCTCCACACTCGGCAAGGTGGCCGACATGGGATTCATCGCGGTGCTGTTCGCGGCTGTATGGGTGCGCAGATTCGGCCCCCGCGGCACTGCGCTGGGAATGGTCGCGTTCATCTCGTACTTCTTCGCGCTGTTTCTGCGTGCGACTCCGGGTCAGCTGCCGATGCTCATCGCGGCGATCCTGGGCGGTTTGGCGATCGCATTGTTCGTACGAGCAGTCATCTTTCCGGATCGGCCCATCGTGGAAGTCCGTCGGCTGCTGTTCGCCATGCGGGCGGTGTCGGTGTCGGTGCTCGAGGTGGCGTCGGGGCGAGAGGATCGCGACCTGAACCTGTTGCGCCGCAGACTCGACCGGCTCGGTAACACCGCATTGATGATCGACGACTGGCTCGACCGACACGATGCCGGGCAGCTGCTCAGCGTCACCAGTACCGACCTGTCACTCCGCGTGTTCGACGCCCAGATCGCGACCGAACAGCTCGTCAGCTCACTGTGGGCTCTGGATCCGGCCAAGCCCTGGCCGACGGCACTGGGGCAGGCGACGACGGCCCTCGGATCCGTCCTGCAGAACACACCGTCCGCGGAACAGCTGCGGGCAGCCCGGCGCCTGGCGACGACGGCGGCCGAGCGGGCCGACCCGTCCACCCCGGCGGGAATCGCAACGGTCTCTGCGCAGCGAGCCGTCCAGGCTCACATCGCCATTCATCACATCACCACCAATGCGGTCTCGGTTGCGGCCGGCCCTCGGGCGTCTGCGCCTGAGCCTGCGACCAAGGACGAGCCGAGTGGACTGAACCCCAGCACCAAGGCTGCCATCCAGGTCGCCGTCGCCACCAGTGCGGCGACGGTGCTGGGTGAACTGGTCTCGCCGGACCGCTGGTACTGGGCGGTGCTGACGGCATTTCTGGTGTTCACGGGAGCGTCGACCCGGGGTGAAATCCTCACGCGCGCAGGCCAACGCGTCCTCGGCACCATCGCAGGTGTTCTCGCCGGAGTGGTGATTGCAGCATTGGTGGGCAGCAATCAACCCCTTCAGTTGGTCTTGATCGTCGTCTGCGTCTTCTTCGCGTTCTACCTGGTGACGGTGGCGTATGCGCTGCTGTCGTTCTTCGTGACCATTCTGCTCGCGATGCTCTACGGGCTGTTGGGCACGTTCAGCATCGCGGTACTCGAGCTTCGTATCACCGAGACCGTCGTCGGCGGTGTCGTCGGCATCGTCTCGGCCTACTTCATCTACTCGACGGGTACTCGAAAAACTTTGGTGGACAAGGTCGACACGTACCTCGAACAGTTGGATGCGCTGATCGGCACCAGCGTCGAAGCGGTCATCGCGCCGGGAAGCGAGACCGACCTGGTGGCGTCGACACGCGCGCTCGACAACGCGTTGAAGGAGGTCGTCACGGCCGGGAAGCCGCTGGTGCTCGGGCCGACCACCCGCAGCAGGCGAGGCGCGAAACGACTGCTGCGAGTGTTGGCGGTCAGCGGCCGGTCCGCACACGCGCTGGCCCGAGCCGGCGTACTGGCCTCCCGCGCCGATGCACAGACGGCTCCCTCGGTCGCTACCGCGCTGGCTCTGCGCGACGCGGCGGCACTGGTTCGCGAGACCGCACGCGACGTGGAGGCGGCCGTTGCCGGAAGGTACGTCGAGCCGCCGGAAAAAGTCACCGAGACAACGGTATTGGACGTGCTGCTGACCTCGACCAATGCGCCCGGTCCGCTACGGGGTGCGGTGCGCGCACTGAACACGATGAATCGCACCCTCGCCGATGTATTGAGTAGGGCTTGACCTGGAGCTGCCGCTGATCTCGGCCCCGGCAAACGCGCGCGCATTCGCCAGATGCTCGCGGATTTGTCTTCGATCGCCGGCAATTCTGCACGCATCTGACAGACGCGCGCGCGTTTGCCAGATGCGGCCACGAAGTTGTGAAGAAGCTTGACCCTCACACAGTGACAAGGTCTTGGCTGAACCGTATGAACGCCGCACTCGAACACAGCAATCCGTCGGCTCGGTTGCGGGCCGCGCTCGATATCGGAACGACGCCGGATCCACGGCTTCTCGGCGCACTGCTGCAGCGGTGCGCCGTCGAACCGGACTTTCAGGTGCGTGAGATGTTGACGTGGGCGCTGACTCGGCTGCCCACGTCGCTGACGGTTCCACGACTGATCGATCAGGTGCGATCCGGTGGCGCGCAGGCACGCAGCCAGGCGCTGCATACGTTGTCCAAGGTCAAGGATCAGGCGGCGTGGCCGGCGATCACCGAACAGTTGATCTCCGACAGCGACGACGAGGTGGCGCGCAGCGCGTGGCGGGCCGCGGTGGTTCTGGTTCCGGCGGGTAGCGAAGGGCAGCTGGCTCGGATGCTGGCGACCCAACTCGGGCGAGGCGAACGGGAGATCCAGCGCAGCCTGAGCCGAGCGCTGGTGACGCTCGGATCGGTGATCGAGCCTCTGACGCGCGAGGCCGCGTCGAGCAAGAATGATCGTGTTCGCGCGCACGCACAGGCCACCGAGGCGATGCTGCTCGACCCGGATGCGGGGTTCGCAATTTCCGAGGCCAAACGTGTAGATGCGCTTGGTGTCGAGGGCTCCGCGGGGTGAGATGGTCGGATGTTGATCGGTGACGTAGCGCGCAGGTCCGGAGTCAGTGCGCGGATGCTGCGGCACTACGACAGGATCGGGCTGGTGCAGCCGACTTCCCGCAGCAGCACCGGATACCGCGAGTACTCCCCGGTCGATGTGCGACGCCTGTTCCACGTCGAGTCCCTGCGCTCACTCGGGCTTTCGTTGCACGATGTGGGGCGGGCGCTCGACGATCCGAGTTTCGCGGCCTCGGGACTCGTGGACGAGCTCGCGACCCGTGCCGAAGAGCGCATCGCGCGAGATACCGAGTTGCTTGTGCGGTTGCGTCGTATCAGCGGTGTCCGACCCGAGGACTGGGAGGACGTACTCGGCACCGTCGCGATGCTCGGCGATCTGGGGTCGGTGAGTGCCGGAAAGCGGCAGTCTGCGGCGCTGTCGTCCGTGGGAGATCGGTCGATCCCCGCGGATGCCCTCGCCGAGGCAGTGCTCAGTGAGCCGGCCACCAACGTGGCCGGCGCACTACGGTGGGCCCTCGCCCAGACGGGCGGCGACGCGATTGCTCCGCTGCGGCAGGGCCTGAACTCACCGGACCCCGAGGTCCGCCGCCGCGCCGTCGACACCGTCGTCGAGATTTCGCACCCCGACGCCACCGAAGTACTGCGGGAGGCGCTGATCCACGACGATCAGCAGGTCAGGCGTGTCGCTGCGCTGGAACTGGCGGCCCGAGGGAAGGCCGATGCCATCCCGACGCTCATCGAGATGGTGCACGACGGAACCAACGATGTGGATGCCGCAGATGCACTCGGAATGCTGGGATCCGACGCGTCGACAGTTGCCGCGTTGATGAACGAAGCCGACGACTCGGCTGTGCGACTACGAGTGACGCAGGCGTTGGCGAGCATCCCGGGGCCGGCGGCAGTGCAGGCTCTGCAGGAACTGACCCACGATGCAGACCGGTCGATTGCAGTGACGGCCGACTACATCCTCGGTCGGAGGGACTGAGCGATGTGGGTACCGTCGGAGGTATGAAGGCATTCGGACTGCTCGCGGCTCTGCTCATCACACTCACCCTGACTGCCTGCTCCACAGCTACCACCCCGGCCGCACCCGCCGAACCCGTCGCCGCTAATCAGGTCACCGTCGCCGACCGGATGTATTCGCCGAAGATGTTGACGATCTCGGTGGGGGACACCGTCACCTGGGTGTTCGCCGACCGAGGCATGGCCCACAACGTGGTCGCCGACGACAACTCGTTCCGCAGCCAGGTGATGCCGACGGGGCAGTTCACCCACACCTTCGACACCGCGGGCACCTTCACCTATCACTGCACCCCGCACCCGGACATGACCGCAACGATCGTCGTCGAGCCGTAAAAGCTTCTAGGCTCACGGGTATGACGGCACCGACCCGAGGACGCAGCATTGCCGCACCCCTCGGTGCTGCTGCTGCAGCGGTCGGCGGAGCCGTGATGCTGCACGTTCGTGATCCCCGTACCTCGACATACCTTCCGTGCCCGTTCCACGCCCTCACCGGACTGTGGTGCCCGGGATGCGGTGCCACCCGGGCTCTCGGTGACCTCACTCGCGGTGACCTCGCGGCGGCCGCGTCGAGCAATATTTTTGCCGTAGGTCTCGCCGTCGTTGCGGTCGCGGTGTGGGCGCTGTGGCTTCGAGCGCGCTGGACCGGCCGATTGCTTTCGCTGCCGCGCATCAACCGTCCGACGACCATCGCCCTGATCGCTGCCCTGACCGTCTTCACCGTGGTGCGCAACACCCCGTGGGGCACCGCGATCGCCCCGACCTGACATCCCCCGAGCCGAGATCCCTAGGAGTGGCAGTGTTACTGGAAATCTTCTCGATCATCGTGCTGCTGGGCGTTCTCATCGCGCTCATCCCCACGGCCCGCCGCGTGTTCAAGAAAGGTGACGACGAATGAGCGACTCCCTGAGGGACCGGGTGCGGGCGAAGCTGCTCGCGCAAATCGCCGACGACGGTGGGACCGCCGCCGAACAGGCAGAGGGAGACGACCCGCGCCTGAACGCTTTGCACGACGACCTCGAAGCTCTCGACGCGGCGCAGGACGGCGATCCGGTGATCGACGACATCGCAGCACGACACTGGGTGCCCTGACTTCGTTCGCCCCTTCGGCCGCCTCGGGTAGTCAATGTGACGTTCAGTGGACCGGAGTGGAGCCTGTGGAACGACCCAGAGGCGCAGTTCGGGGGTCAATGTCACGTCGAGTGGACTTCCTGATGGGCTGAAATTGGTGCACACTTTAGGTGCATCTAGTATCTATGTTGTGTCCGAGACGAAATCTGCCGCCGATACGGCGTATGTGACGGTCAAGGAGCTCATTGTCTCGGGTGATCTGCCCGGCGGTGAGCTCGTCAGTGAGGGCGAGATCGCGTCTCGCCTCGAGATCAGTCGCACTCCAGTACGCGAGGCGTTTCTGCGTCTGCAGGTCGAGGGTTGGATGCGGCTGTATCCCAAACGCGGGGCCCTGGTGGTGCCGATCGCGGTGGGCGAGGCGGAGAGTGTCGTCGACGCGCGTCGGCTCGTCGAGGCAGGCAGCGTCCGCGCGTTCATCTCGGACGAGGGGGCTCGCAATACGGTCGTGCAAGAACTGCGCGAGAACCTGCAGCTGCAGGAGACATTGGCGGTCGACGGCACCGCCGCACAGTTCAGTGCCGCCGACGCCGACTTTCATCGCATCGTCGTGCGCGCCGGTGGCAACCCCTTGCTCGACGCGTTCTACGACGGACTTCGTGAGCGTCAGCGCCGGATGACGGCAGCCTCGGTCACGCGTGATCCGGGCCAGATCTCACGCATCGTCGACGATCATCGCCGCCTCGCAGACCTGATCGAATCGGGAGATGCAGACGGATTCGAGCGGGACGTCGAGCAACACATGATCGGTGTGCACGGATTGCGTTCTGGCAAAGGGGAAACACGATGAGCGAGACGATGACCAACGATCGAGATGTCGAGACGACAGCGCGACGCTGGCTGCTGGTGGCGTCGGGCATGTTCGCCGTGGCCTGGGGCGGTAACGAGTTCACGCCGCTGCTGGTGATGTACCGACTCGATCACGGCTTCTCGGCCGTGGTGGTCGATACGTTCCTGTTCGCGTACGTCCTGGGCATCATTCCGGCGATGCTGATCTGCGGGCCGCTCTCCGATCGGCTCGGCCGACGCCCGATCATGTTGCCCGCCCCCGCAATTGCCGCGGCGGGGTCGATCCTGATCGCTCTCGGACCCGACAACGCCTATCTACTCTTCGGCGGCCGGGTGCTCAGCGGTATCGCACTCGGTATCGGTATGGCCGTCGGCGGAAGCTGGGTCAAAGAGCTTTCGAGCCGCGACGCCACTGCCAAGCCGGGTGCCGGAGCTCGTCGAGCTGCGATGTCACTGACTGCGGGATTTGCCCTCGGTGCCGGAGTGGCGGGTGTACTCGCACAATGGGCACCCTGGCCGACGCACCTCGCCTACAGCGTGCACGTACTCATCTGCATCGTCGCCAGTGTCGGCATGCTTTCGGTGCCCGAAACCCGCACTGCTGCAACGGAGAGCAAGCGGCTGCTCGACGACCTGAGGATTCCGTCCGCATCGCATCGGCGATTCCTGTTCGTCGTGTTGCCGTTGGCGCCGTGGGTCTTCGGTGCCGCCAGCGTCGCCTATGCAGTGTTGCCGTCACTGATGGCAGATGCTCTCGCCGACGAGCCAGGGGGCGGCTACCCCGTTGCGCTTTCTGCCGCGATGGCGGTGATCGCTCTCGGCTCCGGCTTCGCGATCCAGGCCGTGGGGCGTCGGATCGACACTCCCGCCAACGCGCGAGGCGCACTGGTCGCGCTGACCCTCCTGGTGCTCGGCATGGGTGTCGCGGCATGGGCGGCGTCGGTGTTGACCATTGCCGCAGCCCTGATTGCGGCGGCCGTTCTCGGGTGTGGTTACGGAATGGCACTGGTGTCGGGTTTGCAAGAGGTGCAACGCATTGCGGGTCCAGACGACCTGGCCGGACTCACCGCGGTGTTCTACTCGCTGACGTATCTCGGCTTCGCGGTGCCGGCTGTGCTGTCGGCGCTGACCGAGACGTGGCCCGGCGTGGTCACCTATCCGATCATCTTCGGTGTCGGAGCAGTGGTGGCCGCAGTCTGTGGGCTCGTGGTCCGGTCGAAGACGTCGGCTCACCTGCCCTAGGGGTCGTGCGCCTTTTGCACCCCCAGAGGGGCGCAAAAGGCGCACGACGGTAGGGGTAGGTGCCACGCCGTTTGGTTCGACGAAGCTCTGGGTAGCCCTCAGTGCATGACTACGAACGGACGTGCTCCCGCTGGTCGGCGTCGCCTCGTCGGCTCAGATTCGATGAAGACAGCATTTGCGGCTCTTGCGACGGTCGGCGCTCTCGTCGGCTGCTCGAACGACCCGGCCACTACGCAGGACTCCGGCGCAGCGGACGAAGTCGGCAACATCGAGTTGCAGAACGTCGTGGTGCAGGCCGAGCTGACCGGTGCGACGCCCAACAGTTCGGCCTCGGCGTACGGCAACGCGACGCTGGCATTCACGGCTGTGAACGTCGCCGCGACCGGCACCGACCGACTACTCGAAATATCCTCTCCTGCTGCGTCTTCGGTGACGATCGACGCCACCGCGGAACAGCTCGTCATCGAGCCCTCGACATCCATCGCGGCCGGTCAGGCAGTCGAGAACCTGGACAGCGGAGACGACGGAGCCGACCGGCCGTTCACCGTGGCGCTCGAGTTGGCCGATGGAGAACTCGCGCCGGGAACCTTGATTCCCGTGACCTTCGAGTTCGAACGCGCTGGATCTGTTGCTTTCGACGCACCGTTCGACGTGTACGAACCAGGAGAGTTGACCGAGACGGCGCGGCCGCTTCCCCCGGAGGTCACCCCCTCGCCGTGATCCATGACGGTCCGACCCGAGTAGACCGCTGCGATCGGATCGGTTCGGCTCTAGGATCAGCGGCATCATGCTGCAGTCCGCGCGCACTGACCCGCCGCATCGGGTACCTCCGACGGTGGCGCTTGCCGGTGCAACCGTATGGAATCGGCGCGAAGCCTGTTGGTTTCTTCTCGCGGTGATCGTGCCGGCCGCATGTTGGTCGAGCCATTCCGCCCTGGTGCCGTACGTCTTTGCTGTCGTCCTACTGGGGGCTCTGGTGCTCCGCGTCGGGACGGTCATGAAGTGGGTGTCGTTGCTGCGCTGGGGAATGATCGCCGACATCGAGAGCGTCGACACCGCGCTACGCGGCGAGAGCAACCTACGCCTCGCACACGCCACCGGATGGACTGTCCAACGGCGTTGGTACACAGGCGTTGTGACAGAGTCCGCGGTGAGGTACCGGGCCGGGGAAGCGCGCGGTCACCTGTTCGTTCGCGGTCTACCGTTCACCACCGGTGTAGTGCTCGCGCACTCGAAACAGCCGACGTTCGCCATGGCTATCAGCGATTTCCCCTGCGATCTGCGACTGGACGGCAAAGGTCGTTGGGCGGCCTCGTTCCCGACGGGCTTCTGGCGTCAGACACTGGCGACGGCGGCGATGTACGCCTACGCCGTGGTCGGCCTGATCGTCTCGCTCGGGTATCGCTGAGGCTCCGACGGCGATCGGCTCCCCGGACTTGGATCCAGGCCTCCGATTGCAGGCCGATATCCGAAACCGAGGAGCCGATCAGCGGTGCGGGGCTACGGCAACGACGGCAATTGCTTGTCCACCAGCCATGCGTCCCAAAAGCTTCGGGGGCAACCGAAACGGGAGGCGAGGTCGGTGAAGTCGGCGGTCGCCACCGTCGAGTAGCGGTACTTGGAGGTCCATTCCTGGATCAGCCCGAAGAAACTCTCGTCACCGATGGTCCGTCGCAGTGCGTGCAGGGCCAGAGCCCCGCGCTTGTAGACGCGGTCGTCGAAGATGTTCTCGGGCCCGGGGTCGGTGAGTTGCAGGTCCATCTCCAGGTCGAGCTGCGTGGTGTGCGCCCGTTTGGCCTTGTCGTGAGCCGTTGCGCCGCCGGAGTTCTCGGTCCAGATCCACTCCGAGTAGCAGGCGAAGCCTTCGTGCAACCAGATGTCGGCCCATTTACCGAGGGTCAACGAATTGCCGAACCACTGGTGTGCCAACTCGTGCGCGACCAGGCGCTCGTAGTGCCGGGAACCCGAACAGTGATTGGCTCCGAAGATCGACAGCCCCTGCGCCTCGACCGGAATCTCCAGATCGTCGTCGGTGACCACCACGGTGTACGACGCGAAAGGGTACGGGCCGAAGAGCCGCACGAACGTATCCATCATCTGCGGTTGACGGCCGAAATCGTGATCGAACTGATCGCGCAACCGCGGCGGGGTGATCGCATTCATCGGCACCGGCCCCGTGCTGACGACGCGGTGCTCGTACGGACCGATCTGAATGGTGGCGAGATAGGTCGCCATCGGCTCGGGCTGCTCGTACACCCAGGTGGTGCGGCTGGAGCGAGTCTGCTTACGTACCAACGTTCCGTTGGCCACTGCGTAGTACGGCGAATCGGTGGTGATGGTGATGCCGTAGCTGGCTTTGGACACCGGATGGTCGTCGCACGGGAACCACGATGCGGCACCGTTCGGTTGACTCGCGACGATCGATCCCTCGGTGAGCTCTTCCCAGCCGACCTCACCCCAGAGTCCGTCGATGGGCTCGGGAGTTCCGTTGTATGTCACCGCCACCACCAGGGCCGCACCCGACGCGATGGGCTTGGCGGGAGTGATCTTCAGCTTGCCTCGCTGTTGGCTGAACTTCACCGAGCGTGAACCGTTGACCGATACCTTCGTCACGTTCATCGCGGGACCGAGATCGAACTCGAACTTCGACACCGTGGCCGTGGTGACGGCGGTGATCTTCGCTTTGCCGGCCAGCCGGTTGCTCTCGACCTTGTACTCGAGGTCGAGTTCGTAGCGCGAGACGCGATAGCCGCGGTTGCCGTTCTGTGGAAGGTACGTATCGATCGGATTGTCACTGGATTCGACGTCGAACACCGGTTCCACGAGCTTGTCTGGCACGGAAGATCACCCCTCGCTTCGGTCGTCGCGAATTCGCGGAAAGGGATCGCCCTTGGCCCACGGCGCGATCGGATTGCCCTGCCAACGAGTATGCGCGGGAACCGTATCGCCGCGCATCACCAGGGAAGCAGGCCCTACGGTCGCACCGTCACCTATACCCGATGCAGGCAATGCGACACAGTGCGGCCCGAGGGTTGCGCCTTCGCCGAGATCGACAGTGTCCATGGACATGATCCGATCATGGAACAGGTGTGTCTGCACAACGCACCCTCGGTTGACCGTCGCACCGTCGGCCAACGTCACCAGATCTGCCTCCGGAAGCCAATAGGTTTCACACCACACACCTCGGCCGATGTCCGCGCCGAGCCACCGCAACCACATGTTCAACACGGCGGTGCCCTCGGCAGCGCGCGCGAACCAGGGCGCGGCGACGGTCTCGACGAACGTGTCGGCCACCTCGTTGCGCCACACGAACGAACTCCACAGCGGATGGTCGGTCTTGCCGATTCGGCCCACCCACAGCCACTTCGCCGCTGCAGACACTGCCGCAGCCACGAAACCGGCGATGAGCAACACGACTCCGCTGAGCAACGCCGCCAGCCAGTACCCGACGGAGTCGGCCAAGGCGGTGAGACCGAACAACACTGCGAGCCCGATGCCGAACGTGACGACGACGGGAATCAACCGGCACGTCTCGACGAGCGACCGAGCGACCTTCAATTTCGTCGGCGGATCGAACGTGCGTGACGAGTCCGCGCTACCGGCGGCCCGGCGCAATCGCACCGGCGGGCTGCCGAGCCAGGAGGAGCCGGACTTGGCCTTGTCCGGCGTCGCGGACAGCACAGCGACGAGACCGTTCTTCGGTACGGTTCGCCCGGGTCCGGTCATTCCGGAGTTGCCGAGGAACGCCCGCTTGCCCACTTTGGCGTCGCCCAGATGCATCCAGCCACCGCCGAGTTCGTAGCTGGCGACCATGGTGTCGTCGGCCAGGAAGGCACCGTCGGCGACCGTGGTGAACTTGGGGATCATCAGTACCGTCGACGCCTCGACATCCTTGCCGATCTTCGCGCCCAGGAGCCGCAGCCAATGGGGCGTCAGCAGCGAGGCGTAGAGCGGAAACAGGAACGTGCGGGCCGAGTCCATCAGCCGTTCGGTGGCCCAGACCTGCCAACCGATTCGGCTGCGCACCGGGTGGTAGCCGCCGACGAGTCCGATGCTGAGCAACCGCACCGCGACGACGGTGATCAGTGCGAACACAGCCAGTGAGACCAGCGTGGCGACGGGCAACATCACCAGGCCGCGGTCGAAGGCGTCGAGCACCGAGTCGGCGGTGTGGATCCACCAACCCATCAGTACCAGGCTGACGCCGATGGAGAACAGTGCCATGCCGGACAGGAACAGCGACGCGACGCCGTATGCGAACACCCATCGGGTGGCGCGCGGCGGTGCTTCGGCGGGCCACGGGTGATCGGCCTTGCCGACCTTCTGGGCCGGCGAACCGGACCACATCTGCCCGGCTTTGACTCGTCCGACGACGGCCGACCCGGCGGTGACGACCGAGTTCTTGCCGACTTTGGTGCCGGGCAGCAGGGTCGAGCGTGCGCCCACGGTGGCACCGGCACCGATCTCGATGCCGCCGATGTAGACGAGATCTCCGTCGATCCAGTGCCCGGACAGATCCACCTCGGGCTCGATGGAACAGCCGTCGCCCAATTCGAGCATGCCGGTCACCGGCGGCATCGTGTGGAGGTCGACGCCCTTGCCGATCTTCGAGCCGAGGGCGCGCGCGTAGTAGACCATCCACGGCGCACCGGAGAGGTTCGACGCACCGCTGGCATCGGTCAATCTGGTTGCCGCCCAGAGTCTTATGTGCATGCTCCCGCCGCGCTTGTACGCACCGGGTTGCAATCCAGCCAAGAGGATGCGAGATCCGATCACCGAGATCGCCATCCGTCCGACCGGAGTGATGAACAAGACGAACGCGACGAGAATCCACCACCACGACAGCGTCGGAGCCCAGGACACGTCGCCGAACCACGACATGACGTTGAACAGCAAACCGAGCCAGGTGACCCACTGCAGACCGGTCAAGGTGGTCAACGGAACCGTCGCCAGAATCTGCGCCCATTGCGCGGTGCGCGAGGTGGGGGCCACGTCGCGCGGAATTGCTTCGACGACCGGCTTCAAATCGTCGAGGTACCGCGCCAGCGAACCCAATCGTGGATGGTCGTACAGCTGCGCGACGGTCACCTCGGGGAACCGCTCGCGTAGTGCCGTCACCAACTGCGCGGCCGAGAGCGAACCACCCCCGTTGGCGAAGAAATCGGCGTTCTCGTCGGTGACCTGCGCACCGAGGATGTTGGCCCACAGTTCGGCCACCCATCCCGCCGTCCCGCCGAGCGACGAGGCCCCGGCCGAACCGGGCAGGGGCCACGGAAGGGCATTGCGGTCGACCTTTCCCGAAGTACGCGTAGGCATCTCCTCGACCAACGCCAGTCGGGGCACCAGCGCCGACGGCAGTTGCTGCGCCAGCAACACGCGAGCGGCCTCGAGATCGAAATCGGGATCGGTGCTGGCGAGATAGCCGACCAGAACCGAGTTGCCGGCACCGGTCTTCCGAATGGCCGCAGCCGCACCACTGACACCCGGAAGTGCTTGCAGCGCATTGTCTATCTCGCCGAGCTCGATGCGCCGACCGCCCAGCTTGACCTGGTCGTCGGCGCGGCCCTGGAACAGCAGCCCTTCGAGTTCGAGCTTGACCAGATCGCCGCTGCGGTATGCCCGCTCCCACCCGAGAGAGGGCATCGGCGCGTACTTTTCGGCGTCCTTGGCGGGATCGAGATACCGCGCGAGTCCGACGCCGCCGATGACCAACTCGCCGACCTCGCCGACCTGGACCGGAGTGCCCGAAGTATCGACCACCGCCAGGTCCCAGCCGTCCAGCGGCAGACCGATCCGGACCGGGCCGGTGCCGTCCATGATCGCTGCGCATGCGACGACCGTGGCCTCGGTGGGGCCGTAAGTGTTCCAGACCTCGCGACCTTCCACAGCGAGCCGCTCGGCCAGCTCCGGCGGGCATGCTTCGCCGCCGAAGATGAGCAGCCGCACCGCTTCCAGAGCCACCGCGGGCCACAGCGATGCCAGCGTGGGCACCGTCGAGACGACACTGATGTCGCGGGAGACCAGCCATGGTCCGAGATCGAAGCCGGATCGCACCAGCGACCGAGGCGCGGGCACCAAGCACGCACCGTGCCGCCACGCCAACCACATCTCCTCGCACGAGGCGTCGAACGCAACCGACAGGCCCGCGAGCACTCGGTCGCCCGGCCCGAGCGGATCCTGCTGCAGAAACATGCGCGCCTCGGCGTCGACGAACGCCGCCGCATTGCGATGACTGACCGCGACGCCCTTGGGCGTGCCGGTGGAGCCCGAGGTGAAGATGACCCACGCGTCGTCCTCGGGGGTGGGTGGACCGGCGTCGTACTCGGCAAGTTCCTGCTTGGGAGCGGTACCGGCCGCGATGCCGCCCGCGGTGACGATGGCCGTGACCTTCGCCTCGCCGAAGACCAGTTCCGCGCGCTCTTCGGGATCGTCAGCGTCGACCGGAACGTACGCGGCACCGACCGCAAGAATGGACAGAATGGCGACGTAGAGCGAGAAGGAACCGGACGGCATGCGGATACCGACGCGGTCGCCGCGCCTGACCCCGGCATCGGCGAGCCACTGCGCGCCCTCGGCGATGTCGTCCGACAACTCGGAGTAGCTGACCGATACGGCACCGTCGTCGATGGCAGGGGCGTCGGGAAAGCGGTCGGCGGTTGCGCGGAGAACGTCGATGAGTGTCCGGGCCGGGGCGGCGAGCGAGGAGCGAAGGTACTGGGCGGGAGTGGAGCCTGCGGAATGACCTGGAAGGGCAGGAGCGGCCGTGATCTCGAGTTCTGGGGTTGCGGAATGACCATCGGATTCGTGCACAGAAAACCAGGTGTCCTTCGTGTTCGTGGGGCAGTGGAGCGCTTGTACAGCTGCGTCACAGGATCCGCAGCGTCGTTGGTTATCTCACGTTCGGTTTGCCGGAAGGTGAACGGACTCTCTGTCGCACTGCGGGAATCCTACTAGCGAATATCTTCGAGGTCGGGCTTGACAAAGCTGCAGCGAGTTTGCAAGTGTCGTCTCCACGGTCACGAGTACCAGCATCAAGCCCCGGCTCGCTGGTCGGCAACCCTCCTCCGCGGTGGGGTGCTCCGGGTGACGACCAGGCTGTAGCCGGAGAACCGGCGCGGCAAGCGCGGACTCGTTCACCAACTGCTTCGGTCGCGGGTCCCTCGAACGTGAGGGCTTGATCTGTCATGACATCTGTACTTTCCCGCCCCTGCGCTCCTTTTGCCCCTGTTTCGGGCACGGAGTTGCAGGTACCCCTGGTGCAGGGCGGCACCTGCGCGTACGCCAATTTCGACTGTGCGGCCAGCGCGCCGGCCTTGACTGCGGTGACCGACCGAATTTCGGAACTGCTGCCGTTCTACTCGAGCGTGCATCGCGGTGCCGGCTACGCGTCCCGGGTCTCGACGGCGGCGTACGAGAAGGCTCGGGTGACGGTTGCCGATTTTGTTGGTGCGCAGACGGATTCGGTTGTGGTGTTCACCCGGAACACCACCGACTCGCTCAATCTGCTGGCCGCATGCGTGCCGGGCGATACGGTTGTCCTCGATATCGAGCACCACGCCAACCTTCTTCCGTGGCGTGATCGCCGAGTGGTGGTGGCCGCGTCGACACTGGCCGAGACCATCACGCGACTCGATGAAGAGTTGACGACGAAACCGGCTGCACTGCTGGCTGTCACGGGCGCTTCGAACGTCACCGGTGAAGTTCTGCCCATTGCGGAACTTGCGGCTCTGGCGCATCGACACGGTGCCCGAATCGCGGTGGACGGTGCCCAGCTGGTTCCGCATCGGCGCGTCGACATCGCCGCACTCGATGTGGACTACCTGGCGTTCTCCGGACACAAGCTGTACGCCCCGTTCGGCGCGGGAGTGCTTGTGGGAAAGCGTGATTGGCTCGATCTCGGACAACCACACCTGGCCGGCGGCGGTGCGGTGCGCACTGTGAGTATCGGCTGCACCGACTGGGCTCCGGCGCCGCAACGGCACGAGGCGGGCACTCCCAACGTGCTGGGGGTCGCCGCCCTCGCCGCGGCGTGCGAGGCGATTGCCGGATTCGACGACGCCGCACTACAGGCACACGAGAAGGAACTGTCGTCCCGGCTGTGCGAGGGCCTGGCCGCACTCCACGGGATCGAGCAGCTGCACGTGTGGGCCGACGCACCCGAGCGCGTCGGCATCGTCACCTTCACCGTGGCCGGACGCGACCCCGGTGAGGTCGCCGCGTACCTGTCTGCCGAGCACGGTATCGGCGTCAGAGACGGAAAGTTCTGCGCTCATCCGCTGCTGGCCAGGCTGGGTCACGCGGCCGGAGCGGTTCGAGCCAGTATCGGTCTCGGCAGCTCGTCGGCCGATGTGGACCGACTGATCGACGCTCTGGCCACCTTGGTCGAGTCCGGACCGAGCTGGAATTACGCCGAGGATGCCGGCTGGTGGAATCCGGTGCCCGACCCCCGGCCGTTCCCCGAACTGGTCGGACGGGTGGACGGGGTGAGTGGGCCCAGCGCTGCTGGGGTTGGATCCCCCTGCACCCTCGCAGACGGTTAGCATGGCGTCATGACCGTGAGTGTCGCGTGGTCGGGCAACCGCCACTGGTGCAACAGGTATGTGGATCTGTGCCGCACTGCGTCCGGGTCGTGTTCGAGTTCGGCTCCGCTCCGACCGAATGCAACCTACTTCGAGAATCAGGATCACTCATGTCGCACACTTACACCCGGGTCGCCGTCGAATTCGTCGGCGTTCGGACCGAGCTGACTGCCGCGTCCGACGCGCATGTAGTCCGCATCCAGGCCCCCGACCTACGCGAAGCTCAGCAGCAGCGGGCGCGGTTGCGCGCCGAAGCCGTCGAGCGCGGTGAATCGGCCGACAGCACAGCGGTGTTTCTCGACCTCGAGATCCACATCGCGGCGGATGCTCGGACGGCCCGTCGGGAATTCGCCGCACTCGATGCACCGGCCGATCCCGCCTCGATTCGCTACATCGGCACCCCATCGGGACTCGCGAGCCTGATCTCCGACGTCACCGCGGCCGATGTCGCCGACGGCGTGACGCTGCTGGTTCACGACTCTGCCGACAGACAGTCGATCTTCCTGAGCGGCGGGGTACTTCCGTTGCTGGGATCGCGTGGCACGCGATTCGACATCGACATCGTCGATGCGGTCCTGGGCGCACCGCACATCGCCCCGACCCTGGCATCCTGACGGCCGCTCGCGTCCTGAGGGCTCAGGTCCTGACGGACGCGACAGCGGTCAGGTGACGTCGATCGCCAAACCCGCGGTGATTCGCAACAGCTCGGTGAATGTCGACCGGAAGATCGTGTTGGTGTGACCCGCAGCAGCCCACACCTCGGTGTACTCGGCCAGGTCCTGGTCGAGGAAGGTATCCAGATTGGTGGGGTGACCGACCGGGGCGATCCCTCCGATCGGCTGCCCGGTGGCATGCTTGGCCGTGGCGAGATCGGCGCGCGTCAGAGTGCCGCCGAGCCGCTCTCCGGTGTGTTCGAGATGAACGTTGTGGGCTCCCGACACCAGCAGAAGAACCGGCTCGTCGCCCAGCAGGAACACCATCGACTTCACGATCGCGCCCACAGCGACGCCCAGCGCCGCAGCGGCATCGGCAGCGGTGTGCGTTCCCTCGGGACTGTTCACCACCACCCCGTGATGGCCGCGAGAAATCAGGGTGTCGGCAACATGGGCTGCATTCGGATGAAGTAGCCGGGACATTCCCCAACCCTATTGCCCCGCGACCTCCGCCGCAGAAGGCTTGCTCATCCGGTCATTCCGCAGGCTTCACTCGTGTTGTTTTTGGTCATTCCGCAGGCTTCACTCCTGTTGTGTTTGGTCATTCCGCAGGCTTCACTCCTGCAGATCACCGAACAGTCTCAATCGCGCCATGCCCCCGTCGGGATAGATGTCCATCCGAACCTCCGACACCGGGGCATCGTGGTCGAGGACGAAACGATGCCGGGTGTCGGGCTGCAGCGTCGTGCGCGGCAACAACTCGATCCACTCACCGTCGCCGAGCCGTCCGCGAAGCGATGCGGAACCCGGCGCGTTGCCGAGGAAGCAGGTGGTGTCGAGCTCGGCGAGGCGGATGAGACCGGTGCCCGCCAGCTGTACCTGCACCCAGTCGTTGGCGTCGTTGCGTCGACGCGAGGTCTCCCAGCCCTCACCCATCGACCGCGGGGGACCGGGGAACAGCAGATTGTTGGGGGAGCTGTAGAACATGTTGGAGCACGCCGAAACATAGGCACCGTTCTCGAGTGCAGCCAGGTCGACCGGCCCCGTGGCGAGAAACTTGGGGTCCGGCGTGCCACGGCCGAGTACCCGCAGCCGCGCCACACCGCCGTCGGGGTAGATCGAGAGCTTCACGTGCGTCCACCGCGCGTCGGACGCGACCTGGAATCTGTTCTCACTGTCGCCGTTGACCGGGCTGCGGGGGACGATGGTGGTCCATTCGGTCTGCGTGCGCAGTTCCTCCGGGGACGGAAAACCGTCCACCTCGGCGGCCTCGACCGAGATCTCCGGTGGATAGTTTCCGGTGAACCACGAGGTGTCGACGACGATCGCGGAAACGACGCCGGGTGCTCCCAGCCGCACGATGGCCTCGTCGAATCCGGCCTCGCGTCGTCGACGCGTCTCCCACCCGTCGTAGATCTGCCCCTTGTGCCCGAACGTTGCCGTCGAATAATCGGCTTTGCCCGGACTGACGAGATTCTCCTTCTCCGCGAACGTTTCGTCGTTTGCCCACACGACTGCGCCTCCGAGTGTGCGGACGGCGAGATCGGGCAGCGGCAGCGGGAAGTTGGCGGTCATGGGACCACACTTTACTGGCTGAGCGGCGACGCGCTCGCGGTGTGGCGACGTCGGACGAGCGCCGCTGCGCCCAACAGCGCCGCGCCGACGACAATGTAGAAAGCCAACCCGAGAGCTGGTTGCCCGACGCCGGTGCCGGAGAAGTACACGATGCTGCGCACCCCCTCGGTGCCGATGCCCGGGGTGATCCACCGACCGATCGACGCGTAGAGCGACGGCAGCACCTCGGACCCGAAAGCGCCTCCCGCGCTGGGATTCCCCAGGATGACGAACAGTACGATCGCAGCGGGCACGGCGGCGACGCCGATCAGTGCGCGCAGGCCCATGGTGAACAATCCGGTAGCGAAGACCACGCCGGTGCCCAACAGCGTGAGTGGAAACCAATGGCCGGCAAAGGTTTCCAGGACGTGCGTGGTGAGGAAAGCTCCGAGCGCGCCCGACAGGATCGCATACACCGCGAGAATGCCGACATGCATGCAGGTTTCGCGACGCGATGTCGGTGCCCCGATCAGCAATCCGAATGCGGCGGCCAGGAGGTAGCCGCCGACCACCCAGCCGACCGAGAGGTAGAAGCCGGACAGCCCGCGGTTGTCGTGCACACCGACCGGGATCTCGTCGCGAACAACGAATTGGCGGCCCTGCGCGGCGTCGACCTCGGTGAAGATCGACTGCAGCGCGGTCGCGACGGAACTGCCGGCGGCGCTCGCGGTGATGAGAGTGTCGGTTCCGTTCGCGCCGATCACGTAAGCCCCGAGAATGTCTCGATCGCGAAGCAGCGAACGAACCTCGGCCGTATCGACGGCGGTGCGTGTCTCGAGCGGAGTGCCGTCGATGGCGTCGAGACGATCGGCGGTCTGCTGGTCGAGTCCTTCGGGGAGTCCGGCTTCGGCCACCACCGCGATCGGGATGTTGTGCGGCGTCGGCTGATGAAATGCCGAGACGTAGCTGAGGATGAAGCCGAGTTGCAGCACCAGAACCGCGACGGCGAGCAGTGACATCTTGCGCATGGGTGACTCCTGAACCTTGTCGATACCCGAGGTATTGAATACTCTAGGTATCGTGAATGCCGCCGAGCAAGAAAAGTGGGAGCCGCCACAGCCGCAGCGACGACCCCAGCGCACCGACGTACGAGATCGACTGCTTGCCGCGGCGGCTGACGAATTCACCGAACGCGGCTATGCCGCAGCCAAACTGACGGACATTGCCGATCGTGCCGGCTTCACCAAGGGGGCCGTGTACTCCAACTTCGAGTCCAAGCAGGCGCTGTTCGCCGAATTGCTGGCTCAGCGATCGCTCGACCTGGCCGCGCGCGTGTTGGCCCACATCTCCGATCTCGACCCGACCGCCGCGGCCGGAGCCGGCGGCGGCGAGATCGCGGCCTGGGTGGTAGCCGAGCCGCGCTGGCCGTTGTTGACCGTCGAATTCGGAATCCTGGCCGGCCGTGATCCGGCTGTCGCCGAGCGCTACCGCACCGACCGTCGAGCGCTGCGGCGCGAACTCGAACGCCTCATCGCCGAACGCGCAGACCACTGGGGCGTCGGCGAGAGGTTCGATGCCCGACGCCTCGCGACGTCACTGGCGGCATTGATCTCCGGATTGGCCGTCGAACATTCGGTGGATCCGCAGGATATCGACGAGCAAGTCATCGCCGACGCGGTGGCCGAACTGTTCGCCGGAGCGATAGCTAGAGCACATCTCGATTGAGGGATGGCGCACCGGGTAAACGCGCATCATGAACGCTCAGAATCCGGATCCGAACGACACCGCAGGACTCGAAGCAGGCGGCGGCGTCACACCGGGAGACACCCCTCCCGCCGAAACGTCGGCAGGCGGCCCGAACCACGAGCCGCCGCAGCGAAGCCGGCTGATGCCGATCATCGTGATCTGCTTCGTGGCATTGCTGGCGATCGTGATAGCCGGTGGATTGATCGGTCGTGTCGTCGGCCTGTTCGGCTGATCCGGCCAGCACGCTGATCCGGCCAGCACGCTGATCCGGCCAGTACGCTGATCCGGCCAGTACTCAGTACTGTGGCCAACCGCCTTCGGGGCCGAGCAAGCGATCCAACCGAATGTTGTTGATCTTCGCCAGCTCGTTGCGCATGACCTTGCGCTCGGTCTGATCGTGGTTGTCGAGTCGGTGACCCAGATCCACCAGGATCTCGCGCGGCTCGAAGCCCTCGGGCTCGAACATCCGACCCGAGACGTATAGATAGCCGAACCGCCGCTGGTACGCGCGAGCGGCGGTTTCCAATGCCCCTCGCGTGTCGGAGTCCATCGCGGCGCACACCTTGCTGGGCTGGGGAAGCGCTGCCGCCAGCGTATCCACGTCACCATCGGACAACTCGGTCAGTTCTGCGTCGGCTGCAGAGAACAGTTCGGCACGGGAGCGGAAGCTGCGGCGGTCGGCCACCCGTGACGCCCAGGTCACCGAGCAGCAGCACTCGTAGAGGGCATGCACCGCTTTGCGACGTGGCAGGTCGTTGAATGTTTCGAGGCCGAGTCCCTGATGCATCAGCATGGATCGATGATGGGCCGGATCTGTCACATGCACCAGAGCTGAGCAGGGACTTAGCCCAGACGTTACGCGCCGTAACATGCGGTGCGGCAATCCGTGCAGGCCCCGCTAGGCTCGCAGGCATGACGGAACGTACCTGGAAAGCCTTCTCTGTCGAGATCGCGGACCACATCGCGCAAGTGACACTTCTCGGGCCCGGCAAGGGCAACGCCATGGGGCCCGACTTCTGGAGCGAGAGCACCGAGCTGTTCGCGCAGCTCGACACCGACCCCGAGGTTCGGGCGGTCGTGCTCGCCGGCTCCGGCAAGAACTTCACTTACGGACTCGACCTGGCAGCGATGGCAGGGACGTTCGGTCCGCTCATGGCAGACCAGGCTTTGGCCGGTCCGCGAACGACGTTCCACGACACCATCAAGACGATGCAGAAGGCGATCAATGCCGTCGCGGACTGCCGCAAGCCCGTCGTCGCGGCCGTTCAGGGCTGGTGCATCGGTGGTGGCGTCGATCTCATCACCGCCGCCGACGTGCGATACGCCAGTGCCGACGCGAAGTTCAGCGTCCGAGAGGTTCGGGTCGCGATCGTCGCCGACATGGGGTCCATGGCCAGACTGCCGGCGATCATCGGCGACGGACACATGCGTGAGCTCGCGTTGACCGGCAAGGACATCGACGCAGCTCGCGCCGAGAGGATCGGGCTGGTCAACGACGTGTTCGAGGACCACGCCGCTGCTCTCGCCGCCGCTCGCGAATGCGCGGCGGCCATTGCCGCGAATCCGCCTCTGGTGGTGCAGGGCATCAAGACCGTTCTGGACCATTCCCGATCCTCCGGCGTCGACGACTCGTTGCGTTTCGTCGCGGCCTGGAACGCGGCTTTCCTGGCCTCGCATGATCTGACCGAGGCGGTCACCTCGGTGTTCGAGAAGCGGCCGGCTCAGTTCACCGGTAGCTGAGATGGTCGAGTTCGCCGAGCAGTTGGGCACCCAGTTGCTTCGACTGCAGCGCTTGCGCGAGCGAAACATCGCTCAGATCTCGTCGTCGGACGGTGTCGACGGTGCCGCGTACGTATGCTTGTTCAGGCTGCTGCGTGACGGGCCGATGCGGTCGAGTGAACTCGCTGCGATGGTGAACTCGGATCCATCGACGGTCAGTAGGCAGGTGACGCAGCTCGTCGAACGGGGGCACGTCGAGCGGCTTCCCGACAAAAGGGACGGCAGGGCCTTCGTTCTCGCTGTGACGGAGTCGGGTCGAGAAGTGGCCGCGGCGATTCAGCAGCGTCGGACCGACACCCTCGGGAGAGTGATCGGGGGTTGGGAACTCGACGACCGCGCGTCGCTGGTTGCGTTGTTGGATCGATTCTTGACCGATTACGAAACCATCAGGACGGACCAACCGGACCGGCGCGCCGGTAACGTCTGAGCAGTCCGTAGTCGATGGCCGGGCGATCGTGGAGACGCACTGTCGCTTCCCAGTGAGCGGGGATGGAGGGGATGCGGTGCCAACCGGGCGCTATACGTCGCAACTGTCGGTCGACGCGGGATCTCGTCCGGGCTCGGTTCGGCTCGAACGTAAGGTCGCGCGCGGTATTTCCCTTCTGGTGCCCTCGTTCGGTCTGATCGGTCTGATCGTGATGATGTCCTCCGACGGTCCCGTGGGAGTGGCGGCAGTGACCGTCTGCACGGTGGTCCTGCTGTCGACTCTCCCGGTGGGAGCCTGGTGGTGGCTCCGTTCTGTCGACGCCTCCCACATGCCCGGATGGTTCGTGGTGTACGCAGACGTCGGTGTGTCGGCGATGCTGTTCACCTTCGCCGACCGGCATCTCGCTCTGTACGGATCGGCTCTGTTCGCGGTGATCGGCATTTACATCGCGTACTTCTCGCGGCGGAACGTGCTCAAATTCCATACCGCGTTCGTCAATGCCGTCATTCTCGTCCTGGCGCTGCTGGCCCTGCTCGAGCAACCGGACGATCCGGCGGCGGTCCTCGCTCGGGCACTGGTGACGGTTCTGGTGGTCAACTCCGTTCTCGTGTTCCGCGCGGTGATTCGACGCCAACTCGATCTCGCCAACACCGATTCACTGACGGGCCTGCTCAACAGACGCGGCTTGGAACTTCGGCTCGAACGCATGATGGCCTCGCT
This sequence comes from Rhodococcus sp. AW25M09, assembly GCF_000333955.1. Taxonomy (GTDB): domain Bacteria; phylum Actinomycetota; class Actinomycetes; order Mycobacteriales; family Mycobacteriaceae; genus Rhodococcoides. The sequence goes on from NZ_CAPS01000040.1 coordinate 47,761, forward strand.
CGATGCGCAGAGCTCGGTGGCCTTGATGGTGGTCGACCTCGACCAGTTCAAGCTGGTCAACGACACGTACGGCCATGCGGTGGGCGATGACGTGCTGCGCCGCACGGCCCGCAGGCTCGATGCTGCCACGGGTCGGCGGCCCTGCGTGGCCCGGACCGGAGGCGAGGAGTTCACCATCGCGATGTCGGTCGGGAGTGCCGCCGTGCACCGGTGCGCCGACGAGATCCGCGAGTCGATCCACGATCCGCTCGACGAGGTGCCGGTGACCGTCAGCGTCGGTGTGGCGCTGGTCGACGGCAGCCGCTGGTCCACCGCCGCAGAGTCGGGTGGCAGCTCGGACCTGCTGCACAATGTTCTGCTCGACGCGGATACCGCAATGTACGAGTCGAAGCACGCGGGCGGAAACAGAACAACGGTGTATGCAGGCGAATGATTCGCCGGCGTACACCGTTGTCTCGTCCTGGGGAGAACTGTCAGCGCAAGGCGCTCTTGGGGTCGTTCCACAACTGATCGGTGAAATCCTCCAGCGCGACGAGCACGATGGTGTCCTCGGTGCGGCGCAGGATCGACTTGCTGGCGCGCACCTGAACGATGTCACCGGTCTTGTCGGTCATCCGCCACAGGGAATCCGCACGGGTGGCCACCGTCGTGAGAAACATGTCGGCGACGTTGACGCCCTCCGGTGCCCGGTCGGGAAAGATGTCGTGCAGGTGGAAATCCACACGTTCGGTGCGGTCGAGACCGAACAGATCGTCGAAGGCCTCGTTCGCGAACACGATTGCACCGGTGGGATCGACAGCGAGGATCGGCACGGGAATCCGGTCGAGGACGACCGTCACCGGCAGATCGGGAAACTGCGTCGGATCCGAGATCGGCCGCGATTCGAGATTGCGCCGGTCACCGGCGGTGCCGTTGGAACTGCTGTCGGTCATAGGTCTCCCCAAACTGTGTCTCGTCGGCGCACGGCCGCGGCGAGGTGTGTGAAACGAAAACGATCAGTGACCCGGATTGTCTGCCAAACGCTTGATCGACGCGGCGATTTCGGCCTCGGCCTCGGCGCGCCCCACCCAGTCTGCACCGGTGACGTGCTTGTTGGGTTCGAGATCCTTGTAATGGACGAAGAAATGCTTGATCGCGTCGAGTTCGAACGTCGACACGTCGCTCAGATCCTGGATGTGATCCCAGCGGGTGTCGCCTGCGGGAACGCACAGGACCTTGTCGTCGCCGCCGGCCTCGTCGACCATCTTGAACATCGCGACGGGGCGGGCCTCGACGATGACGCCGGGAAAGACGGACTCGGGCAGCAGCACCAGTGCGTCCAGCGGATCGCCGTCCTCGCCGAGCGTGTTCTCGATGAATCCGTAGTCGGCTGGATACGCCATCGCGGTGTAGAGGTAGCGGTCGAGACGAACACGTCCGGTGACGTGGTCGACCTCGTACTTGTTGCGCTGCCCCTTGGGGATCTCGATGGTGACGTCGAACGGCACGTGCTGTCCTCACTGTCTTCGTCGAGCCGGAGGGGCTCGAGTCGTTGCGAATGTGTCGATGGTGGCGGCGCAAAGGCTACCGGACCCGAGGATACTGTTGACTGAACGATCACGGGTACGACCACGGCAGTAACGGAGGAACGGTGGCGGGGCTGACACGACGGTTCCTCGGTCCCACAGCGGGTCGACGGCGCAGGAAGAAGCGGTTGGTCCTGACGCTGTGCGCTGTGTTCACCGCGATCCTCGCCGCGACGACCGTTGCGCTCGTACTTCCGTCGGTGCCAGGAGTTGACGACACCGCCATCGAGCCCCCACCCGAGACAGTGTTGCCCGATCCGAAGATCACCCCGTTCCCGGGTTCTGCGCCCTCGCCCAGCTCGGCGGGACTTGCGAACGCACTGGCCCAGGCGGTCGACGATCCAGGCCTCGGTACGTTCACCGGAACCGTCGCCGACGCGCAGACCGGCCAGGTCCTGTGGTCCCGGAACCCCGATGCGCCGATGACGCCTGCATCGACCACCAAGGTGCTCACCGCCGCTGCCGCGATGCTCTCCCTCCCCGCGGAGCACCGAGTCACCACCCGTGTGGTCCAGGGGAGCGGCGAGGGCAACATCGTCCTGATCGCGGGCGGTGACCCCACGCTCACTGCACTGCCGGTCGGTACCGACGGGTTCTACCCCGGCGCCGCGCGCATCGACGACCTGGTGGAGCAGATCCGTCGCAGCGGAACAGCAGTGAGCAGCATCGCCGTCGACACCTCGATCTACACCGGCGACACCATGGCACAGGGCTGGTTCCCCGCCGACATAGCAGCCGGGTCGATCACCCCGATCGAACCGATCATGCTCGACGGTGGGCGATCGCAGCCCCTGGTCGACGAGTCGCCGCGCAGCACCACCCCGGCCCTCGACGCGGGCCGCGCACTGGCAGCGGGACTGGGCGTCGACCCGGCTGCGGTGACGACGGGTACGGCCGCCGAGGGGGCCGACCAGATCGCGTCGGTGCAATCCGCCCCACTCCGAAACCGCCTGCAGCAGATGATCTATCGGTCCGATAACGTGCTCGCCGAGGCCATCGGACGCGAACTCGCGATCGAGATGAACACGGCGCCGAGCTTTTCCGGTGCGGTCGCGTCCATCGGGCAGACCCTGTATTCCGCAGGCTTCGACATGGCCGGGATGACGCTGCAGGACGCCAGTGGGCTGTCGGTGGACGGCAGGATTCCGGCCAGGCTGCTCGATCAGGTGCTGACCTCGGCCGCCGGAGCAGAGCAGCCGACGCTCCGTCCCATGCTCGACTATCTGCCCGTTGCCGGTGCCACCGGAACGCTGTCGGATCGATATGCCTCGGGGGATCGCACCGGGGCGGGATGGGTGCGGGCCAAGACCGGAACCCTTTCTGCTGCAAGTGCTCTCGCAGGATATGTCGTGGACGTCGACGGTCGAATCCTGACCTTCGCGCTGATGTCGAACGACCGGCCCCCCGAGGTCAGTCGCCCCGCCCTCGATGCCGTGGCATCGACCTTGAGATTGTGTGGTTGCCAGTGAATATCGAAATCCCGGCGAATACCGAAGCAGCAACGAGTGCCGAGGACGACGAGGCAACGTCCGGTTTCGCCGGTGCAGTCGACTGGTCGGTGGCCGCGAAAACCGGTGCCAAGCTGGCCCGTAAGGGTCCCGCCACCTCCCGCTACACGGCCGAGGCGGCCGTGGAGGAGCTTGCCGCCGCATCGATTCGAGCCGAGGGGCCGGTTCGTGACACCACCGGCCTGGCCGACGGACTTCCCGTGCCCGACGCCCAGGTGGTCGACCGAGCAGGCTGGATCGCCGCGGCCGCGGCGTCGATGAAGCACCTCACCGGAGACGACGATACGTCGCCGTCCGGGCTGCTCGGCGGAAAGCCCGCCGGACTGCAGGCCGGAGCGATGCTGGCGTTTCTGTCCAGCGCCATTCTCGGACAGTACGATCCGTTCACCGGGGAGAACGGAACGCTGCTGCTGGTCGCGCCCAACGTGATTGCCGTCGAGCGGGCCCTTCGAGTCTCGCCGAGCGACTTTCGGCTGTGGGTGTGCCTGCACGAAGTGACGCACCGAGTGCAGTTCTCCTCCGCGCCGTGGCTCGGCGGATACATGCGCGAGAACGTGGGGGTGCTCTCCGGCGGCAGCGACGAGCCGCTCACCGACGTCGCCAACCGGCTGACCGGCGCGTTGAAGGCCCGCCGGAATCCGACCGGGGCAGCCAAGTCCGAGGACGCGGGCATCGTCGGCCTGCTGCGCGCCACCCAACCGCAGCCGCAGCGCGACGCGATAGACCGACTCCTGGTTCTCGGCACTCTGCTCGAGGGCCACGCCGACCATGTGATGGACGCCGTCGGACCTGCCGTCGTGCCGACCGTGGCACAGATTCGCGGCGCGTTCGATCAGCGTCGTCGACGCAAGGTCAGCCCGCTGCAACGCGTCGTGCGGGCACTGCTGGGCATGGACGCGAAAATGGCGCAGTACGTGCGCGGCAAGGCATTCGTCGACCACGTCGTCGCCGCGGTGGGGATGGAACGGTTCAACACCGTATGGACGGGACCGGGCACCCTGCCGCTGCTGTCGGAGATCGAAGACCCGGACGCTTGGATCGCTCGGGTCCTGGGTTAGCAGTGGTTCCTTCCCACCGCCCTGCGCTGCTGCCGGAAGGGCCGGCGTTGCTCGAGATTCGGCGGGCGGTGCGTGCGTGGCTGGTGGCCCATCCCGGCCCGGTCGTCGTCGCGCTGTCCGGTGGCGCGGATTCGCTGGCTCTGACGGCGGCGACCGTGGCCGAGGCTCCGAACGTGCGTGCGTTGATCGTCGACCACGGGCTTCAGGTCGGCTCGGCGGAGGTCGCCGCGACGGCAGCGGCCCGCGCCGTGAAGCTCGGTGTGGTCGATGCACGCGTGCTGCGGGTGCAGGTGTCCGGTTCGGGTGGGATGGAGGCCGCCGCACGAAAAGCCAGGTACGACGCGCTGAATCTCGCTCGTGGCGACGCATCGGTGCTGGTGGCCCACACCCTCGACGACCAGGCGGAGACGGTGCTGCTGGGGTTGGGGCGCGGATCCGGACCGCGGTCGATCGCCGGCATGGCGGCCTTCGATGCCCCCTGGGGTCGGCCGTTGCTCGGAGTCAGGCGCGGTGTCACCCGGGCGGCCTGCGTCGAGTTGGGACTCGAGCCGTTCGAGGATCCGCACAACACCGACACCGAGTTCACGCGGGTGCGATTGCGTCACGAGGTACTGCCTCTGCTCGAGGACGTGCTGGGGAGCGGCGTCGCCGCTGCACTCGCTCGAACGGCCAAGCAGTTGCGCGAGGACGGCCGGGTGCTCGACGCGATGGCCGAGTCGGTGCTCGACGCGGATGCGGCCGAGATCGAGGTCTCCGCGATCGAGACCGTCGAGCCCGCCGTTCGTCGTCGAGTTCTGCGGCGCTGGCTGCTCGGCCGGGGTGTGACGTCGCTGACCGATCGGCAGATCCGGGCCGTCGATGCCCTCGTCGGACGGTGGACCGGACAGGGTGGGGTTGCGCTGCCTGGGGGAACGCCCGAGGCGAGGTTGGTGTGCTCGCGTCGACATGGCAGGCTGAGCGTCGGCCTGGAGAACTAATGAAGGGAAACCCCGTGTACGAGGGCGACATCGAATCGGTTCTCATTTCCGAGGAACAGATCAAAACGCGCACCCAGGAACTCGCAGACGAGATCGCCCTGCGGTATCCCGAGGGCTCGCCCGAAGGCGACTTGCTGCTGGTCGGCGTTCTCAAGGGCGCGATCATGTTCATGACCGACTTCGCCCGAGCCCTGCCGATCCCGGCGCAGCTCGAGTTCATGGCGGTCAGCTCGTACGGCTCGTCGACATCGTCGTCCGGCGTCGTGCGCATTCTCAAGGACCTCGACCGCGACATCACCGGACGCCACGTGCTGATCGTCGAGGACATCATCGACTCCGGTCTGACGCTGAGCTGGCTCAAGCGCAATCTCGCGACCCGTTCGCCCGCCTCGCTCGCGGTGGTGACGTTGCTGCGCAAGCCCGACGCCATCAAGGTCGATGTGGAGGTCGCGAACGTGGGCTTCGACATTCCCAACGATTTCGTCGTCGGATACGGCCTCGACTACAACGAGCGCTACCGGGATCTGCCGTACATCGGGCTGCTGGACCCGAAGGTGTACAGCTGAGATCGGTTCCTTCGGTTCCTTCGGTCCGCCCGGTTCGCGTGAATGGACCATCGACGCGCTCAGACGTATGCAACGGTCCATCGATGCGGATAGGGTGCCCGAGAAGGTGGGGAACTGCCGGGGGAGTGCAGTCGTTGGAGGGGAAGAAGCGTCGACGCCGACAGGTGCGTGGACGCAGAGCGCCAGGTATGAGCGAGTCCGATGTCCGGGTCTCGCGGTAACCTGGAGCATCCGGCGGGCAGGGAGCAGCCAGCGCGCGGGAGCGGACTGAAAGGACACGGCCGAGTCGGCTGAAGCTGTATGAATCGGAAGACAGTAATACGAAATCTCGCCATCGTTTTCGGCATTCTGTTGGTGATCTATGCCTTCAGTTACTTCGGTAACGACACGCGGAACTGGACGACGGTCGACACCTCGGTGGCGATCGCCCAGCTCGACGACCGCAACGTCGAGTCCGCGCAGATCGACGACCGCGAGCAGCAGATTCGGCTCACCCTCAAAGAGGCCTCCGACGCGACGGACAATCAGAAGCAGATCATCGCCAAGTACCCGGATTCGGCGTCCGAGCAGATCTTCGACAAGGTCGATTCGCAAGGTCTCGACAGCTACAACACCACCGTCACCCAGGAGAGCTGGTTCAGCTCGTTCCTGCTGCTGATTCTTCCGATGGTGCTGATCCTCGGCGTGATCATCTTCGTCATGAGCCGCATGCAGGGCGGCGGCCGCGGCGGCGTAATGGGCTTCGGCAAGTCCAAGGCCAAGCAGTTGACCAAGGACATGCCCAAGACGACCTTCGCCGACGTCGCGGGTGCGGACGAAGCCGTCGAAGAGCTCTACGAAATCAAGGACTTCCTGCAGAACCCGGCGCGCTACCAGGCACTCGGAGCCAAAATTCCGCGCGGCGTGCTGCTGTACGGCCCTCCCGGAACCGGCAAGACGCTGCTGGCGCGTGCCGTCGCAGGCGAGGCAGGCGTCCCGTTCTTCACCATCTCGGGCTCGGACTTCGTCGAGATGTTCGTCGGTGTCGGTGCGTCCCGCGTGCGCGACCTCTTCGAGCAGGCCAAGCAGAACAGCCCCTGCATCATCTTCGTCGACGAGATCGACGCCGTCGGACGCCAGCGCGGTGCAGGCATGGGCGGCGGGCACGACGAGCGTGAACAGACGCTCAACCAGCTGCTCGTCGAGATGGACGGCTTCGGGGAGCGCACCGGCGTCATCCTCATCGCCGCCACCAACCGCCCCGACATCCTCGACCCGGCCCTGCTCCGTCCGGGCCGCTTCGATCGCCAGATCCCGGTCGGTGCCCCCGATCTGGCCGGCCGTCGGGCAATCCTGAAGGTGCACTCGGCAGGCAAGCCCGTGGCACAGGACGCCGACCTCGAAGGTCTCGCCAAGCGAACCGTCGGGATGTCCGGTGCCGACCTGGCCAACGTCATCAACGAAGCAGCATTGCTCACCGCTCGCGAGAACGGCACCGTCATCACCGAGGCCTCGCTGGAGGAATCGGTGGATCGAGTCGTCGGCGGCCCGCGGCGCAAGAGCCGCATCATCAGCGAGCACGAGCGCAAGATCACCGCGTACCACGAGGGCGGACACACCCTCGCTGCGTGGGCGATGCCCGATATCGAGCCCGTATACAAGGTCACCATTCTCGCTCGTGGTCGCACCGGCGGTCACGCGATGACCGTGCCCGAGGACGACAAGGGCCTGATGACGCGCTCGGAGATGATCGCTCGTCTGGTCATGGCCATGGGTGGACGCGCGGCGGAGGAACTCGTCTTCCACGAGCCGACCACCGGAGCATCCTCGGACATCGATCAGGCCACCAAGATCGCCCGTGCGATGGTGACCGAATACGGCATGAGCAGCAAGCTCGGAGCCGTCCGGTACGGACAGGAACAGGGCGACCCGTTCCTCGGCCGTTCGATGGGTCAGCAGTCCGATTTCTCGCACGAGGTCGCCCGCGAGATCGACGAGGAGGTGCGCAAGCTGATCGAGGCGGCGCACACCGAGGCATGGGCCATCCTCAACGAGTACCGCGATCTGCTCGATACCCTGGCCACCGAGCTGCTCGAACGAGAGACGCTCACTCGCAAGGACCTCGAGAAGATCTTCCACAGCGTGACCAAGCGGCCGCGGATCACCCTGTTCAACGACTTCGGTGACCGCAAGCCATCGGACAAGCCGCCGGTGAAGACTCCGCGTGAACTCGCCGCCGAGCGCGGCGAGCCGTGGCCTCCGGTGCCGCCGGCCCCGAAACAGCTTCCGCCGCAGCAGGTTCCACAGCCCAGCTACTCCGGTTCGCCGCAGATGAGCAAGGGTGGCTACCCGAACGGAAGTAACGGGTACAACGGCAGCCAGCCCAACGGCGCACCCACGAACGGCGCACCCACGAACGGCGCACCGACGAACGGGATGCCGTCGAACGGTGCACCGAACACCGGTGGCGGGCGACGCAGTGCCCCGGCCGCCGGTGACTACAACGGCGGCGGCCGCAACGGTGGCTACGGCGGACCGGTCAACGGTGGTGCTCCCAACGGCGGCGGGTACTCCGAGGGCTATCGCCGACCCGAACCTCGTTCGGGACCCAATCAGGGTTCGCGACCGGACTACGGCGCCCCGGCCGGATGGTCGGCTCCCGGCTGGCCTCCGCGTGACCAGCCGTCGGTGCCGCGCTACCAGGGCCCGAGCGGTCCGCCGCCTCAGGGTCCGCCGAGCCGCGACCAGCAGGAATCGGATCGACCGGAGCCGAATCGGTACGAACCGCCGCAGGGGCAATCGGCGTACGAGCAGCACCCGACGTATCAGCAACCCCAGGCCTACCGGCCGCCAGGCAACCCGCAGCCGGCCTACGAGCCTCCGCAGTATCAGCCGGACCCGTTCCGGCCGGATACACGCGATCAGGGCCGGCCGTCTCGGCACGCCCCTCCGTACGGTGAGAACACCGACAGCGGAGCAGCGGACGAGTCGTCTACCCCGACGTGGGAGGTTCCCGGCCCGTCGCAGAACTACCCTCTACCCGGCGACGACCGGGCCGAGAACGTTCCGCCCGAGGACTCCCGACGCGATGAGCACTTCGAGGGCGACGGCGACGAAGGTCCGCAGACGCAACGCTGGGAAGGGCCGGGCGGTTCTTACCGCTGAGCCGATCATTAGGCTTACTGGGTCGACTGTCACGGTCGGCCCAGTACGTCGTTCGAACCGTTCGCTGTGTCGACGCAATGGTCCTCTCGGGACTGTCGCACTCGGCCCAGCTGTCACATTCGCGGAGCCCAACCGGAGGTAAGTTCACGTGTCAGTCAATCGGACCGACGAGTCGACAAGCGACTCGGCAGAAGTCCCGGCAGTGGAACAGAGAGCACCGGAACCGCGTGCAGTCGAACAGACCGTCGCCTACGCCACCGGTGCCGTCTTCGATCAGCCTCGCGCCGAGGCCGCCGTGCGCGAGTTGTTGATCGCTATCGGCGAGGATCCCGATCGCCAGGGCTTGCTCGACACCCCCGCACGGGTCGCGCGCTCCTACCGCGAAATCTTCGCCGGTCTCTACACCGACCCGGACACAGCGCTGAACACGACGTTCGACGAGGGGCATCAGGAACTGGTCCTGGTTCGCGACATCCCCATGTTCTCCACGTGTGAGCACCACCTCGTCTCGTTTCACGGGGTCGCCCACGTCGGGTACATCCCGGGTAAGAGCGGCAAGGTCACCGGCCTGTCGAAGCTGGCGCGTGTGGTCGACATGTACGCCAAGCGTCCGCAGGTGCAGGAGCGTTTGACCAGCCAGATCGCCGACGCGTTGATGCGCAAGCTCGACCCGCGCGGAGCGATCGTGGTGATCGAAGCCGAGCACTTGTGCATGGCCATGCGAGGAATTCGCAAGCCGGGTGCCAGTACCACCACCTCGGCCGTGCGGGGTCTGTTGCAGTCCAGCGCAGCATCGCGTTCGGAAGCACTGGACCTGATTCTGCGGAAATGATGCAACCGGTCGATTGCCGATGAGTACTGCGCGAAGTATCCCCCCGGCACCCGTCGTCATGGGCGTTCTGAACGTCACTGCCGATTCCTTCTCCGACGGGGGTCGGTACCTCGACGTCGATGCTGCCGTCGAGCACGGATTGGCGATGCATCGTCGCGGAGTCGACGTCGTCGATGTCGGTGGTGAGTCCACCCGTCCCGGTGCCGACCGGATCGATCCGGTCGTCGAGGCTCGGCGCGTGGTGCCGGTGATCACCGCACTGGCTGCCGAGGGCGTGGTGACCAGTGTGGACACGATGCGCGCCTCGGTGGCCGAAGCAGCTATCGAGGCCGGGGTGTCGATCGTGAACGACGTCTCGGGTGGCCGAGCCGATCCGGCCATGGCTGGGGTGGTGGCAGAGGGTCGGTTGCCGTGGATCCTGATGCACTGGCGGGCCGCTGGATCCGAGTACCGACACTCCGGTCCGGCCGATCGCTACGCAGACGTGGTCGCCGACGTCCGCAGGGAACTGCTCGAACAGGTGGATCACGCGGTGGCTGCGGGGGTCGATGCATCGGCACTCGTGCTCGATCCCGGCCTCGGATTCGCCAAGAACGCCCAGCACAACTGGCAACTGCTCCGTGGTTTACCAGACTTGGTGGCGGCGGGATTCCCGGTTCTCGTCGGTGCTTCCCGTAAACGTTTCCTCGGATCGCTGCTGGCCGACGCAGACGGTTCGCCGCGTCCACCGGATGGACGTGAAATCGCCACTGCCGTGGTGTCGGCTCTGGCGCTCGCAGGCGGAGCGTGGGGTGTGCGTGTGCACGACGTCCAAGCGTCACTCGACGCGGTTGCCGTCGTCCGGGCATGGCAGGGTGATCGGGCATGAGCGAGATCAGTGGCCGCGAAATCAGTAGCCGCGACGGCATCGGAACGCGTCGCGGCGACCGCATCGAACTGCGTGGCCTGACGGTGCGCGGCAATCATGGAGTCTTCGACTTCGAGAAGCGAGACGGCCAGGATTTCGTCGTCGATATCACCGTGTGGATGGATCTGCGTCCCGCAGCCGAGACCGATGATCTGACCAGGACGTTGCACTACGGAGAGCTCGCCGAGCGCGCCGCGGCCGTCGTCTCGGGTCCGTCGAGAGACCTGATCGAGACGGTCTCCGCCGAGATCGCCGACGTCGTGCTGGCCTACGACTCCCGCGTCCACGCGGTGGAAGTGGTGCTGCACAAGCCGTCGGCCCCCATCCCGCTGACATTCGCCGACGTGGCCGTGGTGGCCTACCGGGAACGGCCGTGACCCGTGCGGTGCTGTCCATCGGCAGCAACATCGGTGATTCTCTGGGCCATTTACGGTCTGTGACAGAACAACTGGGTTCGCGAGTGGTGGCCTGCTCGCCTGTCTACCGATCTGCCCCTTGGGGCGGCGTCGAGCAGCAGGACTTCCTCAATGCGGTCGTGGTGGCCGCCGACGATGCATACGACGCCTGGGATTGGTTGCGCATGGGTCAGGGACTCGAGGAGGCGGCGGATCGCGTCCGAGTGCAGCACTGGGGTCCACGAAGTCTCGACGTGGACGTGGTGGCGTGCGACGACCTGGTCAGCGACGATCCTCGCTTGATCCTTCCGCATCCCCGCGCGCACGAGCGGGCCTTCGTCCTGCTGCCGTGGTTGGACATTGAACCCGACGCCACCTTGCGGGTCGGAGACCGTGATGTCCCGGTGCCGGAGTTGCTGAAGCGATTGAGTCCGCAGGAGCGTGCGGGAGTGGTGAAGCAGGAGTGGAGCCTGCGGGAACGACCAGACAAGCAGGATGAAATCACAGGTGAATCGTCGTGGTGACCAATCCCACCAAGGCCTGGGATGTAGTGGGCATTTTCCTGGTTGCCTCGGTTGGGACCTGGCTGCTGGTCCGGGTGTTCTACGGTTCGTTGCCACCGATTCCCGTGTATGCCGGGGCGTCGTTGTATCTGGTAGCGGTGGTTGAAGTGGTGACCGCAGTGATCGTTCGCAATCGCATCGCCGAGCATCGCGTGGGTACCGGGCTGCATGATCTGCATCCGTTGACGGTGTATCGGGCGTTGGTGCTGGCAAAGGCGTCGTTGCTGGTGGGGACCGCTGTTGCCGGGGTATGCGTCGGGTTCTTGGTGTACGTACTCCCCCGAGCGGCAACGGTGCGCGCCGCGTCGTCCGATCGGGCCGGGGCGATCGTGGCGCTGGTCGCGGGAGCGGCCGTCGTCGCTGCCGCGGTATGGCTCGAGCAGTGCTGCCGCACCCCGAAAGACCGGGACGACGAGCATTCTCGGTAACGCACCGATCATTCGATTGTTACCTCGGTTGTGTAGGCGATCGGTCGAGGATGACTATTTGCGATCGATTTGCCGGTTACCCTTGTGAACATGACAGATCAGACTCGCGCAAAGAAAGGACGCCGTGGCAGGCGTAGTGCGAGCCAGCTGTTCCTTGCGGCACTCGTCGTGTTCGGCATCGTCGCCAGCGTGCTGTTGCTGTTCAGCGAGAGCGTGCAATGGATGCGGGTCGGTGTTCTTTCGGCTCTGTGGGCTGCGGTGATCGGTGCCTTCGCGATGACGAAGTATCGCCGGGAAGCGGCCGCCGACCAGACCAAGGCCAAGGACCTGCAAACGGTGTACGAGTTGCAGTTGGCTCGGGAGATCTCGGCGCGACGAGAGTACGAGATGAACGTCGAGGCTCGGGTGCGCGGCGAATCGCGGATGGAGATCGACGAAGTCGCAGCGCTGCGCAACGAATTGGCCGCACTCCGTCAGAACCTGCAGGTGCTGTTCGACGGCAATTTGCCGACCGAACGCGTCGCATTGCGGGCCGAGGCGATGCGGATGCAAGAACTGGGCGGTCGACGGTACGACAGCTATCAGCCTGCGCCGTCCGGCCTGTACGTACCGGGGGGCGGGAACGGCAACGGCCCGATGGGTCCGGACTCCGGCCTCAACGGCGTCGGCACTCCCTACGACGAGCCCGTCACCGCCGAGACATCGGTGGTGTATCCCGAGGATCCGGACCAGATGCCGCAGGCCACCGCCGCGTCGACGGTTCCGGAGTCGCAGGATCGGTACGCCGAGAACTCGTCCGAGTCCGAGGAACCGAGCTACAACTCGGTTGCACCCGAAGCGGGAGCGGCCGATCCGTACGAGCGACCCGCTGCGCAGGCGCGTCCCTACAGCGCCCCCAGACAAGCCGCGCGAGTCACTCCGCCCAGTTCTCCCTTCACGGCGTACAACTTCGAGGAGACTCGTCCACCGGTCGCGCAGCCGGAACCGACGACGGATGACGAACCGCAGACTGCGGCCGAGCCTGAGCCCGCCGAGCCTCAGCCCACCGATACCTACGCCGCCGAGCCCTACCCGGCCGAGCCTGCAACGGACTACGCGTCGGAGCCTGCATACGGATCGGGCTCGGCCCAGGACGGCGACGCGTATCCCACGACCAGCAGCTCGCTGCGCGACTCGGCGGACGCATTCTTCTCCGCCGATCGCGACGACGAGCCGGCCGCAGAGGACACCTCCAGTGCGCCTCGACGCGGGCGTAGGCGCACAGGGTCCACCGACGACGATGCCACGGGAGCACACTCGAACGGCCGATCCGTTGCCGAGATCATGGCCGGCCTGCAGGGTGGGGACGGCTCCGATGTGGCCACCACCGATCCAGGTACGCGTCGTCGCCGCCGCCGCTCGGACTGAGAACCAGATCACACCGTCTTCCCTGGCACCTGAGGGGTCGCAGTAGCTAGGGTTCCCTGCAGGACGTCTGGTACCCGCCGTGCGGGACTGGAACGAACGAGAGGAAGTTTGCGGTGACCTCATCAGGGTTCACTGGCGGTCTGTCCCCGGCTCGCTTGACGGTTGGCGTCGTCTCGGCCGGTCGCGTGGGTACTGCGTTCGGTGAGGCGCTCGAACGCGTCGGGCACGTCGTCGTGGGTGCGGCTGCCGTATCGGATGCGTCCATTGCACGGGTTCGCGCCCGGTTGCCCGAGTCGCAGATCCTTCCGGTCGACGAGGTAGCTCGCCGCGCAGAGTTGCTGATTCTTGCTGTCCCCGACAACGAGCTGGCGTCGATCGTCGCCGGCCTGGCCGCTACGGGGGCGGTGGCACCGGGCAAGTTGGTGGCTCACACCTCCGGTGCCAACGGCGTTGCAGTACTCGAACCGCTCACCGCCCTCGGGGCCGTACCGCTGGCCATTCACCCGGCCATGACCTTCGGTGGCGGCGTCGAGGACACCGATCGGATGACGGCGGCGTGCTTCGGCATCACCGCAGGCGACGACATCGGATACGCGGTGGCGCAGGCACTCGTACTGGAGATCGGCGGCGAGCCGGTGCATGTGCCCGAGAGCAATCGGGCGCTCTACCACGCTGCTCTCGCGCACGGAAGCAATCATCTCGTCACACTCGTGGTCGATGCCGTCGAAGCGCTTCGGGTTGCGTTGGCCGGACCGGGATTTCCTGGCTCGGACGCGGTACGCGGCGTTCCCGAGCGTGTTCTGGCTCCGCTGCTCGAAGCTGCGCTGGACAACGCCCTGCGCAATGGGCAATCGGCGCTGACCGGCCCGGTGGCCCGAGGTGACGCCGCTGCAGTCGGTAGGCACCTCGAGGTGCTCGAAGCCGTGGATTCGCGTATTGCTGCCGGCTATCGAGCGCTGTCGCTGCGATCTGCGCAGCGCATCGGTGCCACGGCAGATTTGATCGAGATTCTGGAAGGGAAGAAATGACCCTCGCGGGTAGCTACACCAAGGGGCAGTTGATCGTTCACCACGACCCCGCGGTGATCACGTCGGTGTCGAAGGCATTGCGGGGAACCGGGAAGCAAGTGGCGCTGGTGCCGACCATGGGCGCACTGCACGCCGGTCACCTCCAGCTCGTGCGGCAGGCAAAGCTCACCGGCGCGGTGGTGATCGTGTCGATCTTCGTCAACCCGTTGCAGTTCGGCGTCGGCGAGGATCTCGATGCCTACCCGCGCACTCTCGACACGGATGTCGAATTGCTCCGAGAGGAGGGCGTCGAACTGGTCTTCGCCCCGTCCGCGGCCGAGATGTACCCGTCCGGCCCTCGCACCACGGTCCAGCCCGGTCCGATCGGCGCTGAACTCGAAGGTGGCAGCAGGCCGACGCATTTCGCGGGCATGCTCACCGTCGTCGCCAAACTTTTGCAGATCGCAGCGCCCCACCGTGCGTACTTCGGGGAGAAGGACTACCAGCAACTGACGTTGATTCGGCAGATGGTTCGGGATCTGAACTTCGACGTCGCTGTCATCGGGGTCCCGACGGTGCGCGAGCAGGACGGTCTCGCCTTGTCCTCGCGCAACCGATATCTCGACCCCGAGCAGCGGGAGGCGGCGATGGTGCTGTCGGCCGCGTTGGTGGCCGGTGCGCATGCGGCAGCCGGGGGAGTCGAGGCCATCATCGCCACTGCCCGTGCCGTACTGGACGAGGCCCCGCTGGTCCAGGTCGACTACCTGGAGGTGCGCGACCCGCACCTGGGGCCGGCTCCCGAACGTGGGGACGGCAGATTGCTCGTGGCGGCCAAGGTCGGGACCACGAGATTGATCGACAATGTCGGTGTCGCCGTCGGCACCGGTTTTCTGGAGGCAGCAGTGGAGCCTGCGGAACGACCAGAAACGAATAGTCCAGACGATCCGAAAAACGGAGAGTGACAGCATGTTTCGAACGATGATGAAATCCAAGATCCACCGCGCTACCGTCACGCACGCGGACCTGCACTACGTCGGTTCGGTGACCGTCGACCAGGATCTGATGGAGGCCGCCGATCTGCTGGAAGGCGAGCAGGTCACGATTGTCGACATCGACAACGGAGCGCGGCTCGAGACGTACGTGATCACCGGTGAGCGGGGCAGTGGCGTCATCGGAATCAACGGAGCCGCAGCACATCTGGTGAATCCGGGTGACTTGGTCATCTTGATCGCCTACGGGGTGATGAACGAACAGGAAGTTGTCGATTATGCACCGCGAGTGGTGTTCGTCGACGAGAAGAACCGGCCGGTCGAGCTCGGTACCGATCCGGCCCACGCGCCTGCGGGCTCGGGTCTGATCACTCCGCGCGATCTGCGGGCCGATTCCGTGCTGGTCTGATCCGATGCTTCTCGCGATCGATGTACGCAACACCAGTACCGTGGTCGGATTGTTCACCGGCACCGGCGATCATTCGAAGCTGCTGCGGGACTGGCGTATCCGGACCGATCCGCATGTGACGGCCGATGAGCTCGCCCTCATGTTGCGGGGGTTGCTCGGAGCCGAAGCAGACCAGATCACCGGAATCACGGCGCTGTCGACCGTGCCGTCGGTGCTGCGCGAGATGCGGACCATGCTCACGCGCTACTGGGATCACGTGGTGCACGTGGTGGTCGAACCGGGCGTGCGGACCGGTGTTCCGCTGCTGGTGGACAATCCCAAAGAGGTCGGTGCCGATCGCATCGTCAATACCCTTGCCGCACATGACTTGTACGGATCCGCATGCATCGTGGTGGACTTCGGAACCACCACGTGCGTCGATGTCGTGTCGGCCAAGGGGGAATTCCTCGGCGGTGCCATCGCCCCGGGGCTCGAAATGTCGGCGTGGGCGATGTCGACCCGGACCGCCACGCTGCGCGAGGTGGAGATGGTCAGGCCCCGCTCGGTGTTGGGTAAGAACACCGTCGAATGCATCCAGTCGGGCACCATCTTCGGGTTCGCGGGCCTAGTGGACGGGCTCGTCGGACGGATCAGGCGAGAGGTTCCCGAGCTGACCGGCACGGATGTCGCGATCATCGGCACCGGGGACATCGCCGCGTTGATCCTGCCCGAATCGACGACCATCGAGCATCACGAACCCGACCTGACCCTCGAGGGTCTCCGGCTGGTCTACGAACGGAACATGGCAAAACGTCGCCCGCGGTGAGTGTCTCGGAGCCACGTGTTTCGGACGAGCGCTGGCGCATCCTGCGTTCGTGTGTCAGAATTCTCCGCGTGATGACGTGCATGGCCACCCAGGAGTGTTGTCGAGGCTGACCCCTGCCTCGTTCGTTACACACCCCTGGAGTAGAGCTTCATGCTTTCCACACCTGTCCTTTCTGCACCCTCGCGAATTTCATTGTCACCGCGGTCGATATCGACTCTGCCGACGCGATTGCGGCCACATGACCTGCTGCGCGTCACCGATCAGAGCGCGTCGGACGTCCTCGAAGGCCGCCTCGATCATCTGCTTCCAGACGGCGGCCGCTGGCCGATCGGCGAGCGTTGGGCGAAGCGACTGCACTCCGACGACGACCTCGACGTCTGGTTGATCAGCTGGGTTCCCGATCGCTCCACCGAACTGCACGATCATGGCGGGTCACTCGGCGCTCTGACCGTTCTGAGTGGATCTCTGCTCGAATATCGTTGGGCTGGTACCGAACTGAAGCAGCGTCGCCTCGACGCTGGTGATCAGGCGGCGTTCCCGCTGGGTTGGGTGCACGACGTGATGCATGATCCGGCGTCCGCCACGACCGGCCCCACCCTCAGCGTGCACGCCTACTCACCGCCACTGACGGCGATGTCCTATTACGAAGTGACCGAACGGTCCACGCTTCGCCGCACCCGCAGCGAGCTCACCGACGCACCCGAGAAGGCCACGCTGTGACCATCCAGACCATGACAATTGTCGAAATGCTCGAATCTGCCCGCGAGACCATCGATCGCACCACAGTCTTCGAACTTCGCGACGCCGTCGATCGCGGCGCCGTCGTCGTCGATATCCGACCGCAGGCGCAGCGCGCCGTCGAGGGGACGCTGCCCGGCGCACTGGCCATCGAACGCAACGTCCTCGAATGGCGCTTGGACCCGACGAGCGATGCCCGGCTGGCGATTGCCGTCGACCACGATGTCGAATGGATCGTCATCTGCTCCGAGGGCTACACCTCCTCCCTTGCGGCCGCATCGCTTCAACTGCTGGGACTGCACAAGTCCACCGACCTGGTGGGTGGCTATCAAGCTCTGAAGTCGGCGGGTTTGCTCGGAGTGCTGACGCAGGCTCAGCACTGCGTGCGTGAGGCGGAGACGGTCGCCGCGCACTGATCGTCCCTACAGCGTTGCGCTGTAAGGTGTGTGCGCGTGACTGACACAGCTACTACCCAGCCGGCCGACGACACCCCGGAGCAACTACGGATTCGTCGTGCCAAGCGCGCTGCTCTGCTCGAGCGCGGGGTCGAGGCGTATCCCGTGTCGGTTCCGCGGACCCATTCTCTGCTCGAGATCCGAACCGAGTTTCCCGAGCTCGAAGCAGACACGACGACCGGTCTGATCGTCGGAGTCGCCGGCCGCGTCATCTTCGTGCGCAACACCGGCAAGCTGTGCTTCGCCACCCTGCAGGAGGGCGACGGCACCCAGCTGCAGGCCATGATCAGCCTGGCAGGTGTCGGCGAAGAGGCCCTCGCAGCATGGAAGTCCGACGTCGATCTCGGTGACTTCGTGTTCGTGCACGGAGAAGTCATCAGCTCACGACGCGGCGAGCTCAGTGTCATGGCCGACGAGTGGCAGATCGCGTCGAAGTCGTTGCGGCCGTTGCCCGTCGCACACAAGGAACTGAACGAAGAGACTCGTATCCGGCAGCGGTACCTGGATCTGATCACCAACCCGACCGCACGGGAGACCGCACGCAAGCGCATCGCCGTCGTCCGCGAACTGCGCAACGCGCTCGAACGTCGCGGCTTCCTCGAGGTCGAAACCCCGATGCTGCAGACCCTGCACGGCGGAGCGGCCGCCCGGCCCTTCGTCACCCACTCGAACGCCATGGACACCGACCTGTATCTGCGGATCGCACCGGAACTGTTCCTCAAGCGCTGCGTCGTCGGGGGCATCGAGAAGGTCTTCGAGATCAACCGCAACTTCCGCAACGAGGGTGCCGACTCGTCGCACTCGCCCGAGTTCGCGATGCTCGAGACCTACGAGGCCTACGGCACATACGACGACTCGGCGAAGATGACCCGTGAGCTCGTCCAGGAGGTGGCCGTGGCCGCCCTCGGCTCGACTGTCGTGACGTTGCCCGACGGCACCACCTACGACCTCGGTGGCGAATGGACGACGTTGGAGATGTACCCGTCGCTGTCGACCTCGCTCGGGTTCGACGTCACACCCGACACCACCGTCGATGAACTGCTCGCGATCGCGGACAAGGTCGGAGTCGAGGTGCCCCGCAAGGACGGCGTCCCGATCTACGGTCACGGCAAGTTGGTCGAAGAGCTATGGGAACACCAGGTGGGCGACGCGTTGACCGAACCGACGTTCGTTCGCGACTTCCCGGTCGAAACGTCCCCGCTGACGCGCCAGCACCGCAGCAAGCCCGGCATCACCGAGAAGTGGGATCTCTACGTCCGTGGGTTCGAACTCGCCACCGGGTACTCCGAGTTGGTCGATCCGGTCATCCAGCGCGAACGATTCGAGGACCAGGCGCGCCAAGCCGCAGCGGGCGACGACGAGGCCATGGTGCTGGACGAGGACTTCCTCGCGGCGATGGAACAGGGCATGCCGCCGACCACCGGAACCGGCATGGGCGTCGACCGGTTGCTGATGGCACTGACCGGGTTGGGTATCCGCGAAACGATCCTGTTTCCGATCGTCAAGCCGTCCCAGGCCTGATTCGACGGTAGAGAACTGTTCGCCAGCAGCGGACAGTGAATGGGAAACGTTTTGCATTGTGCCTGCGTTATGAACAGTAAGCAGGCAAGGCAGTCCGAATTCGTGGGCGGTCGCGCAGCATTTCAGGGGTGGAGGGTCGGCGTTCGTCACGTCGGCCAACTACAGTGAGACTCAGTCTTACCTTCAAATGCACAAGCGACCGTAGCGTTACGGACACTGCGGCGCTAGAAGAACCGGTGGGCGAGCTACCACCCGCCAAGAAGTGAGGGAGAGCGATGTTCGAGAGGTTCACCGATCGCGCGCGGCGTGTTGTCGTCCTGGCTCAAGAAGAAGCCCGGATGCTCAACCACAACTACATCGGCACGGAGCACATTCTGCTCGGCCTCATCCACGAGGGCGAAGGCGTCGCAGCCAAGTCCCTCGAGTCGCTGGGCATCTCCCTCGAAGGAGTCCGCAGCCAGGTAGAGGAAATCATCGGTCAGGGCCAGCAGGCTCCGTCCGGTCACATTCCGTTCACCCCGCGCGCCAAGAAAGTACTCGAGCTCAGCCTCCGCGAAGCGCTGCAGCTCGGCCACAACTACATCGGCACCGAGCACATCCTGCTGGGTCTGATCCGCGAAGGCGAAGGCGTCGCAGCTCAGGTTCTGGTCAAGCTCGGAGCCGACCTCAACCGCGTCCGGCAGCAGGTCATCCAGCTGCTCTCGGGTTACCAGGGCAAGGAGCCCAGCGAGTCCGGCAGCGGCCGCGGCGAAGCCGGCACCCCGTCCACCTCGCTGGTTCTCGACCAGTTCGGACGCAACCTGACCCAGGCAGCGCTCGAGGGCAAGCTCGACCCGGTCATCGGGCGCGCGAAAGAAATCGAGCGCGTCATGCAGGTGCTGTCGCGTCGTACCAAGAACAACCCGGTTCTCATCGGTGAGCCCGGTGTCGGTAAGACCGCGGTCGTCGAAGGCCTGGCACAGGCCATCGTCAACGGCGAGGTCCCGGAGACGCTCAAGGACAAGCAGCTCTACACCCTCGACCTCGGCTCGCTCGTGGCCGGCAGCCGCTACCGCGGTGACTTCGAGGAGCGCCTGAAGAAGGTACTCAAGGAGATCAACACCCGCGGCGACATCATCTTGTTCATCGACGAGCTGCACACGCTCGTCGGCGCAGGTGCTGCCGAAGGTGCCATCGACGCAGCGTCGATCCTCAAGCCCAAGTTGGCTCGTGGCGAACTGCAGACCATCGGTGCCACCACCCTCGACGAGTACCGCAAGTACATCGAGAAGGACGCCGCACTCGAGCGTCGGTTCCAGCCCGTTCAGGTGGGCGAGCCGACCGTCGAGCACACCATCGAGATCCTCAAGGGTCTGCGTGATCGCTACGAGGCTCACCACCGCGTCTCGATCACCGACGGTGCCCTCGTCGCGGCCGCCACGCTGGCCGACCGGTACATCAACGACCGGTTCTTGCCCGACAAGGCAATCGACCTCATCGACGAGGCGGGCGCGCGGATGCGCATCCGCCGGATGACCGCGCCGCCAGACCTGCGCGAGTTCGACGACAAGATCGCCGACGCGCGCCGGGAGAAGGAATCGGCCATCGACGCACAGGACTTCGAGAAGGCTGCGAACCTGCGCGACAAGGAGAAGACGCTCGTCGGTCAGCGTGCCGAGCGCGAGAAGCAGTGGCGTTCCGGTGACCTCGACGTCGTCGCCGAGGTGGACGACGAGCAGATCGCCGAGGTTCTGGGCAACTGGACCGGCATCCCCGTCTTCAAGCTCACCGAGGAGGAGACCACCCGTCTGCTCCGCATGGAGGACGAGCTGCACAAGCGGATCATCGGCCAGGTCGAGGCAGTCAAGGCTGTCTCCAAGGCGATCCGTCGTACCCGTGCAGGTCTGAAGGACCCGAAGCGTCCGTCGGGCTCGTTCATCTTCGCCGGCCCCTCGGGTGTCGGTAAGACCGAGCTGTCGAAGGCTCTCGCGAACTTCCTCTTCGGCGAGGACGATGCGCTGATCCAGATCGACATGGGCGAGTTCCACGACCGCTTCACCGCGTCACGCCTGTTCGGTGCTCCTCCCGGATACGTCGGCTACGAAGAGGGCGGTCAGCTCACCGAGAAGGTGCGTCGCAAGCCGTTCTCCGTGGTTCTGTTCGACGAGATCGAGAAGGCCCACTCGGAGATCTACAACACGCTGCTTCAGGTGCTGGAAGACGGTCGACTCACCGACGGCCAGGGACGCACGGTCGACTTCAAGAACACCGTGCTGATCTTCACCTCGAACCTCGGTACCGCAGACATCTCGAAGGCTGTCGGCCTCGGCTTCTCCTCGGGTGAAGGCACCGGATCGAACTACGAGCGGATGAAGCTCAAGGTCAACGACGAGCTGAAGAAGCATTTCCGGCCCGAGTTCTTGAACCGTATCGACGACATCGTCGTGTTCCACCAGCTCACGCGAGACGAGATCATCCAGATGGTCGATCTCATGCTCAACCGAGTCGAGGGTGCGCTCAAGAACAAGGACATGGCGATCGAGGTCACCGAGAAGGCGAAGTCGTTGCTCGCCAAGCGTGGATTCGATCCGGTACTGGGTGCGCGGCCACTGCGTCGCACCATCCAGCGCGAGATCGAGGACGCACTGTCGGAGAAGATCCTCTTCGGCGAGATCGAGGCCGGCCAGATCATTCTGGTCGACGTCGAGAACTGGGACGGCGAAGGCGCAGGCGAGGACGCGAAGTTCACGTTCCGCGGCGAGAAGAAGGCCATCATCGTCCCCGACGAGGTCCCGGTCGACCTGGCCAAGGCCGCTGGAGACAGCGACAGCGAGTAAGTTTCACAGCACAACGAGCACGGGCGATCCTCTTCGGAGGGTCGCCCGTTGTCGTATGTCCGCCCGCCCCAGCCCGCCGCCGCATACCGTCCCCGCCCGTCCGCCCCATCCCGTCCCCGCCCGCGTCAATGGACCCTTGCACCGCTCAGACGTATGCAGTGGTCCATTGACGCGACGACAGGCGAGCGGCGAGAGCAGCAGCGATGACGAACAATTCCGCGAGCACGATCCAGAACAGCAATGCCACATCGGGAGCCCAGCGGGTCAGGATCGAGATCGGCGCACCGGCCGATGCCGGCAGCGTGAAGTACAGCGCGGCCCCGGCCGCGAGGGCAATCAGAATTCGGGTTCGTACCCATCGGCCCGGGGCAGCCCCGAGGTGGAGCAGGATTCGCGTCGCACAGATCGCGAGCAGCGTCGCGAACAGGCTCGACGCGATCAGGGTGGCCTCGTAGAAGCCGAAGGACGAAGCACGAGGTTCGTCGATTCCGAGTCGAGCCAGTACGAGAGAACGGGCCGCGGAAGCGAGCTTGTCGGCCTCGAGTTCTCCGTACCGGTTGGTCGCGAACACGACCGCCAGATGGCGCTCGGGGATCAGCGCGACGTGAGTGAAATAACCGGGGACTGCCCCGGAGTGCCATCGCATCTCGGTTCCGTCGGGCAAGGTCTCGACGTACCAGCCGAATCCGTAGGCGGTCCCGGAGCCCGTCGGCACCGTATCGGAACTGTTCGACGCGGCAGCCGTGAGTTGCCGGGATGCATACCGCGAGAGCTCGTCGATGGAACCACCGAGGTAGCCGTACCCGAGTCCAGCGGCATCGGTCCCGGTGTCGATGCGTCGTGGGAACGTGAAGAACGGAACATGCCCGGGCGCAACTGCGCCGGCGGTGTGGACCCCGGTTTCGCGAGCCGCGACGTCAGCGAAAGGTTTGGCAGTCGTCTTCTCGACGATCGCTTGCAGCAGTAGATAGTTGAGGCTCGAATACTCGAACGTGCCGCGGTCGTCCGCGCTGACCTCGAGAGTGGGTACGACGTCGAGTGCTCGCTGCGTTCGACCCCACACGTCGAGCTGGACCACGTCGTGCGGGAGTCCGCTGGTGTGGTGGATCAGATCGTCGATGGTGACGTTCCCGGGAAGAATCGAATTACTTTCCGGTAGAACCGAATTCACGGATGCGTCGAGTCCGAGGCGGTGTTGCTCGACCAGCCCGTACACCGTCGCCGCCGTCACCGACTTCGATACCGAACCCCACACGAACGGCGTGCCGTCGTCGATCGACGCACCGTCTCCGTCCACCCCGTACTCGATGTTCTCGATCACCTCGCGCTCGGAGACGACCCGGAAAGCCGCCCCCGGCAGGCCCAGCTCCTCGGCGACAACCCCGACGTCCGACGCGGTGTCACCGCCGGACACGGTCGGGGATGCTGTGAGGAGTGCTGCGACGGTCAGTAGGGCGTGCACGATTCGCATGGGTGGAGTGAACCAATTTCACCGAGACCGACGCCTCCGTGAACACCCTGATTTTTGACCTGACCTGACCTCAGCGAACCAGCCCGGCGATCCAGGGCAGGACGTCGGAGTATGCCGCCAGGGACGCGGGTTGGTGGTTGACGCCCTTCAACGGGATGGCCGGGAATCGGTATTCACGGTAGGTGATGTCGTCGGCACCCAGGTCCTGCCAGCGCCGAAGCAGCAGGCGACTCTGCTCGATGGGTACGGTGTCGTCCTGCGCTCCATGCGAGAGGTACACCGGGATGGCGGGGGCTATGCGTCCGAGGGTGTTGTCCGCAGTTATGTCGGCCAGAGTCGGGCTGTTCAGTTGCTCGGAGAACGGGCGGCCGTCGCGGGTGAGTTCGCTGGTGCTCACGACGGCGGTTGCCGCGGCGTCGGTGCTGCACCAGTTCTGTGCGGCGTCGAGCATGGCGACCCCATCGGAGTCGAAGAGGCCACGGATGCTCTCGGCCTGTTCCGGATACGCGTTGATCATGCCGTCGACGGCGAAGAGCACTGCGCTGCCGAGTGTGGTGTTGTCGAGGGGGGCGATGTTGAGTGTCGGATCCGCTGGTGGCGCGCCGACATACGCTCCGACAATGTTCAGTTCCGGGGCGTAGGTGGCGGCGAGTTCGGCTGCGGATGCGGAAGCGAATCCGCCTTCGGAGTAGCCGAACAGCATCACCGGGGTAGCGGGGTCGGCCTCTGCGGTCCTGGCGGCGTCGAGCAGAGCTCTGCCCGAGGCCAGTCGGTTCAGGTACGTATGTCCGCCGGGGGTGCCAAGCCCCTGGTAGTCCGTTGCAACGACGCGGTATCCGGCCAGGAGCAGCGGCAAAATGGCGGGGGACGAGCCGACGGTTCCCAGCACAGCCGATCCGGCGCAGCGATCGGCCATACCGGAGGTGCCGGGCGCATAGGCGATCACCGGTCTCGGGCCGGGGCCAGGCCACGGAGCGATCGGGGTCGCGGTGTAGCCCGAGACGATCATGGGGTTGTCGTGAGTGTCGGTGGACCGATAGAGAATCCGCTCGATGTCGAAGCCCAGTCCGAATCCTTTGGGCGAGTCGAAGGGCAGGTCTCGGACCACCTCGCCGGGGGCCGCCGTACCGATCGTCGCCACCGGCGCGCTGTAGAAATCGCTGAGCCGATCGGCCTGGGCCGTCGTCGTCGACGCAGCGGTCAGCAGCAGAATCGCGCTGGACAGGAGCGTTGCCGATCTCGAGAAGTACTTCACCCGTCGCACCCTTCGTGTCGAGATTCCCGCACTCGATGGCCCGGTGACCTCGCTGAGGTTAGCCTGAGGATTGGTCCTACACAGGGCCGACAACGGAAGGAATCGGTTCGATGCCAACTCGTACTTCACGCACAGCTTGGAACGGCACTCTGGAACAAGGTTCCGGCCAGGTAGAGCTGTCCAGTTCCGGCGCAGCGACTTTCGACGTGTCGTTTCCCAAGCGCGCGGCCGAGAACGCCGACGGCACCACCAGTCCCGAGGAATTGATCGCCGCGGCGCATTCGAGTTGCTACGCGATGCAACTGTCGGCTCTGATTGCGGAGGCCGGCGGCACTCCGCAGAGCCTCGAGGTCACGGCCGACGTCTCGCTGGGTCCGGACGAGCCGGGGTTCAAGTTGACCGGCATCAAACTGACCGTTCGAGGCGAGGTGGACGGTCTCGACGCCGATGGTTTCGCGAAGGCAGCTCAGGCGGCCAAAGAAACGTGTCCGGTCAGCAAGGCGCTCACCGGCGTCGAGATCACCTTGGACGCGGCTCTGGAGGGCTGAATGCGGCGAACTACCCGATGCGAGACCAGTGAGCCATCGTCAGGTTCGAATTAGTTCATCGTTGAACCCATCTATGGATGATTCGGTGACGAATTGTGGTCAAACGTCGGGTTCGGTCGGTTGACGCATACAGACGGGGTGCGTACCGACTGGCCTAGGAAGGATCGGCCCAACCATGTTGTGGACGCGCTTCCTGGGCCTCGGTGCGCTCATGGTGGTGGCGTATGCGTTTGTTCCGAGTGGCGCACCCCGAAATGCGGTCTATGCGATCGTGGTCCTGGCCACATTGGCCGCATTCGTGCACCGCTATCTCCGTGAACCCGGGCGGGACAAGCAAACGTGGAAGTACATGGCCCTCGGTATCGGCTGCTGGGGTATCGCCGATGCGCTGATAGCACTGATGGAAGTCGACGGCGGTCGAGTACCGATGTTCTCGGCCGCGGATGTGTTCTACCTCCTCGGCTACGTGATCATCGCTGTCGGCTTTGCCCGAGCGGCCGACGAGAATGGACTCGTATTCAGGCGCGAAGAGCTGTTCGAATGTCTCATCGTCGCCAGCGGCGTCGGCCTCGCCACCTGGATGTTCGTCATCTCCGACGATTCGGTTCGGTCTTTGCCATCGGCGATTGCGACATTGCCGGCCACGGCGTACCTCACGGTCGACGTGTTTCTGCTGACGCTGGTCTGCAGTCTGTACCTGCTGACTCGCTCGACCACCGTTCCCTTCTTCGCGGCCGCGACAGGCGTGGGCTTTCTCGTGCTGGCGGACTTCCCGACCTACGCAGCCGTGAGCAATTCCGAGCTCTACCGATCGACGCTTCTGAACATGCTGTGGATGGCGGCCTACGTGTGCTTCGGAGTGATTGCACTACACGTCCCGGGTAGGGCAATCGCGCGCGTCGAAAGATCGAGCCCGTTCAAAATCGGGCGCATGAGATTTCTCGGGCTGTCGGTGGCGATCGCCGTGACGCCGCTGACGATGGCTGTGCAGCTGGCCCGCGGGGTTCCCGTCGGGCAATGGGGTTGGGTCATCGTGGCTTCCTCAGCGCTCGTCATCGGCCTCGTCGGGTGCCGGATGGCATACTTCCTCGGGACGTTGCGTCGGCAGGCCGAGATACTCCAGGACGTCGCTCGGACGGATGCGGTCACCGGACTTGCCAGCCGTCGACGGCTCCGAGAACAGTTGGACACGATGCTTGCCACGAGAGGCGACTGCGACGTCTTCACGCTGGTGGTGGACATCGATCGCTTCGCACAGATCAACGAGACGTTCGGATACAGCGTCGGAGACACTGTGCTACGCGAAATCGGCCATCGACTCGTCGCGTCGGTTCGATCCGAGGACGTCGTGGGCCGCCTCGGAGGTGATCAGTTCGTGGTTGCGATGCGCAGACACCCCGCCCAGATCGACATCACCGACACTGCCGAGCGGCTTCAGTTCGCAGTCAGGCGAACGATGTTCGTGCACGACATCAACGTGGCCCTCGACGCGGCGGTGGGAATCGCGTCGACCGAGGATTCTGTGGAGTGCCCCAGTCGAACTGGGGAGCTGGGCGCGAGTCAGGTGGATGGGGAGGCGATGTTGCAGCGTGCTCACGTGGCGCTGACGGCCACCAAGGCCGGCCACGCCCGCCTAGGTCGATACGAACCCGAAATGGACCGCGACCGCCACGATCAGATGCGGTTGCTGGGAGAGCTCGATACTGCAATCCGCGAGCGTCAGCTTCGAGTGTTCTTCCAACCGTGCCTGGATCTGGCGTCCGGCAGCGTGGACCGCGTCGAAGCACTGCTGCGTTGGCAGCACCCACGTGAGGGTTTGATCGGTCCGTCGATCTTCCTGCCGGACGCCGAGCGCACCGGCATGTTGCCCGCCATCACCGCGCTGGTGCTGGACGAGGCGCTGGCGCAGTGCAGTGCACTGCGTCGACGCGGGGTGAACCTTTCGGTTTCGGTGAACCTTTCGGTTCGAAACCTGCTCGACGAGACGCTGACGGAACAGGTCTCGGCAGCGCTGGCCAAGTACGACGTTCCCGCGCATGCCCTGGAATTCGAGGTCACCGAGACGACCGCGATGACCGATCCGATTCGTTCGGTGAAAGCACTGACATCGCTGCGCGGCCTGGGTGTCACTCTTGCGATCGACGACTACGGCACCGGCTACAGCTCGTTGACCTATCTGCAGAGCCTGCCGGTGCAGACGCTGAAGATCGACCGCACGTTCGTGTCCAAGATGAACACCGACGACACCGACGCATCGATCGTGCGCTCGACCATCGACCTGGCTCGAAGCCTCGGGGTGCGCGTGCTGGCGGAGGGCGTCGAGGACGCAGGCACTCTCGATGCGCTCCGGCTGTTGGGCTGCGACGGTGCCCAGGGTTATTTCCTGGGTAGGCCGATGCCCGCGGAGTTCCTGGCCGAGGCCGTGGCGAAATTGGATTCCGAGATGCCGACGAAACTCGAGTGGGAGCTGGCCCGCCAACACGTGTGAGCGGACGCGACTGCTCTCACGATGTTGCAGGCACGTCCAACACGACCTCGAACTCGAGCAACGATGCCCCGGACGACACCGGCTTCGCTGGGCGCTCTCCGGCGTGAGCTTCCCTCGACGGACCTGCCGACCACGCCTGGAACGACTCCTCGTCTTCCCACTGCGTGACGACGAAGTAGCGCGACTCACCTTTGACCGGCCGGAGCAGCTGAAATCCGAGGAAGCCAGGGGAGCCGTCGACCGAGCCGGCACGGGCGGCGAAACGCTTTTCCAGCTCGGGACCTGCGCCCTCGGGTACGTCGATCGCGTTGATCTTCACAATGGCCATGCCGGCGAGATTACTCCGTCGTTATGCTCGGCGGTGATGCTCTACGACGAGGGTGGATCCGGCCGTTCGATTCTGCTGCTGCACGGGCTGATGGGGAGCGCTGCCACCTGGCGCCGCCAGGTTCCGTGGCTTCGAGAATTCGGCCACGTGCATACCTACGACGCTCCCGGCCACGGGCGGCCACCGCCGTCGGAGCTCACCACCGAATTCTTCGTGGCCGACCTGCTCGAGCACCTGGAGTCGCTCGGTCCGAGTGTGTTGATCGGTCATTCGATGGGTGCCCTGCACGGCTGGTGCGCGGCGGCGCAGCGACCGGACTTGGTGACTGCACTGGTGGTCGAGGACATCGCACCCGATTTTCGGGGCCGCACCGCAGAGAACTGGGCGGCGATGATGCGGGCATGGCCGCAACCCTTTCCCGACGCCGATGCGGTGCGTCGATACTTCGGGGATGTTGCAGGGCAGTACTTTCTGGATTCCTTCGTACGGTGTGAGGACGGTTGGCTACTGCACGGTGAGGTCGACACGTTCGAGGCGATCTCGCAGGAATGGGGGACAAGGCACTTCTGGGACCAGTGGGACGCCGTCCAGGCTCCGGTGCTCCTGATCGAGGCCGAGCACACCATCACCCCGGCCGGTCAGATGAACCGGATGCACGTACGCAAGCCCGGATCGATGTACGTACGGATCGACGAGTCGGCGCACCTGATCCACGACGAAGCCCCCGGGCGGTATCGCATGGCGGTCGAGGAGTTCCTGCGCGCACTAGGATGATCCAGATGCCGATCGCGAAGCTCAACGGAATCGACCTCAACTACGACGTCACCGGCAACGGCCCACTCGTGGTGATGGTGATGGGTACCGGAAGCCCGGGACGGGTCTGGAAAACCCATCAGGTTCCGGCCCTGGTGAAGCAGGGCTACCGAGTCGTCACCTTCGACAATCGCGGTATCGCACCGTCTTCCGAGTGTGCGGGCGGGATGACACTCGACGACCTGGTTGCCGACACCGCGGCCCTCATCGAGCACCTCGGCGGCGGCCCGGCACGCGTCGTCGGCACGTCGATGGGTGCTCGGGTCACCCAGGAATTGGCCCTGGCCAGGCCGGATCTGGTGTCGCATGCAGTGATGATGGCCACCTTCGGCACGTCCACCACCTTTCGCGCGCAGATGTCGAAGGGCGAGAAGGACCTTCACGACGCGGGAGTCGAACTACCGGCCTCGTACCGCGCGGTAATGACTGCGATGCAGAACTTTTCACCGAAGACTCTGGCCGACGACGCCGCGATCGGTGATTGGCTCGCGGTACTCGAATACTCGGGCGGCAGGAAGACGGCGGGTGCCCGAGCGCAGATCGGACTCGAAATGCGCGCTGGTACAGATCGATTGGCGGCGTACCGAAGAATCTCGGCCAAGTCCCTGGTCATCGGATTCGCCGACGACCGCATGATCCCGGTGCAGCAGTGCCGAGACGTGGCCGCCGCAATACCCGGTGCGCGCTTCGTCGAGATCGCCGATACCGGCCACTTCGGCTACCTGGAGCGTCCGGATGCAGTCAATGCGGCCATCGTCGAGTTTCTGGCTCAGTAGCCGGTCCTTCTTTCACGAAGGAATGCGACGCAGCATCCCGCCGTCAGTGCCATTGCCGTGGCCATCGCGCAATACGCCAGGCGAAAATTCGTCAGCCCGGCGGTGGCGGTGAGTACCGCCAACCCGATTGCACCACCGAACTGCTTGCACGTGTTCATCAGTCCCGAGGCGGCTCCTGCGTCACGGCGCGCGACCCCGCTGGTCACTGCGGTGGCGAGAGGAGTGTTGAGCAAACCGCCACCGGTTCCGATCAGAATCGACGGCAGTGCCACTGCCACCAGGTAGCTCGAAGAATCCGAGGCCACGGCCAGGGCGAGCAGTCCCACTGCGGCCACTGCTGCTCCCGCAGCAGCCACCAGGTGCGGTGGATATCGGCGCATCAGGCGCGGCGTGACGGCAACGCCGATCACGACAAGAGCGGTGGTGAGCGGTAGGAACCCCACCGCGGCCTGTAGCGGCGATCGCTGGAGGAGCTGTTGCATCTGGTACGTCAGGAACAACCAGATCGGTATCTGGAACACCGCACCGGTGAGCAAGGTCAGCAGATTTCCGGCAACGACGGTGCGATCGGCGAACAGCCGCAACGGGATGAGCGGTGCTGTCGATCGATGTTGCCGGATCAGGAACCCGATCAGTCCGGCACTTGCGACAAGGGTCATCGACAGTGACAACGGTCGCGAGCCTGCTGCTCCGAAAGCAGTGACGGCCACGGTGGAAGCCCCGAGAAGCGCGGCCCCCGAGACTGCGCCGATCGGATCGAGTGACGTGCGAGGCGACTGCGCCTCGCGTCGGTGCGTGGGTAGGTAGCGAAGGGCGGCCGTCAGCACGACGAGCCCGATGGGCAGGTTGATCAACAGCACCGACCGCCACGTGAGGTATTCGGTCAGCGCACCGCCGACGATGTTGCCGACTCCGCCGCCCGCGACGCTGATCGCAGTCCATACCGCGACTGCACGCGTGCGGATCGGTCCCTCGGGGTAGGTGACGGTGAGCAATGTGAACGTTGCCGGTGAGACGATCGCTGCCGCCAATCCCTGGCCCACTCGGGCGGCCACCAGCATCGATCCGGTGGGTGCCACTCCGCCGGCCACGCTGGCCGCGATGAACAGCGAGGTGCCGAACAGAAATACTCGGCGGATTCCCCAGCTGTCCGCTGCGCGTGCCCCAGTGAGAAGGGCAGCAGCGAACGCGACGGTGTATCCGCTGGCCACCCACTGCACGTCTCGATCGGCGATGTCCAGCGCCGAAGCGATGTGCGGCAGTGCGACGTTGACGACCGAGATATCGAGCACCACCAGGAGTTGGGCCATACATGCCACCGCGAGAACGCCCAGCGACCGTCCGTTCATCGAGTGCCACCTCCAGTTTTGGTACAGCTGTATAACCGATGCTTGATACAGTTGTACCAAAATTCGGGGAGGTGCGTGAACGATGACCGTCGAAGATCGACGAGAGCAGATTCTGGCGGCCGCAGAGCGAGTCACCACAGTCGATGGGCTCGAGGCTTTGACGATGCGGAGTGCCGCCACCGCAGCCGGCGTGTCGCTGCGGTTGGTCCAGTACTACTTCCATTCCAAGGCAGGTCTGCTGGACGCCGTTCTCACCCGACTTTCGGAGCGCGGTTATGCGAAGTCGGCAGCCCGGATCGAGGCGATCGACGGTGCCTCGGCAGCTGTTCGGCTGAGGATGTTCGCTCGTTCGGTGCTGCCGACCGATGAGGAGGGCAGGCGTTTCCATCGGCTCGGGGTGTCGTTTGCCTCTCTGGCCCTCCGGGAGCCGGCCGTGGCGCAGTCGGCATACAGCGCCAATCTTGCTGGGCTGGAGGCGGTTCTGACTCGCATGATCGATGACGCCGCCGCCGAAAGCGGTACCGATCGGATCGACGCCACTGCGGAAGCTCGAATTTTGATGTCCGCGTTGCACGGTCTGGGGACGATGGTGATGGTGGGGCGCATCGGCGAGATCGAGGCGACGGAACTGGTGGAGCAATTACTGGACGGCAGAACGTGGGCCGATGCCCCGGACCGGTCCTAGCCGTCCGAACCCTCACCCGCGAGGGCGAACAATCCCGATTCGGTCTGTTCGATCAATCCGTCGGTCAGCAGAGAATCGAGAGCACGGTCGCGCTGCGTGGGGTCGGTGGGCCAGACGATGTCGAGCTGCGCCCGCTCGACGGGACCGGTGCTCTCGCGCAGGACCGACATGAGCTTCCCGCGAACCTGACGGTCGGTGCCCGCGAACTTCTGAACCTTCTTCGCGGGACCGGTGTACGCGGGCCTACCGGCCTCGATCCACGCGCACTCCGGCAGCGGGCACAGCAGGCACGCCGGATTCTTGGCGGTGCAGATCAGTGCGCCCAGTTCCATCAACGCTGCCGAGTAACGGGCCGCACGGGGGACGCTGGTCGGCAGCAGCTGCTCCACATCGGCCAGATCCCTTGTGGTGGAGGGATTTCCAGGCTCTGCGTTGCCGTGCAACCCGCGTGCGACGACGCGTCGAACATTGGTGTCCACCACAGGAACCCGCTGACCGTAGGCGAAACACGCAACGGCCCGCGCGGTGTAGGCCCCGATGCCGGGTAATCCCAACAGTGTCTCGACATCCCCGGGCACCTCGTCGCCGTGATCATCGGCGAGTACTCGAGAGCACTCGTGCAGCCGCAGTGCCCGACGCGGATAGCCCAACTTGCCCCACGCACGCAGCACTTCGGCCTGCGAGGATGCGGCCATCGCCGAGGGCACCGGCCACCGCTGGACCCACTGCTCCCAGATGGGCGCAACCCGTACCACCGGCGTCTGCTGCAACATGATCTCGCTCATGAGGATCTGCCAGGCGCTCACGCCGGGCCTGCGCCACGGCAGATCGCGCCCGTCGGTGTCGAACCACCCGAGCAGAGCCTCGGCATCGATCGGCAACTTCTCGTGCCCTTCTTCTCGGTATGCAATCGCCCCCCACACTAGTGAACCCGACTCGCCGGTAGCTCGATTCACGTGCACCCGACTCGCCGCGCGCCCGTTGCGCGTGCACAATGATTCCCATGCCTGCCTCGAATCCGATCGCTGCCTGGAAGTCACTCAAGGAAGGCAACCAGCGGTTCGTCTCCGGAGAGGTGCTGCACCCCTCCCAGGGCATCGAGGACCGCGCTCGCCTCGAGGCTGCTCAGCATCCCGGTGCCATCCTGTTCGGCTGCGCCGACTCCCGCGTTGCCGCTGAGATCATCTTCGATCAGGGCCTGGGCGATATGTTCGTCGTGCGCACCGCCGGCCATGTGGTGGACTCCGCAGTTCTGGGCTCCATCGAGTACGGCGTTGCGGTGCTCAAAGCGCCGCTGATCGTGGTGCTCGGCCACGATCACTGCGGCGCGGTTCAGGCAACCGTCGATGCCCTGGAGAGTGGTGACGTCCCCGGCGGCTATATCCGCGACGTCGTCGAACGCGTCACCCCCTCGGTTCTCTCGGCCCGCCGCGACGGTCACGAAGCCGTCGACGAGTTCGAGGCCCGGCACGTCCAGGAGACCGGAAATCTGTTGATGCAGCGCTCCCGCATCGTCGCCGAGAAGGTCGAGGCCGGGGAACTGGCGATCGTCGGCCTCACCTACCAGCTGTCCAAGGGCCACGCGCAGCTCCGTGAGGTCATCGGCGACGTCGGCGAACAGCCTGCCTGAAACGGCACGGAACCACTTGCTCGCGAGTTCGCTCGCGCGACACGCCGCGTGGGCTCAGGGATAGGTTGCCTCCGGCCGCATACGGTTGATTCGTGTTGGAACCGACAGGGCCATTGCCTCCCGAAATCTACTGGCGACGCCGCGCGCTCGCCATCGGTGCGGCCGTTGTCGTCCTGGGCTTGATCGTGTGGTTCATCGCCTCGCTCAGCGGCGGTTCCGACGACACCGAGGCCGCTCCCGCCGGTGTCGTTGCGGCACCGGCAACATCCTCGGCTCTGCCGTCACCCAGCTCATCTGCCACCCCTGGTGATTCAGGCGGCTCCGGTGGCTCGGGCGGTGGTTCTGGAGGTTCAGGTGGTTCCGGCGGCTCGGGCGGCGGTACCGACTCCGCAGCGGGTAGTGGTGGTGCAGCGACCGACAGCGGTACCCCGGCTCCGGTGATCTCCAACCAGTGCCCGGATCAGTCGCTCGCGATCAAGGTGACGCCCGAGAAGGCCACCTACCGGCTGGGTGAAGAGCCTGTGTTCACCGTGGTCATCACCAACATCGGCTCGAAAGAATGCCAGCGCGACGTCGGTGCCGGGCTGCAGCAGGCGCTCGTATACACCCTCGACAACCAGCGCATCTGGTCCAACATCGACTGCTTCCCCAACGCCGCGTCCGATCTACGGACCTTCAAGCCGGGCGAGCAAGCAGGCTTCACGGTCAAGTGGTCCGGCACCAACTCGGTTCCCGGCTGCGGTGAGGAACGCATCCCGGTGGGCGTCGGTGCGTACCAGGCGATCGCGCAGCTCGGTGAGCTCAAGAGCGTGCCGGAGCCGTTCAACATCACCGGCTGATGTCCGTCACCGGGAGATTTTCGGCTCTGTCACCGAATCCGGGCACGTCCTTGTACCTTCGGTAACCATGACCACCCCGACCGCGCTTGCCCGCGCCGCCTATCGAACGCTCGAGCCCTTTCACGTCACCGCCTACTTCAATCCCGAGTTGACGTCGGCCTACGAGGACACCGGTCTCGATGGTCACGCGTGGTACGTCGGCGCACGGGCGGCCCCGATGGGTCCGTGCGCAGCAAGCGTCGTTGCGGCTGCTTTCTACAACTTCAATCCGGTGCTCATCGAGCGCGCGTGGCCCGCCGCCGTTGAGGTCGGTCTCGACTCGGTCTCCGATCGTCGATGGGCGTTGCTCGATTCCGTCCTCGGCACCGCATTGGGCACCCTTGCCGCCGACCCCGAGGTGGTGACGATCGCCGATCGACTTCGCGACATCGGCGACGCGGCATCCTTCGCGGGCCGACCACTCGCGGCAGCGTGGCATGCCGCCGATCGACCCGAGGTACCGCATCTCGCCCTGTGGCACTCGATCACCGTCCTCCGTGAATGGCGTGGGGATGGACATCTCGCCGCATTGATCGACGCAGAACTCGACCCGGCCGAGGCGGCGGTATTCCACGAAGCGAATCGGCAGGCCCCGCAGCCCGGCCGCCGCGCGCTCGGCAAGCGCATCACGCAGCTGACTCGCCAGTGGTCCGAGGGCGAATGGGACTCCGCTGCAGAACGACTCGCGACGCGCGGATTGCTCACCACATCGTCCGAAGGTGAGACATTGACCGAAGCCGGCGTCGCTCTGGATCAGCACATCGAGGATCGCACCGATGTCATGGCGTCGGCTGTGTGGAGGAACGTCTCGGATGCCGAGCAGTTGATCGCGAGCGCGCGACCGTATGTGAAGGCCGTGATCGACGCAGGCTTCCTGCCCGGCACGAAGAAGCCGCCGACAGTGTCTTGAGTCGTCCGGCGTCGGGGTGCGAAGGGCCTAGTCGTACGGCCCAGAGATCGAGGCCTCGGCCAGCCGGGACAGTCCTTCCCGAATGTGCCGGGCCCACAGTCCACCGATTCCGTCGACCGACTGCAGATCGGCGGCAGTGGCGGCGAGCAGCCCCTGCAGCGTGCCGAAAGCGCCGACCAGACGATGAATCTGGCTGAACTGCAAGCGCGGAACTCGGGTGAGCACCCGGTAGCCGCGGGGGCTCATCGGTGTGTCGAGGGCCTCGATGGTCGCGGGATAACCGAACGCGCGGGCCAGCGTCGTCAAGTCCAGCAAATCGACGTCGGTCAACTTGTCGAGCGCGGCGAGCGCCTTCTCGACGCCGGTGGTGCTCGACGGTTCGTTGCCGGCCAGGTAGTCACGCACTATCAATTGACGATCGACGTCGTTGTCACCCAACAACTCTTCGAGCTGTAGGGCGAGCTGGCGGCCGTCGGTGCCGAGTTCGAGGACGTTCTGCTCGATCTCCACCGACACCCGCCGCACCATCTCGAGCCGCTGTGCGACGGTCAAGGCGTCGCGCAGAGTCACGAAATCCTCGATCTCGACCACCGAGAGTTGGCGAGTGTTCTCGTCGAGCCGCGCCTTGTACCGCTCGAGGGTCGCGACGGCCTGATTGGCGCGCGAAAGGATGGTGGCCGAGCCCTCGACGACGTGTCTGATGCCGCCGATGTAGACGCTCACGATGCTCATCGATTGGCTCACGGAGACAACGGGATAGCCGGTTTGCATCGCCGTGCGCTCGGCGGCTCGGTGCCGGGTACCGGACTCGACGGTGGGGATCTTGTGGTCGGGGACCAGCTGTACGTTGGACCGAACGATTCGCTTGCCATCGGTCGAAAGCACCACTGCGCCATCCATTTTCGACAGCTCGCGAAGCCTGGTCGGTGCGAACTCGACGTCGAGCTCGAAACCGCCGTCGCAGATCGCTTCGACTTCCTCGTCGTAGCCCAGCACGATCAAGCCGCCGGTGCGACCGCGCAGAATTCGTTCGAGGCCGTCACGCAGGGCGGTTCCCGGTGCCAGCCGAGCGATGGTCTCGCGCAACGCTGGGGACGGCGTGGTGCTGTCCATGGCGAACCCCCCTCGTGTCATGTCAGCAGGTCGACCGAGCGCGCGGTCGGATTTTCTCGTGCGAACAAAGAGTACTGCCCGGTGTCATACGGGCCGCATACGCGTGTAGGTCAACGCCTCGCCGACGTTGGTGACCGTCTTGACTTTGATGCCGTCGGGTATCGGACCGGCGTCCTCGGGGACGATGGCGTAGTTGAAGCCCAATCGGGCCGCTTCGGCGAGACGGCGGCCCAAACCGGCCACCCGGCGCACTTCGCCCGCCAGACCCACTTCGCCCAGAATGACCATGCCCGCCGGTAGGGGTTGATCGCGAACGGCCGACGCGACTGCCGCAGCCAAGGCGAGGTCGGCGGACGGTTCGCTGGTGCGCATGCCGCCGACGGTGGCCGCGTAGACCTCGGCCTTGGACACCTTGACCCCGCATCGTCTTTCGAGGACGGCCAGGATCATCGCCACGCGGGCGTGATCGAGTCCGCTGACCGCACGTCGCGGAGACGGCATCGCGGTGTCGACGATCAACGCCTGCAGCTCGGCCAAGAGTGGCCGTTTGCCGTCCATGGTGACGGTGACGGCCGTACCGGGGACCGCATCGCCCCGGTGATGGAGGAACAATCCGGACGGATCGCTGATGCCGACGATCCCGGTTTCCCGCAACTCGAAGCAACCGACCTCGTCGGACGCACCGAACCGATTCTTGACGCCCCGGATCATCCGCAGAGTGGAGTGCTTGTCACCCTCGAAGTTCAACACCACGTCGACGAGATGCTCGAGGGAGCGCGGGCCCGCCACCGCACCTTCCTTGGTGACGTGGCCGACGAGCAGAACCGCGACTCCGGTGGTCTTGGCCAGGGTGGTCAAGGCGCTGGTGATGGCGCGAACCTGAGTGACACCGCCGATGACGCCGTCGACGTCCGCAGCGAGCATCGTCTGTACCGAATCGACGATCAGC
Source organism: Rhodococcus sp. AW25M09 (assembly GCF_000333955.1). Taxonomy (GTDB): domain Bacteria; phylum Actinomycetota; class Actinomycetes; order Mycobacteriales; family Mycobacteriaceae; genus Rhodococcoides. Next base: position 85,044 of record NZ_CAPS01000040.1, read on the forward strand.
AGGCTCGGCTTGACCTGCTCGACATGGCCGAACACCGTGGCCAGATCGGACTCGGCGGCGAGGAAGACTCGCTCGTGCACGGCACCGGTGCGGTCGGCACGCAACCGGACCTGCCCCGCGGACTCCTCGCCCGTGACGTACAGCGCGCGGCGATCGGGGGCCCATCGAGCCCACCGATGCACGACCTCGAGCAGCAGAGTCGACTTGCCCACTCCGGGTTCACCGGCAAGCAGGACGACCGAGCCGGGAACCAATCCGCCGCCGAGTACGCGATCGAACTCGTCGATGCCGGTGGTGTTGGCCTGAGAGGTGGCACTGCTGATCGTCGTCAGAGCCGCTGCGGGCGTCGTCGGAATCATCGCCCCGCCCCCGGAGCGCAGCGCTGACGCGCCCGCTCGGGTGGTCAGGGGTGCGGCGACGGCCTGGACCTCGTCCATGGAGCCCCAGTCTCCACATTCGGGACAACGACCGACCCATTTCGAGACGGAGTGACGGCATGCAGAACAGCGGTAGCTCGACTTCGGTTTGACCACGTCGGGAGCCTAACGATCTGCACCGACAAGCTCGAGCGACCTGGTGCCCGAGGTTGCTATTCGCCGCCGTGCTCGGATACTGCAGCTTCGGAGCGCTCGAGCTCGTGACCGGCATCGACCGGGACGTTGACGACGACCTCGCCGGCCTTCGCGAACTCGAACGTGACCGGCAGCGTCAGGCCCGGTCGAACGTTCTCGCTGATGTCGGCCATCTCGACCTTGATCAGCTGGATCGGCAGCAGCGGATCGTCCAGCTGAGTGTCCGCGGGGGAGCCTGCACCCAGCGCGGTCAGCGGGGCGATCTCGGTGCTACCGGATTCGGCTTCGTCGACGATGGTGACCTGCGCCTCGGGTGACGAGATGTCGGTCAGTTCGTCGGCGTCGGCCGGGCTGGAGTTGATGGCCGTGAAGCCGAGCTCGACGGTTCCGCCGGGCTCGATGCTGTATTCCTGCGAATTGGGGTACACGACATGGACGTTGCGTAGCTGAATGTCTCCGACGTCAGCGGAGCTACCGTTGACCGCGGCCACCTGAGTGGCCGTCTGGGAGATCTGACCTGCGCCGCACGCCGTGAGGGCGAACGCGCCACCGGCGAGGAGAGCGAGGGCGGTGGCCGTCCTTCTGTGGCGGCCAAGCGGTGTCGCAGTGTCGATTGCAGTCACTTCGGTCGTCCTCCATGTGGTGCCGGGCCGGCTCGGTCCATCTACGTCCACTAGGGAGAGTAGTAGTTCTCGTCCGTCGGCCGCTCGTGGGGTCCACCAGCCGTCGAAGGATGCCAGGTAAGGATGCCTTTCACCGGTGCGGCCTGCAGAACGACCAAGGCGGAAATGTGGCCCCGGATACACGTCGGCGAGTCTGTGTCAACCCCTGATTCGGCGTCAGTATGCCCCTGACCTGCACCGTTGATATTAGGCGTGGTATTCTGGGTAAATCGAAAGGGGCACTTGTCACATGATTTTCAAGGTCGGAGACACCGTCGTTTACCCCCATCACGGAGCGGCGCTGATCGAAGCGATAGAGACACGCACCATCAAGGGTGAACCGAGAGAGTATCTCGTTCTCAAGGTCGCGCAAGGCGACCTCACCGTTCGAGTCCCCGCGGACAACGCGGAGTACGTAGGCGTCCGCGACGTCGTCGGGCAAGAAGGTCTCGACAAGGTCTTCCAGGTGCTTCGCGCGCCGCACACCGAAGAGCCCACCAACTGGTCGCGCCGCTACAAGGCAAACCTGGAGAAGCTGGCTTCCGGTGACGTCAACAAGGTAGCCGAGGTCGTCCGCGATCTGTGGCGACGCGAACAGGATCGCGGATTGTCGGCAGGCGAGAAGCGCATGCTCGCCAAGGCACGTCAGATTCTGGTCGGCGAGCTGGCACTGGCCGAAGGAACCGACCAGGCCAAGGCCGACACCATGCTCGACGAAGTTCTCGCAACAGCTTCGTAGAGTGAACGGTACTGCCGGCGACGTAGTCGCCCTGGTACCCGCTGCAGGCAAAGGCCTTCGGCTCGGATTCGACGAGCCGAAGGCATTCGTCTGTCTGGGTACCGACTCCCTTCTGACGCGATCCGTCGACGGGCTTCGAGCGTCCGGTGCCGTCGATCGCATCGTCGTCATCGTTCCCGCAGATCTGGTCGAGGCTGCCCGCGATCATGTCGGTGCCGATGTCATCGTCGTGGCGGGTGGCGTCGAGCGCACCGATTCGGTGCGCGCCGGCCTCGCTGCCGTCGGCGACGCCTCCGTCGTTCTCGTCCACGACGCCGCGCGGGCTCTCACCCCGCCGACCCTGATCGCCCGCGTCGTGGCCGAGGTCCGCGCCGGCCGGTCTGCCGTCATACCGGTTCTGCCGGTCGTCGACACCATCAAGTCCGTCGACCTGATGGGTGCCGTGGTCGGGACTCCCGATCGCGCGGGCCTGCGCTCGGTGCAGACCCCGCAGGGCTTCGAGTCCGATGTCCTCCGCCGTGCCTACGACGCGACGACCGACATCTCCACCGACGACGCCGGCTTGGTCGAGCGCATCGGCGAGACGGTGCACACCATCGTCGGCGATGCGCTCGCATTCAAGATCACCACTCCACTCGACCTGCTACTTGCACAGGCCCTTATATGAGAGGTCAGCCATGAGAGTCGGCATCGGCAGCGACGTCCATCCCATCGCCCCCGGTCGGCCGTGTTGGCTGGCCGGATTGCTGTTCGAGGACGCGGACGGACTCGACGGGCATTCCGACGGCGATGTCGCCTCCCACGCTCTGTGTGACGCGCTGTTGTCCGCGGCAGGCCTCGGCGACCTCGGGTCGGTGTTCGGTACGGGGCGTCCGGAATGGGACGGGGTCAGCGGAGCTGTCATGTTGACCGAGGTCAAGCGGCTGCTCGACGCCGACGGGTTCGCAATCGCAAACGCTGCGGTGCAGATCATCGGCAACCGCCCCAAGATCGGACCGCGGCGGGTCGAGGCGCAGGAAGTTCTCACGAGGGTGCTCGGTGCACCGGTATCGGTGTCTGCGACCACCACCGACGGGCTCGGACTGACCGGTCGCGGCGAAGGAATCGCGGCCATCGCGACCGCACTTGTCATGGCGGGGTAAAACCACCGGTAGCATTGCTGGTCGTGACCCTTCACCTACACGACACCGAGACGAGGGCCCTGCGGGAATTCACCCCCTTGGTCCCTGGCCATGCATCGGTGTACCTGTGTGGTGCGACGGTGCAGGGCGAACCGCACATCGGCCACGTGCGCAGCGGCGTTGCCTTCGACGTACTACGTCGCTGGTTGCTGGCGCACGACTATGACGTCGCCTTCGTTCGCAACGTCACCGACATCGACGACAAGATTCTCAACAAGGCCCGTGACGCGGGCCGGCCGTGGTGGGAGTGGGCCGCGACGTACGAGCGTTCCTTCACCTGGGCCTACGACCGACTCGGAGTCCTTCCGCCGTCGGCAGAGCCGCGCGCTACCGGGCACATCACGCAGATGGTCCAGCTGATCGAGCGGTTGATCGAACGCGGACATGCCTACGCAGACGAATGCGGCGACGTCTACTTCGCCGTGCAGAGCTTTCCTGGCTATGGCGCGCTGTCCGGCCACAAACTCGACGACGTGCACCAGGGTGAGAGCGTTGCCGAGGGCAAGCGGGATCCTCGCGACTTCACCCTGTGGAAGGGCGCGAAGCCAGGCGAGCCGTCGTGGCCGACGCCGTGGGGATCCGGCCGTCCGGGCTGGCACCTCGAATGCTCGGCGATGGCGGAGAACTACCTCGGCCCGGATTTCGACATCCACTGCGGCGGACTCGACCTGGTGTTCCCACATCACGAGAACGAGCGGGCGCAGTCGATGGCGGCCGGTGACGGCTTCTCGCGGTACTGGCTGCACAACGGCTGGGTGACGATGGGCGGCGAGAAGATGTCGAAGTCCCTCGGCAATGTGCTCTCGGTACCGAATGTGCTCAAAAAGGTTCGCCCGCAAGAGCTTCGGTTCTACCTCGGCGGCGCGCACTACCGCTCGATGCTCGAGTATTCCGACACGGCGCTCGAGACCGCGGCCGTGACGTATCGGGGCATCGAAGGGTTCGTCAAGCGAGCCGTCGAGCGGGCCGGTGAAGTACCGATGGGCAAGTGGACCGCCGGATTTGCCGAGGCTCTCGACGACGACCTCGGGGTTCCCAAGGCATTGGCCGAGATTCACGCCACCGTCACCCTCGGCAACACCGCGCTCGAGTCCGGAGACATGGCTGCGGCCGTGGAGTACGCCGCCAGCGTGCGGGCGATGCTGGACATTCTGGGCGTCGACCCACTCGATCCGCACTGGATCAGCGACGGTGGTTCCGACACAGCAGCTATCGGCGCTTTGGGGGTTCTGGTCGAGGCCGAGCTGGAGCGTCGGGCAACGGCAAAGGCGACCAAGGACTGGGCCGCCGCAGACGACATACGGACAAGACTGGCCAAGGCCGGAGTCGACGTGACAGATACACCCAACGGGCCCGAATGGTCGCTGGGTACGAGTAAGACCGACGAAGCAGGTTTGTGATGGCAGGCAATTCGAGTAGGCGCGGCGCAATCCGCAAGGACGGCACCAAGAAGGGGCAGGTCGCCGGATCCGGAGGCAAGCGCCGTAAGGGTCTCGAGGGCCGTGGCGCGACGCCTCCCGCCTCCGAGCGCACCAAGCATCCCGCGGCGCGTCGGGCGAAGCTCGCCGAGAAGTCGGCACAGAACCGTGGCGGCGCTGCCGGCGGCCGCGCCGGTGGGCGTCCGGCCGGTCGTAAAGCAGAAGACGGTCCAGAGGTGGTGCTCGGCCGCAACCCCGTCGTGGAATGCCTACGCGCGGGTGTGCCCGCCACCGCCCTGTGGGTTGCCGTCGGAACGGACAGCGACGAGCGGCTCAAGGAGGCCGTGCAGCGTGCCGGAGACGCACGCATCTCGATCCTCGAAGTGCCCCGCTCGGATCTGGACAAGCTCAGCGCCAACGGATTGCACCAGGGCCTCGCCCTGCAGGTGCCGCCGTACCGCTATGCGCACCCCGACGATCTGATCTCGAACGCGCGCACGCACCAGGAGCCGGCACTGTTCGTGGCTCTCGACAACATCACCGACCCACGCAACCTCGGTGCGGTCGTGCGATCGGTGGCTGCGTTCGGCGGCCACGGCGTCGTGATCCCGCAGCGGCGCAGCGCGAGTGTGTCGGCGGTGGCGTGGCGAACCAGCGCTGGAGCCGCTGCTCGCCTGCCGATCGCGCGTGCAGTGAACCTGACTCGCACACTGAAGGATTGGCAGTCCAAGGGCGTCACCGTCGTCGGCCTCGACGCAGGTGGCGACACCGAACTCGACACCTTCGACGGTAAAGGCCCGGTCGTCATCGTCGTCGGATCCGAGGGCAAGGGGCTCTCCCGGTTGGTCAGCGAGACCTGCGATCACATCCTGTCGATCCCGATGGCCGGTCCGGTGGAGTCACTCAACGCATCCGTCGCGGCGGGCGTCGTGTTGGCCGACATCGCTCGGCAACGTCGGGCCTAGTCGGTTCGTCGGCGCGGCTGCCTGGGTGGCCGACTCAATCGACAGCGCGGAAATGCACCAGGCTGCCGGGGGTGAGTTGCGCGGCGGCGGACACGTCCGCTGCCGTGACGACGGCGATCACCGGGTAACCGCCCGTGACGGGGTGGTCGGCGAGAAACAGCACCGGCTGCCCGGACGGCGGCACCTGGATCGCCCCGAGAACCATTCCTTCGCTGGCCAGTTCCTGGTCGATTGCGCGGTGCAGGGGCTCGGCACCCTCGAGCCTGATTCCGACGCGATCAGCGTCCACAGTCACCGTCCACGGTTGCTGCAGTAGCAGTGCCCTGGCGTGTTCTGTGAACCACTCATCACGCGGCCCGAAGGTGACGCGTAGGTCCTGTTCGACGGCCGGTGGAGGTACGAAATCGGCCGCGGGCCAGTCTGATCGCGCGTCTCCGACGGCGAGCACCGTGCCGGGGGAGAGCGCTGCGGGCCCGAGGCCGGACATCGTGTCCCTCGATCGGCTGCCGAGGACTTCGGGGACGTCGATCCCGCCGCGCACGGCGAGGTAGCTGCGCAGGCCCGATGTCGGCGTGGACAATTGCAGTTCCTGTCCGGCTCGGATGATGATCGTCGAGTTCAGTCCCTGTGCGATGCCGTCCACCAGGCAGATCACCTGCGCACCGGTGACGGCGGCCAGGGCGTCGAACTCGGCGCGCACTCTCAGGCCGCCGAACGTCACTTCCAGTGTGGCGGCGTCGGACTGGTTGCCCACCAGTCTGTTCGCTGCATCGTGAGAGCGCAGATCGGCCGCACCGGAGCGCCCCACTCCGATCGACGCGTGCCCTGGTCGGCCACGGTCCTGGACGGTGCACAGCGGTCCCGTCTGCAGGACGGTCAGGGCTCTCATGCTCGCTCGAATCGTACGGTGGTTCCGGGGCGCAGCAGGGCCGGTGGATCACGATCGAGGTCCCACAGCTGAGCGTCGGTGCGCCCGATCAACTGCCAACCGCCGGGCGAGGACCGCGGGTAGATGCCCGAGAACTCCCCGGCCAGTCCCACTGAGCCAGCGGGAACACTGGTCCGCGGCGACGTGCGCCGCGGGACGTGCAGTCGTTCGTCGGCACCGATGAGATAGCCGAAGCCGGGGGCGAAGCCGCCGAACGCGACGGTCCACGTCTGGTCGAGATGGGCCGCAACGACTTCCGTGGTGGACAAGCCGGTCAGACGCGACACCTCGTCGAGGTCTTCGCCGTCGTAGACGACGGGAATCGTGACGGTCTCCGAACGGTCGCTGGTTCCGTCGACGGGCTTCATGCGGGAGATCCAGTCCACTATCGGCTGCCGTGGCCCGTCGAACATCACCAGGACGGTACGGGCGGCCGGAACGAGATCGACGACGGCGGGCGGCGGATCGGCTACCAGTGCGCGGTAGTGCGCCATCGCCTCGTCGAGTCCATCGAATTCGACGAGGAGGGCGCTCTCGCCGGCCGAGAGGATGCGCATCAGACGAAGGCGGTGATATCGATGTCGTTGGCTTGCAGCAGTTCCGACACCGCGGTGGCCATTGCGACCGCATCGGGGGAATCGCCGTGCAGACAGATCGACTCGGCCTGGACAGCGACGTGTGAGCCGTCCGCCGCTACGACGGTGCCCTCGGTGATCATGGTCAGCACTCTGTGGGCGACCGCGTCGGGCTCGGAGAGCACCGCACCCGGCTCCGAGCGAGAGACCAGCGTTCCCTGTGGGGTATAGGCGCGATCTGCGAACGCCTCTGTGACAGTGCGCAACCCGGCTCGTTCGGCCTCGTCGAGAAACACCGAACCGGGGAGACCGAGCACCGGCAGTGTCGCGTCGTACGCGGTGACGGCGTCGACCACGGCCTTGGCCTGCTCGCGGTGGTGCACGATCGCGTTGTACAGCGCCCCATGCGGTTTGACGTAGGCGATGGCCGAACCGGCGACCTGGGCGAGGGCGTCGAGTGCCCCCATCTGATAGATCACATCGGCGGTGAGATCGACGGGGGAGACGTCGAGGAAGCGGCGACCGAACCCGGCGAGGTCGTGATAGCCGACCTGAGCTCCGATCCGTACGGCTGCCTTCGCGGCCGTACGGCACGTGCGCAACAGCGTGGTGGGATCACCGGCATGGAAGCCGCACGCGACGTTGGCGCTCGAGACGAGGGCGAGCATGGCGTCGTCGTCCCCGAGAGTCCACGCGCCGTAGCTTTCGCCGAGATCGGCGTTGAGATCGATGGACGTCACCCTCGATATCCTAGGCGGCGACGAGCCGTCCGGAATTGGCCTTACGGGTTCGGCCGATGGCGCGGCAGCCGAGGTAGATGACGAACGAGATGGTCGTGACGAACGTCGAGACCGGCAGGCCGGGAGCGAGGGAGAGCAGGATGCCCCCGACGGCGGCGATCTCGGCGAACAGAACGGACAACAATGTCGCCTTGAGCGGGCTCGCGGTCAATCGAGCGGCGGCAGCGGCCGGGGTGATGAGGAGCGAGAGCACGAGAAGTGCGCCGACGATCTGGACGCCGAGCGCACACGCGACGCCCACGAGCACAGCGAACACGACCGACAGCGCGCGAACCGGAACTCCGCGGGCCAGGGCCACCTCGGGATCGGTGCTGGCGAACAGCAGCGGCCGGTAGACGAAGGCGAGCACGATCAGTACCACCACAGCGCACACCAGTAGCAGCTGAATTCCGCTCTGCCCGACGCCGACGATCTGACCGATGAGCAGCGAGAAACTGGTGCCGGTTCGGCCGGGGTAGAGCCAGATGAACAGTACCGACAGTCCGAGGCCGAAGGACATGATGACGCCGATGACCGAGTCGCGGTCGCGCGCCTTGTTGCCGAGCAGCGCGAACATCACCGCCGCGACGACCGATCCGACGATGGCTCCGAGGCCGACGGTAATGCCGACGAGCAGTGCCGCGGACGCACCCGTGAGCGAGAGTTCACTGGATCCGTGCACCGCGAAGGCCCACTGGCGGCTGACGATCAACGGTCCGAGCGCGCCGGCGAGCAGCCCGAGAATGGCGGCCGCGATCAAGGCCTGCTGAACGAAGTCGTACGTCAGCAGGTTGGCGGTGGTGTGGAAGTCGAGCATCTTCGAGAATGCGTCGAGAACCTTCTCGTTCATGCCTTGTCTTCTCTGTCGTGCGGCACGGGTGGGTGGTGTGCGCCGGCCGAGCCGAGCGCGTCGATGGAATCGCCGGTCCCGACGACGACCAGCCGGCCGCGGACCTTCAGGACCTCGACCTCGGTGCCGTAGAGCTCGGAGAGCACCTCGGTGGTCATGACCTTCTCAGGAGTTCCGATGCGGAACCGACCGTCGACGATGTAGACGATGCGGTCGACGAGCGGCAGGATCGGGTTGATCTCGTGGGTCACGAACAGCACTGCGGTCTGATGCTCCCGCCGTCGGCGATCGATGAGGCTCGAGACCAGGGATTGGTTGGCGAGATCGAGGCTGAGCAGGGGCTCGTCGCACAGCAGAACCGACGGATCGCCGACGAGTGCCTGGGCGATCCGCAGCCGCTGCTGCTCACCGCCGGACATCGAGCCCACGGGTGCGCCCGCGAACGAATTGGCGTCGACCTGGTCGATCGCCCGCTGCACTGTCTCCTTGCGCTGCCGCATACCGCGCAGACCCATGCCCCACCGATGACCGTCCCAGCCGAGCCCGACGAGATCGCGCCCGCGCAGCGGCAGATCGTCGTCGATGTTGCGCTGCTGGGGGACGTACCCGACGCCCGACTGGCCGCGACGGACGGGATTGCCGTCGATCGCGGCCGTACCGGACGTGAGGTCGTTCTGTCCGAGCAACACCTTGAGCAAAGACGTCTTGCCCGACCCGTTGGGGCCGAGAACGGCGACGAACTCGCCCTTCTCGACCGCCAGGTCCAGGTTCTGCCACAGCGTGCGCTCGCCGAATGCCAGTCCGGCATCGCGCAGTTCTACAGCAGGCATGTACTACAGCTTTCCATCACGCCGAATCGGTCTAGGAGGCGGTCGTGAGCGCGGCCTGCAGATCGGTCGCAGCCTTGGTCTGCCACTCGATGTAGGTCATGCCGGCGGGGAGCGTTTCGGTGACCTCGACGACAGGGATGCCGGCAGCCTCGCTGGTGGAGCGAATGTCCTGCGTGACTGCATCCTCGGTCTGGATGTTGTAGACCAGCGCGCGAACCGACTTCGAGGTGAACAGGTCTCTGGTCGCGGCGATGGAGGCCGGCGACGGGTCGTTGCCTTCCTCGATGGAGTTCTTGAAGTCCTCGGGAGTGCGATCGTCGAGATCGGACTCCTCGATGAGGTAGTGCGCGATCGGTTCGGTCTGCGCGACCGGGGCACCGGGGAAGTCGGCGGCGATCTTCGCCGTCACATCGGTGATCTCGTGGACCTGCTCGTGAAAGGTCTCGGCGTTGGCGGTGTACTGCGCGGCGTTGTCCGGGTCCAGCTGGCCGAGCTTGTCGGCGATCTCCTCGGCCGTGTGCGCAGCGACTTCGGCGTTGTACCAGACATGCTCGTTGACCTCCCCGTGTGCATGGCCGTCCTCTGTCGACGGCTCGGAGGTGGCGTCGGAGGTGGGCTCGGAATCGTGGTCGTGGCTGTCGTCGAGCAAGGTGAAGGCATCGACCGACGGCACGTCTGTGCCCACGGATCCGAGGATGTCCTCGATGAACTGGTCGTAGCCGCCGCCGTTGTAGACCACCAGTGACGCTTCGGCGATGGAGGCCGCGTCGGTCGGGCTCGCCTCGTAGGAGTGCGGGTCCGCAGAGGGATCGGAGATGACCGATGTCACGGTCGCGAGGTTGCCCGCCACTGCTTCGGCGACGCTTCCCCACACGTTCGTGGACGCCACGATCGTGATCGGACCGTCGACCGGGGTTGCCGGGGCGGACTCGGTGCTCGCGGTGTCGGTGGAGCTGCAGGCGCTGAGAGTGAGCGCTGCTGCACAGGTCAGGCCCAGTATGGACGTGATCTTGACCCGGGACGAGCGATGGATGGACGACATCGATGTACTCCTGATGAGCGGAACTAGACGCTAATGGAAACCGTTACCGTTGTACTCTAGCGCGCAGTGGGTCGTCGATCGAATCGGACGATCGCGACCTCCAGTTTCTCTGCGGTGCGTAATGGGACTAACGTCCCGGTAATGGTCAGGTCGAGCGAACCGCGACGTCAGGCGACGTTGGCGTCGATCGCTGCCGAGCTCAAGGTCTCTCGCACCACCGTCTCCAACGCCTACAACCGACCCGATCAGCTCTCCCCGGAGCTCCGCGAACGCGTTCTGCAGGCCGCCAAGCGCCGCGGCTATGCGGGCCCCGACCCGGTCGCGCGATCGCTGCGCACCCGCAAGGCCGGTGCCATCGGCCTGCTCCTCACCGAAGCGCTCAGCTACTCCTTCCGCGACCCCGCGGCGATGAGCTTCCTCGCCGGACTCGCAGAATCCTGCGAAGCCGCCGGGCAGGGCCTGCTGCTCATCCCCGCCGGAGCCGAACGTGACGACGTGCAAGCCGCCGCCGTCGTCCAGCAGGCAGGCGTCGACGGATTCGTCGTCTACTCCGTCGCCGACGACGACCCGTACCTCGCCGCGGTACGCGAACGCCACCTACCGATCGTCGTCTGCGATCAGCCACGCAACATCCCCGAGGCGGCCCTGGTGGCGATCGACGACCGCGGAGCAATGAAAATGCTTGCCGCACATCTGATCTCACAGGGACACGACCACCTCGCGGTGCTGTGTATGAGGCTCGGACGCGACCGACGAGATGGCGTCGTACCCCCGGGGCGGCTGGCGGAGAGTCACTTCCACGTACAACGTGAACGCATCGCCGGAGTGCAAGCCGCCATGATCGACGCCGGACTCGACCCCGACACCCTCACCGTCGTCGAACGCTTCGACCACACCGTTCGCTCCGGCCACTCCGCCGCCGCCCAAGCGCTCCAGGCGAACCGCGAGACAACGGCTCTGCTGTGCACCACCGACGTCATCGCCCTCGGCGCACTCAACTTCGCGAAAGTCTCCGGAATCGATGTGCCGGGCCAACTCTCGGTGACCGGCTTCGACGGCATCTCCGACGCAATCCGCGAGAACCTCACCACCGTGCGCCAGGACGCCGAGGAAAAAGGCCGTCGAGCGGGAACGTTGGTGCTGTCCTCCTCGCACTCGGGCATCGCCGCCGCCGAAACCCTGCCGACCGAACTCTTCCGAGGCCGAACCGCAGGACCACCGCCGGAGCAACCGCCCGCTATCGCCTGAGCTGCCCCCGCCCGACTACTATGCCCGCCCCCCGTTCGCGTCAATGGACCATTGCACTGCGGCTCAGACGTATGCAGTGCGCCATTGACGCGAAGCCGGGGTAGGCGGGGGGTCTGGGGGGCGGACGGGCGGCTAGGCGCTGAGCAATCTGGCGCAGCGCAGCAGACCCAGGTGACTGTAGGCCTGCGGGTGGTTGCCGAGAGAGCGTTCGGCGATGGGGTCGTATTCTTCGCTGAGTAGGCCGGTGGGGCCTGCAGCGCTGACGAGTTGCGCGAACAGAGCCTCCGCTTCCTCGCGTTGGCCGACCAGCAGGTAGGCCTCCACGAGCCAGGCTGCGCAGAGGTGGAAACCACCTTCTCCGCCGGGCAGGCCGTCGTCGTGGCGATACCGATATACCGTCGAGCCGCTGCGCAGTTCGGCTTCGGTGGCTGTGACGGTAGCGGCGAAGCGCGGATCGGCCGGATCGATCAACCCGGACAGGCCGATGTACAACGTCGCGGCGTCGAGATCGGTGCCGTCGTAGGCGGCGGTGAAGGACTGGACCTCCTCGTTCCAGCCGTTGGCGAGTACTTCCTCGCGGATGGTCTCGCGCAGCTGCGCCCAGCTCGATTCTGCTGTGCGGCCGAAGGTTTCGGCGAGTCCGATGGCGCGGTCGACGGTGATCCAGCCCATCACCTTCGAGTAGACGTGGTGGCGGGGGTTGTCGCGGATCTCCCAGATGCCGTGATCGGGCTCGAACCAGCGGCGCTCGACGGCCTCGACCATGGCGCGGACGAGTTCCCAGTCGTCGTCGGACAGGCCGTTCTCGACGCCCTTGTCTTTGCGGGCGTGGGCGAGGGCGGAAACCAGCTCCACGATGGGGCCGAAGACGTCCAGCTGAACCTGTTGGTTGGCAGCATTTCCCACGCGTACCGGACGCGAACCGGCGTAGCCGGGAAGTTCGTCGATGACGGCTTCCGGGGGAAGTCCGAGGCCCCAGATGGTGTACAGCGGGTGCAGACGCTCGGGTCCGGACACCGATTCGAGTACCCCGTGGATCCAGGCGAGGTAGTTCTCGGCCTCGGCGACCGATCCGACGTCCACCAGTGCGGACGCGCTGAGTGCCGCGTCGCGGAGCCAGCAGTAGCGGTAGTCCCAGTTGCGCACTCCGCCGATGTCTTCGGGTAGCGAGGTGGTGGCGGCTGCCATGATCGAACCGGACTCCGCATGCACCAGGCCGCGCAGAGTCAGCGCCGAACGTTTCATCAGATCGCGCTTGAGCGGCGGTAGGTCGAGGCCGTCGGCCCAGTCCCTCCAGTAAGCTTCGGCCGACCGGCGACGCTCCAACTCGGTCGAGGTGTGCTCACTCAGATCGTCTGTCCCGAGCCGCAATTCGAGAACGATCGGCCCGTTCGAGGGATCCACCTCGGCGTGCGCGGTCTGCTGTGATCCGTCGGAGACGATATTCCAGGTGACGCCGGGGCTGCGCAGCACCATCGGGTCGGCAGTGCCCAGGACTCGCAGGCCTTCGGCATCGGGTTCGAGTGAGGCCCAGGCCTTTCCGAACTCCGGACGCGGTGCGAACGTCACCACCGCAGTGGCCTTGCCGGTGATGACGCGGGTCAGTGCCGTCTGACCCTGGCCGATGTCGTGCGGCAAGTAATCGGTGACCTGCAGGCTGGACCACTTGGTCTGCACCGTCATCGTGCCGTCCACGTACTGCTGACTGAGCGGCAGCGATGCGCGGGTGGGTCCAACACTGAAGTGACCGGCCTGGTCGCCGCCCAAGAGGTGCGCGAACACCGCCGCGGAATCGGGCTCGGGGTGGCACAGCCAGGTGACGTCGGCGTCGGGAGTGAGCAGTGCAACGGCGTTGGGGCTGGCCAGCATCGTCAGTCGTTCGATGCGGGGGGCGTCGGCCCCCCGAGAGCCACTGCCGACGCTCCTCCAGGAGGAACGCCAAGGCCAGAGCGACCTGCTCGGTACTGTCGATACGGAACTCGGCGAGGGTGTCTCCCGGCCCGATCTTGACGCCGATATCGGGGCCGTGCAGGTGCCCGAAGGCCTTCTCGTCGGTGACGTCGTCGCCGAAAAAGACTGCGGCAGTCGACGCTTCTTGATGACGGAGGATATCGAGGGCGACGCCCTTGTCGGTGACGATGACGGCGAGCTCGATCACGGACTTGCCTTCGGTGACCTGAACCCCGTCCCGCGCAGCCGCGCCGGAACGCACGGCCGCGAGTGCCTCCTCACCGGCCGCGGACTCGGCATTGCGTACGTGCAGCGCGACACTGGCGGGCTTGGTCTCGATGCTGACGCCGGAGTGGCCGTCGGCGATGTCCTGCAGTTCACCGGTGATGACGGTGAGGAGCTTCTTGGCGTCGTCGTCGATGGCGTTGACGAACCCGGCGTCGAACTCGCTGCCGTGGCTGCCCACGAGCTGCACCTCCGAGGGCAGCCGCGAGAGAATCGCGAGATCACGAAGCGCGCGGCCGGAGATGACAGCGGCGTTGGTGCCGTCGAGTGAGGCGAGTCCCCGCATCGCGCTGACCGACTCGGGGTGCGGAAACGCCTTTTGGGGGTCGGAGACGATGGGGGCCATGGTGCCGTCGTAATCCGAGGCGACCAGCAGGCGCGGAGTCCGAGCTACTCCAACGAGCGCGCGGCGAAGTTCGAGCGGCAATTCGAGAGCAGTCACCCGTCGAATCTAGGCGATGGACCTCGGGTCGGTGTACCTGGCTTCGGGCACCCGGTGTATCACTGCTGGTCGGGGACCAGACCGGGCGACGGCGTCACACCCGAGGCCGCCGACATCGATGCTGCGGACTTGGTGACGATGGCCAACATGGCCCACTGCGCGGCGTCGGCGTCGCCGGACTGGATCGACGAGGCGACCACGCCGTGCAGACGGATGGCTTCCGGATCGGCCTGCCGCGACATCAGGGCATGTCGAGTGCGTCCGGCGAGCACCTCCACCACGATGTCGGACATCGACCGCAACATCGGATTGCCCGACGCAGCGAGCAACGTGCGATGGAAGTCGCAATCGTGCTCGAGGTAGGCCTCGGAGTCGGCGGCGCGGGACGTCGACGACATGCCGATGACGGCAGCCGTCAACGCACCGCACTGTTCGGGCGTCGCTCGGTGAGCGGCCAGCTTGGCAGCCAAAGGCTCGATGCCCGAACGTAACTCACTGAGCAGGAGCAGCTGCTCGGCGCGCGCAGGCCCGGCCAGTTGCCAGCGGATGACAACCGGGTCGAGGGAATTCCAGTTCTCGGAACCGAGCACCGTGATCCCGACGCGCCTACGCACGGTGAGCAGTCCGAGCGACTCCAGCACACGGACGACTTCGCGGACCACGGTTCGAGACACGGTGAACCGAGCGGCGACGTCGTCGGCCGAGATTCGGGTTCCGCTGGGGACAGCGCCGCTCACGATGTCGCGCCCGAGCTCGTCGAGCACCGAATCGTGCAGTTGGCGGAAGTCGTTGGTCTCGCTCATGTCCCATCGATCGTCCCACGGGTTGCCCGGTTTCTCGCGTCTGTCCGATCCAAACGGGCTCGATGGAGCAGTATCGAGGGATGGCATCACAGACGACAGGCAGAGCGCATCATCCGGTTCTCGTGGTGATGGGAGTGTCCGGATCGGGAAAGTCCACCGTGGCGGGCATCCTCGCGGGAGCATTGAAATGGGACCTGCAGGAGGGCGACGACCTGCATCCGGACGCCAACGTGGCAAAAATGGCGGCCGGTGAGCCACTGACCGACGAGGACCGATGGCCGTGGCTGGAGGTGATAGCGGAGTGGATCACCGATCACACCAGCACCGGCCGATCGGGCATCGTGACGTGCTCGGCCCTCAAGCGGTCGTATCGAAATGTGCTGAGCGCCGCGTCCGAGGAGGGAGCCGAGGTGATCTTCGTTCATCTGGCCGGAACCAAGGACCGGATCAGCGGACGCCTCAATGCCCGAATGGACCATTTCATGCCGTCGTCATTGCTCGACACGCAGATCTCCACGCTCGAGCCACTCGGTGAGGACGAGAACTCGATCGTCGTCGACATCGGTCCGCCGCCGACCAAGATCGCCGAGCAGGTTCTCGTCGAGCTGGAGAAGCGTGCGGGAATGTCGGAGAGTCACTGATCTGTTCGCCGCCTCGCGGTGCCCCGGTTCCCCGGTTCGGATGATGTCCCCCGGTTCGGATGAATGTGACATTCAGTCGCTCAGACTTTGTGAATGGGACATTCATCCAGTTTTGGCGATCGTAACCGGGCCGGTGAAGCCCGAGCAGCGTCAGCGCAAGCCCATTTCAAGCAAGCATGCTTGCTTTTAAGTACTACGAATTGTTGAAAGAACTTGTAAAAGTATGATGAATGCGGGAGAGTGAGCTTGTTCACCTTTCAGTGAGGAGACAGCTCATGGTGCGAGGCGCACCCGCCAGGCCGGTTCAACTTCCCGTTCCCAACGCAGATGTCTGGGACTGGCAACTCGACGGCCTGTGTCGTGG
The DNA here is from genome assembly GCF_000333955.1 of Rhodococcus sp. AW25M09. GTDB lineage: Bacteria > Actinomycetota > Actinomycetes > Mycobacteriales > Mycobacteriaceae > Rhodococcoides. The sequence continues at coordinate 101,318 of NZ_CAPS01000040.1, forward strand.
ATTGGACTCGTCCGTGTTCTTCCACCCCGAGGGTGAACGAGGACGCGCGCGCACCTCGCGGGAGAAATCCGCCAAGCAGGTCTGCGGCCGCTGCCCGGTTCTCGAACAATGCCGACAGCACGCCCTCGAAGCCAACGAGCCCTACGGCGTATGGGGCGGCATGTCCGCTCACGACCGCGCCGACTTCTACCGCGGAGCCGTCCGCACGGCTTGATTCTGCGAGGGCACGTCGGTGCGGTGGCAGCGGGGTGCAGCGGCAGCTTGGTGCAGAGGCAAATGCGCGCGCATTCGCCAGACGCGTTCACAATTGCCAACGATCGCATAGCGATTCCGCGCGCCCCTGGCAAATGCGCGCGCATTTGCGGGGACTTGGGGGCGGGCAAGACGGGGCCGCAGCGAGGCGGGCGCGCGCATTCGCGAGGACTGGGGGGCGGGCAAGACGGGGCCGCAGCGAGGCGAGCGAAACCCGCAAGTCTCCTCGGCCCGGCAGCCGGCACACTCACCGTCGACACTGCTCGAGCGCTCGGCCCGATCGATATCGACGGCGACCAGGCCATCGTTCGCGTCGCCTTTGCTTCTCGACCGTCGCAGGCTTCACCGAACTTGTCGGTGGCCTCGTGTTTCATGACGACCCATGAATAAGGTCCTACGTGCGACGCTCGTCAGTGCGGTCGTCATCACCACTGTCATCGGAATTGCATCGTTCGTGCTGAGTTTCGCGGCACTGTGGGATCTCGCCACGATGGCAGGCGTGCCACGCTCGCTGTCGTGGCTGTGGCCGGTGATCGTCGACGGCACCATTCTCCAAGCCACCATCTCCGTCATCGCACTCGCTCAATTCGAGGATCAACGCAGTGGCCGACGCTTCTTCTGGGGAGTTTTGATTACCGCGGCCTTGGTCAGTATCGGCGCAAATGCGATGCACGCCTTCATCTCCGAAGCCGGCACACTGCATCCGGCCTTGTCGGCGGCCATTGCCACCGTCGCCCCGGTCAGTCTGTTGGCCGCGACGCACGGGCTGGGCATCCTCGTCCGCATACCTGCTGAACTGCCGAAGGCTATCGATGTTCCTGACACCCAGGTACCTGCCTCCGAGGAACGTGCGACCGACGAACGTGCGGCCGACGAACGTGCGGCCGACGAGCGTGTTGCCGTCGCCCCGAGAGTCGCCCCCGCGGCACCTGCGCCGCGAGTCCCCACACCGGAGATTTCGGTGCCCGCACAGCCGGTCCGGTCGGCCCCGCTACCGGATCGGGAACCCATCGAGCCAGTCCGCATCGAGCAACCCGTGCCTCCGGCTTCGGCGCGCACCGTCGAGCCTCTGGACGAGGTCGATCGCTGGATTCTCGACGAAGAACGGGTGGATGATCTCTATCCCGTCGACGCCCCGTGACATCCGGTGGCACCATCGAAGGATGAGTGCACACTTGCCGAGATCAGTCGTACCGGAAAAGCCGAAGCCGGGCCAGGAGTCGGTCTGGGATTACCCTCGTCCGCCGCGGTTGGAGTCCTCGAACCGTTCCCTCGTCGTCCGGCTCGGCGGCGAGGTGGTCGCCCGCACCACCGCCGCGTACCGAGTTCTCGAAACGAGCCACCCGCCGACCTGGTACATCTCTCCCGCTGACGTCGTCCCCGGCGCATTGACCCCCTCGGCGGCGCGCTCGACGCACTGCGAGTGGAAAGGTGCCGCCACGTACTGGGACGTGCACGGCGGAGACGCCGTCGCCGAGGCAGCCGGATGGAGCTACGAGAACCCCACAACCCAGTTCACCGATATCGCCGGCTACCTGGCGTTCTCGCCCAGTCGCTTGGACTGCGAGATCGACGGGGAAGCAGTCCGCCCGCAGGAAGGCGGGTTCTACGAGGGCTGGATCACCGACGACGTCGTCGGCCCGTTCAAAGGAATCCCGGGCTCCTACGGCTGGTGACGTTCAGCTGCCGGGCAAGTCGTCCCGAGCGATGATCTGAATCGAACTCGCGGCACCGGGGTCGCTGCCGGTCACCAACACGTCCCCGGTCCGCGGATCGACCGCGACGGAATTGGCCTGCGTGACCGTCGGAACGTCGCCCAGGGTGCGGGGCGCAGCGGGATCCGACACGTCGACCACCCGCAGCAAGTTCGACGCGGTCAGTGTCACGAACAACAGCGCGCGCTCGGGATCCACCGCAAGACCGTAGGGGTTGCCCGGCGCGTCGATCGACGAGATCTGCCGAATGCTGCCGGCAGCGTCGACCGATGAGAGAAGCACCGCCCCGCCGTCGGTGTCGGCGAACCCGGCCGTCGTCTCGTCGACCGTCACCGCGTGCGTGAGCTTGACGCCGATCGGGGCCTGGGCCACCTCCTGACGCGTCGAACCGTCGTAGACCCACACGCCGTTGCCCTGCACGTCCGCGACGGCGGCGTACCGCCCCAGAGCGGCAACTCCACCGGGTTGGACCGGCCCCGGCGGTAGTTCGGAGACCACGGAGCCGTCGCGCAGAAATATCACTCCGCCGCCCATTTCGTTGGTGGCCACGATCGTGCCGTCGGAGGTAGAGACCGCATCGTGTGGCTGGCGGCCGACGCCGGTGGCGGTCGAGAGGATTGCGCCGTCGTCGAGTGAAACCTCGACGAGCTCGTCACTGCCCTCCAGCGGTGCCAGCACCGGGCCGTCGGGTCCCGCGAGCGAGAGGTGCCGCGGCGCGCCGGTTGTCGGGACCATCTGTCGCACTGCGCCGGTTGCGGCGTCGAACAGCACTACACCGTCGGGCTCACGGACCGCTGCGGCAGCGATGCCGGACGTACCGACCACGACGCCTTCCGGCGCACCGGGGAACGGGACGACGGTGCCGATCGGGTCGGCCGAATCCGGGGCCTGCGCGGGTTCTGCGGCGGGAGTCGTTGCCGGAGTGGATGGTTCGGGGGCCGACTCGGCAGCAGAGCATCCGGCCAGCACCACGCAGAATGTCGCCGCGGCAACCAGGCGGGCCCTCATCGGCGGTACTGCTCGAAGTGAACGGCGTCATCGAGGGGGCGACGAGTGCGCCAGCCGAACCGTTCCAGATCGGGTACTTCCTGGAACGACTCGACCGGGCCCACACACAGCCACGCGATCGGACGGACGGGTGCAGGGATGTCGATCATCTCGGTGAGGAACTCCTCGTCGTAGAAAGAAACCCAGCCGACGCCGACGTTCTCGGCTATCGCTGCCAGCCAGAGGTTTTCGATGGCCAATACGGCGGAGAACAGCCCGGTGTCGTCGACGGTGTCACGGCCCAGAACGTGCTGTCCGCCGCGGTCCGGATCGTAGGTGACCACCACTCCGGTGCCGCTGGTCTCGATTCCCTCGACGCGAATGGGGTCGAACGTCTTTCGCCGTTCCGGGTCGAGCTTGTCCGCGAAATCCTGACGGCAGGCCGCGACATGTGCTGCGAAAGCCTTCAGCGTGTCGGGCTTGCGGACCACGACGAAATCCCAGGGCTGGGTGTTGCCCACGCTCGGTGCCTGATGCGCCGCGCCGAGGATGCGGCGCAACGTCTCGTCGTCGACGACGGTTCCGTCGAACTCCGCGCGGACGTCGCGACGAGATCGAATCGCGGCGTACACCGACAGTGCTGCCTCGGTCATGATATCCGTTCTTCTGTCGCAGTTTTCAGACAATTGTTCACGTCGGCGATGAGGGCGGGCAGCCGGTCGGGCGAGGTGGGTCTGCCCAGGTGGTAACCCTGGGCCAGCCCGCAACGCAGTTCGCGCAACGCTGTCATCGTCACCTCGTCCTCCACACCCTCTGCCGTCACCGACAACCCCAGCGTACGGGCGAGTTCGACGGTCGATCGCACGATGGCGGCGTGCGCCGGGTTGTGGGTCATGCCGGCGACGAAGATTCGGTCGATCTTGAGTTCCTGCACCGGCAACCGCTCGATGTAGGCGAGCGAGCTGTAGCCGGTCCCGTAGTCGTCGATGGCGACCTGCACCCCCATGGCGTGCAGTACCGAGAGCACCTCGGTGGCCCCCGCCGGATTTGTCATGGCCGAGGTTTCGGTCACTTCCAACGTCAATTGATCTGCAGGGCAGTCGAATTCTGCCAGGACAGCGCGAACCTGGTCGATCAGGGCGTCGTCGAACAGGTTGCGGGTCGAGATGTTGACGGCGACGCGCAGGTGCAGGCCGCTCAGTGCCCACTGTCTGCGTTGGGCGAGCGCGCGGGTGAGCACGTACTTCGTCACCGGCCTGATGAGTCCGGTGCGTTCGGCGGTGGGCAGAAACGCGCTCGGGGGCAGGACTGCGCCGTTCGGGTGGTGCCACCGCAACAAAGCCTCCACGCCGACGACCGTCATCGACGAGAGATCGACCTGAGGCTGATACAGCAGGTGCAGCTGGTCCGATTCGAGCGCTGTGGTGAGCTCGCCGAGCATGATCAGCTGCTCGCTACTGTCTCGGTCCATCGTCCGGTCGTAGAACGCAATCCGCGTTTGGGCCGCCTTTGCGGCCTGTACGGCAAGGTCGGCGCGCTGCACCAGGCGATCCGGCGTGGTCTCTTCTTCTCCTTCGCCTTCAGGTGAATTCGACGCCACGCCCACGCTCACCTCGATCAGCAGCGTCACGCTCCCCACCTCCAACGGCGTCGCGAACCGGCGTTGGATCTCGTGAGCCATCGTCACGGGGTCCATCGACTCCGTCGTCCCACACAAGGCGAATTCGTCACCGGCCAAGCGCGCCAGCAGAATCGAATCGTCGGCGACGCCTCGCAGTCTGTCGGCGACCACGATGAGAACCTGGTCGCCCAGGCCGCGTCCGAACGTATCGTTGACTTCTTTGAAACGGTCGATATCGACCGTCAGCAAGGTGGTGTCACCCGCGTTCTGCCAAATCCTGTGTTCGAGGGCTCGCAGGTTGGCGAGACCGGTGAGGTGATCGGTGTCGGCGGCGGCGCGAAGCCGCACAGTTTGGGAGTGCAGCAACCGCAGCAGGTCGGTGATGCGGAGGATCACCAGGATCACCAATGCCACCGCGCAGAGCATTACCGCCCAGCCCCATTGCGAGATCGGCTCGGCACGAATCACCTCGATGTACATCACGATCGGAGCAGTGAGGGTGGCCGCGGTGAGTACGACGACCGTAGGCGTGGTGAAGGACGCCATCAGGTGTGCGTCTGATTCGAGGGTAGGGCTCGTGATTCGCCGCATGGATGGATGCAGGGCCGCGACGCCGATGAGGACGTAGGACATGGTCCACCCGACGTCGAGCAGTGAACGATCCGAGGTCGATTCCGAGATGATCGAGAAGTTGTTGGCGATGTCGGTGACGACCAGCAGCAGAACTGCCGCAGTGAGCAACCGGTAGGACAGAGCGCGCCACTGCCGCGACCCGACGAAGTGGGCCAGCAGCCCCAGCAGGAAGATGTCCATGGCGGGGTATGCGATGTCGACCAGGGCGGCGGTTCCGGAGATGCCGCCGTCGCCGAGCGACGGTTGGACAGCGAACACCCAGGTCAGCAAACCGAATGCCACCATGACGATGGCGCTGTTGGCGACGTGTCCGCGTTCGCTCGATCGCCATTTGTGCCGGACCAGCAGAAACAGGCCCCAGCCGTAGACCGGATAGGCGACCAGATAGACCGCGTCGGCCGGCGAGGGATAGGGAACGCTGCTCCGTGTGCTGCTGATCCACTCGTACACGATGTCGCCGAGAACCCAGAGCGCCGTGCCCACCGCGATGGTCAGCCACGCAGTGCGATTGCGCGGCCGGTGCATTCTGGTGCCGATCACGGTGGCCGCGACGGCGGACACGCCGACGAGAACGAAGATGGACCGAGCCCAGACGATGCTCGGAACGACGAAGTAGGCCGCGCAGCCGAGTACGCCGAGCGCTGCGTACCACCGCCACCAGGCTGTCACGATTCTTCTCCAGCCGTTCACGCCGATCCGACGACTTCAACAATGACACATTCGGTGATCTGGGTCACTTCGGTTGTCCCTCTCGGTCGGATTGTGCCATCCGAGTATGTCGGTAGTCCGTGCGAGCATTGTTTTCGTGGAGTCGAACGTTCCGAATCTGGCGAGCATCATGCACGCCGACCTGGATTCGTTCTATGCCTCGGTGGAGCAGCGCGACGATCCCCGGCTGCGCGGTAGGCCGGTCATCGTGGGCGGGGGAGTGGTGCTTGCTGCGAGCTACGAGGCCAAGGCGTTCGGGGTGCGCACGGCGATGAGTGGTGGGCAGGCTCGGGCGGTGTGTCCGCAGGCCATCGTGGTGCCGCCGCGCATGGAGGCGTATTCGCAGGCGAGCAAGGACGTGTTCGACGTCTTCCACGACACCACGCCGCTGGTGGAGGGGATTTCCATCGACGAGGCGTTCCTCGATGTCGGCGGGCTGCGGAAAATCGCGGGTAGTGCCCTCGAGATCGGCGAGCAGTTGCGGCAGGACGTCGCCGAGCAGGTGGGTCTGCCCATCACCGTCGGGATCGCCACCACCAAGTTCTTGGCCAAGGTGGCCAGCGCCTTCGCCAAGCCCGACGGCCTGCTGCTCGTGCCGCCCGGTGGCGAACTCGAGTTCCTGCACCCGCTGAACATCGAAAGGCTCTGGGGCGTAGGCAAAGTGACCGCCGACAAGCTGCACGTCCTCGATATCAGGACGGTGGGCGACATCGCGGCCTACGGCGAGAGGTCGTTGGCCTCGGTACTGGGCAAGGGTGCGGGAGCGCACCTGTATGCACTGTCGATGGGCCGAGATCCACGTCGGGTGCAGCCTGGGAAGTCGCGTAGTTCCATCGGCGCTCAGCGGGCGCTCGGCCGCGGTCGACACGACGCGGCAGAGGTGGAGGCGTCGTTGATCGGGCTGGTGGATCGCGTCACACACCGAATGCGCGGTGCGCAGCGAACCGGGCGGACTGTGATGCTGCGCGTACGTTTTGCCGATTTCTCCCGCGCCACCCGATCGCACACCCTCGATCGCGCCACCGCCGACACCCGGGACATCCTCGACGCGGCACTGGAGCTGCTGCGTGAGACCGCTCCGCTGATCGCGGAGAAGGGCATCACCCTGGTCGGAGTCACCGTGTCGAGTATCGACAAGGGAGGCGCGGAACAACTCGAGCTGCAGTTCGATGCGCCCTCGGTTCGGACGCCGCCGGAGGCATCGGCTCTCGATCGTGCCCTCGATGGGGTGCACAAGAAGTTCGGCTCCACGTCACTGACGCGCGGGGTGCTGCTCGGGCGAGATCCGGGAATGTCGGTACCGCTTTTGCCGGACTGATCACGTCCGGAGCGATGGCGTGACGCGGAAGCCGTCGGGCATCATGGTCAGTCGTTCCGTGACCTTCAGGCGATACGACGGGTCGGCCCGCAGATCGAAGCGCTGCAGAATGGTTCCGAGCACCAGCACTGCCTCGTGGATGGCGAATTGTCTTCCGATGCAAGCGCGTTCGCCGGTCCCGAAGGGTTTGTACACGTGCGCCGGGCGGGCTTTGATGCGAGCGGGGAGGAAGTTGTCGGGATCGAATGCGTCCGGCCGATCGCCCCACACCGGATCGCGGTGCAGCGCAGTCGCGAGAACGATGGCCCAGTCCCCGGCGGCCATGGGGTAACCGTCACCGATGACGGTGTCGGTTCGTGCGCCTCGGCCGAACGCGGGAACCGTCGGCCACAGACGCAGTGATTCGTCCAGGACCCGGCGGACGTACCGAAGTTTGGGGACCTGACCGAACTCCGGCTTGCCCGTGCCCCAGATCTCGTCCACCTCCGCGCGGGCGCGTTCGAAGACCTCGGGATGGGTAGCCAAGAAGTACAATGCGAAAGACAATGCGCCCGAGGTTGTTTCGTGCCCGGCGATCAGGAAGGTCAGAATCTGGTGGCCGATGTTGGCTTCGCCGAGTGCATTGGGGTTGTCGGCCTCGCGCGCCGCGTCCATCATGATCTGCAGCAGATCGGTGAAGTCCTCGGTGGACTGTCGACGAGTGCGGACGACGTCGGTGAGTACCTCGGCCAGGTACTTCTTGTTCTGCTCGTATCGGCGGTCGGATCGGGCGAACAGCGGGGCGGCGAACGCCGGGATCGACACCATTGCCCGCCGCTGGTTGTACGTCAGTGCACCGACCATCGCGGACACGAACGGGTGTGGTTCGGCGCGGGTGAACGAGCCGAAGCTGTAGCTGAATCCGGTGCGTCCGATGGTCTCGAGCGTCAGCTTCGTCATGTCCGAGGACACGTCGGTCGTCGACGCGTCGCGTGAACGCTCGGTCCAATGCTCGATCAGGTCGTCCGCGACGTCCACCATGATGGCGTGGTACCCGCGCATGGCTCCGGCAGTGAACGCCGGACGCAGCAGATCGTGGGCGCGTTGCCAGTTGGGCTCGTGGTTGTAGGCGGTGAACAAGCCGTCGGCACCGATGTCGCGGAGGCGCTCGACACCCGGCGGCAGAAACTTCTCGAAACGAGTCTCGTCGCACAGATCGCCGACCGCGTCGGCACCCGAGGCGAAGACGAAACGCTTGCCGAGGATGTGGCGCTCGAACATCGGGCCCAGCCGGGCGGCCATGACGGTCGAATCCTGGATCGGAGAGCGCGGGTCGACGCCGATGACGTCGCCCAGTATCGGTAGCCGATACGGCGGATGCGGTAGCACGCCGTCTCGCACTGCGAATTCCGCAGACATGAACGCTCCCTCGTCCCCGAACCGGATCCTGTTGAACCGGTGTCAAATAGTGACGGTACTCACTGTTGAACCGGTGTCAAGTAACATTCGGGGCCCATGACCACACCTCGAAAACGCATGACGCCGGACCAGCGGCGTGCGCAGTTGATCGAGATCGGGTCGAGTCTGTTCGCCGAACGTCCCTACGAGGACGTGTGGATCGAGGAAGTCGCAGACCTCGCCGGAGTCTCGCGCGGCTTGATGTACCACTACTTCCCGTCCAAACGAGAATTCTTCGTCGAGATCGTGCGCACCGAATCCGAGCGCAACCTCGCAGTCACCGCCCCCGACACCTCGCTACCGATCCTGGACCAGATCGCGGCCGGACTCGACGCCTACATCGCGTACACCGACGAGCACGCGCACGGTGTTCGGGCCGTCAATCGAGGCGCGCTGCTCGGAGACGGCCGCATCAACGACATCCTGACGCGCGAGTTCGACATTCAGCAGCAGCGCATTCTGTCTGCGCTGCCCGCGCAATTCCACGACGACGAGATGGTCAGGGCTGCTCTACGAGGATGGGTGGCGTTCGTCCGCGCGGTCTGTCACGACTGGGTGGAACGCAGAACTCTGGGGCGAGAGCAGGTTCGCGAGCTGTGTCTGAAGGCGGTCGCGGGTCTTCTCGAGGTATGAGCTGCGGGTCTATCGTCGGGTCATGTGCCGAAACATCACCACCCTGCGGGGGCTGGAACCGCACGCCACCGACGAGGAGATCGAAGCGGCCGCGCGTCAGTACGTCCGCAAGATCAGTGGCGTGCAGAAGACGTCCGACGCCACCCGCGACGCCTTCGAGCTGGCCGTAGCGGAGGTGACGGCCACGACGCATCGACTCCTGGACGCCCTGCCGGACCGGCGTCGGCCACCTCCCACGGTGCCGCCGCTCAGGCGTCCGGAAGTGCAGGCGCGCATTGCAGCGAAAGCCGGCGCTTAGGGCCGGCTCCTCGAGCTGAGGAGGTTCCGCGGCTCCTCGGGCAGATCGAATGCCCGCCCGGTTCGATCCGCCGCGGAGCGAGCCGGCTCCCAGAAGCCGCTGCTGCCGCACCATCACCGACTGCTTCGAACGCATGGTTTTATGCACAACCGCCAGCGTGATCGCAGCCTCGGTGGCAAACTGGATTGCCAGGCGGAGGGGGTGGAGATGACCGATCGTCGACGACGAACGTTCGATTCACGAGACGGTGACGCAGAGGTGGTGGAACCGTTGCTGCGCGCGGTGCTGTCCTTCGCGCCGCGGGACGAGTCGCCCATGCCGCATCCGTCCGAGGGAATCACCCTCAGGGCAGAGAACGGCTCGGGCAACGTTCGGCTCGAACTCGTGATTGCCGGCGACCTCGGCCCCGGTATTCCAGGGCCGTTCGGGTCCAGGTTCTACGAGTGCGAATCATTCGAAGTCATTGTGCCGCAGCGAGATCCCCGGGAAAACGCACTGCTGATGGTCCACTTGCTCAATTCGAGGGCACCGCACAGATTCGAGTTCGCCACATCGATGCCGCCCCGGTGGAGTCTGCGGCTCGAGCACGACGGTTCGGTGTCGGTGCTCGACGAAGGCGGCGAGGCCGTCGTGTTCATCGGCCGCCCGTGGGCATTCGACGCCGATCTACAGCCGGTTCCCGTGTACTACACGATCGAGAACGGCCTGCTGGTGCAGAACATCGTCGCCACCGCCGACACCGGATATCCCATCCTGATAGATCCTGATCCCGACGCAATCATCACCGGCGACGGTCGACTCGTCACCGAGGCGTGGACTCCACGGCTGGTGGCCGGAGAAGCGATCGAGAGTGCCCCTCCGAGGTCGTTGTCCGGCTGAGCAATTACAGCGTCAGGCAGTTCAGAACGGGTCGTGCTGAACGTGCTCCATCGGCGTACCGACCTTGCGGAGGGCGTAGAGCGTCGTACGGACCATCGACGGCGAACCGCAGATCTGAATCTGTCGATCGGCCCACGACCCGAACCGGGTGACCACCTTGCCCACCGCACCGTGCAATCGCTGGTGCATTCCCCATGGCAGTTCACGCGGCGCGCCGGAATACCACCACGGATCCTCCGGCTCCTCGGTCACCGGAACGACCGTCAGCCACGGATTCGACAGCGACAACTGCCACAGAGTGTCCAGATCGTAGAGATCGCACGGATACGTTCCGCTGACGAACAGATGCACTCGCGGATTGTTGCTGCGCTGAGCCATGTCCATCACCTGCGCACGCAACGGTGCCAAACCGGTGCCGCCGGCGATCATCAGCACATCCTCGCGGATCGCCCGATCGACGACCATCCCGCCGAGCGGCGGACTGATCGACCAGCGATCACCGACGGCGGTCTCGGTGACCATCGCCGGAGACACCCAGCCACCGGATACGCGTCGAACATGGAACTCGATCTCGCCGTACGGGTTGCTCGGAATGGCGGGGGACAGGTAGCGCCACAGCTTGGGTCGCTGCGGAATCTGCACACTGACGTACTGCCCGGGAAAGTACGGGATCTCGCCGTCGGTCTTGAGCCGCACCACCGCGAGATCGTCGAGCAGGCGCTGATGTTCGACGACGGTGGCACTCCAGTACGGCGGCAGTTCGTCGTTGTCCGCGGCGACGGCCATCGCGCTGCTCACCACCGTGAGCGCGTCGTGCCACGCCTTCTCGACCTCGTCGGTCCACACCTCGTTGCCCGCGAAAGAACGGAACGCGGCGATCAGGGCCGAGCTGCCGGCGCGAAAATGAGCGCCCGAGATTCCGTGCTTGCGGTGGTCTCGGCCGAGTTGCTCGAGGAACGGCTCGACGCGGTCTGCGTCGTCGAGGTGCTCGAAGACGTAGCCCAGTGCCATCACGAAATGTTCACGCAGCGCGTCCATCGAGGCGGGGAACAGGCTGCGGAAGTCGGGGTACTCGGCGAAGAGATGGGCGTAGAACGACCGGGACAGCCGCGCCGGACCGTCCTGAGCGGCCACGACCGATTTGAATCCCGTGCGCACCAGGGAGATCGTCCGCGCGTCGAGCATCGATCTACCTCCCCCCGAATCACCACTGACACCGCCACTGTCGACCGACACCAAAGTAGACCGATCGAGTCCATCTCGCACGGGCTTCGCCCTCGTGCGCCTTTTGCGCCCCTCCTGGGATGCAAAAGGCGCACGACAGGGGTTGAGCGGAACAGACTCAACTTCGCTATGGTTGTACCCAGCGACAGTCTCGAATCCGTCTCTCGAAAGAAGGTGACCGGTGGACAGTTTCACTCCCACCACGAAGTCGCAGGCAGCACTCTCCGCTGCCCTGCAGGCCGCATCCGCGGCCGGTAACCCGGATATCCGTCCGGCACATTTGTTGGTGGCGTTGCTCGATCAGACCGACGGCATCGCCACGCCCTTGCTGAAAGCCGTCGGCGTCGACCCTGCAACGGTGCGTCGAGAAGCGCAGAATCTCGTCGACCGACTGCCCTCGGCATCCGGTTCGACCACCACTCCGCAACTCGGCCGTGAAACCCTCGCCGCGGTCACCGCAGCGCAGCACCTGGCCACCGAAATCGACGACGAGTTCGTCTCCACCGAACATCTGATGGTCGGCTTGGCGACGGGGGCAGGCGACGTCGCCAAGCTCCTCACCGGCCACGGAGCCGGACCGGGTGAGCTGCGCGACGCCTTCCAAGCAGTGCGAGGAAGCGCTCGGGTCACCAGTGCCGACCCCGAGAACACCTATCAGGCGCTGGAGAAATACAGCACCGATCTGACCGCACTGGCCCGGGCCGGCAAGCTCGATCCCGTGATCGGGCGCGACACCGAGATCAGGCGAGTAGTACAGGTTCTCTCGCGCCGCACCAAGAACAACCCGGTGCTCATCGGCGAACCCGGCGTCGGCAAGACCGCCATCGTCGAAGGACTGGCGCAGCGTGTCATCGCCGGTGACGTTCCGGAAAGCCTGCGCGGCAAGACAGTGGTGTCCCTCGACCTCGGTTCGATGGTCGCGGGCGCGAAGTTCCGCGGTGAGTTCGAGGAGCGGCTCAAGGCCGTGCTCGACGACATCAAGAACTCCGCGGGCCAGGTGATCACGTTCATCGACGAGCTGCACACCATCGTCGGTGCCGGTGCGACCGGCGAATCTGCGATGGACGCGGGCAACATGATCAAGCCGATGCTCGCCCGCGGCGAACTGCGCCTGGTCGGTGCGACGACCCTCGAGGAGTACCGCAAGTACATCGAGAAGGACGCCGCACTCGAACGACGCTTCCAACAGGTCTACGTCGGTGAGCCCTCGGTCGAGGACACCGTCGGCATCCTGCGTGGACTCAAGGAGCGCTACGAGGTGCACCACGGCGTCCGAATCACGGACTCCGCACTGGTCGCCGCAGCCACGCTCAGCGACCGGTACATCACCGCACGGTTCCTACCGGACAAGGCCATCGACCTGGTCGACGAGGCCGCGTCACGTCTGCGGATGGAGATCGATTCACGGCCGGTCGAGATCGACGAAGTCGAACGCGCCGTCCGCCGCCTCGAAATCGAGGAGATGGCACTGGCCAAGGAGACCGACGACGCGTCGAAAGCTCGGCTGGACAAACTCCGCCAGGAATTGGCCGACCTGCAGGAGAAGCTGGCCGGTCTCAGCACACGCTGGCAGAACGAGAAGAACGCCATCGACTCGGTCCGGGCATTGAAGGAGGAGCTGGAAAACCTGCGCGGCGAATCCGACCGTGCCGAGCGGGACGGGGATCTCGGCAAGACGGCCGAGCTGCGGTACGGCCGCATTCCGACGCTCGAGAAGGAGCTCGCCGCCAAGACCGAGGCGTCGCCCGCGCAGGGTGACGTCATGCTCAAGGAGGAAGTCGGTCCGGATGACGTCGCCGATGTCGTCGCTGCGTGGACCGGAATTCCGGCGGGCCGGATGCTCGAGGGCGAGACCGCCAAACTGCTCCGGATGGAAGACGAACTCGGCAAGCGAGTCGTCGGACAGAAGGACGCCGTACAGGCGGTGGCCGACGCCGTCCGACGCTCCCGCGCCGGCGTGGCCGACCCCAACCGTCCGACGGGATCGTTCCTGTTCCTCGGTCCCACAGGTGTCGGCAAGACCGAACTGGCCAAAGCGTTGGCGGAGTTCCTCTTCGACGACGAACGCGCGATGGTGCGGATCGACATGAGCGAGTACAGCGAGAAGCATGCCGTCGCTCGCCTGGTCGGTGCGCCTCCGGGCTACGTCGGGTACGAGGCCGGTGGACAGTTGACCGAGGCGGTGCGTAGGCGTCCGTACACGGTTGTGCTCTTCGACGAGGTCGAAAAAGCGCACCCCGACGTGTTCGACATCCTGCTCGCAGTGCTCGACGAAGGCCGGCTCACCGACGGGCAGGGTCGGACCGTCGATTTCCGCAACACGATCCTGATCCTCACCTCCAACCTCGGTGCCGGCGGCAGCAAGGAGCAGGTGATGGACGCGGTGCGGCGCTCGTTCAAGCCCGAGTTCGTCAACCGACTCGACGACGTCGTGGTGTTCGACGCGTTGTCCGAGGATCAGCTCGAGTCGATCGTCGACATTCAGCTCGGCTTCCTCGCCAAGCGCCTGGCGGCTCGTCGTCTGACGTTGGAGGTGTCGTCGCCCGCGAAGATGTGGCTGGCTGCGCGTGGCTACGACCCGCTGTACGGCGCTCGGCCGTTGCGTCGACTGATCCAGCAGGCCATCGGTGACCAACTGGCGAAATTGCTACTTGCCGGTGATGTCCACGACGGCGATGTGGTCTCGGTCAACGCCAGCCCGGAGGGCGAACGCCTGATCCTGGGGTAGCCGCGGTGTACTGATCGGCCCACACGAGCACTGCTCGTGTGGGCCGTTTCATGTCGTCACCTGCGAACCACGGCTAGGTACCCTCGAGAGATGACGAATCCGGACGACCCGCGTTCAGCTCGGGAGCGCGACCAGGACGCGGCACCTCAGCCGGAGTCGGCACAGCCTCAGGATCAAGGCCCGCCGCACCCCGGTGCCGAGCAGTACCCCGATACCCAGCACAATCCCGATACCCAGTACAATCCCGATAACCAGCAGT
>NZ_CAPS01000039.1 GCF_000333955.1 Rhodococcus sp. AW25M09
TCTGGGGGAGTTCACATGTTCGTATCAGGATGTGTCTAAAGTCCATCTCATCAGATCGTTGGAACGGCTCACCTGCCGTGCCATGCGGTCGCCCACGAATCCCCGGGCGTCGCGCCCGAGGACCTGAGCACGGACGACCCCGTGTTCACATCTGGATGGAGGATTTTCCTTGCGTATCAAACGTGCCGCGGTAGTCGCCACGGCTGTGCTGATGAGTGCGAGTCTGCTCGCCGCCTGTGGCGGTGGCGGTTCGGGTTCCGGCGGCAGCGGAGACGGAATCTTCAGCATTTACATCGGTGAGCCCGAGAACCCGCTGATTCCCGGCAACACCACCGAGAGCGAAGGCAACCAGGTCCTCCAGGCGTTGTTCACGCCCCTGGTGACCTTCAACGACGACGACAACAGCGTCGAGTACAACGGCGTGGCCGAGTCGGTCGAGTCCGAGGACAACATCAACTGGACCGTCACGCTCAAGGACGGCTGGACTTTCCACGACGGCACCCCGGTGACCGCGGAGTCCTACACCAAGGCGTGGAGCTACAACGCGTTGAGCACCAACGCTTTCGGTGCTTCGTACTTCTTCGAGAACATCGAAGGCTACGCAGACCTTCAGGGCAGCGAGACGGCCGAGCCCACGGCGACCGAACTGAGCGGATTGAAGGTCGTGGACGACACGAGCTTCACCGTCAAGCTCACCGCACCGTTTGCGATCTTCCCGCTGACCCTCGGATACACCGCGTTCGATCCGCTGCCCGAGGTGTTCTACAACGACCCCACCGCATTCGGCGCACGCCCGATCGGCAACGGTCCGTTCAAGGCCGACGGTGAGTTCGTCCCCGGACAGGGCTTCACCGTCACCAAGTACGACGACTACGCAGGAGACAACCCGGCACAGTCCGCGGGCGTCAACTTCAAGGTCTACACGGAGCTGAACACCGGCTACAACGATATTCAGGGTGGCGGCCTCGACGTCATGCTCGACCTCCCCGAGGATGCGTGGGCCACGGCCCGCGATCAGTTCGGTGACCATTACGGCGAGCGTCCGCGTCCGGACATCACCTCGCTCGGCTTCCCGACCTACGATCCGCGTTTCCAGGATCCGAACGTCCGTAAGGCGTTCTCGATGGCCATCGATCGGCAGGCCATCGCGTCGGCAATCTTCACCGATACCCGCACTCCCGCAGACTCTTTCGCTTCACCGGTGGTGGAGGGATATCGCGAGGGTGCATGCGGTGCCAACTGTGAGCTCAATGCCGCCGAGGCGAACCGTCTGCTCGACGAGGCCGGATTCGACCGTAGCCAGCCGGTGGACCTGTGGTTCAACGCCGGTGCCGGACACGATTCGTGGATGACGGCCGTGGGCAACCAGATTCGGGAGAACCTGGGCGTCGACTACGCACTGCGTGGAGATCTGCAGTTCGCTCAGTACCTGCCGCTGCAGGATGCCAAGGGCATGACCGGTCCGTTCCGGTCGAGTTGGATCATGGACTACCCGTCCATCTACAACTTCCTGTCCCCGCTGTACTCGGTTTCGGCACTGCCGCCGGCCGGAAGTAACGCGACCTTCTTCAACGACCCGGCTTTCGATGCGGCGTTGACCGAGGGCAACAACGCCGCGGACGTCGAGGCGGCAACGGCGAAGTACCAGGACGCGGAAGATCTGCTGATCCAGCAGATGCCTGCGACTCCGCTCTTCTACGGACTCAATCAGGCCGTCTGGTCCGATCGAGTGTCCGACGTCAAGATCGACAACACCGGCAACATCCTCCTCGAGGACGTCGTAGTCAACTGATGACGACACGGTAGTGGGTGGCAGTCCGAGCAACGGGCTGCCACCCGCTCCGTTCTCGTTTCGACGGTGGGTCTTTCGTGCCCACCCCGACCTGCGCGCTCGAGACCCGACTCGCAGGTTCTTCCTTTCCTAGGAGATACAACAGTGGGTCGCTACATTTCCCGCCGATTGCTGCTGACGATTCCCGTCCTCATCGGTTCCTCGTTCCTGATCTTCGCGATGGTGTACGCGCTTCCGGGCGACCCGATCCGTGCGCTCGCCGGAGATCGCCCGCTCGCACCGGCCGTCGTCGCGCAGCTACGATCGGACTACAACCTCGACGACAACCTGTTCGTCCAGTACTTCAAATACATAGCCGGCTTCTTCCAGGGCGATTTCGGCACCGACTTCTCCGGACGCCCGGTGCTCGACACCATCGAGCGAGCTCTGCCGGTCACGATCAAGCTCACCATCGTCGCCGTCGTCCTCGAGACCGTCATGGGTATCGCAGCGGGCGTTCTCTCGGCGCTGAAGAAGGGGTCGTTCTTCGACAACCTGGTGCTGATCTCCACGACCCTGCTGGTATCGGTCCCGGTGTTCGTTCTCGGCTTCATCGCCCAGTTCACGTTGGGCCTCAAGCTCGGACTGTTTCCGATCGCCGGTATCAACGAGGGCTGGGTCAGCTACCTGCTTCCCGGCCTCGTGCTGGCCTCGCTGTCGATGGCCTATGTTGCCCGACTGACTCGAACCTCGGTGGCGGAGTCGATGGCCGCGGACTACATCCGCACGGCCAAGTCGAAGGGAATTAGTAACCGTCGCATCATCGTTCGGCATGCGCTCCGCAATTCGCTGATCCCGGTCGTCACCTTCATCGGTGCCGACGTCGGCGGTCTGCTCGGCGGCGCGATCGTGACCGAAACGGTGTTCAACCTGCCCGGGCTCGGCCGCGCGATCTACGACGCGCTGGCGCGTCAGGAGGGTGCCGTCGTAGTCGGCATCGTGACTCTGTTCGTGTTCTTCTACATCTTCTTCAACCTCGTGGTGGACGTTCTCTACGCGGTACTCGATCCAAGGATTCGCTATGAATAAGGACGACATAGACGCGGCTGAGCACAGCCATGACGAGGGCCTGCCAGGAAACGTCGCCGACGAGGAAGCAATCGAACTCGTCGGTCAGGCCAGTCTCTGGGGTAATGCGTGGAAGTTCCTGCGCAAGAGCCCGTTCTTCATCATCGGGTCGTTCCTGCTGTTGGTCCTGCTGGTGATGGCGGTGTTTCCTCAGGTGTTCGCGCGCGGGATCGATCCGCGAGTGTGTTCGCTGTCGGACTCACGCCAGAGTCCCAGTGCCGCACACTGGTTCGGCACCGACATCCAGGGCTGCGACTACTACGCCAATGTCATCTACGGCGCCCGCATCTCGCTGTCCATCGGCGTGCTCTCGGTCATCGGCGTGCTGTTCATCGGCGTGCTGATCGGCGCATTCGCGGGCTACTTCGGCGGTGCCATCGACAGCATTCTGGCTCGCTTCACCGACGTGTTCTTCGGTATCCCGTTGCTGCTGGGTGCATTGATCCTGCTCACGGTCACCGAGCAGCGCACCATCTTCACCGTCTCGCTCGCACTGGTCGCGTTCGGCTGGATGACGGCGATGCGTTTGGTCCGTTCCAGTGTCATCGCGATCAAGAACAGCGAATACGTCCAGGCGGCGCAGGCTCTCGGAGCGTCGACCTACCGAATTCTGGTGCGGCACATCCTGCCGAACGCGCTGGCTCCGGTGATCATCTACGCGACCATTTCGGTGGGCACGTTCATCGCGGCCGAGGCGACGCTGACGTTCCTCGGAATCGGTCTGCAGGCCCCCGAGATCTCCTGGGGCCTCCAGATCAACCTCGGCCAGAACGTGTTCCTGACGGCGCCGCACCTGGTGCTGTTCCCGGCGGCGTTCCTCTCCGTGACCGTGCTGGCGTTCATCATGCTCGGTGACGCACTGCGTGACGCACTCGATCCGAAACGGAACTGATATGAGCAATCGGAAAGACACAGTTCTGACCGTCACGGATCTGACGGTCGAGTTCGAGGTCGACAAGGTCTGGCGCACGGCGGCGGACGCGGTCTCGTTCACCGTCGCCGCCGGTGAAGTGCTGGCCATCGTCGGTGAGTCGGGGTCGGGCAAGTCCACCACGGCAATGGCCATCCCCGGTCTGCTGGCAGACAATTCGCGGGTCTCCGGCAGCATCATGCTCGGTGACCGTGAGCTCGTCGGACTGTCGGAGAAACAGCTGGCACCCATCCGCGGCAAGAACGTGGCGGTGATCTTCCAGGAGCCGATGACGGCGCTGAACCCGGTGTATTCGATCGGCTGGCAGATCACCGAGGCCATCCGGGCGCACACCTCGCTGTCCAAGAAGGAAGCCAAGGCTCGGGCCGTCGAGCTGCTTAAGCTCGTCGAGATGCCGGAGCCGGAAACCCGGGTGAACTTCTACCCGCATCAGCTCTCCGGTGGTCAGCGTCAGCGCGCGATGATCGCCCAGGCGCTGTCCTCGGATCCGTCACTGCTGATCGCGGACGAGCCGACCACGGCTCTGGACGTGACGGTGCAGGCCGAGATCCTCGACTTGATGCGCGATCTGCGAAACCGGATCGACGCGTCGATCGTGCTGATCACCCACGATATGGGCGTGGTGGCCGACATGGCCGATCGCATCGCGGTGATGAAGGACGGGCTGATCGTCGAAACGGACAGTGCCGAAAAGATTTTCAAGAGTGCATCGCATCCCTACACGCAGCAGTTGTTGTCCTCGGTACCTCACCTGGGCAGCAGCATCGAGGCCGTTGCCGCGGGAGACATCGCCGATCCGAGTGCCGTCGAGGACACCCGCGCGCTGCGGATCGTCGACGGGATCATCGAGTACCCGGGACGCACGGTGTTTCGGGCCGTGGACGGAGTCAGTCTCGATATCGAGATGGGTGAGGTCGTCGGCCTCGTCGGTGAGTCCGGCTCGGGTAAGTCCACGATCGGCAAGGCCGTGGTGGGGCTCAACAAGCTCACCGAAGGCACGTTGTCCATCGCCGGGGTGGACATCACCAACCTGTCCAATCGCGAGCTGCGGTCGGTACGCAGCAAGGTCGGCATCGTGTTCCAGGATCCGGGTTCTTCGCTGAATCCGCGGTGGCCGATCGGGCAGTCGATCGCCGAGCCGATGCTGTTGCACACCGAACTCGATTCGTCGCAGCGGAACAAGAAGGTCGAGGAACTGCTCGACCAGGTGCACCTGTCGCGGACGATGCGCAACCGCTATCCGCACCAGCTGTCGGGTGGGCAGCGTCAGCGAGTCGGTATCGCCCGGGCGCTCGCCTTGGAGCCGACCCTGCTGGTGGCCGACGAACCGACGTCGGCGCTGGACGTTTCGGTGCAGGCCAAGGTGCTCGAGCTGTTCAAGGAACTACAGCGTGAGTACGGGTTCGCGTGCCTGTTCATCAGTCACGACCTCGCTGTGGTGGAGGTGCTCGCCAAGCGGATCGCGGTGCTGAACAAGGGCAAGCTCGCCGAGTTCGGTACGACGGATCAGATTCTGCGTCGTCCGACCAACGAGTACACCAAGCGGTTGCTGGCAGCGGTGCCGGTCCCCGATCCGGCGGAGCAGGCCAAGCGCCGCGAGGCTCGCGCCGAGCTGTTGGCCGCCGGGGCCGAATAAGAGGTACAGGGGAGGGGGTACCGTCGTCTGTCGTGACGGACCCCCTCGCCCCGCTGTTGGAACTGCCCGGAGTTGTCGACTCCGCCGAACGTGCGCGTGACGCTCTGGGCGCGGTACACCGACACAAGGCCAATCGACGGGGTTGGCCGGCCACCGCGGCCGAGGCTGCGGTGCGCGCGGCCCGCTCGTCCTCTGCGCTGGAGGGCGGTTCGATGGACTTCCCTCGGGACGGCGAAGAGGGCGACCCCATTCTTGCCGGCGCGCTACGGGTCGCGGCCGCCTTGGATGGTGACGCGCTGCAGAACACGTTGTCGACGTGGAAGCGCGCACCGCTGCAGACCCTGGCTCGGCTTCATTTGTTGGCCGCAGCCGATCTCGTCGACGACGCCTCCGCTCTCGGTCGTCCCCGCAGCGATGCGGGTGTGGGCGATCGACTCGACCTGCTCGCTCAGTTGGTGACGGGTGGGACGTCTGCACCCGCCCCGGTGATCGCGGCGGTGGTGCACGGCGAGTTGTTGACGCTCGCGGCGTTCGGCTCGGCCGACGGTATCGTGGCGCGAGCTGCTTCGAGATTGGTGGCAGCGTCGTCGGGATTCGACCCACACAATCTCGGCGTACCGGAAGTGAGCTGGATGCGTCGAGCCGGCGCGTACCGAGATGGCGCGGCGGGATTCGCCGAGGGCACCGCGACGGGCGTCGGGAGTTGGGTGATCCTGTGCTGCGGAGCATTCGAAGCAGGTGCGGCAGAAGCGAATTCGATTGCCGAGGCAGCGCAGTAGCGGGCACGTAAAAGGGCGGCGATGCCGACTTGCGTCGACTTCGCCGCCCGTGAGCACGGAGCGCCTGGTTACCAAGCGTGCATAAGTGGGCTGTGATGGCGTACCACGTGGCCTCGGCGAGAATTCGGCAGTGATGAGGTCATCCCTGCAACCGGTGCAGGGTTCTTGCTGATCGCTGGCGAATTTCGCAGGCCCACAGCGCTTCTGCCATTAGGTGGCAAGCTCCGCGTGGGTGCCGGTGTCCGTGCTGGGAATCCCGGTCGGGAGAGCGAATCTTCTCTTCCGATTCGTCCTTGGCCTTCCGTTCTTCCGTACGTCATTTGTACCCCGTGACGCGCCTCACATCAAGAGTTTGGGCTCATCGTTTTCTGCGAAGTAGTCCGTAGGTGATCACGCCTGCCGCAAGTGCGCTGAAACTTGCTGCGGCACTTACCGCTACGGTCTTTCCGGATGGCGTCTGGATTCGTGATCGCAGTGAGACGGGGTTCGAGAAGGTCAGAATCGGCCATCCGTTGGCGGCGGCTTCCTTGCGCAGCGCGCGATCGGGGTTGACGGCGGTGGGATGTCCGACGGCGCGCAGCATCGGTACGTCGGTGATCGAATCCGAGTAGGCGTAGCTGGAAGTCAGATCGTAATCATGTTGCGCTGCCAGTGAGTTCATGGCGTCGACTTTGCCCTCGCCGTAGCAGTAGAAGTCCACCTCGCCGATGTATTTACCCTCCACGGTGACCATCGTCGTGGCCATGCTGTGGTCGGCACCCAACAGTTCTGCGATGGGGTGCACGATCTCGTCGCCGGACGCCGAGACGATCACGACGTCGTGACCGCGGAGCTTGTGGTCGGCAATGAGATCGGCGGCCTCGGCGAAGACGAGGGGGTCCACGATGTCGTGCAGGGTTTCGGAAACCACTGCTCGAACCTGCTCCACGTCCCAGCCGGCGGTCATGCTCGCAATGTGTGCGCGCATGCGCTCCATCTGGTCGTGATCGGCACCGGAAAGCAGGAACAGGAACTGGGCATAGCTGCTCTTGAGCACTGCGCGTCGGTTGATGAGGCCTTGGTCGAAGAACGGCTTGCTGAATGCCAGTGTGCTGGACTTGGCGATGATGGTTTTGTCGAGGTCGAAGAATGCCGCGACGCGCGCTGTGCGTCGTCCGGCCGGGGCGTCGTCGTTGCTCGCGCTCTGGGTCACGTTTGTCACCATAGTGGCCGGTGGTGGCCGGTGGATGTTGTGTGGTGACACTGGCGGACTCGGCCGAAGTCGATCGAAAAAATCGGACGGTTGAACTTGCAAACAAGGACATCCACGGGTGTAGTATTTTCCATGAGCTCGGTTCATTCCGGGCGGTGTTCAGCCCGACCCCCCGGGGCTGAACCAGACGACCCTCGCCTCCTCCCCCCCTGGCGAGGGTCGTCCTCATTTCTGGGGTAGGTCGAAAAACGGCACAAAAGTACCGTTATTCATCCACAGGCCCGAATCTATCCACATTTCCCCAAGTCACGCGTATCTCGAGCAGATTCTCACGCAGGCTTGGCGCATGGAAACGGACTCGCGACAGCGACGCTCTCAGGCAACCGTGACGATATCGATCGAACATCGCGGCCTTCGCGAGGACGTGTACCGAATCGCTGCGGCCGCGGATTGTGTTGTGGAAGAGCAGAACTTACTGGTCGGTATCAGTTCGACGCGGTCGATCTGGGATCGCACCGGAACTATTTTGATCGATTTCGCCTCCGCCGAGGCTGCTCTTTCCGGCGGATTTTCGCGCAGAGAAGGTGTCGTTCTGGTCACGGGTGCGCCGCCGACACTCGATGTCTGGCGGACCGCGACAGCGGTCGGTGCCGAACATGTCATCTCGCTGCCGTCCGACGAGGGCACCCTCGTGCGCATACTCGGCGAACCGGCAGCGGCTCCGTCCGGCGACGGGGGAGTCATCGCCGTTGTCGGCGCACGCGGCGGTGCGGGTTCCTCGACGCTCGCCGCCGCCCTCGGACTCTGCAGTAGCCGTGCAGGAGGACGCGCATTGCTCGTCGAGGGCGACCGGTACGGCAGTGGACTCGATCTGCTGCTCGGCTGGGAGAGCATTCCCGGTTTGCGGTGGTCCGGGTTGGTCGTCGAAGGTGGCCGGGTCTCCGGTGACGCCCTGCACAGCGCGTTGCCCTCGCGGAGCGGGTTGTCGGTGCTGGCGCTGGGCAGGTCCGGCGACCGGGGAACCGGGCTCACTGCCCCCGCGGTGTCGGCTGTACTCGACGCAGGACGGGCAGCAGGTGATCTGGTGGTGTGCGATGCGCCGCGTCACGCCGGCGACGTCTCCGACGCTCTCTATGCCGCGGCGGACCTCGTCGTGTTGATGATGCCGGCGGAGTTGCGCTCCGTGGCCTCCGCGGAGGCGATGACTGGGCACCTGGCGGATCGCAATGCCAACGTCGGCCTCGTGGTGCGCGGGCCCGCACCGGGCGGCCTACGAGCAGAAGACATTGCCGTCGCGCTCGACCTACCGCTGTTGACATCGATGCGAGCCGAACCGGGATTGGCCGAACGCCTCGAACGGGGCGGCCTCGTGCTGGGTCGGCGCTCGCCGCTGGCTGCAGCGGCGAACACCGTGCTCGACACGTTCGGCCAGAAGCCTGGACGCCGGGGGTGGGCGGCATGAGCGCTGTCGTGACTGCAGATCTGCTCAATCGCGTCCGTGATCGCCTCGCGGCAGCGGCCGACCCTCCGGTTCCCGCAACCGTGGCCGCAGCCATCCGAGCCGAAGCGGGCGGGGTCATCGGTGACACCGATATGCTTGCGGCACTGCGTGTTCTGCAGACCGAGCTGACCGGAGCCGGACCGCTCGAGCCGCTGCTGTCGGAGCCCGGAGTGACCGATGTACTGGTGACAGCCCCGGACCAGGTGTGGATCGACCGTGGCCACGGACTCGAACGCACCGCAGTTCGATTCGTCGACGAGGCTGCCGTGCGTCGACTGGCGCAACGGCTCGCGCTCTCGGCGGGCCGCCGCTTGGACGACGCTCAGCCCTGGGTCGACGGCCGGCTACCAGGGGTGGGACAGGGCGCGTTCGGAGTCCGCCTGCACGCTGTGCTGGCACCGGTGGCGAGCGGCGGAACGTGTGTGTCGCTCCGGGTGCTGCGGCCGGCCACTCAGGGACTTTCGGCTCTGCGTGCATCGGGTGCCGTCGCTCCCGACGGGTACGAGCTGCTGCGTCGAATCGTGCTCGGCCGCTTGGCTTTCCTTGTCGTCGGTGGCACCGGTGCGGGAAAGACGACATTGTTGGCCGCAATGCTCGGTGAGGTGGATCCGGCCGAACGGATCGTCTGTGTCGAGGATGCGGCGGAGTTGGCCCCCGCGCATCCGCACGTGGTGCGATTGGTGGCCCGCGCGCCCAATGTCGAAGGGGTGGGGGAGGTATCGGTGCGGCAACTGGTGCGTCAGGCACTGCGGATGCGCCCCGACCGGCTCGTCGTCGGGGAGGTGCGCGGTGCCGAGGTGATCGATCTGATGACGGCTCTCAATACCGGGCACGACGGCGGAGCCGGAACCATCCATGCGAACTCACCAGCCGAGGTGCCCGCTCGCCTGGAAGCTCTTGCAGCACTGGGCGGCATGGGTCGAGATGCGTTGCACAGTCAGCTCGCCGCGGCGGTTCAGGTGGTGCTACACGTGCATCGCAGCGCCGACGGTACGCGTCGCCTGCGCGAGATCGGGGTGGTCGATGTCGATCCCACCGGGCGGGTGCATATCGCGGCGGCCTGGTCTGTCGATGCCGACGCGATGCCGGGTGAGCGTCGATTACGCGAACTACTCGACCGACGATGCGGCGACACCCGATGACTGCTGCGCTGCTGATCCTCGCTGCCGCAGTAGCTCTGTGGCCGTCCGGTTCCCGTGGGCTGACCGAACGAACGCGCAGCGTCCGGGCGGCGCCTCGATGGATGGTGCCGGTGTGTGCTGCGGTGGTTGCCGCAGGGGCGGTCTGGTGGTTCGGCGGCGTCTGGGCTGTGAGTGCCGCAGCAGTGGCGGGCGGCACCGGATGGAGTCGCTCTCGGCGGCGGTACGAGCGCGACCGGCGCACCACCGAATTGAACTGGTTGGCCACCGGAGTCGAGGTGGTCATCGGCGAGCTTCGGGTCGGATCCCATCCCGCCACTGCGAGCGCGGTCGCGGCGGACGAGTGCGGAGGAATCGCGTCGGCGGCATTGCGGGGTGCGGCAGCGCGGTCCAGGCTCGGCGGCACGCCGGCCGACGGGATCGCTGCATCCGATCCGCTGCTCGGCCCAGAGCTGAACCGGATGGCCGCAGCATGGCGGGTTGCCGACGAGCACGGCCTCGCGCTCGCTGAGCTGCTTGGTGCGGTGCGAGCCGATATATTGGGGCGCAGACGATTTCGTGAGCGAACGGAGGCGTCGCTGGCGGGGGCCCGCGCCACCGCGCTGGTGCTGGCCGGCCTGCCGATCCTCGGAGTAGCGCTGGGACAGTTGATGGGGGCCGATCCGCTGCGGATTCTGCTCGGCGGTGGACTGGGCGGCATGCTGTTGCTCATCGGCACCGGGCTCGGCTGCGCCGGATTGCTCTGGACCGATGCGATCACCGGCAAGGTGACGACATGACCTGGGCGACTGTTCTGTGTCTGGCAACGGCATTGATCGCTGTGCCCACGGGCGGCGGTGGACTGCGCCGGTTGGCACGCGATGACGGCCCCGATGCCGACACGACCAGTACTGCGAGTCCTGATCCGCTGGCGGTGGCCACGACCTTCGACTTGCTGGCCGCGTGCCTGCTATCCGGGCTTCCGGTAGCGACGGCCGCTGCCGCAGCGGCACCTTCCGCTCCGACCTCGTTCGCCGTCGCGCTGCGCAAGGCCGCCGATCTCCTCGAACTCGGGGCCGATGCCGAGACCGCGTGGGACGCCGTCGCGCACGATCCGGAGACCGAGGCGCTCGCCAGAATGGCGCGCCGATCTGCCCGAGCCGGTTCGTCGATGGCGTCGGCGATGTCGGAACTTGCTGCAACTCAACGAACCCGAGCCGAAGATGCCTCTGCCGCCGCAGCCGAACGTGCCGGTGTGCTGATCAGTGGGCCATTGGGCTTGTGCTTCCTGCCTGCTTTCATTTGCCTCGGCATCATCCCCGTGGTGATCGGCCTGGCGGGCAACGTACTGGGCGGCGGCGTGCTGTGACCGCCGCGCCGACAATCGTCCGCTGCGGAGACGCCGCATCGGAGAACAGGGAGGGGAATCGAGATGATGGAGAATGCGCTGCAGGAGTTGAAGACTCGAATCATGCTGTTCGGCGTGGAGGACGATGGCATGTCCACCGCGGAGTACGCGATCGGTACCATCGCCGCCGCGGCATTCGGGGCGGTTCTCTACACGGTGGTCACCGGAAACAGTATCGTCACGGCGTTGACGGGGATCATAGATCGAGCGTTGAACACTGCCGTGTGACGCCGGGCGGTGATGCCGGGGCCGTGACGGTGGAGGCGGCGTTCGCGATCGCGTCCATCGTCGCGGTGATTGTGGTGTGCATCGGTGCGATCGTGTCGGTGACGATGCACATCGGGTGCGTCGACGCGGCCCGTGAGGCAGCTCGATTGGCGGCCAGAGGGGATGCGGCGCAGGCCGTCTCCGCTGGTATGCGCGTTGCTCCCGAGGGGGCTCGGATCACCGTGACCGAGGACGGTGAGTTCTTCGTCGTGCGGGTGGAAGTCGCGAGTCCATTGCCGGGATTGACGCTGTCTGCGGAGGCGGTTGCTGCTGCGGAACCGGTTGCAGCGGAATGAGAATGGAACTCGGTGACGACGAGGGTGGGGCTACGGTGTTGGCGGCACTGGCGATGTCGGCGTTGATCGTCGTGGTGGTGATGGTGATCCACGTCGGTTCTGCGGTGGGCGCTCGTCATCAGGCGCAGTCGGCCGCCGATCTCGCTGCGTTGGCCGGTGCGGGGGCCCTGGACCGTGGGGTGGCCGATGCGTGCGAGACGGCGCGGGGGTTGGCGATGCGAATGGGGACTCAGTTGCGGGAGTGCACGATCGACGAGTGGGACGTGATCGTGACGGTGGGGCAGCCGGTGTTCCTCGGGCGCTTCGGAATGTCCGACGCCATCGCCTCGGCGCGGGCGGGGCCGGGGTAGCGGGTGTCGCAAATGCGCGCGCGTTTGCCAGGTGCGTGCGGAATCTGGTCGCAGGCGATGTGATTCCGCACGCGTTCAGCGAATGCGCGCACATTTGTGGCTGACGTTGGGCGGCAGGGTAGCTGGGCGCGGCTGGTCCTCGGCGCGGGCGGGGCCGGGGTAGCGGGTGTCGCAAATGCGCGCGCGTTTGCCAGGTGCGTGCGGAATCTGGTCGCAGACGATGCGATTCCGCACGCGTTCAGCGAATGCGCGCGCGTTTGCCAGGTGCGCGTGGAATAGGTTCGCAGACGATGCGATTCCGCACGCATTCAGCGAATGCGCGCGCGTTTGCCGCGGAACCCGAACCCGGGGTCAACCCTCGCGAGTGATGGCTGCCAACACTGCGGTCAGCACTCGAACCGCACCGTCTTTGTCCAGTGGATCGTTGCCGTTTCCGCATTTGGGTGACTGCACGCAGGACGGGCAGCCGGTCTGGCATTCGCAGGAGACGATGGCGTCTTTCGTGGCGGCGAGCCAGTCGGCGATCGCCACGTGACCGCGGTCGGCGAATCCTGCTCCGCCGTCGTATCCGTCGTAGACGAATACGGTCGGCAGACCGGTATCGGGGTGCAATGCCGTCGACACTCCGCCGATGTCCCAGCGATCGCACGTCGCAACGAGTGGCAGCAATCCGATCGCGGCGTGCTCGGCAGCGTGCAGTGATCCGGGGAATCGTTCGTACGGAACTCCGCTGGCCTCCAACAACTCCGGGGTGATGGTGTACATGACGGCCCGAGTGTCGAGCGTCTGCGCGGGCATGTCGAGTTCGATGGAATCGAGAACCTCGCCGGAGAGAAGGCGTCGCAGATATCCGACGACCTGATGCGTGACGTTCACCTGTACCAGCGCGACGCGCACCTCGCCGTAGTCGACGGATTCGTGCACCGCAGTGATGGAGATGTCGGTGATCTCGCGCGCCGAGGTGTTCCACTCGGGCTGCTCCGCGTGCACCAGTGCGAGCCCGGCATCGAGGTCGAGTTCGTCGACCACGAACGATTCGCCCTGATGAATGTGCACCGCACCGGGGTGGGCGGTGGCGGGAGCTCGGCCGCCATCGACGGTGCCCAGCATGCGGCCGGACTCTCCGTCGACGATGGCCACCTGCACGCCGGTGCCGCCGCGAATGTTGACCGCGCCGTGCGGCGAGAGCTGCTGCCCGTCGGGAGTGATGAACCAGCCGTGCGGACGCTTGCGCACGTAGCCTTTCAGCTCCAGCTCCTCGAGTACCGACTCTGCGCTCAGTTCCTCTGCCTCGGCGAGAGTGATCGGCAGTTCGACTGCAGCGCAGAGCAATTGCGGAGCAAGAATGTAGGGGTTGGTGGGGTCGGTGACGGTCGCCTCGACAGGTTTGTCCAACAGTGCTGTCGGGTGATGCACCAGGTAGGTGTCGAGGGGATCGTCTCGCGCGACGAGCACCAACAGTGAACCTTCGCCGCGTCGACCGGCTCGCCCGCCCTGTTGCCAGAACGACGCGACGGTACCCGGGAAGCCGGCGACGATCACCGCGTCCAAACCGGCGATGTCGACGCCGAGCTCGAGCGCATTGGTGGTGGCGACGCCCAGCAGGGTGCCGTCGGACAGGTCGGATTCGAGCTTGCGCCGGTCCTCGGCCAAATACCCTGCGCGATAGGCGGCGACGCGTCGAACCAACTGCGGATCGACGTCGGCGAGGATTCTCTGAGCCCCCAGAGCGGTGACCTCGGCGCCGCGCCTGGACCGTACGAACGCCAGTGTTCGGGCACCCTCGACCAACAAATCGGCCATGATGCGCGACGCCTCGGCACCTGCGGATTTCCGTACCGGCGCACCGTTTTCGCCGGTGACCTCCTTCAGTAGCGGCGGTTCCCACAACGCGACGGTGCGGGCTCCGTGCGGGGAGCCGTCCTCGGTGACCTCCTCGCACGGTGCGCCGATGAGTCGGCTGGCTGCCCGTCCGGGTTCGGAGGTGGTGGCACTGGCCAGCACGAACACCGGAGACGCACCGTAACGGGCGCACAGGCGTCGCAGCCTGCGTAGCACGAGCGCAACATTCGACCCGAAAACGCCCCGGTAGTAATGGCATTCGTCGACCACCACATAGCGAAGATTGCGCAGAAAGCGGGACCAGCGCTCGTGCGAGCCGAGGATGCCGAGGTGCAACATATCGGGATTGGTGAAGATCCACCGCGCATTGGCGCGAGCCCACTGGCGAATCTCGGTCGGGGTGTCGCCGTCGTATGCGCTGGGGAACACTTCGGCGAGTTCACCTGACAGTTCCCGTAACTCGTCGGTGATCGAGATGGTGGTGCGGAGTTGATCGGCACCGAGCGCCTTGGTGGGAGCCAGATACAGAGCAGTGGCACGGGCATCGGCGGACAATGTCGTCAGAATGGGGAGCTGATACGCGAGCGATTTACCCGAGGCGGTGCTGGTCGAGAGCACCACGTGGTTGCCCTCGGCGGCGAGGGTCGCGGCCCGGGCCTGATGAGTCCACGGCCGGGCGATCCCGCGAGAGGTGATCACCTGCACCACTTCCGGGCCGACCCACGCCGGCCAGGATGTGAACTGGGAGGCCCGCGCCGGCAACTCCGCGACGTGAGTCAAGGGGCTCTCGTCGGCGGGCGAGCCCGCCAACACTCGATTCAGCAACCGCTGACCGTAACTCGCGAGATCCGCACCATCGTGCGGATGTCTCTCGCTCACTACCGGTCTCCATGCATTCGTTCGATCTACAAGTGTCCGCCGGGCTGATCGCGATCGGGGTTCGTCCATGCTATCGCGGGCCCTCATCGGCCCCCTCGCGCCCTGGTGAGGGCGGCAATTCACGCGCCTGCAGTTGTGCGTTTCCACAACATGGACGAAATGTTGGAAAAGGTCGACTTTCGACTGTTGCGATCGCAGACTTCATGGTTCACTTGACGCGGTCGCAGCTTCTGTGTTCGTTCTACGCTTCGCAGGATCTCATGTTGCGGGCGCGGTACTGGAAGAGCTCGTCCACAGGGGGAATCCTGAGGGGGATTCATACAAGTGCAGCGGTCGGAACCGGCCCGATGGACCGAAAGTGCGCTCCATCGAATCCGGTGTTAGAAAGAGAAGGAAAAGCATGGCACAGGGAACTGTGAAGTGGTTCAACGCCGAAAAGGGCTTTGGATTCATCGCACCAGAAGACGGCTCCGCTGACGTCTTCGTTCACTACTCCGAGATCCAGGGCAGCGGATTCCGCACCCTCGAGGAGAACCAGCGCGTGGAGTTCGAGGTCGGCCAGGGCACCAAGGGTCCTCAGGCAACGGGCGTTCGCGCAGTCTGATCCTCGTCTCATCCGAGTCGAGATACGTCATCCCCCTTCTCGATCGTCTCGTTGCCGAGGCGATCACGGAAGGGGGATGACGCATTTGCGAACCACCCAGGTGCGTCGAAAGCCGTGAGCGCGTGCGCCGATGTCCTAATGTCCATGCTGTGAACCAGCTGTCCTTCTTCTCCGCCGAATCGTTGCCGCCCGCGGTGACCGATCTCAGTGGACTGCTGGCCGCCACCGGCCATGTTGTCACCTCCTCGGGTTCGGCCCGCATCTCTGTCGTCGTCGATGCGCAATGGCGGGCAGATGCCATCGCCGAACTCATCGAGCAATGCGGCTTGGCTGCGGAGCTGGGTCGATCGGAGGAAGACCGGCCGCTGGTGCGTACCGCGTCGGTGCCGGAACTGTCGGCGCTGGCCTCTCTGTGGACCAAGGGGGCCGTCAAAGCCGTCCCACCCGGGTGGGTACCGGGTTCTCGAGAATTGCGCGCCTGGGTACTCGCGTCCGGTCGTCCCGAGGCCGAAGGCGAGCGATACGTGCTCGGACTCGACCCGCACGCCCCCGACACCCATTCCGTCCTCGCTCAGTCGCTGATGCGTGCGGGCATCGCGCCGACACTGATCGGCACTCGGAGCTCTGCTCCGGGACTGAGAATCACTGGTCGGCGTCGGTTGTTGCGCCTGACCGAGAACGTCGGCGAGGCTCCGCGCAACGTGGACGCGCGTACCATTTGGCCGCACGCAGAGTAGGACGATATGTGACTGATCTGCGAGTATTTGGCCGAGGTATGTCAGTCTGTTAGTAGTGGGACAGGCAAATCTGCCTGTGAGAACGCACTAGGGAAGGTTCGGCAGCAAGGTGGCAGCACGTAAGAACGGCACGGGGGACAGCTCCGCCGAGCCGCGTCGTCTGGTCATCGTCGAGTCTCCGACCAAGGCAAAGAAAATTGCTCCCTACCTCGGAAGCAACTACGTCGTCGAGGCCTCCGTGGGCCATATTCGCGACCTTCCTCGCGGTGCCGCCGACGTTCCCGCCAAGTACAAGGGCGAACCCTGGGCGCGCCTCGGAGTGGACGTCGACCACGATTTCGAGGCCCTGTACGTCGTCTCGCCCGAGAAGAAGGGCAAGGTGGCGGAGCTCAAGAGCCTGCTCAAAGACGCCGATGAGCTCTATCTCGCCACTGACCCCGACCGCGAGGGTGAGGCCATCGCCTGGCATCTCCTCGAGACCCTGAACCCCAAGATCCCGGTTCGACGCATGGTGTTCCACGAGATCACCAAGCCGGCGATCCTCGCTGCCGCTGCCGATACCCGCGACCTCGATCAAGACCTCGTCGATGCCCAGGAGACCCGTCGCATTCTCGACCGTCTCTACGGCTACGAGGTCAGTCCGGTGCTGTGGAAAAAGGTCATGCCGAAGCTGTCGGCCGGCCGAGTGCAGTCCGTTGCCACCCGCATCATCGTCCAGCGTGAGCGCGAGCGGATGGCATTCCGCAGCGCCGAGTACTGGGACATCTCTGCCACGCTCGACGCCGGTGCCGACGCAACCCCGCGCAGTTTCGGTGCCCGTCTGGTCAACGTCGACGGCAATCGCGTCGCCGCAGGTCGTGACTTCGGTCCCGACGGCAAGCTCAAGACCGAGTCGGTCACCGTAATCGACGAACCGCGTGCCCGACGCCTCGCCGAGGCTCTCGAAGGCGTCGACCTGACGGTCGCGTCGGCCGAGGACAAGCCGTACACCCGTAAGCCGTACCCGCCGTTCATGACGTCGACGCTGCAGCAGGAAGCGGGCCGCAAGCTGCGGTTCAGCTCGGAGCGGACCATGCGCGTCGCGCAGCGGCTGTACGAGAACGGCTACATCACCTACATGCGTACCGACTCGACGTCGCTGTCGGCGTCGGCGGTTTCGGCGGCGCGCACTCAGGCGACCGAGCTCTACGGCCCCGAGTACGTGCATCCGACCCCGCGGCAGTACACCCGCAAGGTCAAGAACGCACAGGAGGCGCACGAGGCCATCCGCCCGTCGGGTGACGTGTTCCAGACGCCCGGTCAGTTGCACTCGGCGCTGCAGACCGACGAGTTCCGTCTTTACGAGCTGATCTGGCAGCGCACGGTGGCCTCACAGATGGCCGATCTGCGCGGCACCACGCTGACCTTGCGCATCACCGGAACCGCAGGAACCGGCGAGGAGTGCACGTTCTCCGCATCGGGTCGCACCATCACCTTCGCCGGCTTCCTCAAGGCGTACGTCGAGAGCGTCGACGACGAGGCGGGCGGTCAAACCGACGACGCCGAGTCGCGTCTGCCCGCTCTGACTGCTGGTCAGGCGGTGACGGCAACCCAGCTCGATCCCGACGGTCACACCACCAACCCGCCTGCCCGATTCACCGAGGCGTCGCTGATCAAGACGCTCGAGGAACTGGGCATCGGTCGACCGTCGACGTACTCGTCGATCATCAAGACCATCCTCGATCGCGGTTACGTCTACAAGCGCGGCAGTGCTCTGGTGCCGTCATGGGTGGCATTCTCGGTGATTGCTCTGTTGGAGGGCCACTTCGGGCGGCTCGTCGACTTCGATTTCACCGCAGGCATGGAGGACGATCTCGACGCGATCGCGGGAGGCCGTGAGCGACGCGGGGATTGGCTGCAGAGCTTCTACTTCGGCGGCGATACCGGTGCCGAGGGCTCGGTGGCCCGTTCGGGTGGCCTGAAGAAGATGGTCGGCCAGAACCTCGAAGAGATCGATGCTCGCACCATCAACTCGATTCGGCTGTTCGACGATTCCGAGGGCCGCGAAATCCATGTGCGCGTAGGCCGTTACGGCCCGTACCTGGAGCGGATGGTGAAAAACGACGACGATCCGGACGGTGATCCGATCAGTCAGCGTGCCAACCTGCCCGACGATCTGCCGCCGGACGAGTTGACGATCGACTTCGCCGAAAAGCTTTTCGCCACACCGCAGGAGGGGCGCAAGCTCGGTGTGGATCCTCTGTCCGGTCACGACATCGTCGCCAAGGAAGGACGATTCGGCCCGTACGTCACCGAGATCCTGCCCGAGCCGGAACCCGAGCCGACGCCGCCGCAGCCCGATATCGTTCCGGTACCTCAGGACAACGATTCCGGTGGCGGTACCAAGACCGCAGTGAAGAAGGCGGCAGCCAAGAAGGCACCGGCCAAGAAGGCTGCGGCGAAGAAGGCCACCGGCCCCAAGCCGCGCACCGGTTCCCTGCTCAAATCGATGGATCTGGCGACGATCACGCTCGAGGATGCACTCAAGCTGTTGTCGCTGCCCCGCGTCGTCGGAATCGATCCGGATTCCAAGGACGAGATCACCGCACAGAACGGTCGCTACGGCCCGTATCTGAAGAAGGGCACCGACTCTCGCTCGCTCGCCGACGAGGATCAGATGTTCACCGTCACGCTCGAAGAGGCGCTGAAGATCTACGCCGAGCCCAAGCGTCGGGGCCGTCAGGGCGAGGCCAAGCCGCCGCTGCGCGAGCTGGGCGTCGACCCCATCAGTGAGAAGCCGATGGTGATCAAGGACGGCCGATTCGGGCCGTATGTCACCGACGGTGAGACCAATGCGAGTCTGCGCAAAGACGACGAGGTGGAGTCGATCACCGACGACCGCGCGTCGGAATTGTTGGCGGACAGGCGTGCTCGCGGCCCGGTGAAGAAGAAGGCGGCCGCGAAGAAGGCTCCGGCCAAGAAGGCTCCCGCCAAGAAAGCAGCTGCGAAGAAGGCTCCGGCCAAGAAAGCGGCAGCCAAGAAGACCGCTGCAAAGACGACCACGGCGAAGAAGGCCCCAGCCGCGAAGAAGGCCCCGACGAAGAAGACCGACGGCGAGTAGATGGCGAGCTCGACGTTATGGACGAAATGTCGCTCGAATTCGTCCATAACGTCGAGTTCGGCCCGTCGCGGATTGATCGGGCTCGTGACCCTGGGCTGCACCGTCGTAGCGTTGACGGGCTGCTCACAGGTGGTGCAGGGTCGGGCGACGGCAGCTGAGCAGGGGTCGGCAACTTCCTCGGCCTCGACTCCATCGGGGTCCAGGCCGGACGTGCCCGCGGGTGAGCTGTTCGATCCGTGCTCGCTTCCGCTGGAGAGCCTCGATCCTTCAGGCGCACGCGGCCTGAAGGATTCGGTGACACCGCAGACGCCCGGCACGTCCGGGGTGTGCATCTGGACGAGTGCGGACTTCTCGTTGTCGGTGAGCATGTCGGTCGGTGAGTACGTGTTGTTCGAGAATCCCGAGTCGATTCCGAGCTTGACGGACGTGCGGTCGAAGACGGTGGGGGACACCGAGTTCGACGTGTTCCGAATTACCTCGAAGTTCGACGACGACGGCACGAGTCAGTCGTGCAACGCTCAGACCGAGACGTCGGCGGGGAACGTGAGCCTGACTGTCATCGAGATCGACCTCGAACCCGCAGAGCCGATAGATGCCTGCGCGACGACCGAGGGCATTCTGAGTTCGCTCGAGCCGTACCTGCCCGCGCCGAAGTAGTCGGTCCCAACCACTAGTCTGGGCGTCATGGCGGGTGTGTTCGATCGATTGGTCGGTCAAGAGGATGTCGAGGCAGATCTGACGGCCGCTGCGGTTGCTGCTCGCACCGGCGTCGACTCGTCGGCGATGACGCATTCATGGTTGTTCACCGGCCCGCCGGGCTCCGGCCGTTCCGTCGCTGCCCTGTGCTTCGCTGCGGCATTGCAGTGCACCACCGAGGGCACTCCCGGGTGTGGGCATTGTCAGGCCTGCTCGACGACCATGGCCGGCACGCATGGCGACGTGCGACGCGTCGTACCCGAGGGCTTGAGCATCAGCACCAAGGAGATGCGCGACATCGTCTCCATCGCCTCACGCCGTCCCAGCACGGGGTTGTGGCAGGTGGTGGTGGTCGAGGACGCCGATCGGCTCACCGAGGGTGCCGGAAACGTGCTGCTCAAGGTCGTCGAGGAGCCGCCGGCACGGACGGTGTTTCTGCTCTGTGCGCCATCGGTCGATCCGCAGGACATCTCGGTGACTCTGCGCTCGCGGTGCCGCCACGTCTCGCTGGTGACGCCCACGGTGCCGGCGATCGCGCAGGTGCTGCAGACCCGAGACAAGCTCGACGCCGAGACGGCGGAGTGGGCTGCGTCGATCAGCGGCGGACACGTGGGCAGAGCGCGTCGACTCGCCACCGACGAGGACGCCCGGGCGCGGCGCAAACGTGCGCTGGCGCTGGCCTCGGCTGCGGCCAGGCCCAATCAGGCGTACCTCGCGGCCGAGGAGCTGGTGAAGGCCGCCGAGGACGAGGCCAAGGAGATGAGTGCCTCCCGCGACGAGGCCGAGACCGAGGAGCTGCGCACGGCTCTGGGTGCCGGCGGTACCGGCAAGGGCGCAGCGGGGGCGTTGCGTGGCTCGGCCGGTGTGCTCAAGGATCTCGAGAAGCGGCAGAAGTCTCGGGCGACAAGAACGGGCCGCGATTCGCTGGACCGGGCGCTGATGGATCTGGTGGGCCTGTATCGAGATGCGCTGGCTCGTTCGTACGGTTCCACTGCAACAGCGACTCACCCCGACATGGCCGAACAGGTCGCGCGGATGGCCAAAGCTGTCTCGCCGGAGGCGTTGCTGAAGAGCATTGAAGCGATTCTCGAATGCCGAGAATCGTTGGCAGTCAACGCAAAACCGAAGTTCGCGATCTATGCGATGGTCGCCACTCTGGGTGACGTGCTGCGCTAGCGGCTGGGTCCACCGCACGGCTCGAGGCAGGGCGATTTTCGTTTCGACGGGATGCTCCGTTAGACTCACCAACGCCGAAAGGCACGCCGCCTTAGCTCAGTCGGTAGAGCATTTCACTCGTAATGAAAAGGTCAAGAGTTCGATTCTCTTAGGCGGCTCCACCAGCAGGCCCCTGACATGCAACAGCATGTCGGGGGCCTTTCTGGTTGTCAGGTGGATCTGTTCGGCGCGCCTTCTCTTCTGCACAATGAGTTCATGCCAACCGACAGCGCCCGCGGTGACCTGATGACGGCGATCGTCACCACCGGCAGCGGTGGATACGACAAGCTCGTCGTCTCCGCGGTGCCCAGACCTGTGCCGGGTCCGGGTGAGGTGCTCGTTCGAGTCTTGGCGGCTGGGATGAACAACACCGAGATCAACACCCGCGTGGGCTGGTACCCGGACGGTGGGTGGAGCGACGCGACGCCGTTTCCGCTGATTCAAGGCACGGATTGCTGTGGGCTCGTGTGTGCGGGTGAAGGGATCGACGAATCTGTCGTCGGTAGCCGTGTCCTGATTCGATCGTGCATGCGTGTCGACGGTTTCTCGTCGATGCAGACGCGCTGGTTGGGTTCGGACATGGACGGCGCGTTCGCCCAGTTCGTCGTCGTGCCGGCGAGCGAGGTTTTTGCGGTCGATTGCGAGTGGACCGACGCGGAGCTGGCGACGATTCCGTGTGCGTACGGTACGGCGGAGAACATGATCGCTCGCGCGGGCGTGCATCGGGGCTCGACGGTGTTGGTAACCGGTGCGTCGGGTGGAGTCGGTTCGGCTGTAGTGCAACTCGCAGTTCGGCGCGGCGCGCGCGTGATCGGTGTCGCGAGCCGCGCCAAGCACGATCAGCTCCGCGAACTCGGTGTCGACGACGTGCACGGGCGCGAGGCGGACCTGGTGGGCACCCTCGGTAAGCACAGCGTCGATGTGGTGATCGACAATGTTGCCGGCGATGGCGTCGGTCGTCTGCTCGACCTTCTCGTCCGTGGGGGTACCTACGTGTCCTCGGGTGCGATCGCGGGACCCATCGTCGAGGTGGATCTTCGGACGATGTACCTGAACGATCTCACGCTTCTCGGCTGCACGGCGTGGGGCGAGGAAGTGTTTCCGAACCTCGTGTCGTACATCGAAGCCGGTGAAATTCGTCCCTTGTTGGCCGAGTCGTTTCCACTCGAGCAGATCGCCGCGGCGCAGCAACGCTTCTTGGAAAAGAGCCACGTCGGAAAGTTCGTGCTCGTGCCGCCGGTCGTCCTCGAAGCCCGAAACTAGGTCACCAGCAGGAAGTCTGCGCGGCCCGAACTGACGCCGTTGATCTGGAGCTCGATGGCGTGCGGGCCGGGGTAGTACTTGCGTGTGGTCAGCGGACGAAACGAATGTCGTCGTCGAATGTCGATGTTCTCACCGGGCGCGATCGTTGTTGTCTTCAGTTTGAACGTCTTTCCCGTCTGCGCTCCGTTGGCCTTCGTGTGGTGCACGATGTAATCGATCGCGAGCTTGGCGGGTTCGAGGCCGACGTTGCGGACCGATGCCGTGAATTCCAGGCTCCCACCGATCGGCAGCTCTGCCATGTCGAGGACGGGGCCGGTGACGTCCAACTCGGCTGGGGCGAATCCCAGCAGGGCGAGGGCGTCGGGGTGTCCGTTCTTGATCACCGTCCGCATCGCATGTCGCACCAACTGGCCGGTGTTGTCGTCCGGGTCGTCGAGCCAGCGGGCTGCGGTGGACACAACCAGGTCGGGGACGTCTCGGCTGAAGTCGTTGAGATGGTTGGCGACCG
This sequence comes from Rhodococcus sp. AW25M09, assembly GCF_000333955.1. GTDB lineage: Bacteria > Actinomycetota > Actinomycetes > Mycobacteriales > Mycobacteriaceae > Rhodococcoides. The sequence continues at coordinate 23,222 of NZ_CAPS01000039.1, forward strand.
ATCGCCGGACGTAATCGCTGTCGTCTCTGTAGAGCCTGTCCAGGATCGGCACCGTGACGCCTGGGCGAGCAAGTATCTCGGGGACGCGCACCGACCACGGGAGATACGGGCGGGTGCCTTCCGACGCCAGACGGCGTACATGCTCGTCCGACGACTGCGTCCATCCGAGTGCGATCTCCAGAGCTCGATCCAGATCGGCTCGAAGGAACGCGCGGACGGCGAACTCCGAGGTGAGTCGGCCGGTGAGTTCGGCAAGAAGCGCCATCCCGTCGTCGAAAGCACTCGAAGTCTTCTCCTCGACGGCCTTCGATGCGACTGCGCTCGTGACGGGCCAGATCGACCAACCCTGGAAGTCCGAATCCTCGGCAGCCCGTCGGATAGTGCGGGCGAACTCCGTGTAGTCGCCGGGTAGTCCTGTCAGAAGGGCGTCACGGAGCAGATCTGCGCGCGCCCGAAGCGCTAGCGGACCCAGCTGATCGACCGAGCCTTGCAGTACCGACAGGTCAGCGCCCGGTGCGGCGGCGCGAATGGTCCGAAACAGCGTGCGAGCTGCGTCCGGGCCGATGAGTTCGTCGGCGAAGGGCATGAGTGCTTCTTACTCCACGTGCTGTTGATCCTCGAATGCAGCAGGGGTTGGGTAGGAAGTACAGTCCGCACTGTGTCGGCCGTGGTGAAACTCCGTGATCGGTCGTGGCCGTGGTCGGTGCTGTTCTGGTGCACGGTTCCGGTGTCGCTGTACGGCTCGCTGTATGCCATGACTGGCGAGTGGTGGTGGACCGTCGGGATCACCGCGGTGGCCGTGGCCTCCCTCGTCGCATGGTCGAAGCCCTACTCCGCAATATCGATGGGGCGGAGACGGCAGATATGGCGGTGGACGTCGGCCGTCGTACTCAGCGTCTGCGCCCTCGGCCTGTTCATGATTGCGGGTAGAGAGTTGTTCGGGGACAAAACCATTCACGTCGGTGACACCACGGACCCACGGAGGGTTGCCTGCGGGTCCGTGGTGGACCCGAGACCCGACGACATGCTCACCGCCGAATTCCCAGACGATTTCCCTGTCGAGGCGCGTCAGCAATTCAGTCCGATCTCACCGGACAGCTCAGCGAGGCGGTGCGCCGAACGACTCGACTCTTCGGCCAATTTCGCGGCTGCGACGGCCTTGGGCGCAGCGCAACTGACTGGGCGCGCGCTGATTCACTCGAGGGTGCGACGCGCCCCATCGGCTCCGTGACTCCGTGAACGAAGGCAGAGCCAGTAGACCGTCGCGTAGGTAAAGCTTGCTTGTGGTGTGCGGACCGAGACCCACGGTGCGAGGTGGGCTCCTCTCGTTGTCGCCGGCATCGCACAAGTCCGAAATGATAGGGGTGACTTTCTATTTCGAAGCTGAGTCAATAGCAACTATTCGAGTCGGATCGGAATACTCTCTGCGCAGCAATGCTGCGCCGAAATTATGGGCAGCTCGGTCTTTCGTTTGGGGACACTGAGACTCGGTCCGAGACCGACCGTTCTGCGCAGTGGGCTACAGCAGGTTCCGGAGAGGATCGCAGAGTTCATGGACGGAGTCGCTCGCGTCGCCGAGGAGGTCGGGTTGCCACCCCGATGCCGCCCGCATCGCTGATCGGCGTGGACCATCTCTTCGAACCGGACGTGCTGGTGGAGGTCGAGGCAACCGCGATTCTCGACTGATGCGCGGATGGAAGTGCTCGAACGGTGACTTCTGGAACTCGCGAAGGTCGATACTGGCGAACCCACCCGACTTCAAGGAGTGACATGGCAATTCTGACCTACAACATGCACGTCTCCCTCGACGGCTACATCGAGGACCCGGCAGGCAGAATCGATTTCTCCGTACCCGACGAGGAGACACATCGATTCTCCAATCAGCAGACGGAGTCGACGACGGCCTTTCTCTTCGGGCGCCGCCTGTACGACGTCATGGAGGACTTCTGGACGGATCCGGAACGCGCCGACGGCGATGAGGTCGAGGCAGAGTTCGCCGAGCTGTACAAGGCCACTCCTCGAATCATCTTCTCCGACACCCTCGACTCCGTGGCCGACGGCTGCCGACTGGTGCGCAGCCTCGACGCACTCGCTGAGGTGCAACGGCTCAAGCGGGAAACCGAGGGAACGTTGGCCGTGGGCGGGGCCGGTCTGGCCGAGTCGTTGGTCGACGAGATCGATCAATTCGAGCTGATCATCCTGCCGACCATCCTCGGTGGTGGGAAGCCGTACTTCCCGGCCGATCGTCGCCTCGAGCTGGTTCTCGAGGAGCAGAAGCGCTTCGCGCTATCGGGGGCAATGTATCTGCGCTACAGCGTCTCTCACTGACTTCGGCCGATCGCATCGACTACGGCGCACAATGAACACATGACTTCCGGAGATCAGCACGGCTGGTCGACACTGCCGTCGCATCAGTTGTGGCTCGACACCGAATCGTCTCGGCTCCTCGGTTTCGGAACCGTGCTCGAGCACCCGGACGGCGGCGCGGTGTGGCTGGACGATCGCGGCAACCCCGACCTCGGGCACCCGGCGCTCACGTACGTCACGGCACGAATGGCGCACATCCATTTCCTGGCCTCGCTTCAGGGGCATCCCGGGTCTCGCAGAAAAGCTGATCGAGTGTTCGACGGGTTGTTGACGACGTTGCGCGACAGCACGAACGGTGGTTGGTTCGAGTCCAGTGCTGACGCGTCCTCACCCGATGCCGAGAAGACCGCCTACACACATGCTTTTGTGGTGCTGGCTGCCGCGGCTGCCACTGCAGCGGGCCATCCGCGTGGTCGGTATCTTCTCGGCGAAGCCCTCGACGTCGTGGACACGCGATTCTGGGACGACAATTACGGAATGTGTGCGGACACCTGGAATGCGGACTGGACCGAACTCGACGACTACCGCGGCATCAACGCCAATATGCACATGGTCGAAGCGCTGTTCGCTGCTGTCGACGCGGGTGCGCCCACGATCTGGCGTGACCGCGCAGTACGTATCTGCGACAACGTGATCGGCTGGGCGCAGGAGAACCACCACCGAATCCCGGAACACTTCACCGCCAAGTGGATCCCGCAGCTCGAGTTCAATGCGGACGACACCGCGAACCAGTTCAAGCCCTACGGGGCGACGGTGGGGCACGGCTTCGAGTGGGCACGACTTCTGGTGCAGGCCAGCCTGGTTACCACCAGCGCTCAGGGCCACGACTACGTCGAATCTGCGAAGTCTCTGTATCACCGAGCGGCGCAGGACGGCTGGCAGCCCGGGCCGACACCGGGGTTCGTCTACACCACCGATTGGACGGGCAAGCCCGTGGTCACCGGACGTCTGCACTGGGTGCTGTGCGAGGCGATCGGCGCGGCCGCGACTCTTGCCCGCCACACCGGAGAAGACCGATACGAATCCGACTATCGCGCCTGGTGGGACGTCGCAGCCGAGTACTTCCTCGATCGTGTCGACGGCTCTAGGCATCACGAACTCGACCCTCGGAACGTTCCGGCCGCGACGGTGTGGAGCGGCAAGCCCGATCTCTACCACGCCGTCCAGGCCACCTGGATCAGCCGATATGCGCCGAGCTCGAGTATGTTGGCGGCGCTGCGGGCCGACTCGCGCTGAGGGCAAGCGTCAAGTCGGGAAAACCATCCGAAAGGTATGTATTGTCGTCTCGTGCTCGAAGGTAGAAGATACGACGCCATCATCGACGCATCCGTCATCGTCACGGTGGTTGCCCTGGGGGTCGTCGCGGCCGGGCTGCTTCGATCGCCGGAGTCCGCTGTGGCGGAGCGAGATTCCTCGATCGTGTCCGAGCCGATCGAATATCCGGTGGACATTCCCGGGTGCTCGGAGGTCGAGCCGCCTCCGTCGAGCGAGGGAGAGAGGGTGTCTTGGTCCTCGCTCGGTGGGTCCTCGCCGTCCTACGACAACCCGGCTTATTCGTGGCTCACCTCGAGCAAAGCCGGTGCCATGTCGGCTGCCGTGCTGGCCGCGCTTCCCGGCGATGTCACCGTCGAACTGGCCGCCCCATCCCAGTCGCTGACCTTTCAACCTGTCGACGATCTCGGCGGTGCTGCGCCGGACGGTTTCGAGCCCAGCACCAGCGCGAGAGGTGAATTGGCTCGGGCCGACTCGTCTGCCTACGCGAGCATCGACGTCCGACCGTCGGACACCGGTGTCCCCGCTTGTGTCGCAGGCGCTCTCGATGCGCGAACCACCGAGCTCGACGGCACCGTCATCGATACCAACGACGGTTGGTATGAGTTCGACGGTAATCGAACTCACTTCCGCTCGGCCACCGCGTATCACCCGGACGGGACGCTGGTGACCGCCAATCTCACCACCGACAACACCTCGGCCGAATTCCCTATGGAGACATCCGAATTGGCCCTCGTCGCCGCACTGCCGGAGCTGAGAGTCACGGTTCTTGCTCCGGTCGGCACTCCCGGTCCACGACAGGACTGCTCCGTCACATCCGACGAGAACGGGACCGTCGCCGATATTCGGGCCGAGTCCGTCGAGGCGGCGAACGACGCGTTGACGATCACGTGGGAGTCGATACCCGATGCGCCGCCGCTGAACCGACCGATCGGGTCCCTTGTTCCCGGCTATTACGGTTCCGGGGTGTGCGCCGATCTCGAAGTCGTCGGTACCGATATCGGAATTTCTATCTCCGTGTCCGGAGGAGCGGCACTGCCGGTGGCCTTGGATCCCTACGACCCCGAGAATGCGTACGGACCCGTCGTCGAGTTCCGAACGCTGCCCGACGGTTCGGTGGTCGAAAGCTACGACGCCGATATCGTCAACAGCATGACGTCCGAGGACGGCACCACACAGTTGGCGCGTTCGGTGACTGTGACGCGACCGTCCGGGGTACAGGTGTCGGTCCGCTCGACGGTGGACCTCGCCCGCACCCAGTACGCACCGATGGTGTTACCGGAACCGTTACCGTTCGAGATTCTCGACGCGGTGGCCCAGGCCCCGATTGCGCAGTGGCCATGACCGATTCACAGAGAAGATCGACGATTCGCGCGGCGGTGGCGATCGCGGTTGCCGCCGTCTCCGTCGTCGTCGCCGCAGTCGTCGTGGTATCGATGCAGGACGATCCCGTCGAACAGCCGTCGGGCATCCAGGCGATGACACCGACGTACTCGGAGGAGACGACGGACACGCAGGCGCCGACCGGGCCTATCCTCGATCCGACGTGGCGGATCGATGCCGAGACGGTGTATGGACGTGAGTTCGCCGCATTCCGTTCTCCCGCAGCAGATCTACAATACGATTCGAGCGTGACCGGTGTGATCGACGCCGGTGATGTTCTCGTCACCGCTGTCGGCCTGCCGAATCCGCGCTCCTACTCGGTGGATGCGATCGAGTTCGTGGCCATCGATTCCGACGACGGCGGTGTCCGGTGGAAGAAGTCACCCGGGAGCGTCGACGAATGTGCAAGTGTTCCCGTCGGCGATGACATCGTCTGTCTGGATTCGTATTCCGACGTGGCGTCGATCGTGAGGATCGGCGTGGACGACGGAGAGGTACTGAGAACCCCGATCCCCGAGGACTGGTTTCCGTACGCCATAGAGAGCGACGGGGCATCGGTGTACCTGCTGGAGGGGAACCCCGAGGACAGTGAATCGGTGCTGCACGGCGGATCGCCGGATGCCCTGGACCGGATGTGGTCGCGGCCGATCACCTCGTTTGCGGGGTGGGACGGCGTCGACGGCACGCTGATTCACGTCGCCGACGAGCGCGGACTGGTCACTCTCGGCGGTGAGTCGACATTCTTCGACCCCCGCACCGGGCAACCACTCGACGGCCTCGAATTGACCTCTGATGGCGTCGTTGTCGACAACAACGGCACCCAGCTGTGGCAACTACGCGACACGTACGCGTCGGATGCCACTATCGGTGACACCGTCTACTCCATCGATGGTGAAGCGGTGGTGGCGACCACCGCCGGTGACATCCGATGGCGCTGGCCGCTTGCCGACGGGGCTCGCGGTTTCACGGAATGGGGTTCGATCGTCCAGACCCGGTCGGGTGTGTACTTTCTCGGAAACGACTCGATGGTTCGCCTCGAATCGGTCCCGACCTGAGCCGCTAGTCGCGGTGCGGCGTTCGTTCGCCGGTGCGCGGGTCGACATCGAACAGTTCGTCGGTGTGGTCCGGCGCGTAGACCACCTGCGTGGACTCGCGAGACCGACGGCGTGCGCCTTCGCGAACGGCGAAAAAACCGCCGGTGAACAGCACTATGACGGCGACACCTGCGACTATTGCCCAGCCCTCGAAGCCGCCTGCGATTGCGGCGATCAAGCCACCGATTGCGGCTATTCCGGCGAAGATCATGACGACGGCCAGCATGTTCACGACAGCTCTGGACATGCTGGATGTGGAAGGCCTTTTCTCGACCATGGGGGTAATTCCTTTCGATCAGCTCCAGCCCGGAGTACCCGAAAGTCGATCGATTAAGCCCTGAAACGGTCAGTGGGCGTCGTCACTGAGCCTTGCGAGCGAATGATCGAGCCTTGCGAGCGAATTACTGGGCCTTGCGCGCGCGGTATGCGGCGACGGCCGCGCGGTTCCCGCAGGTGGTACTGCAGAACCGACGGGACCGATTGCGTGAGAGGTCGAGGACCAACCCGTCGCAGTCCGGATCGGCACAGACGTCCAGGCGGGAGAGCTCGTCGGCGCGGATGACATCGATCATGGCCATGGCGGTCTCGACGACGATGCGCGTCGCGAGTGGACTGTCGTCGGCGACGGCGTGAACGTGCCAGTCGAGGTCTCCGTGGCGCACCAGTCGAGGCAGAGCCGAGGATTCGGCGAGCAGTCGGTTCACCTCGATCACCGCATCGTCGCGGCTGCTGGTGAGCAGTGACCGCAGGGTCGGCCGGAGGGCCCGGACGGCGTCGAGCTCGGCATCGTCTCCGTCGAACCGGCCCGAGTAGCCCTGCTCGGAGATGAACTCGGTCAACTGCTCGCGTGTGGTCAACGTGTCCGGTTCCTCGGCGGTATTGACCAGTGCCACGGCGGACAGAAGCGACAGTTCTGCGTCATGAGCAAAAAGCATGTTGACACCTTACCAACTCGATATCTACTGTCACATGTCATGACGGCTTACACTCATGACGCGCATGCCGATGGCGCGGTCGCTCACGACGCTGCGGCGCGGTCGCGTCGATTCTCGGGACTTGGTTTCGCGCTGCTCTCGGCTGCGTCGTTCGGGTTGTCCGGATCATTGGCCAAGGGGCTGCTCGACGCAGGGTGGACGGCCGGAGCAGCGGTGACCGCGCGCATCGTGCTCGCCGCAGCGGTTCTGTTCGTTCCGTCGATCCTGGCTCTGCGAGGGCGCTGGGTTCTGCTGCGTCAGAACTGGAAGTTGATCGCCGCGTACGGAGCGTTCGCGGTGGCAGGCTGCCAGCTGGCGTTCTTCAATGCCGTCGGACGCATGGAAGTGGGGGTCGCGCTGCTCATCGAATTCACCTCACCCGTGGCCGTCATCGGATGGATGTGGTTTCGCCACCAGCAGCGTCCGGGCCGCCTGACTGTGGTCGGTGCACTGTTGGCCGCGATGGGTCTGGTGCTCGTGCTCGACCTGATTTCCGGTGCCGACGTCGACACCGTGGGAGTGCTGTGGGCGCTCGGAGCCATGGCCGGGGCGGCCGTCTACTGGGTGCTGTCTGCGGACGAGAGCAACGGACTTCCGCCGATCGTGCTCGCCGGCGGTGGACTGCTCGCGGGTGGGCTCATCCTGCTGCTCGCCGGACTCGTCGGCATCGTGCCGTTCGCGGCCCCGCTCACCGACGTCACCTTCGTCGACGCCGTCGTGCCGTGGTGGGTTCCGATCATCGGGCTCGGAGTGGTCACGGCCGCGCTGGCGTACGTCCTCGGCATTGCCGCGGGGCGACGCCTGGGTTCGAGGTTGGCCTCGTTCATGGGATTGATGGAAGTTGTTGCGGCACTGGTGTTCGCGTGGCTACTGCTCGGCCAGGCACCGGCCCCGATCCAACTCGCCGGTGGCGTACTGATTCTGCTCGGCGTCGTCGTCGTCAAATCCGGAGAACACTCCACCGCGCACGAGCCCGTGGAGCCGCTGCAGAGCAGGCCCTGAGCGAAGTACGTCCTGTAATTCCAGCTCAGCCGTCGACGCGGCCGAACACCACCGCGGCCAGAATGGTGTGGGCGCTGGCGATCACGGAGTCGAGTGGTTCGCGTTCGGGGGAGAGGAGCCACTGTTGGGCGATGGTGAGCACTGCGCCCACCAGCCCCATTGCGAGCGTCCGACGGTTGGGCCCGGCCAGACCCCGGCTGGAACCGACGGCCTCGGCCACCTGCAATACCGTGGCGGAGAACGAGGTCGTCGTCTTGCGGTACAGCGCGTCGACGACAGGGGAGACGCCCAAGATTTCGACGAATGCGATGCGGGCGGACTTGGGCTGCTCGGCAACGAAGGTGAAGAAGCCGGTGAGCGCTCCTCGGAGAACCTGTTCGCTCGAGTCGGTCTCGCCGGCGGCACCTGCGAGGATCTCCTCCCGCATCGCGTCGGTGGCGCGGGCGTAGGTCGCCATCAGCAAGTCCTCGCTGTTGGTGAACGACTCGTAGAAATAGCGCTTGGTCAGTCCGGCCTCGGCGCACACCCGCTCCACAGTGGCCGTCCGGTATCCGGTGGTGCCGAACACTTCGACAGCGGCGTCGAGCAGGCGCGTTCGACGTTCCTGCTGTCGCTGCTGCGGGGGCGCACCGCGATAGGTACGACCGACTTCACTGTGATTGGTAGTCACAGGAAGATCTTGACACCGCTCGGTATCAGATGCAAAGTGTTCGCAAGCAAGCATTTCGATCGAGGGGGAGTAGATGGCGGCGTCGACGCTACGAAACAAGGTCGTTCTGATCACCGGAGCAGCCAGAGGGATCGGTGCCGAGACGGCGCGGGCGCTGGCGGGGCGAGGCGCTCGACTCGTCCTGGTCGACGTCGACGAAGCCCCGCTCCGTGAGTTGGAAACCCAGCTGAAAGCCGTCGCGTTCGTTGCCGACGTCCGGAATCTGGACGAGATGCAGCGCGCCGTCGACGGCGGAATCGAGGCGTACGGGGGCATCGATCTGGTGCTCGCCAATGCGGGAATCGCCAGCTACGGCTCGATCATGCAGGTCGATCCGGCAACGTTCCAGCGCGTCATGGACATCAATGTGATGGGTGTGTTCAACACCGTTCGAGCTGCGTTGCCGTCGCTGATCGAACGGAACGGTTATATCCTCGTCGTCTCGTCACTCGCGGCGTTCACCCCGTGCCCCGGCTTGGCTTCGTACAACGCCAGCAAGGCCGCGGCCGAACATTTCGCGAACGCGCTTCGCCTCGAGGTCAACTACCGGGGAGTCGACGTGGGATCTGCGCACATGGCGTGGATCGACACCCCGATGGTGCAGGACGCCAAATCCGATCTCACTGCATTCCAGGATCTGCTCGCGGTACTACCGGGCCCGCTGGGCAAGACGATGACCGTCGAGCAGTGCGTCGACGCGTTCGTCGACGGCCTGGCCAAGCGCAAGCGCCGTGTCTACGTGCCGCGGTGGGTTGGCGCAGCCTCCTGGTTCAAGGCCGTCATCACCTCACGGATCGGCGATCGCAGCATGCTCGAGCACGTGCCGACGATCCTGCCCAAGATGGACCAAGAAGTAGCGCGCCTCGGTAGATCCGAGAGCGCTCGCAACAAGACCAGCTGACCCCCCCCACACCGAAGGAATCGTTGCCGATATGACTGCCGTACTGCCTTCCCCCGAGGTCGATGTCCTCATCATCGGTGCAGGACTGTCCGGGATCGGTGCCGCGCGCCATCTCGGGCACGACCTGCCCGGCAAGACCTACGCAATTCTGGAAAGTCGCGGCGCTATCGGTGGCACGTGGGATCTGTTCCGCTACCCGGGAATTCGCTCCGACTCCGACATGTACACCCTTGGATACAGCTTCAAGCCGTGGATGGGGGAGAAGTCCATCGCCGACGGCTCCGATATCCGCGAATACATCGTCGACGCCGCCCGAGAAGCCGGTGTCGACAAGCACATTCGGTTCCATCACAAGGTGGTGGGGCTCGAGTGGTCCAGTGAGCAGCAAATCTGGACGGTAACAGCGCAACGTACCGACACCGACGAGACGGTGACCATCACCGCGTCGTTCGTGTTCTCCTGCAGTGGTTACTACAACTACGACAAGGGGTTCACTCCCGAGTTCGCCGGCCAGGACAACTTCGCCGGACAGGTGATCCACCCGCAGCACTGGCCCGAGGACCTGGACTGGTCCGGCAAGAAGGTCGTCGTCATCGGCAGTGGTGCAACGGCTATCACGTTGGCTCCCAATCTCGCCCGTGACGCCGAGCATGTCACTCTGCTGCAGCGTTCGCCCAGCTACGTGCTCTCGCTCCCCTCCAAGGATCCGATTGCGCAGACACTGCGCCGTAGACTGCCGAAGAAGTTGGCGTACAGCGTCACCCGTCTGAAGAACGTGTCGATGGCGATGCTGATCTACACGCTGAGTCAGAAGTACCCGGAATTCATGAAGAAGCGGATCCGTAAGCTGCAGGAGGGCTGGCTGCCGAAGGGATACGACCTCGACACTCACTTCACCCCGTCCTACAACCCGTGGGATCAGCGTCTGTGCTTGGTGCCCGACAACGATCTGTTCCGGGCCATCCGCAAGGATCAGGTCTCGATCGTCACCGATCACATCGACACCTTCACCGAGACCGGCCTGAAGCTGAAGTCCGGCGAGCACCTCGATGCCGATATCGTCGTCACCGCAACCGGATTGAACCTTTCCGCGCTCGGCGGGGCCCAGTTCCGCATCGACGGCAATGATGTCGACCTGCCCAGCACCATGGCCTACAAGGGCATGATGCTCACCGGGATCCCGAACTTCGCCTTCGTCGTCGGCTACACCAATGCGTCGTGGACGCTCAAGGCAGACATGGTCTCGAACTACGTCATGCGACTACTGGCGCACATGGACGAGAACGGATACAGCACCGTCGAACTCGAGCGTGACCCGTCCATCGGTGAGGAACCCTTCCTCGACTTCGCGGCTGGTTACGTGTTGCGCGCGGTGGACAACTTCCCCAAGCAAGGCAGCGAAACCCCGTGGAAGCTGCGAATGAACTACTTCCGGGATCTGCCGGTGCTGCGGTACGGCAAGCTCGTGGACAGCGCCATGAAATTCGGCCGACCACGGTCGAAGGTCTCGATCGGGTCCTGACGGGAATTGTTTCGGATCGGGCGTGTTGGTTCCGAGTATGAAAATTGGAATCATCGGCAGTGGATTCATCGGCGGCACGCTCGTTCGCAACCTGACGGCGCTCGGCCACGAGGTTCGGTTCTCGAACTCACGTGACCCCGAGACGCTCGCGGAGCTGGCGTCGGAAACCGGCGCGACGGCTGTCTGGGCCGCCGACGCCGCACAGGACGCCGACCTGGTCATTCTGAGCATTCCGCAGAAGAACGTGCCGGATCTCGCTCCGGGAATTGCCAGTGCGCGCAAGCCCGGAGCCCCGATCGTCGAGACCAACAATTATTACCCACAGCAGCGTGACGGGCTGATCGAGGAGATCGAGGGCGGAACCCCCGAGAGTGTCTGGGTGTCCCAGCAACTCGGCGAACCGGTCGTGAAGGCCTTCAACGGGATTTGGTACAAGCACCTGCTCGAGAAGGGTGTGCCTGCCGGAACCGAAGGGCGGATCGCGCTCCCGATAGCGGGCGACGACGAGGATTCCAAGAAGTTCGTCTTCTCGGTGATCGACGCTCTCGGTTTCGATCCGTTCGACGCCGGAACACTCGCGCAGTCGTGGCGTCAGCAGCCGGGAACCCCGGTGTACGGCAAGGATTTCGGAGTCGACGCCGCCATCGAGGCGTTGAGCCAGGCAACCGTCGAACGCAGTGCGGAGTGGAAGGCCTGAATTGGCTACCGGCCAGGGATCTACCTGACGCGACCCTCGCGGAGTGTGCGCTCCGCGAGGTCGCGTAGGGGCCCGGTCAGAGCCGAATCCCCGACCCGGCACGAGTGCTGACCCACCGACACGTTCCACACGAACGTGTCGCGGGCAGTCGACTCGGTCGGATCGGTGTGCTGCTGATCGGCAATGTACGGCTGCGCGGCCTCGACCATCGACTGCCATTCGGGCGCGTCCGTTTCGACGACTCCGCGCTTGGACATTCCGGCGACGCCGCCGGTCCGCAGTACCTCGATGCGCAGGCTCATCTGCCCTCGATCACACCCGATCGTCGCTCGGCGTTCCTCTTGTCTGTACTCCCACGGTAGACCAACCCGTGGCCACGGCCCTGGCGACGTCGGAACCGGCTCCGAATCGTTTGTTCGCTGCGGCGAGCGTGGCGGCGGAGAAGCCGGCAAAATCCACTGTCGGCGCGAGTCCACCGACGGTCATCGTGTCGAACCAGACTTGACCGACGCGATCCCATGCCGGACCACCCAACGTGGTGGCGGCGACCGCGAACGCGCGATTGGGAATACCCGAATTGATGTGCACGCCACCGTCGTCATCGGTGGTGACGACAAAATCGTCCATGCTCGCGGGTTGCGGATCCTTGCCCAGCACATCGTCGTCGTAGGCGGTGCCGGGCTCGATCAGCGAACGCAATGCCCTGCCTTGAACGGCGGGTAGGAACAGGCCTTCGCCGATCAGCCACGACGCGTCCTCGGCGTTCTGTTTCGCGGTGTACTGCTCGACCAGAGCGCCGAACACGTCGGAGATCGATTCGTTCAGCGCGCCGGCCTGGTTCTTGTACTCGAGCGGGGTGGTGTACTGCGTGAACCCGTGTGCGAGCTCGTGCGCAATGACGCCCACCGAGACAGTGAATCGACCGAATACCTCGCCGTCACCGTCGCCGAACACCATGCGCGAGCCGTCCCAGAACGCGTTGTCGTAGTCCTGGCCGTAGTGCACCGTCGCATCGAGGGGGAGGCCACTGCCGTCGAGACTCGAGTAGCCGTAGACCTCGTCGAAGAACGCATACGTGGCACCGAGACCGTCGTACGCCTCGTCGGCCGCGGCATCACCGATGGGATCTTGGCCCTCGGCACGCACCTGCCCGCCCGGCAGGTCACGGGTGGACTTCGCATCGGAAATCGTGCGCTCGAGCGTGCCGCCGGTGCTCGGGGCGATGGCTGTGCGCGCCTGGACCACCTCGCGGCCGGCGCGCATCTCTCGATCGGCGAGAAGCGTGGCGCGGGGGCCGGCTCCCTCCAGCCGTTCGAGCAGAAACGGTGGAACCACGGGATGGAAATGGAGTGGGCGAAACGAACCGGAATCGGACCATGACGTCATACGTGACCCCCTACGAGTTGGCGTGATGCCAGTGTGCCCGAGGCCACCGACACGTCGCTGGGGGTGGGGCGTGCTGGGTCGTGCTGGGGCGTCAGAAGCGACGGCGCAGACGCATACCGATCGGGCGTCCGTCGGGGTCGACGAACAATCGGTAGGCGACCGCGGCGAGTCGCTGCTGCCACACGGGCGGCACCGAGATCTCGTGGCGACGCAGTCGGCCGACGGGGCGCTGCGTCGTGGACGGGTTGGCGTGCCAGCTGTCGAGAGCCTTCGCGCTGGCCGAGACCACATCGAAGAACTGTTGTGGATCGACCAGGTCCGCGTCGTCGCCGTCGGCCCGTCCGAGGTGTTCGCGGATCAGCTCCAGCCGTAGGTTCCGCGCGTGGGTTCTGGCACCGTCGCCCAGTCCGGCGGGGTCCAATGGAGCCCGGTCGTCGCGTTGCTCGTCGATGATGGCCGCGGTCAGCTCCGAATCATGCGTCCAGGAGCGGCGATTGAAGTTGTCCGAGCCCACAGCAGCCCAGACGTCGTCGATGATGCAGACCTTCGCGTGTACGTATACCGGTATGCCGCGGTCGTTTTCGATGTCGAGCACCATGACTCGATCACCACCGGCAGCGCGAATGACACCGAGCGCTGCCGAATGGCCCAGCAAAGCAGAGGGAATGGTGAGTGGGCTGTCGTCGTCGAGGTGCTTGGGCACTACCACTATCAACCGGAGGTTCGGTTTGCGCCGTAGCGCCGCCGCGAACACCCGAGCGACGTCGACCGACCACAGATACTGGTCCTCGATGTAGATCAACTCGGTGGCGCGGTCGAGTGCTTTGGAATATGCGCGGGCCGCGCTGCGCTCGCCCTTCGTCGCGAAGGGATACGCGGGGCGTCGCCGCGGATAAGTACGCAGCAACTGCACCGAGCAGGTACCCGCCGGTTCCGGGTGATCCGACACCGGAGGCAGATCCGACGGCTCACGCGTCACTCCGCGGAGAAAGTCTGGAATCGCGTGCCACGGCAGACGCGAGAGCGCGGCGGGATCCTCCCAGCGTTCGCGGAAGACGTCCTCCACGTCCCGCACTGCAGGTCCCTGCAGCTGCACTTGCACGTCATGCCAGGCGGCGATCTCGCCGTACTCGGGTGGGAAGGGACGCGAGACCGGATCGCCGAAATGATCGGCGTCGTCGCGTCGGGCACGGGCCAGATCGATACCACCGACGAACGCGACATCGGCCACCTCGGCCCTGCGATACCGCACGACGAAGAATTTCTGATGGTGGCTACCGAGGGTCAACACGCGCTGGTCGAGGATCACCTCGCCGCCGGCTTCCTCGAGGCGCAAGGCAAGCTTGCGATTTTTCGGCCCGGTGTAGCCGAGAGTCTCCATGTGCGAGCGCCACACCATGCCTTTGACCACGCCACCGCGGTGCGCGACGGCTGTGAGCGCGTCCTCCACGGACGTGCCGTCGTCGGTGAGCAGCTGCTCTGGGTCACCGCGCCAGTCGGCGAAGAACACCAGATCGTCGCGCTCGGCCAGCTCGAGAGCCCGCGCGAGCGCCGCGAAGTACGTCTTGCCGTGGACGAGATTGTCGACGCGGTTGCCCTCGGTCCAGGCCGCGATTCGGGTGTCCTCGTTGCCGCGTTCGGTGGCCGTCAGAAACCAGGGATGCGCCGGATCGAAGTGCCGGGCCGGGGCGATCAGGGCGGAGGTGGATCGGCCGAGGCGTTCGGCGACACCGTCGACTACGCGCCTGATGCGCTGCACTATCACGTTCGCATCATTTCATTCGGTTTGAAGCGGCGGCGGGGCGGGCACCCAAGCTGCATGACTCAGGTACCCAACGTCACGCTCAGAAACGGCAAGCAGATTCCGCAGCTCGGTTTCGGCGTGTTCCAGATCGATCCCGAGGAGACGGCCAAGTCCGTCGAAACGGCTCTCGAAATCGGCTACCGCCACATCGACACCGCTCAGATGTACGGCAACGAAAAGCAGGTCGGCGAAGGCATCCGAAACTCCGGTATCGACCGTGAATCGGTGTTCGTCACCAGCAAGCTCAACAACGGCTTCCACAAGCCCGACGACGCGCGCAAGGCATTCGATCAGACACTCAGTGACCTCGGCACCGATCACGTGGATCTCTTCCTCATCCACTGGCCGCTGCCCACCCGCTACGACGGCGATTTCGTCTCCACCTGGAAGACTCTGGAGGAGTTCGCGGCCGACGGTCGTGCGCGCAGCATCGGCGTGTCGAATTTCCAGCCCGCCCATCTCGATCGCCTCGCGGAGGAGACCGAGACTGTGCCCGCCGTCAACCAGATCGAGGTACATCCCTACTTCGTCAACAACGAGGCATGGTCCTACGGACGCGAGCATGCCATCCCCACCGAAGCGTGGTCGCCTATCGCCCAGGGCAACGTTCTCGACGACCCGGAACTGAAGCGAATCGCCGACGCCACAGGAAAATCCACTGCTCAGGTGGTACTTCGTTGGCACATCCAGCGCGGCAACATCATCTTCCCGAAGTCGGTGACGCAGGAGCGGGTGAAGGAGAATTTCGACATTTTCGACTTCGAGCTCAGCTCTGCCGATGTCGACGCGATCACTGCGTTGGACAAGGGTGAAGAGGGTCGAAACGGTCCCAACCCCGACACTTTCGACATGATTCCCGACTAGGTTCTGACTCTGTGGGCTCGAGCGTTTCGTAACGTTCGAGCCCACAGTCACGTCAGGGGAGGGTCAGGGCCGATCCTGTTGCGGCGGTGACCTGCTCGGTGGTGACGCCGGGTGCGAGTTCGGCGAGTGCGAGGGTTCCGTCGCCGACGACGTCGATGACGGCGAGGTTGGTGATGATGCGATCGACGACGCCTTGGCCGGTCAACGGCAGAGTGCAGGCATCCAGGATCTTCGGATTGCCGTCGCGGTCGGTGTGTTCCATGACGACGATGACCCGGCGTGCGCCGTGTACGAGGTCCATTGCGCCGCCCATGCCTTTGACCATTTTGCCGGGCACCATCCAGTTGGCGAGGTCACCGGTTCGGGAGACCTGCATGCCGCCGAGGACGGCGGTGTCGATGTGGCCGCCGCGGATCATCCCGAAGCTCAGTGACGAATCGAAGTACGCGGCTCCGGCATTGACGGTGACTGTTTCTTTACCGGCGTTGATGAGGTTGGCGTCGACTGCGTCTTCGGTGGGGTAGGGCCCGGTGCCGAGGATGCCGTTCTCCGAGTGCAGGGTGACTTCGACCTTCTCGGTGAGGTATCCCGGGATGAGTGTCGGTAGCCCGATACCGAGGTTGACGTATTCTCCGTCGATCATCTCCGCGGCGGCGCGTTCGGCCATCTGCTCGCGGGTCCATCCTGTGCTCATGCTCGAACTCCTGAACTGATGGTGCGCTTTTCGATGCGTTTGTCCTGTGGCCCGGTGTGTACGAGGCGTTGGACGAACACTCCGGGGAGGTGTACTTGTGCTGGGTCGATCTCGCCGGGCTCGACGAGATTTTCGACCTGTGCGATGGTGATTTTGCCGGCCATTGCGGCGAGGGGGTTGAAGTTCATGGCGGTTTTGTCGAACACGAGATCGCCTGCGGTGTCGCCGGTGTGGGCGTGTACGAGTGCGAAGTCGGCGTTGATCGATTCTTCGAGGACGTAGCGTTTGTTGCCGAACACTCGGGTTTCTTTGGGTGGCGATGCGATGGAGATGGAGCCGTCGGTGTTGTAGCGCCACGGCATTCCGCCGTCGGCGATGGGGCTGCCGACTCCGGCGGGGGTGAAGAAGGCGGGGATTCCGTTGCCTCCGGCGCGCAGGCGTTCGGCGAGGGTGCCCTGTGGGGTGAGTTCGACTTCGAGTTCGCCGGCGAGGTACTGGCGGGCGAATTCTTTGTTCTCTCCGACGTACGACGCGGTGACGCGGCGAATGCGACCGGCCGTCAACAGGATTCCGAGTCCGTAGCCGTCGACGCCGCAGTTGTTGGAGAACACCTCCAGCTCGGTGGCGTCGGTGTTCGCGATGGCCTCGATGAGGGCGTCGGGGATACCGCAGAGCCCGAAGCCGCCGACCGCGATGGTCGCCCCTCGGCCGATGTCCGCGACCGCCTCGGCGGTGGACGCGTAGGTCTTTCCTGTCACAACAGCTCCTGACGTGTTCGTTGAGCAAACGATGACTCCAGTGAACCTGAGCTGGTGTTATATCGGGGGAGTTGCTGCGAACTGCTCGTTCGGCGAACAGTCTCAGATTGTGCGTCCACTGAGCGGACGTAGGATATGCACGTGACCTCACCGGATGCGAACGCGAGCGTGATCGGGAAGATCTGCGCACTGTTGCGCGCCGCGGGAGGAGAGGAGCCGTCGGGTGCCTCGACCACTGCGCTCGCGCGAGCAGCCGGTATCGCAAGGCCCACCGCGCATCGGCTGTTGTCGGCTCTTGCCGACGAAGGGTTCGTCGACCGCGACTCCGCGACCGGGCGCTGGTCGCTGGGGCCGGAGATCTATCTGTTGGGATCGATGGCGGCGTTGCGTTACGACGTCACCGACCAGGCGCGAAATGTAGTGCAGCACTTGGCCGCAGAGAGCGGTGAGAGTGCGTTTCTTTCTGCGCGGCGCGGTGCGGAGACCGTGTGCCTGCTCCGAGTCGAAGGGAGCTTTCCGCTCCGCTCGCACGTGCTGTACGAGGGCATTCGGCTCCCGCTCGGTGTGGCATCCGCAGGCTTGGCGATTCTGGCGCACCTGTCCGACCGCGAGGTCGAGGCGTACCTGGACGGTGTCGACCTGGTGACGGAATGGGGAGAAAGCCACTCCAGCGTCGAGATCCGACACCGCGTCACGCACACTCGGACAACGGGATTCGCCGTCAACCCGGCGCTGCTGGTCGAGGGGAGCTGGGGGCTCGGTGCAGCCGTGTTCGATCGCGCAGGCCAGCCGGCGTGGGCGCTGAGTCTGACAGGCGTCGAAACGCGATTCCGCGACGATCGACGACGTGAAATGGGCAAGTTGCTTCTCGACGCTGCGCACCGACTTACGGTGCAACTGGGTGAGCGGCCCAGCCCCGGCTAGCTGTCGAGTTCGTCCAGAACGTCTGCGGCGTCCTGGCTGCCTGCGGTGGCCAACCTCTGCAACTCCGCTCGGTCGCCGCGTTCTTCGGCGAGCTCGACGAGGAGGTCCACCGCATCAGTACTGCCTGCTTCGGCGAGGGCGCGCAGTTCGTCGAGGTCGTTTCTGGAGCCTGCGAGTTCGACCAGCTGGTCGAGTGCATCCTGATCGCCTCTACTTGCCTGGGCACGCAACGTGGCCAGCTCGGCCGCTGTGGAATCGGGCTCACCCATGGGAAGGAGTGTAGAACGCCTATCGAATTGACGCATCGCAGCAGGTCGCGAGGATGTTCGGGCCCGCGACATCGGCTCCACCGTTTGTGTCGGTGGCCTCGGTTACTCTTCACCTCGTTCGAACATACGTTCTGAACTGGGTCACCGGGGGGGTGAAGACGATGGCAGTACCGACAGTGTCGCTGGAGGCGTTGACCACAGCCGCCCAGGCAGAGAACCGGCACGCCGCCCGCAAGATCGCCGCCTGCTACCGCGTACACCGCGACTGGATCACCCACGACACCGAGCACAAGCACTACAGCCGG
>NZ_CAPS01000038.1 GCF_000333955.1 Rhodococcus sp. AW25M09
AGGAGTCGAATTTCCACTCACGACCCGCGTCCATCCACAGCCTGTGGATAGATTCTGACGCAGTCATCGCAAACCGAGCATCCTCAGTCCATGGGGACGAGACCAGCGGGAAACTGGCAGAAGCTGCTCGACGCTCAGCATGGAATCATCACCACCAAGCAGATGTACGAGAACGGCGTCAACAAGGATTCGATCGACCATTGCGTGGAAACCGGGCAGTGGCTGAGAGTGTTTCGTGGAGTCATATCGGTGACGAACGGGCCGCTGACACGCGAGATGCAGCTGTCGGCAGCGTTGCTGTACGCGGGGCGGGGAGCGCTGCTCAGTCACACCACTGCTGCCGAGGAGTGGGGATTCGTTCCTCGCGGGGACGGTCCGGTGCACGTAACCGTCCCTTACGGGTGCTCGGCAATCAGTAGGCCACCGACAGTGCGGCACGCCAAGCAGAACTTCACTTCGGAAAGCAATGAACAAATCCATCCCGGCGTGATCGTGCACCGTTCCCGAGCCATGGTGCACATCGGTGTCGAGACGAATCCGGCACGCACGAGCACCGTCGACACAGTCCTCGACCTCGCAGTCGCAGAGCCGACGTCGGGGCAGGCGACGATCACGTTGGTCTCGGCCATGTCGTCGGGTGGAGTGAACGTTGCGGCAATGACACGCAAGATCGAAGCTCGGCGACCGATGCGCTACTTGAAACCTATTCTGCACACCCTGGCATTGATGCGCGACGGGGTTCATTCCCCACTCGAGCACCGGTACGTTCTCGATGTCGAGCAGGCGCACGGTCTTCCGACCGGGCAGCGCCAGGCCCCGGTGTTCGTCGACGGCCGGCAGCTCTTCGAGGACATTCGCTACGAGATCTGCGACCTCATTGTCAGGCTGGACGGCCAGGCTTTCCACTCCGCCAAGCAACGACGCTTTCGCGACCGTAGACGGGACAATGCCGCGGAGCTGCGGAACCTGCCGCGGCTGGTGTACGGCTGGCACGAAGTGACCCAGGACCCGTGCGGCGTGTACGGCGAGGTCCGCGAGGTGCTGGTGAAAGAGGGATGGACCGACGCGTCGTACTCGTGCGAGCGGTGCCCCTTGTGAGTGGCAATTCGTAGTGGGCTACGAAGTTTCATTCACGTGCGGCGAAGCCGCTCCTTGCGCAACTGCGCCACCTCGGGCAGCTCGAGTGGAGCGAGAGTGGTTCCCAATGCCCGCTCGAGCAAGTAGTCGGCAAGCTCCGGGTTTCGCGCGAGGACCGGCCCGTGCATGTAGGTGCCCAGCACAGAACCCTGTACGACGCCTTCTCGTCCGTCGCCGACACCGTTACCCACTCCGTGAGTGACCTTGGCCAGTGGGGACGCGTCCAGGCCGAGTGTTGTTCCGCCGCGGTGGTTCTCGAATCCGGTGAGCTTCTGGGTGAGGCCCTCGAGCGCGGGTTCGGTGACGACCTCGCCGATGGACCGGGTGGCCTGCGGCGCGGTGGTGACGTCGAACAGCGAGATGCCGTCGACGCGTTCGCCTGCGGAGGTCTCGTACCAGTGGCCGAGTACCTGGATCGCCGCGCAGATGGCGAGCACCGGCGCGCCGCGAGCTGCGGCGTTCTGCAGGCCCGGGTATCGGGTGAGATGACGCGTCGCCAGGCGCTGAGCCGAATCCTCGGCTCCACCAAGGGTGTACACGTCGAGTGAGTCGGGAACCGGATCGCTGAGGGTGATTTGCACGACCTCGGCGTCGATATCTCGCATGCGCAGCCGCTGCCGCAGAATGAGCGCATTGCCGTTGTCGCCGTAAGTGCCCATCACGTCGGGCAGGACGAGGCCGATGCGGACGGTGGACTCAGACATCTTTCGCCTCCCGGGCCAGTGCGCGTCCGAGGTCGCGGAACGCGGTGTAGTTGGCGAGTACCTCGACGCGTCCGGGCGGGCAGGATGCAATGGCCTGCAACGGATCTGCGATGGTGGTGTGCTGCGAGCCCGCGTAGAGCAGGCGTACCCCGAGGTCGGTCGCACGTTCGCCGGCGGCGACGACGGCGACATTCTCGAAATGCTCGAACCGAACGTCCCACAGCCACGACAGATCCTCGCCGTCCGGGACCTGACCGTTGACGGCGATGACGAGACCGTCGCAGGTGGGGTCGATCATCGACAGCGCCTCCTGCCAACCGGCGGGGTTCTTGGCGAGAAGCATTCTGACGGAATGAGATCCATACTGAACGGTGGAGTAGCGCCCGGCCACCTCGTCGACGCTCGACGCGGCCGCGACGGCGTCCTCGGGCGTCGCACCCAGGGTCACCGCGGCAGCAACCGCTTGAGCTGCGTTGCCGCGGTTGGCTTTTCCGGGCAGCGCCAGTTTCATCGGCAGAACGAGTCCGTCGGGGCCGTAGAGGTTCTCGTCGTCGAGCCACCAGTCCGGCGTGGGACGCTTGAAGTCGCTGCCGGTGCTGTACCAGTGCTCGCCCTCCCACAGGATGGGTTCGCCGGTGCGGGGGCAGCTGACCGAGTCGCCTGCCCACCCGCCACCCGCCGCGACCCATACGACGTTCGGGGCGTCGAATGCGGCCGAGGTGACCAGGACGTCGTCGCAGTTGGCGATGACCACGGTCTCGGGATGCCGGGCGA
This sequence comes from Rhodococcus sp. AW25M09, assembly GCF_000333955.1. Lineage (GTDB taxonomy): Bacteria > Actinomycetota > Actinomycetes > Mycobacteriales > Mycobacteriaceae > Rhodococcoides. Next base: position 2,616 of record NZ_CAPS01000038.1, read on the forward strand.
GTCCTGCACGTAGCTTGCGCTCGATCATGTTGATCTCGCCCACGCGGTCGAGCTGATCGCGACTGAGGTTGAGTAGCACGATCGCAGTCGGGTCCACGGCGTCGGAGACGTGTGGGACGTGCAGTTCGTCGACCTCGAGGGCGGCCAGAGGAGAGTCGAAGTGCGCGTGCAGCGCGGCGACGATGCCGGCATCCATGTTGGCACCGTCGGCCTGAGTGGCCACGTCGCCCAGGGTGGCCAGCGCGGCGGCCGTCATTCTGGTGGTGGTGGATTTGCCGTTGGTGCCGGTGACGATGACGGTGCGCCGATTCCGGCCCAGCTCGCCGAGGATGTTCGGATCGATCTTGAGTGCGACGAGGCCGCCGATCATCGAGCCCTTGCCTCGGCCCGCCTTGCGAGACGCCCAGGTCGCCAGCTCTGCCGCGCGCAGAGCCACGCGGCCACGTGCGCCGATACGTCTGCGCTCACCCACTTCAACCATCCGCCGAGTCTGGCACAACCGGCGGGACTGTTTCATCCCGACTCAGACGGGTGCGGCCTCCAACACCGGCGTCGCGCCGCGCGGGCGGCGGACGACCATGCCGCCCAGACATCCACCGATCACGACGACACCGCCGATCAGCGCGAACACGGACGGATTCTCGCCCAGGAAGATCCAGGCACCGGCGATGCCGACGACGGGAACCAGCAACGAGAACGGCGCGACTACGCCCGCGGGGTTACGGCTCATCAGAATGCTCCACAGGCCGCTTCCGATGATCGTGGCCGGAATCACGATGTACGCCAAGGCGACCAGACCGGGCCAGCCCTGCGCACCGAACGAGTCGGTGAGGGCATGCCATCCGGTGCTCGGTCCCTCGAATATCGCGGACAGCCCCAGCATCGGTATCGGCGGCACAACGGTCATCCACAGCATCAGCTTCATCGGCGATTCGGACTTGGCCAGTCGGTTTCCCAGATTGCCGAACGCCCAGCCGAGTCCGGCGAGGAGAGTCAGGATGACCGGGAGCAGCGTGGCGTTGTGTGCGCGGTCCCAGCCGATCAGCACCATGCCGAACACGGCAATTCCGATGCCGATCGCTTGCCTGCGGGTCACGTGCTCACGCAGCAGGATGGCCCCGAGCACGACGGTGAACGGGGCGGACGACTGCAGCACCAGCGACGCCAATCCGGTGGGCATGCCGGCCGCCATCGCCGCGAACAGGAAGGCGAACTGCAGGAAGCCGAAGCCGAATCCGTAGAGCAGCAGCCACTTGAGTGGCACCTTCGGTCGCGGGACGAACAGTACGACTGGAATGGCGATGACCAGGAAGCGCAAGGCACCGAAGAAGAACGGCGGAAAATGGTCGAGTCCGACGCGTATTGCGAGAAAGTTGAGCCCCCACAGCACGGCGACGGTCAATCCGAGGAGGCGGTCGCGAGTGGTCATGTCGTCAATGGTGACTTCTAGGATTGATCAGCACAATCGAATATATCCGCATCAACAGTTAAGATTTACTGCATGAATGTGGAGCGGCTCCGGATCCTCGGAGAACTCGCCGACCGCGGAACCGTCGCCGCTGTTGCCGAAGCGATGTCGATGACCCCGTCGGCGGTCTCTCAGCAACTCAAGCTCTTGGCTCGGGAAGCCGGGGTCACTCTCCTCGAACCCGACGGCCGACGGCTTCGGCTCACCGACGCAGGTCGCGCATTGGTGCTGCGAACCGACGACGTGCTCGCTGCCCTCGCCCGGGCCACCGCAGAGATGGATCGCTATCGGGCGTCCCCGCGGGGACGGGTGAGAGTCGCCCTGTTCCCGTCCGGTGCTGCGCTACTCCTCCCTGGATTGTTGACTCGGCTGGCGGACTCGGGCGTCGACATCGATGCCCGTGACGAAGACCTGCCGGCGTCCTCGGTGCCCGAACTGCTCGCGGACTACGACGTCGTACTCACTCACCGGGACGAGCGCGCGCCGTCGACCGCGGGCCCGCGGATCGAGGTGACGACGCTGATGCGCGAACCCATCGACCTGGTCATGCCACCCGATCATGCTCTGGCGCATCATGACACGGTGGACCTGCGGGAATTGACGGACGAGCGATGGATCAGTGTTCGCGGCGGATTTCCGGTCGACGACGTGCTGCTTTCGGTGGCCGCCGCCACCGGCGTCGAGCCGCGAGTTATACAGCGCGTGAACGACTTTCGCGTTACCGAAACCCTCGTTGCCGCGGGCCATGGCGTCGCATTGATGCCGCGCTATGCGGTCGTACATCCCGGTCTGGTGCGCCGTGAACTGTCCGGTGTCCGGGCCGGACGCATCTACGAGCTTGCGACCAGGCCCGACGCGGGCCGGTTGCCGGCCAACGCCGCTGTTCTGGATGCGTTCCGAGCAGAAGCGGAGTTCAGGACAGCGCTTTGGCCTTGAGCGTGGCGAACTCGTTCTGATCGATGGTTCCGTTGTCCAGCAACGCCTTTGCGTGAGCGATCTCCTCGGACGCAGAATGGCCGGCGACGTGTTTGATGTACTCCTCCTGCTGGTCCTTCGCGTGCTGCACCGCTGCGACCTGTCGCTTGGCCATGTTGCTGCCATTGGCGATCAGATAGATCAGCGCGGTGAGGAACGGTGCGACGATCAGGAAGAACACCCACACGGCTTTGGCGACTCCGGATGTCTTGTGATCACGGAAGAGGTCTCCGATGATCGAAAACATCACCATGAGATAGGCCACGAACGCGAATCCGACGATGAGAAGCCAGAGGAAATCCCAGAAAGAGTTCATAGCAAACTTCCATTTCATTGTGTGCCCCGACGGCACCGATATTGTTGCATGGCACACATCGACTCGGGGTTGAACCTCGTCGAGTCGAAGTGAATATAGCGCGCGGGTTTCCCTTCGTCGACTACTGAGTTAGCGTTGGTAACGATTCTGATCGACGAAAGCCGGGAGAGATGCGATGAAGTTAGCTGCGGGAAGCGTCATCTACACCGTGTTGATGTTTGTATTTTTTATGCTGCTCAACGACGAGCCCTGGTGGAAATCACTGCTCGGCGCGGTTGGTGCCGGAGCGTTGTTCACTCTGCTGATGTGGTTCTACATGCGCCGCGCTCCGACCACCACAGTGCATCGATAGCCCTCACATGCGAAAAGCCGCTCATCCGATGCACGGATGAGCGGCTTTTCGTCGCGTAGGAAACCTACTTCAGCGCGCGGTTCACAGCCGAGACCACAGCACGCAGCGAGGCGGTGGTGATCGACGTCGCGATTCCGACGCCCCAGACAGTGGTGGCAACGCCGGCAGGCGAGGTCACCGAGGCTTCGACGTACGCTGCGGCCTGGGCGTCGTCGCCCGCGGACATGGCGTGCTCGGAGTAGTCGAGGACACTGACGTCGTACCCGATGGTCGACAGGGCATCGACGAAGGACGCGAGGGGACCGTTGCCGGATCCGGAGATCTCCTGCTCGACGCCGTCGACCTTGACCGTCGCGGTGATCGAGTCGGTGCCGCCATCGTGCTCGGCTGCGACGACCGACTGCTTGATGCGCTCGAGCGGACGGATCGGCGTCAGGTACTCCTCGGCGAAGACGTCCCACATCTCCTTGGGCGAGACCTCGCCGCCCTCACCGTCGGTGATGCGCTGGACGGACTGGGAGAATTCGATCTGCAGGCGACGCGGCAGGTTCAGTCCGTGATCGGACTTCATGATGTACGCGACGCCACCCTTGCCGGACTGCGAGTTGACGCGAATGACGGCCTCGTAGGTGCGACCGACGTCCTTGGGGTCGATGGGCAGGTACGGAACCTGCCAGGTGACGTCACCGATGTCGGTATTCAGTTCGTCCGCAGTGACTTTCATCGCGTCCAGGCCCTTGTTGATGGCGTCCTGGTGGCTGCCGGAGAAGGCGGTGTAGACCAGATCGCCGCCGTAGGGGTGACGCTCGGCGACGGGAAGTTGGTTGCAGTACTCCACTGTTCGACGAACCTCGTCGATGTTGGAGAAGTCGATCTGCGGGTCGACGCCACGGGTGAACAGGTTCAGCCCGAGGGTGACCAAGCAGACATTGCCGGTGCGCTCACCGTTGCCGAACAGGCAGCCCTCGATCCGATCTGCGCCGGCCTGGTAGCCGAGTTCTGCTGCGGCAACGCCGGTTCCGCGGTCGTTGTGCGGGTGCAGTGACAGTACGAGGCTGTCGCGGCGGTCGAGGTTGCGGCTCATCCACTCGATCGAGTCGGCGTAGACGTTGGGCGTCGCCATCTCGACGGTGGCCGGCAGGTTCAGAATCAGCGGCTTGTCGGGTGTGGGATCGATGATTGCGGTGACCGCGTCGCACACCTCTTTGGCGTACGAGAGTTCGGTGCCGGTGTAGGACTCGGGGGAGTACTCGTAGCGCCAGTCGGTATCGGGGAACTTGGCTGCCTCTTCGAGGACCTTGCTGGCACCGTCGGTGGCGATCTTCTTGATGACGTCACGATCGGCCCTGAACACCACTCGGCGCTGCAGGATCGACGTCGAATTGTAGAAGTGCACGATGACGCTGCGGGCACCTTCGCAGGCGACGAAGGTGCGCTCGATCAGCTCGGGTCGGCACTGTGTCAGCACCTGGATGGTGACGTCGTCGGGGATTGCGCCGTCTTCGATGATCTCGCGAACGAAGTCGAAGTCGGTCTGGCTGGCCGACGGGAAGCCGACCTCGATCTGCTTGTATCCCATTCGAACCAGCAGATCGAACATGCGGCGTTTGCGGGCCGGGCTCATCGGGTCGATCAACGCCTGGTTGCCGTCGCGCAGATCCACCGCGCACCATTGCGGCGTCCGGTCGATGATCTTGTCCGGCCACGTGCGGTCGGGGAGGGTGACGGCTTCCACTTCCTCGGCGAACGGCCGATAGCGGAACGTGGGCATCGAGGAGTTCTTCTGGGTGTTCCAGGCGGGCTGGTCGCTGGGCGCGGGCCGCGAGGGCGGTGTGATGGTGCGAGTTCCCGAGGTGAATGCGTCGGCTGGTGACATGGTCTTCGTCTCTCCATACAGATCAGAGCAATGTGTTCGACCGGCGCAACGAACCCCGCGACGGGAAGCCAGTCTGGTCTCAGACCCCGTCGCGGCTGTTAAGAAGGAGAGCTCGCAGCATGTGCCGAGTGTACTACCGCAGACAGAGGGCTCACCCCAGGGTTGGCGACTCCGATTTTTCGGTGATTGCGTCGACTCTGCGCTGCCAACGATCGATGTCGTCCATTCGGTCGACATCGGTGACGGTCCAACAGTGGGCGAGCAGTTCGTATCCGAGGTGATCGACTTCGGCATGTCGAGTCCACACTCGATGCGCCCAGCGTCGATTGTTGTGCGCCGCTTCGGCACCCGCGAGCGCCGAGCCGACCAACTCGAACTGCACGTCGCGTCGTAGCGTCAGACTGCGTGCTGCAGAGACATTTTCGGTACGCAGCACCGTCAGCAATTCTGCGGTGAGGCGGAGAACCCGACCGTCCGACCACCGCAACGCACGTCGAAACGCCCCCGGCAACAGCAGCCACAACGCCGCAAAAGCAAGCGCGACTCCCACGCCCGTTTCGACGACCCGGTCGACGACGATGCCCTCGAGCGCCGCCCCGGGATGGGTGAGCGTGCCCATCAGCAAGGCCAGCGGGGTGATGAACGTGACGGCCAACCCATAGTTTCGGGCAATCGAGACCTCGATCGCGAACTGCAACATCATCAACACCACGATGACGGCCAGGCCGGTCAGCGGCGAGAGATACACGGCCGAGAACAACGCCACTCCGGCGAGGGTCCCGCCGAGCCGCTGCAACCCCCGGTAGGTGCCGTGCACGCGATCGGGGCCCTGCTGCAGCACCAGGACCGCGCCGAGTATCGCCCAGTCCGGTCGGCTCAGATCCAGCGCGACGCTGATGGCACCAGCGGCCGCGGCTGCGCAGAAGACCCGAATCGCCGTGGATGCCGCATGGGAATCCCGATGCAGTGAGCGTCGCAACCGATATACGACGCCGGGCCGGGCCAGGGGCAACTGATCCGACACCGAGTCGACCACCTGATCCGGATCGGCACCCTTCGCGGTGGCAGCCGCAAACTCCAGATGCGCCTCGAACAACCTCTGCACCAGTACCGGCCGAGATGTCAGCTGCACGAGACCGGCGTCGTACACCGCAGCCCAGGCCGCGTGCAGACGTGCCGCCGCCGCGTGACGATCGGCCGCGGATGGCGTCGGCGAGCTCGTGAATTTTTCGACCGACCCCACAGCGGCCCCGACGGCCTCGCGCTCGGGGCCCCGCGGATCCCACAACACGCCGGACATCGCCACCACCAGCGCCGACGCGACGCCGATGCCGGCGCAGACGGCTCCACGGGCCGCGCTGATCTCGGCACCGGGAAGGTAGGACGACACTGCGCACACCAGTACGAAAAAGAAGGCCCCGGGAGGCCCGAATCGCAGTGCGGCGACGACATAGCTCGCGACGAGGGCAATGAGTGAGAGCACGGCGACCGGGACCAGTTGTGACCAGCCGGTCCCGCCGAGGTCGAGGGCCACCCGGCCGGCCGACGCGCCGAGCCACACCGAGGCCACCAAAGCGCCACCTGCGACGAGCACGACCCACCACCGCGAACGGTACGGCCTGGCCTCGCCATAGATGACGGCGAAGCTGCCCGAGACCACCAACAGCGCCTCGGTATGGAAACCGAGAACCCACGCCACGATCGCGGGAACGCCGAACGCGAGCGCCGATCGCACGCCACCTGGCCAGCGACGGCCGACGGCGGGGAGCCCGAAGAGGACTCGCAGGCCTCTCGGGGGCGGGGGCGGTCGGTGTTCGGGAACGGTCACCCGATCATCGTAGGACAGGCGTATCCGCAGGCGGGACGCCCTAAAGTCCCAGCTCGGAGCTACCCGGGCCACGGCGCAGGGCACCAACTCGGTAAGGTGGCCCGGAACAAACTCCCGACAATCTTCCGATAGTTGGCTATCCAGCGGAGGTAATACGCGTGGCTCTGATCGTCCAGAAGTACGGTGGATCGTCGGTGGGGACCGCCGAACGTATCCGACGCGTCGCTGAACGAATCGTCGAGACCAAGAAGGCAGGCAACGACGTCGTCGTAGTCGTGTCGGCCATGGGCGATACCACCGACGAACTGCTCGACCTGGCCCAGCAGGTGTGCCCGGCCCCGCCGGCTCGCGAGATGGACATGCTGCTCACCTCGGGTGAACGCATCTCCAACGCGTTGGTCGCGATGGCGATCCACTCGCTCGGTGCCGAGGCTCGGTCGTTCACGGGATCGCAGGCCGGCGTCGTCACCACCGGCGTGCACGGCAACGCCAAGATCATCGACGTCACCCCCGGCCGAGTGCGCAGCGCACTCGACGAGGGCTCGATCGTGCTCGTCGCCGGATTCCAGGGCGTCAGCCAGGACAGCAAGGACGTCACCACGCTCGGCCGCGGCGGCTCGGACACCACCGCCGTTGCACTCGCCGCAGCGTTGAACGCCGACGTCTGCGAGATCTACACCGACGTCGACGGCATCTTCACCGCCGATCCGCGCATCGTGCCCAACGCCCGTCACCTCGACACCGTCTCGTTCGAGGAGATGCTCGAGATGGCGGCCTGCGGCGCGAAGGTACTGATGCTGCGCTGCGTCGAATATGCCCGTCGCTACAACGTTCCCGTACACGTTCGCTCGTCGTACACCACGAAACCCGGAACGATCGTCTCCGGATCTATGGAGGACATTCCAGTGGAAGAAGCAATTCTCACCGGCGTCGCACACGATCGCAGCGAGGCGAAGGTCACCGTCGTCGGACTGCCCGATACCCCGGGCTACGCAGCCAAGATCTTCCGCGCTGTCGCAGATTCCGAGATCAACATCGACATGGTGCTGCAGAACGTGTCCAAGATCGACACCGGCAAGACCGACATCACGTTCACCTGCCCCAAGGCCGACGGCCCGACGGCAGTGGAGAAGCTCACCAAGCTGCAGGCCGAAATCGGCTTCGCGCAGGTGCTCTACGACGATCACATCGGCAAGGTCTCTCTCGTCGGTGCCGGTATGAAGAGCCACCCCGGCGTCACCGCGACGTTCTGTGAGGCCCTCGCCGACGCCGGCATCAACATCGATCTGATCAGCACGTCGGAGATCCGTATTTCGGTGCTGTGCAGCGACACTCAGCTCGACGAAGCGGTGCGCGCGCTACACGCCGCCTTCGATCTCGGCGGCGACGAAGAAGCCGTCGTACACGCAGGAACAGGACGATAACCATGACCACAGTTGCAGTCGTAGGAGCCACCGGCCAGGTCGGTGCCGTCATGCGAACCCTGTTGGAGGAGCGTAACTTTCCCGCCGACACCGTTCGATTCTTCGCTTCCGCCCGGTCGGCCGGCAAGAAGCTGCCGTTCCGGGGCGAGGAGATCATCGTCGAGGACGCCTCCACCGCGGACTTGGCCGGAATCGATATCGCACTGTTCTCGGCGGGTGCCACGCTCTCGCGGGAACAGGCACCGCGATTCGTGGAAGCAGGCGCGACCGTCATCGACAACTCGTCGGCGTTCCGCAAGGACTCCGACGTGCCGCTGGTGGTCAGCGAGGTGAACCCCGAGGCAGCGAAGAACCCGCCCCGCGGCATCATCGCCAACCCCAACTGCACCACGATGGCCGCAATGCCGGTACTCAAGGTGCTGCACGACGAGGCAGGCCTACAGCGACTGATCATCTCGAGCTACCAGGCCGTCTCCGGTAGCGGGCTCGCCGGAGTCGAGGAACTGGCGACCCAGGCGCGCGCCGTCATCGGCGACGCCGAAAAGCTGGTGCACGACGGTTCCTCGGTGGAGTTCCCGGCCCCGAACAAGTACGTCGCACCCATCGCCTTCAACGTCCTGCCCATGGCAGGTGCGTTGGTGGACGACGGATCCGGCGAAACCGACGAGGACCAGAAGCTGCGCAACGAATCGCGCAAGATTCTCGGACTGCCGGACCTGTTGGTCAGCGGCACCTGCGTGCGCGTTCCGGTGTTCACCGGTCACTCGCTGTCGATCAACGCCGAATTCGCCAACCCGCTCTCGGTGGAGCGGGCCCGCGAACTGCTGGCATCGGCACCCGGGGTCACCTTGGTCGACGTGCCCACGCCGCTCGAAGCCGCAGGCAAGGACGACTCCTTGGTGGGCCGCATTCGCCAGGACCCGGGCGTTCCCGAGGGCCGCGGACTGGCGCTGTTCGTCTCGGGCGACAACCTGCGCAAGGGTGCTGCACTCAACACGATTCAGATCGCCGAGCTGCTGGCCTGAGGTCGTGCGCCTTTTGCATACCTCCAGGGGTGCAAAAGGCGCACGACAAGGGTGGTCAGTTCAGCCGAAGACCGTCGGCGGACGCGTCGAAGATGTGCGCATGAGCGTCGTCGATGCGCACGTGGACGCGGTCACCCTTCTCGGGTGGGCTGCGCCAATCGGCCCGAGCGACGATGCTCTCGCTCCGGCCGTTGATGTCCGCCCGCCCGAATACGAACGCCTCCGAACCGAGTTCCTCGACGACATCGATCTCGAGAGCGATACCGCTGTCGGCGATCTCGATGTGCTCGGGCCGAATGCCGAACATCACTTCGGTGGCGGAGCCGAGAGCCTGGCGAGGCACCGGAATCACCTGATCGGCCAGGTGGACGCCGCCATCGGTGACCGGAGCGCGGAACAAGTTCATCGAGGGTGATCCCATGAACCCGGCAACGAACGCATTGACCGGGGCGCGGTACAGCTCGCGCGGGGTAGCGCATTGCTGCAGCACACCACCTTTGAGTACAGCGACGCGATCACCCATCGTCATGGCCTCGACCTGATCGTGGGTGACGTAGACGGTGGTGGTGCCCAACCGTCGCTGCAGCTGAGCGATCTGCGTCCGCGTCTGTACCCTCAGTTTCGCGTCCAGGTTGGACAGCGGCTCGTCCATCAGGAACACCTGGGGTTGCCGAACGATGGCCCGACCCATCGCCACTCGCTGACGCTGGCCACCGGAGAGAGCCTTGGGCTTACGGTCGAGGTACGGCTCCAAGTCCAGCAGCTTCGCGGCCTCCTCGACCCGAGTGCGGATGTCTTCCTTGCTCGCCTTGGCCAGCTTGAGCGCGAATCCCATGTTCTCCGCGACGGTCATGTGCGGGTACAGCGCGTAGTTCTGGAAGACCATCGCGATGTCGCGATCCTTGGGCTCGGAGTTGGTGACGTCCTTGCCGCCGATGAGGATGCGACCGGAATTGACCTCTTCGAGGCCCGCGAGCATGCGCAGGGACGTCGACTTGCCGCAGCCGGAGGGGCCGACCAGAACGAGGAACTCACCGTCCTCGATGTGCAGGTCGAGCTCGTTCACCGCGGGGGTGTCGGAGCCGGGGAACAGCCTGGTCGTGCGCTCGAACGTGATTGTTGCCATGACGAAATAGATCCCTCCACCGGCAGGAACGTGCCGGACGATCCGAGTGTGGGGTGTCGGCGGAAGCCGGCCAGCACATAGTATGGGCCCAATCACAATCAGGAGAGAGGTGGCCCGGTGAGCGGTGCTGTGTCCAGACGAACCGCCCTGCGGGGGCTCGCGATGGCCGCGGCGGCCGCCGGTGCTGCTGCACTTCCGGTGGCGTCGACGACACGTCGGGCGCTGGCCGACGACTTCCTTCGCGGGCAGAGCCCCCTGTTGTTCCATTCACCGCCGCTGACGCCGTTTCGCGACGAACTGCCCCGGTTGCCGTTGCTCACCGGCACGGAGATCACGCTCGACGCGCACAGCTCCACCCATGCGTTCCACGCCGATCTGCGACCCGGTCCCACCTTCGGGTACGGCGAATGCGAGTACCTCGGCCCCACGATCGAGTCGCAGAAGGGGCAAGCCTGGACGCTGAAGTACTCGAACACCACCGCGGGCAATCCACTCGCCGCCGACATCGACACCTCGCTGCACGGCATGAGCGAGATGGATCGCACGATGACACCGACGACTCTGCACATGCACGGCAGCATCACCCCACCGGAGAGCGACGGGCACTCCGAGATGCTGGTGCGTCCCGGTGAATCGATGACGCACAACTTCCCGGGGCTCAACGATGCCGCGGGCCTGTGGTACCACGACCACGCCATGTCGATGACCCGTATCAACGTCTATGCGGGCCTGCTCGGTATGAGTTTGGTGCGAGATCGTTGGGACACCGGCACTTCCGACAACGCGCTCGGTTTGCCCTCGGGTGAGTTCGAATTGCCGCTGGTGCTCCAGGAAAAAATCATGAATCCCGACGGCAGCATGAGCATCCGCTCCAACGTCACTGTGCCGCAGGGTAAGTGGGAAGGCGGCGGCACCGGCGACGTGGGCGTCGTCAACGGCAAGATCTGGCCGACGATGGAAGTCGCCCGGGGCATGTACCGGCTGCGTGTGGTCAACGCGGGCTCCTACAGCGTGTGGAACCTGTTCTTCACCAACAAGTTACGTTTCTGGGTCATCGGGAACGACGGCGGATTGCTCGACGCTCCGGTGGAGGTCACCAGCATTCGACTCGCGCCGGCCGAGCGCGCAGACATTCTCGTCGACTTCGGCGCTGTCGAAGCCGGGGCTCTCGTCGAGTTGCTCAACGACGAGCCGCCACCGGCTCAGGCTGCATCGCTCGGTGCGGTACCGATGCCGATGTTCTGCCAGTTCCGCGTCGCGTCCGGGGCGGGCTTCCGGGGCGGTATGCCGTCGTTGCTCCGCGGAGGAAAGGGCCAGCCGGATCTGTTGCCGCCGTTGCCGACCCCCACGTTCACGCGAACAGTCACGGTCAATCAGCCGTCCGGTGGACTCAACCTGGACATGACGTTGATGAACCTCAACAACCTGCGGTATTCGGACCCGGATATCGAGATGCCCAAGCAGGGCACCGTGGAGATGTGGAACATCGTCAATACGACGGTGGAGCCGCACCCGATTCACTTGCACCTGGCCCATTTCCGGACTCTGGGACGCATCCCGATCGACCTCGCCGCGTACCAACGCGACTTCCCCAGGCCCACGTTCGGTACCAGGTGGGCCCCGCCGGTGGAGAAGTTCCTCACCGGTCCATCGGCGGCGCCGGCTACGTGGGAAGCCGGCTGGAAAGACACCGTCAACACGTACCCGGGCACCGTCACGCAGATCCTCGTGCGATTCCCGACGGCCGACGAGCTCGGCTTCGACCCCGACGCCACGTTCGCAGGCCCGGCCGCGCACCACGGGGGTCACGAGATGGACGGCCACGACATGGGCGGGTCGAGCGAGCTGCAGGGGTACATGTGGCACTGCCACATGCTCGATCACGAGGACCACGAAATGATGCTGCGGTACCGCACCGTCGCTCCGTGACAGGAACTTGTCGGTGGGTGGGTATAGCTTTCGTGGTGTGACGGCATTGGGGGATGTGTTCGAGCTCGCGGACCAGGAATTGGTCTCCGAGCTCGCTGCCGTGACCTCTCGCGAAAATGCCCTCGCTGCAGCGAGATTGACGCTGTTGGCCGAGATCGACCGGCGTGGTTTGGCGATGAAACTCGGCCACTCCACCGTGACGCGGTGGTACGCGAAATCGGTTCGGATCACCGACGGGTCCGCAGCCCGCCAGACCGCACTCGGACACTGGCTCACCGACTGGCCCACTGTGCTGGGCGCTCTCACGGGTGGTGAGATTCATGCCGCGCACGCGTCGGCGATCGCCGACGGCTACACCACCGTCGTAATGGCCGATCCCACAGTGGACGAACGGCACCGCGACGCCGTCGTCGCCGAACTGCTCGACACCGCCAGGCGAAGCACCGCCGGCGGGGTCACCACCCGCGCGCAGGCGCTGGCACATTCGGCGGCCGATGACGCCCGGGCCAGGCACGAGAAGGCAGAGAAGGAACGACGCGAGCGTGAGCGGGAACAAGCCCGCCGGGCCGCTGACAATGCCGGTACCGGGGATGCGGGTGCCGATGGTGCCGGAGCGGGTGCTGGTGGTGCAGATGGCGGTGGCGAACGCGGTGGCGGCGGTGACAGCGGATCGGCCACTGGCGATCAGGCACCGCCAGGACAGCCGCCGGTGCCGGTGTCGGAGAACCCGGATCTCAATCGATTCGATCTGCACCCTCTCGCCAACGGTCGCTACCAACTCGGTGGAAACATCGACCGGCTCCTGGCCGAGAAGCTGCTCACGGCCCTGTCGCCGTTGACAGCGCCGAGGCCCGGTCCGGGCGGTGAACGTGATGTTCGGAGCCCGTCGAAGCGCCGCGCCGACGCGCTCCATGTGATTCTCGACCGACACCTGCGCGGTGGTGCCACCGGATCAGCCGGCGGTTCGCGGGCGTCGGTGCATCTGGTTGTTCCACTGCGGGATTTGCTCGCTCACAGCGGTGAGAAGCGATCCGGAAGCCCTGCAGCGGATTCGGCTGAACTAGCCAACGATGATGAAGGTCATGACGCCAGGAAGCAGTCGATACCGAAGCCGGGTGATGTCGACTGGCCGTTCAACTTCGACTGGACCGGGCCGATGAGCCGCTTCCTCGCCGAACTTCTCACCTGCGACGCCGACCTGACCCCCGTCATCGTCGACCACCACGGCGTCCCACTCGCGCTCGGACGCACCACAAGACTCGCCAGCGACGACCAACGCATCGCCCTGACCATCCGCGACACCTGCTGCGTGATGTGCGGCCGCCCCGCACAGTGGTGCCAAGCCCACCACGTGAAGTTCTGGGAACACGGCGGCACCACCGATCTGAGCAACCTCGCGCTGGTCTGCGGTGAATGCCACCGCCTCGTTCACCGCGGCGACTGGCAACTGATCATGGGAGAGGACGGCCACCCCTACGCCATCCCACCCGACACCGTCGACCCCAGAAGGCACCCCATCCCCAGCTACCACCGCCGAAAACAACGAGCCGCCTGAACCACCGGTCGGCTGTGGACCGGATGCGCGTTCGAGTGCGCCTCGGGTCGCGCAGCCGGATCGGTCGTTCCTGCTGTCGTCCGGTGCGACTATGCGTCACCTATCGTCATCGGCGGCGGAACCAGTCCTCGATAGTGCTCAGCTATGTCACCGGGGGTGGTGAACCACACGCCGTCGCTGTTGTCGGTCATGTGCTGCAGAGCGGCGCGGAATCGTCGGAGCCGATACGGCTGGCCGGTGAGGAACGTGTGCAGCGAGATCGCGAGCACCACCGGCTGGTGGCTCGAATTCTCCTTCAGCTCGTCGAAGCTGTCGACAATGGTGCGCTCGAACGACGATGCGGTCTGATGATGGTGGACGAACACCGGTAGATCGTTGACCTCGTGCGGGTACGGGACGCTGAGCAGCGGTCCGCCCCGGGTCTGCAGCCACACCGGCTGATCGTCGATGGGCCAATCCAGGGTGTATCCGTACCCGCGCTCCGCCAGCAAATCCTCGGTGACACGGCTCGGGTTGGCTCCGGGGCTCATCCATCCTCGGGGCGGCGCGCCCTCGTATCGCTCGATCGCAGCGGTGACATCGTCGATGGAGCGGCGCTCGGAATCCTCGTCCTGATCGTTGGGTTGCACGGCGTTCGTCCGGCCGTGCGCGACAACCTCGGCGCCGAGCGTCCGGAACGCGGCAGCCAGCTGGGGAGCGTGCTCGTACACTTCGCTGTTGACCAGTAACGTCGGACGAATTCCGCTCTGCTGCAGTGTTTCTGCGATGCGGAAGCCGCCGACGCGGTTGCCGTACTCACGCCAGCCCCAGTTGTAGGTGTTCGGCTGGTCCATCGCGGGCGTGTAGCCCAGACCGGGCGCTCCGTCGTCGTAGGGAAAGTGCTCGCAGTTGACTGCCACGTAGACCGCGAGGCGTGCGCCGCCCGGCCACTCGAATTGTGGACGATCGCCGATGGGGGAGTAGTCGAAGCGTCCATGAGATGCGAGAGCCATGAAACCGGAATGGCCCACCGAGGGGCGAGGCAAACCGCCGGCGGCTCGGTACAGTCGGCGCACGTGTGCGATGTCGACCGATTCGGCCGAGGTACTTGGGTCGACGCGGCCATCCGTTGCGCGTCCAGGGCATCGGCCTCGTCGCGGGTGCGAGAGTGAGCCGAAGATCAACTTAAAGTCAGGCTGGACTGTTTGTTGTTTTCGCGCTACTGTGCGAAGTGTGACTACCGACACAGGGCTGAGCGGCACGGGGCCGACCGAGCGTCGAACGCAGGCCGAACGCACCGCAGGAACTCGAGCGAAGCTGCTCGACGCCGCGATCGACTGCCTCGTCGAACTGGGCTTCGCCAAGACCAGCACCCAGGAGATCGCCCGTCGCGCCGGTGTCTCTCGTGGCGCGCAGCTGCATCACTTCCCGACCAAAGAGTCGCTGGTGATCGCGGCTGTCGAGCACTTGGTCGACCGCCGCCTCTCCGAGATTCTCGAGGCCCAACCCGACCCCGAGCGAGGACCCGAGATCCTCGCCGACGCGTTTTCGGGGCCCTTGTTCTACGCTGCCCTCGAGCTCTGGGTGGCCGCTCGTACCGATCCGGCGCTGCACGAGGCGATGATCCCCCTCGAGCGCCGCGTCGCCGAGGCGATCCAGGGTGGCGCCCAGATCGTGATGGGTAGCCGGATGTCAGCCGAATCCATCGAGCTCAGTGTCGAACTCGTCCGCGGCCTGGCCGTGTCCGCGCTGTTCCGTACCCCCGAGGCCGACGCGCAGCTGCGCGAGCGGCTCCTCCCGATCTGGTCCGACAAGGTGATGACATCATGAATCTCGAAGAGCGCGTTGACATCCTGGTGGTCGGGGCCGGTTTCGCCGGTCTTGCCGCGGTGGCGAAGATCCTGGCCGACGACCCCGGAGCCGACGTCACCGTCATCGAGCGCGCCGGCGACGTCGGCGGGACCTGGCGCGACAACACCTATCCCGGCTGCGCGTGCGACGTGCCCACCTCGCTGTACTCGTTCTCGTTCGCTCCGAGCCCCGAGTGGAGTCACACCTTCGCGCGACAACCGGAGCTGTTCGACTACCTACGTTCGGTTGTCGACCGCCTGCAGCTGAAGGATCGAATCGTCACGAACTGCGAATTGCTGTCCGCGACCTGGGACGAGACGCAGATGCGGTGGTCGGTGCAGACCACGAAGGGCGCGACGAGCGTCCGGGTGTTGGTCGCCGCCACCGGTGCGCTGTCCACTCCGAAGATCCCGGACGTTCCGGGCATCGATACGTTCGAGGGCACGGTGTTCCACTCCGCCACCTGGAATCACGAGCACGACCTCACCGGTGAGCGCGTCGCCGTCATCGGCACCGGAGCGTCGGCGGTGCAGTTCGTCCCCGAGATCGTCGACAGTGCAGAACGACTTACGGTCTTCCAGCGCACCCCGGCCTGGGTGATTCCGCGCTTGGACCGCACCATCGGCCGGCTCGAGCGCACGCTCTACAAGCGCGTTCCGTTGGCGCACCGGGCAGTTCGCGGTGTCATCTACAGCTACCGCGAGGCGTACGTGACGGTGCTGGCCGACAACCCGTGGATGCTACCGGCGGTGAAGGTGTTCGCGAAGGCGAATCTGAAGCGGCAGGTCAAGAACCCCACGACGCGGGCAGCTCTGACCCCCGATTACGCACCCGGCTGCAAAAGGCTGCTGCTGTCCAATGATTGGCTGCGGACCCTGGACCGGCCGGACGTCGATCTCGTGACGTCTGGCCTGACATCGGTGACCGAGAACGGCGTGGTCGACGCCTCCGGCCGCAACCACGAGGTGGACACCATCATCTTCGCGACGGGGTTCACTCCCACCGAACCGCCGGTGTCCCATCTGCTGCGCGGCGACGACGGCCGCACTCTCGCTCAGTATTGGGGCGGTAGTCCGCAGGCGCATCTCGGGACCACTGTCGCCGGGTTCCCGAATCTTTTCCTGATGTACGGACCCAACACCAACCTCGGGCACAGCTCCATCGTCTACATGCTCGAGTCGCAGGCCAACTACGTGGTGTCCGCGCTGAACGCGATGAAGGACCGTGGCATCGCGGCCGTCGATGTCACCGAAAATGCTCAGCAACAACATAATTCGTGGGTGGATTCCTCGCTCGACGGCACGGTGTGGAACGCCGGAGGCTGCTCGAGTTGGTACCTCGACGCCAACGGCCGCAACTCCACGATGTGGCCCACCTACACATTCCGGTTTCGCAACAAGACGCGAGAGTTCGATGTCTCGAACTATCGAATCGTCTCCGACACTCTCGATTCAGACAACGAGGTGGTATCCGCATGAGCGACTACGACGTATTGATCATCGGCTCCGGTTTCGGCGGCAGCGTTGCCGCGCTGCGGGCCGTCGAGAAGGGTTACCGGGTGGCGGTCCTCGAATCCGGCCGTCGATTCGAGGACGACGAGCTGCCGAAGACCAGCTGGCGGTTGCGCAAGTACCTCTGGGCTCCCGCGTTGGGTTGCTATGGGGTGCAACGCATCCACTTGCTACCCGACGTTCTGGTGATGGCAGGTGCCGGTGTGGGCGGCGGCTCGCTGAACTATGCGAACACGCTGTATCAGCCGCCGACGAAGTTCTTCGAGGATCCGCAGTGGGGTTCCATCACGGACTGGAAGCGTGAGCTGACTCCGTACTATGACCAAGCGCGTCGGATGCTCGGCGTCGAGACCAACCCGACGATCACGCCCTCGGACAAGGTGATGAAGGAAGTGGCCGAGGACATGGGCGTCGGCGACACGTTCACCTCGACCCCGGTCGGTGTCTACTTCGGTGATCGTGGCAAGACCGCGCCCGACCCGTTCTTCGGTGGTGCCGGGCCCGAGCGCACCGGGTGCACCGAATGCGGATCGTGCATGACGGGGTGCCGCGTCGGAGCAAAGAACACACTCGTCAAGAATTACCTGTATCTCGCCGAACATGCAGGTGCGCATGTTCTTCCGTTGACCACCGTGGTGGACGTGCGGCCGAACGGCGCAGGTTACGACGTGGTGACGCGCCGGACCGGCGGCAAGCTGCGTCGCGGCGAGAAGACGATCACGGCTGATCAGGTGATCTTCTCGGCCGGCACCTACGGCACCCAGAAGCTGATGTTGGCGGCCAAGGAGAAAGGATCGTTGCCACGGTTGTCGAACAAGATCGGCTCGCTGGTGCGCACCAATTCCGAGGCCGTGCTCGCAGCGACCGCCCGCGGCCGTGAGGTCGATTATCACGAGGGTGTGGCGATTACGTCCTCGTTCCATCCCGACGACCACACCCACATCGAGCCGGTGCGATATGGCAAGGGCAGCAACGCGATCGGCCTGTTGCAGACCGTGCTCAGCGACGGCGGCGGCAAGATGCCTCGCGTACTCAAGACCCTCGGCGTGGCGCTGCGTCACCCCGGCGCTGCGGTTCGCAGCCTGTCGGTGCACCGGTGGTCGGAGCGAACCGTCATCGCGTTGGTGATGCAGACCGACGACAACTCTCTCGAACTCGGATCGAAGAAGGGTGCGTTCGGCCGCCGCCTCACCAGCAGGCCCGGGCCGGGCGACCCACCGCCGCAGTGGATTCCGCAGGGACACACAGCCATCAGGTTGCTCGCCGACAAGATCGGCGGCGACCCGGGCGGATCGATCGCGGAGATCGTCAACATCCCGATGACCGCGCATTTTCTCGGCGGTTGCGCGATCGGTGATTCGCCGCAGACCGGTGTCATCGACGGCTATCAGCGCGTGTACGGCTACGACGGACTGCACGTGCTCGACGGCTCTGCTGTCAGTGCCAATCTGGGCGTCAATCCTTCCCTCACGATCACAGCGCAGGCCGAGCGGGCAATGGCCCTGTGGCCCAACAAGGGTGAGAGCGACAGGCGGCCCGCGGTGGGTTCCGAGTATCGGGAAATCAGACCGACGCAGCCGATGCGTCCGGTGGTACCGCTGTCTGCGCCGGGCGCGCTGCGTCTTCCGCTGACCGTCGTCGGGAGGGATTCGTGATGTGGAGTGTGGCCGAATCCGAGAGCGAGCGCACCGACTGGCCCGTCAGCCCTGCAGCTCCCTGGCCGGCTAATGTGCGGGCCACGATCTGGTGGCATCGGGCGCGGTCGTCGGACTTCGGGCCGGCGGGTGCCGCGACGCTACCGATCACCATGGCCATGGTCGTCGATTACGTGACGTCACCGGTGGGCCCGTACCGCGAGATTCTGGCGAGTCCGGTTCTGCGCCGGGATGTCGGCCGCATCCCCAGGATGTCGGTGCCGTTCATCGCCGTCGATTCCGCGACGTCGGTGCACGGCGGTCGGACCAACTGGCACCTGCCCAAGGTGCTGGCCGAATTCGACGGTGATGTGCTGGGTGAGGCCGGGGTGAGCAGCGGTGAATGGTCGGTGCGGACGAAGTCCCGCGGCTTCGGGCCGCCGTTCCCGATGCTCGGGTCCATCGGGTTCGCACAGCCGGTGGCGAGCGGCTCGGCCGTGGGTGTCGCCAGCCTGAAGGGAAAGGCGAGGCTGGCCCGAGTGGAGGTGGACGCATCCGGCCCGACGTTGAGTCGCTGGATGCCGTCGGGCACGTATTTCGGAATGCAGATCGTGTCAGGTTCCATGCGGACGGGTGAGGCTCGGATGATGCCCTGAGCGCTCCGGGGCAGTTCTGCTGGGATCGGCGTCACAGGGGCAACGGACGCCGATGTGGAACAATGCACGGTGACATGCCGTTGTGCAGTACAGACGAAAGCACAATAATGGCGTGCGATGCATACCGTCGTACAACGGCAGGGAGGCCACCTCATGACGAACCCCATCACCAGCACTCTCGACGCAGGTCAGCAGAAGATCGCGGGTGACGCGCTCCAGGGAACCGTTGTCGATCTGATCGACCTTTCGCTGATCGCGAAGCAGGCCCACTGGAACGTGATCGGTAAGAACTTTCGCTCCGTGCACCTCGAGCTCGACGAATTGGTGACGGCAGCACGTGATTTCACCGATCAGGCGGCCGAGCGCGCGACGTCCATCGGCGTCAGCCCCGACGGGCGCGCCGCGACTGTCTCCGCAACTGCGGGAACAAAGGGCTTCGGAGCGGGTTGGACGCAGGACAGCGAAGTGGTCCCGGCTGTCGTCGACAACATCGCCGCGGTCATCGAGCGTCTTCGCGGACGTGTCGCGGACACCGGGGAAGCCGATCCGGTGACCCAGGACCTGCTCATCGCCATCACTGCGCGCCTGGAGCAGCTGCACTGGATGTGGCAGGCACAGGCCAGCTGACACCGGACACGACCGATGGGCCCCTCGCGTGAGCGGGGGGCCTGTTGTTTTGTGCAGCGACTGTTTGCGTGCATCGACCATGGGTATCCCGCGGTCATGCCTGTGAGTGTTTCGACCGTCGACCCTGTTGTGGTCGATGCTGTTCTGTTCGACATCGACGGCACGCTCGTCGATTCCAATTTCGTGCACGTATCCGCCTGGTCTCGTGCGTTTCGAGAGGCAGGACGACAGGTGTCGGCCTGGCGCATCCACCGTTGCATCGGGATGGACGGTTCCAAGTTGCTGGAGTCTCTGGTCGGATCTTCCGACAGTGCGCTGGCTGCGGAGGCGAAGAGGCTGCACGGTGAGTACTACGCTGCAGCGTCTACAGATCTCGAGGTGCTGCCTGGGGCGCGGGAACTTCTGGCAGATATCCAGTCCCGTGGAATCACCGTGGTGCTGGCCACTTCTGCTCCCGAAGCCGAATTGTCCACGCTGCGGGATCTGCTCGACGTCGAGGATTCTGTTGCGGTCGTGACCTCCGGCGAGGACGCCGAGGTTGCCAAGCCCGAACCCGACATCATTGCGGTTGCGCTCGAGCGTGCCGGTGTCGAACCACCGCGAGCGGTGATGGTGGGCGACAGTGTGTGGGACATCGAGGCCGCCGGTCGCGCCGGAGTGCGCGCCATCGGCGTGTTGAGCGGTGGAATCTCGCGCGCAGAGTTGCTCGACGCAGGTGCGGTAGCGGTCTTCGACGACCCCGCGGATCTGCTGGCGAACATCGAGAACAGCCCCGTCTACACCGGTGAAGGGGCAAGCGCGTGAGCGAGTTACGAAGGCCCAAGCCCAGAGTCGACGGGTACGTCCCCATCGAGAGCTACGCGGCGATCGGTGACGGCAGAACCGTGGCGATGATCGCCGACGACGGACGCATCGATTGGCTCCCCGTCCCGAATCTGGATTCACCACCGCCTTTCGCCGCACTGCTGGACTACGAACATGGTGGATGGATCGAGTTGGCACCGGTCGCGGACTTCACGGTTCAACGCGAATTCGTCTCGGGTACAAACGTTCTCGCCACCACCTTCAAGACTGCCGACGGAACGGTGCGGGTCACGGATTCGCTGAACACCGGTGTGGCGGGGCGGTTGCCGTGGATGGAATTGGCGCGCCGAATCGACGGCCTCGACGGGACCGTCGAGATGGGGTGGAAGGTGGCACCCGGAACCATGCTCGGTAAGGCCTCACCCTGGGCCTACACAACCGAGCACGGCACGGTCCTGCGGGTGGACGGGCTGACCCTCGCCGTGCGAACCCTGGGCATCGACGATCCGCAGGTGGAGACGCAGAACATTCATGGGGTGTTCTCCACGGAGCCCGGTTCCAGGCATGCTCTGGGAGTCGTCGGTACCGAGAACGAACCATTGCATCTGCCCGATCCGCAGAAATTGGACGAGGGCATCGACCGGACCGTCCTGAACTGGCGGATGTGGTCGGACGAGTGCAAGTACGAGGGGCCATGGGCAGAGCACGTGGCGCGCAGTGCTCTGGCGCTGAAACTGTTGCTGCACAGTCCTTCCGGTGCCATCGCTGCTGCTGCGACGACATCTCTGCCGGAGAACCGGACCGGAGGGAAGAACTGGGATTACCGCTACGCCTGGGTCAGAGACGCCGCCTACACGATCAGAGCAATGCAGCGGTTCGGGCTTCGCGAGGAAGTACACGCGGCCGTCGCCTGGTTGTTGAAGGTCATCAGGGCCAACGGTCCTCTGGTCAACGTGTTCTACACGCTCCAGGGAGAGTTGCCGGGGGGAACCGAACAACCGGATGTGCCCGGCTGGCGCGAAATCGGGCCGGTTGTCAATGGCAACGCAGCGGCAGATCAGTTGCAGCTGATGATCTTCGGGGACTTGTTCTCGATCATTCGGCAGTACGTCGACGCCGGCAACATCCTCGACGCGGAGACCGGTCGATTACTGGCCAGCATCGCCGACGAGGCCTGCGACTCATGGCAGCGCAAGGACGCAGGGATCTGGGAACTCGAGGACGAGCGGCACTACACCAGCTCCAAACTCGGGTGCTGGCAGGCGCTCGACTGCGCCGTTCACTTGGCCGAGGCCGGCGAGATCCCCGGAATTCCGGACCGGTGGAAGGCGGAGAAGGGCCGCATCAGGGACTACATCGAAACGCAGTGCTGGTCCGAGGAACGGCAAGCCTATCTCGCGTATCCCGGGGCCGACGGACTCGACGCGTCGGTGCTCCTGGCCGCCGAGATGAATTTCGATCGTGGAGAACGTCTTTCGTCGACCATAGATGCGCTCGGCGACGAACTCGGTGCGGGGCCGTTGATGTATCGCTACAGCGGCGTGCACAAGGAAGAGGCCACCTTCGTGGCCTGCGCCTTCTGGCGAGTGTCGGCGCTGTCGTGCGTCGGCCGTGACGACGAAGCCACGGCCCTGATGGACCAACTGGTGGAGCTGTCCAACGACGTCGGGCTGTACAGCGAAATGATCGATGCTTCGGATGGGTCGTTTCTGGGTAACTTCCCGCAGGGCTTGAGCCACCTGGCTCTGGTGAACGCGGCGCTGACCATCGCGCGCTCGCACGACGCCACAGCCTGACATCGACCTCTAGCGCAAAGTGGGATCATATGGATTTGGGAATCGACGGTAGAGCAGCCCTGGTAACCGGGGCTGACTCCGGCATCGGCTGGCAGACCGCAAAGATGTTGCTGGCCGAGGGCGTTCGCGTCGTGATCAGCGACAAGGACCAGTCCGCGCTCGACGACGCGGCAGCGAAACTCGACGCAGCGGAGGGCCAATTGTTCGCTTTCGCTGCGGACGTCACCGACACCGAGGCCGTCGAGAACCTGGCGGCGCAGACGCAACGGGCCCTGGGAGACATCGATATCCTCGTTCAATCCTCGGGTGTGACCGGAGCACAAGGGCTGTTCCACGAGATCGACGAGGACGGGTGGAGCTCCACCCTCGACATCGACCTGATGGGCCCCGTCCGGCTGCTGCGGGCGTTTCTGCCTGCGCTTCGGCGCGGCGGCTGGGGACGTATCGTGCTGCTGACCTCCGAGGATGCCGTGCAGCCGTACGATGACGAATTGCCCTACTGCGCAGCCAAAGCCGGTGTGCTGGCGCTCGCCAAGGGTCTTTCCCGCAGCTACGCGTCGGAGGGATTGTTGGTCAACGCGGTCTCTCCCGCTTTCATCCACACCCCGATGACCGACGCGATGATGGACAAGCGGGCCGAGGAGAAGAACACCGACCGCGACGGTGCCATCGAGAGCTTCCTCGACGAGGAGCGTCCGCACATGGAGCTCGGACGGCGGGGTGAACCCGAGGAGGTCGCCTCGGTGATCACCTTCCTGTGCTCGGACCGGGCCAGCTTCGTCAACGGATCCAACTACCGAGTCGACGCCGGTTCCGTCGCAACTATCTAGGAGACACACCATGACCAATTTCGGATACACCTTGATGACCGAGCAGAGCGGACCGAAAGAGCTGGTGCAGCACGCCGTCGGAGCCGAGAAGGTCGGCTTCGACTTCGAGGTCAGCAGCGACCACTACTCTCCGTGGCTCTCATCTATGGGGCACTCCCCGTATGCCTGGACGACGCTGGGTGCGGTGGCTCAGGCCACCGAACGCGTCGAGCTGATGACGTACGTGACGTGCCCGATCATCAGGTACCACCCGGCCGTCGTCGCGCAGAAGGCAGCCACACTGCAGATTCTGGCCGACGGGCGCTTCACGCTCGGCCTCGGCAGTGGTGAGAACCTCAACGAGCACATCGTGGGTGAGGGATGGCCGTCCATCGACAAGCGACAGGACATGTTCGTCGAGGCACTCGAGATCATCAGGGCCTTGCACGCCGGCGGCTTGGTCACCTACGAGGGCAAGCACTTTCGCGTCGACTCCGCTCGGATCTGGGACCTGCCGGAAGGCGGGGTGCCGATCGGTATCGCGGCCGGTGGTGAGAAGGCCGTTGCGCGGTTCGCCGAGTACGGCGACCACCTCATCGCCACCGAGCCGAACGCCGATCTCGTCAAGGCGTGGTCGGACAATCACGAGGGCCCCGCGCGGTCCATCGGGCAGATCCCGATCTCGTGGGATCCGGACAAGGACGCGGCCATCGATCGCGCGCACGATCGCTTCCGCTGGTTCGCGGGCGGCTGGGCGGTCAACGCGGATCTCCCGACGGCGGCAGGGTTCGCCGGGGCCACCAAGTTCGTGCGGAAAGAGGACGTGGCCGACACGATTCCGTGTGGACCGGATCTGGACGCCATCGTCGAGGCCGTGAAGCCCTTCTGGGAGGCCGGTTACACCGACATCGCACTGGTGCAGGTGGGCGACGAAACTCAGGAACGCTTCCTCGCCGAGGCCGCAGGCCCGCTGTTGGAGAAACTGCGCGCTGCGTCGAGCTGAGAAGCGACTCCGAAGGCCCCGACCGATCTATCGGTCGGGGCCTTCGTGCTGCTACCGGCCGCGAACGTAGCCGGCCCGAAGTGGTCGACAGAACCGATTGCCACTGCCGAGAACGATGCAGTCGCGTTACGGGGCCAGGGTCGGCAGATTCTTCGAGATTCTCGATGCCAGTGCCTTGCCGACGATAGGAGCCAGGCCGGGGACCGGTGAATCGAATCCGATCGTGTAGACGAGTTCGGTGCCACCGTCGGTAGTGGGCGTCATCCTCTGGACACCCCAGTGTCCGCGTAGCGGGCTGCCCTTGGTGATGCGGTACTCGATCACAGAGTTCGGCTCCGAGACGACGGTGGTTTCCTCGAACGCGGGCAGTGGCCCCAGCTTGATGCAGCGCACGGAGCCGACTCCGTTGCGGGAGGTGTCGCCGTCTCGAAGTCGCGTGACCTTCGCACTGAACAGCTGGGCCAGGTTCTCGTGTTCGGACAGCGCCGCGAACACGACCTCGGGTGGTGAGACGAACCGGTGCGTCACGTGTACGCGTTCAGGGGTAGGCATCGGGTGGAATCCGTTCGCTGGCTCCGGCAGGGTCGACTCACAGTACGTGCTCGCCGTACAACTGAAAATGGACTCCCTCGAGTGAATCGAGGGAGTCCATCGTCGTCCTACTGTGTCGGGGTGGCGGGATTCGAACCCACGACCTCTTCGTCCCGAACGAAGCGCGCTACCAAGCTGCGCCACACCCCGTGTACCGCTGGAGAAGTCTAACTCACGACTGCCTCGGAACGCGAAACGCCCTCGTCAGAGGAGTCTTTCGGACCCATTCTCGGGGCCGGAGTCAAGGTGATCAGGGTGGCCTCGGGCCGGCAGCAGAAGCGAGCGGGCGCATAGGGCGAAGTTCCGACGCCCGCCGACACGTGCAGCTGGGTGTGTGCACCCCACTTGGAGGGGCCCTTGACCCGCGAACGGTCGATCTCGCAGTTGGTCACCAGAGCGCCGTAGAACGGCAGACACAATTGGCCGCCGTGCGTGTGCCCGGCGAGGACCAGGTCGTAACCGTCCTGGGCGAACTTGTCCAACACTCGCGGCTCCGGCGAGTGGGTGATGCCCAGACGCAGATCGGCCAGCGGATTCGGCTGGCCGGCGATGGTGTCGTATCGATCGCGCTCGAGGTGGGGGTCGTCGACGCCCGCCGCCGCGATGCGCACTCCGGCCACCTCGAGTTCGCGACGTACATGCGTCACGTCGAGCCAGCCGCGCTCGGAGAACGCAGCCCGCAGATCGCGCCACGGCAGCGAGTCGCCCGTCGTGCGCTTGTGGTTCTTGTCGAAGTACTTGAACGGGTTCTTCGGCTTGGGCGCGAAGTAGTCGTTGCTACCGAACACGAACAAGCCGGGCCGCCCCAGCATCGGCCCCAATGCCTGCACGACGCTGGGTACAGCGCGTTGGTGGGAGAGATTGTCTCCGGTGTTGACCACCAGATCAGGCTCGAGCCGGTCCAGTTCACGTAGCCAGTTCTGCTTCATCCGCTGGCCGGGCATCATGTGCAGGTCGCTGATATGGAGTACGCGCAGTGTCGCCGAACCCGGTTCCAGCACTGCCATCGACGTCTCGCGAAGCGTGAACGCATTGCGCTCGATGAGCGTGGCGTATCCCAGACCCAACGCCGCGGCTCCCGCCGTCCCGATCACGGAACTTCTCAGAGGTGCCGCTCTGATGGCATCTCGCGCGTGCTCTGCGGCCGAGCGCAGTTGAGTGGAGGCACCGCGCAGTTGCGTGGAGGTACGGAGAAACGAGGGACTGAATTGGTCGGCCACCTCATCAACGATACGTCAGCAACGTGATTTGGACTCGCGAGCCGGCGACTGTGAATAGCTGGCCGGCAGCGAGGCCGCGTAGCGTTTCTGCCATGTCCGAACTCAAAGCCCGCCTCCGTACCGATCTCACCGCAGCAATGAAGGCGAAGGACAAACTGCGCCTGGCCACGCTGCGGATGATTCTCGCCGCCATCCAAACCGAGGAGGTTTCCGGTAAGGAAGCCCACGAGGTGACCGATGACGACGTCCTGAAAGTGCTGGCCAAGGAAGCGAAGAAGCGCGGCGAGTCGGCCGAGATCTACACGCAGAACGGTCGCGGCGAACTCGCGGCGAACGAGCGCGCCGAGGCGCAGATCATCGACGAATACCTGCCCACGCCGCTCACCGACGAGGAACTGGCCAACATCGTCGACACCGCAATGGCGCAGGTTGCCGAGGACCTCGGAGAGCGACCGGGAATGAAGCAGATGGGTCAGGTCATGAAGATCGCATCGGGACTCGCCGCAGGTAAAGCCGATGGGTCGCGACTGTCGAAGGCCGTCAAAGATCGCTTGTGACAACCCATGTGAGTGGAACTTCGTAGCAGACTACGAAGTTCCACTCACATGCGGCGGAGCCGCTCAGCGGGGGACCGTCAGACCGGGGATGGCGGGGAGCTGGATGCCCGGCAGGTCCGGTAGCTCGATCCTCGGCGGGGTAGGTGTCGGAGCCGGAGGCGGTCGAACCGAACCGTCACTGACGTAGAGCGTGATGTTGGATCCGGGTACCGCCGAACCCGACGGCGACGTCGACACCACGGTGCCGCGGGCTGCCTGGTCGGCGGTGGTAGCCACCGACACCTGGAAGCCTGCACCCTGCAGGGTCGCTGTTGCCGACGACTGGCTCTGGCCCGAGACATCGGGAACCTGGCCGTTGGCCGAGCCGCGGACGTACTTCTGGTCGACGGGTGGCAACGCGATCGGCCCGAATTCGGTGGCGATCGGTGTCATCGCGTCGAACCATGTCCGAGCCGGCTCGTTACCGCCGTACAGGTTGCCGGAGCCGCAGGGGCGCAGTGGGAACGAGCAGATCTCGCTGGGGGTGGGCGAGTCGCCGTAGGTGTAGACCGCGGCGGCGTAGTTGTTGGTGTACCCGAGGAAGCCCGAGGAACGGTTGGACTCGGTGGTGCCGGTCTTACCGGACATCGGCAAGCTCCAGCCGGCCGAGTTCGCGGCGGACGAGGACGTGCCGCCTGCCTGGTCGTCCTTGCTCATCGCGTTGGCCAGTGTGTTCGCCAAACCGGGCTCGACGACCTGCTCGCACGCTTGGTGCGCGACCGGCACGGGCTTACCGTCGCGATCGAAGATCGAGTCGATCGGGGTGGGCGGGCACCACTTGCCGGCGGACGCCAGCGTGGCGGCCACGTTGGACAGCTCCAGCGGATTCACCCAGGTGGGTCCGAGGGTGAACGAGCCGAGATTCTGACTCTTCTGGAAGTCGGCCATCGACTGATCGGTGCCCGACGAGCCCGGGTCGGCGTACGAGCGCAAGCCCAGGCGCACGGCCATGTCCACTGTCGGCGTCACTCCGACCGACTCGATCAGCTTGACGAACGCGGTGTTGGGGGACTGAGCCAGAGCGTCCGTGATGGACAGCGACGACGGGTAGTTTCCGGCGTTCTCCACGCAGTACGTCGAGGGCGGGCAGTTCTTTGCGCCACCGTCACCGACGCCTTTGACCTCCACACGTTTGGGCACCTGCAGCGTTGCGCTGGTGCCCAGTCCGCGTTCCATGGCCGCAGCCGTGGTGAAGATCTTGAAGATGGAGCCTGCACCGTTGCCGACCAGTGAGTGCGGTTGCGGCTGCACTGTTTCGTTGGCGTCGCCATCGAGGCCGTACGTGCGGCTGCTGCCCATCGCGAGCACCCGGTGCTGATCCTGTCCCGGTGCGACGACGTTCATGACCGTGGCGACGCCGTCGAGTGATGGGCTGGTGTTCTGGACCAGCGCGGCCTTGGTGGAGTTCTGCACCATGGGGTCGAGCGTGGTGCGGATGAGGTATCCGCCTTTGTCGATCTGTTCCTGGCTCAATCCGGCCTGGGCGAGATACTGCAGTGCGTAGTCGCAGAAGAATCCGCGGTCGCCTGCCGCGATGCAGCCGCGGGGGAGCGTCTGGGGCACCGGCAGTACACCGAGCGGCTCGGCCTTGAGGGCCGTGAGCTCTTCGGCGCGCTCGGGCAGATTCTGGATCATCGTGTCGAGCACGGTGTTTCTGCGCTCGATCACGCCCTCTTCGTTGGTGTACGGGTTCAGGGCCGAGCTGGACTGCACCATCCCGGCGAGCATCGCGGCCTGGACGGCGCTGAGCTGGCTGGCATCGATACCGAAGTAGGTCTGGGCCGCGTCCTGGATGCCGAAGGACGCATTACCGAACGGCACCAGGTTGAGGTACCGGGTGAGGATCTCGTCCTTGGTCAGTTCTTTGTCGAGTGTCAGCGCCATCCGGATCTCGCGGATCTTGCGGGCGGGTGTGGTCTCGATGGCGGCGCGACGCTCGGCATCGGTCTTGGCCACCACCAGCAGCTGGTAATTCTTCACATACTGCTGATCGATGGTGGACGCGCCCTGTTCGACCTGACCGCTGGTGGTGTTGGTCAGGAACGCACGCACGGTGCCCTGCCAGTCCACACCTCGGTGCTCGGCGAAGCGGCGGTCCTCGATCGAGACGATAGCGAGCTTCATCTCGTTGGAGATCTTGTCGCTCGGTACCTCGAAGCGGCGCTGTTCGTAGAGCCATGCGATGGGGTTACCGGCGATGTCCGTCATCGTCGAGACAGCCGGCACCATGCCCTCGACCAGCTCGGCAGAGACGTTGTCGACGGTATCGGCGGCGCGATTCGAGGCATATCCGAATCCACCGGCCAAGGGGAACATCACGCCGGCGAACAACGCACCGGCGAGTGCAGAACATCCGGCGAGCTTCGCCACGGTTTTTCCAACTGACACAGAGCACAGCGTACGTGGGTGCCGCGGGAACCGGCAGTTGCCCGGATGCTCTCTGCGCTGCGCCCCTGCTCGGGACGGCCGTACCAGAAATGTGACCTCACCGTCTTGCATTCGCGGCGCGCTTTACCTAAATTATGAGCACGGTGTGATTCACATAACACTTGATAATGATTGTGGGGCAGCTCTTAGAATTTGTGCTTCGTCAGCGAGGTACAGATTGCTTCGAGCCTCCGGGACGTCCAGCTAGGACATCCGACACGCAAAGGGGTATCCGCATGCACACGACAACCGCGCCGACGCGACTCGATGTAGAAGAAGCAGAAGCACGCATCGCCTGGGTGTCGCACGCCCGCTGCAAGGGCACGGACCCGGACCAGCTTTTCGTACGAGGTGCAGCGCAGCGTAAGGCGGCCACCATCTGCCGGCACTGCCCGGTGTTGATGCAGTGTGGCGCGGATGCCCTCGACAATCGAGTCGAGTTCGGCGTGTGGGGCGGCATGACGGAACGGCAGCGCAGGGCATTGCTCAAGCAGCACCCCGAGGTCGACTCCTGGTCCGAGTTCTTCGAGACCCAGCGCCAGCAGCAAGCCGCTATCTAGCTGCCGGCCGGGCCGGCTGATTCAGCCTGCTGGGCACGGCCGAATCAGCCGCCCGGCTACGACTGAATCAGCCGCCCGGCTACTGAATCAGCTTCTGCGGGTCAGCTGATCGGCGACGGCACGTAGCGCCGCGAGGTCGGAGACCTCGAACGGCAACGATGGAACGCCGACGATGGGCACGCGTGGGTGAGCTCCGGTGAAGCGCCGGAGTAACCGCACCTCACGGGCTGCCGTCACCGCACGTTGGGCATGGATACGGAGGACAGCGGCAGTCAGTACTGCGCCGGGTTCGTCGATCCGATCCAGCAGATCGGCCGCGGTGGCAGCGTGATCTGCTTGCACCGACGACAGCGTCGGATGGGTCCGGTTCACCACCAATCCGGCCAACGGCATGTTCTCGGCCGACAATCGCTCCACGAAGAACGCGGCCTCACGCAATGCGTCGGGTTCTGCAGCAGCGACGACGAGGAAGCTGGTTCCGTCCTCGCGCAGCAACTGGTAGGTACGCGTCGCGCGCTCGCGGAAACCGCCGAACATCGAATCCAGTGACTGCACGAATGCCGATGCGTCGGAAAGCATCTGGCTTCCGATCACCGTGGAGACGCCGCGCATCGCCAAGCTCATCGCGCTCGTGACCACTCGGGTGATGCCGCGGCCGGGGGCGGTGAGCAGCCTGATGAAACGACCGTCGAGGAACGAGCCGAGCCGCTGCGGAGCATCGAGAAAGTCCAGTGCATTGCGCGACGGCGGAGTGTCCACCACGATCAGATCCCACGACGCGTCCAGGGACAACTGCCCCAGTTTCTCCATCGCCATGTACTCCTGCGTGCCCGAGAAGGACGACGCCACAGTCTGATAGAACGGGTTGGCCAGAACCTGCGCAGCCTTCTCCGGCGTCGAATGCTCGATCACCATCTCGTCGAACGTGCGCCGCATGTTCAGCATCATCGCGTGCAGTTCGCCCTTGGAGCCGGCCGGTAACTTCACCGGCTGCGGGCTGTTGTCGAGATCGCCGAGGCCGAGAGCCTGAGCCAGCCGGCGGGCCGGATCGATCGTCAGCACCACCACGCGCCGGCCTTGCTCGGCAGCGCGCAAGGCCATCGCGGCTGCGGTCGTCGTCTTGCCGACCCCGCCCGCCCCGCAGACGACGACGATCCGCGACGTGGGATCGGTCAGTATCCGGTCGACGTCGAGTTCGGTTGCTACTGGTCGAGTCATCGGACACCCTGTTCTGCCAGCTTGGCGGCGAGTTCGTACAAGCCGCCGAGATCGACGCCGTCGGCCAACATCGGCAGCGACATGCGCGCGACGTCGAGTTCGTCGAGCGTGGTGGCGCTCTCCACCTGAGCCGAGAGCGTCGACGCATGCTCGATCGATTCGGTGAGCAGACCCGCGAAATCGGCCTCGGAAAGCGTGATTCCGGTCTTGGCGAGACCGTCCTGGATTGCCGCGGCATCGATCTCGCCCTCGGCGATGGCCTCGAGTGAATCGGCAGGAAGGTACGTCGGCTCGGTGCGGTTGACGATGACCGTCCCCAGCCCCAGTTCCGCTGCCTCGAGTTCACGCACCGCGTCGGCGGTCTCCTGAACCGGCAGGGCTTCGAGCAGCGTCACCAGGTGCACGACGGTGTCGGCCGAGTGCAGCAGACGCACCACTCCCTCGCTCTGGGAACGCACCGGGCCACCCTTGGCCAGATCGGCCATGGCCTTGGTGACGTCGAGGAAGTTCCCGATGCGGCCCGTCGGCGGCGAGTCCACGACGACCTCGTCGTAGGCGCGGACGCCCTTCTTGTCGGTTCGCACCACACATTCTTTGACCTTGCCGGTCAGCAGTACGTCTCGCAGGCCCGGGGCAATGGTCGTCGCGAATTCGATGGCACCGATCTTGCGCATCGCGCGGCCGGCGAAACCGAGGTTGTAGAACATATCGAGGTATTCGAGGAACGCGGTCTCGATGTCGATCGCCAGCGCGTAGACCTCGCCGCCGCCGTCCGCCGCGGCCACGCGCGTCTCCACCGGCGGCAGTTGTGGCACGTCGAACAGCTGCGCGATGCCCTGTCTGCCCTCGACCTCCACCA
This sequence comes from Rhodococcus sp. AW25M09, assembly GCF_000333955.1. Lineage (GTDB taxonomy): Bacteria > Actinomycetota > Actinomycetes > Mycobacteriales > Mycobacteriaceae > Rhodococcoides. The sequence goes on from NZ_CAPS01000038.1 coordinate 34,631, forward strand.
GCAACACTCGTCGGCCGCCCGCTGCGAGCGCGAGCGCCAAAGCCGCGGCGACCGTCGACTTTCCGGTGCCACCTTTACCGGACACGAAATGCAGCCGCGCGGCATCCGCCTTCGCCGGCCATCCCTCTTCGTTCGCTGTACCCACGTCTCGACCATATAGAGATATCCCCCGAACGTCCGGCGGACATGGCTAACCGGGGTTCGGCCGTCCACGAAGCTCGTCGACCAGATCCTGTGTGTACGGCCCCAACGACGGCATCACCTCCGGGCACGTGACGGTGGCAACAGTGACTGTGTCGCCGAGACCGAAGAAGCCGTGGGTCAGCGCGCGTCCGTCATCCAGGAACGGAAATCCGGCGGTGAATCGCGCGGTAGCGCCGCACAATTCGAGGTCCGCGCCACCGCGGTTCACGCTGACGACCGTTGTCTGACCGGCGACGTGTTCGGGGTTTCGGATTCGACGGCGAAACCGGCGGCCCTGGACGAATTGGACGATCGGTGCGGGAACCCGCTCGTCGGCTCGGGCAAGGCGTAGTGCCGGTTCGCCCGTCACCCGTGTCCGTTCCCTGTCCAGGGATCGAGCAATGTGCTTCGGTCTTTCCTCGGGGTTGTCGATGCCGACATGCAGATTCACTGTTCCGACCACGACACGGTTGGCCGAGGGCCACGCGCAGTCCGGTGGCAGAGCCATCGGCACCATCGCGGCAATACCGAGTTCGTCGCGGCCGCCGGAGCTGTCGACTGCACTCAGATACCTCCTCAGGCTCGACCCGACTGCTGCCAGAGCAGACACCGTGACGGTCGAGTTCACCGCGCGAACCTCCCCTGCGGACAGCGGCACGATACGAACTGCCCGGGACGAACCGACTGCACGGTTGAGCGAACTAGCCGGAAGCAGGGGCGGCATCGCAGTCCTCAGAACCGCGCGCAGTGACCTGCTCGCTTCCCATCGTGAGATCGCGAGATCGACGGGCGCGAACAAAATCCCACGTGCCACTCCGAGCGCTGTGCGGACTGTCGAGTCCGGCGAGGTGTGCCCCGGCAGCGGGGTGTCGATAGTTGGATCACCGTGCGGCACGAAGAGCGCTCGCAACAGTCGAGTCACACCGGAGCCGTCGGTCAACGCATGCCCGACCTGCAAGACGATCAGCGTCGCGGCACCCTGGACGAGCGGTGCGTCTCGTGCTCCGCGAATGACGTGCAGCTTCCAGGCGAGGGTGCGCATGTCGAGACGCGTGGACAGCAGCTCACCGATGAAGGCCTCCACCCCGTCCCAGCTCGGTTCCGTCAGATCGTGATCGACGACATGGTCGCGAGGGGGAGAGTCGTCTCGTACCCATCTCGGATAGTCCAGTCCCCACAGTGTTTCTCTCAGCCGCACTCCGAGCCCGGGGATTCGAGGCGATCGAGACTCCACGTGTGCGAGCACGTCGGCGAACGTGGGCGCGGGAGCGTCGACGGAGTCGAACACCAGGAGCGCGAACTGATCTCTCGAACCTCCGTGATCGCGAGCGAAATGGTAGACGGCATCTTTCATATCGAGACGAGACACCGTCCGACCCTAGATCGACGGTACCGAGGCCACCAGCGGACGATAGGCTCTGAACCTATGAGCGAAAAGATCATCTGGGAGTACTTCACTGCGCCGGTGCTGATTCATGCCACCAAGCAGATTCTCGACAACTACGGCGCCGAGGGCTGGGAGCTCGTCACGATCATGGCGGGACCCAACGGTGGCGACACGCTGGTCGCGTACTTCAAGCGTCCGAAGGCCTGATCGGTAGTGGCGAACTGGAGCGAACGACTGACCGAGCTGGGCATCGAGCTGCCCCAGGTGGTCCCGCCGTTGGCGGCGTACGTCCCGGCCGTTCGGGTGGGCTCACTCGTCTACACCTCCGGTCAGCTGCCGATCGTCGACGGGAATCTGACGTCCGTCGGAAAGGTCGGCTCCGAGGTCTCCGCTGAGGACGCCACCGCCGCGGCGCGAGTCTGCGCATTGAACGCACTCGCGGCCGTGCATGCCCTCGTCGGAATCGACTCGGTTTCGCGCGTGGTCAAAGCGGTCGGCTTCGTTGCGTCGGCGTCCGGTTTCACCGGGCAGCCCGGGGTGATCAACGGGGCGTCGAACGTCATCGGCGAGATCTTCGGCGACGCAGGTAAGCACGCGCGGTCGGCGGTGGGTGTTGCCGAACTGCCCCTCGGTGCTTCCGTCGAGGTGGAGCTCATCGTCGAGCTGAGCTGACGCGTAGTGGCGTAGCCGCACTGATCACCTTCTGCAGGTGTAGGCCTCGGTGCACCGAGCATGCGTGGTCTACACCCGAGTCGACCGATTCGAGGAATTCGTCCAGCAGGACGGCGTAGCAGTCGGTCGACGAGGTGGATCGATCGGTGAAGGTCTCCACTCCGTCCGATCCGCTCAGCTCGATACGCATCATCGACGGCATGATCGGCGTCCGCAGCGACAATTGCACCGTGCTGCGGGCACCGCCCTCGTGTTCGAGCAGCACCGTCCAACTGTCCGACGCCACCTCGCGGTGTGAGTAGGCCACGCGTGCAATGGTTCCCAGCGCGGCGTCGAGTAGATCGAAAACGTGGGGGCCGACGTCGAGGATCGCCCCGTCGTCGTGACGCCACTGCGAGTTGGCGTATGCCCCGCCGAGGATCGCGCCGGAGAACCAGGTTCCCGAGCCGGCTGCCCAGGGGCGTCCGGCGGCCGCGTCGAGGAATCGCTTCGTCTCCGGAGCGAACCGGAGTGTCAGGGTCACCATCGAGCGCACGCCCGCTACCGTCACGGCCTCGGCCAGTTCCTCGGCCTCGGCGACGGTTGCGGCAATCGGCTTGTCCAGCAACACATGCTTGCCTGCTCGCACCGCACGTAGCGCGTACCAGGCCTGCACGGCCGGTGGTACCGCGAACGCCACCGTGTCCACGGCGTCGAGCAGGGCGTCGAACGATTCGAAGACCGGTGCTCCCAGTTCGGCCGCTGCGTCGGGCCGTCGGGCCCACACTCCGGCGAAGTCGACGCCTGGGTGGGCGAGGAGAGAGGGCGCTTGAGTCTTGCGAGCCCAGGGGCCCGCTCCGACGAGTCCGATCTGCATGCTCATCTCTCTCCTCGGAAGCCGACGGGAGTCCTCGTCGCCATCTCTCGATTTGTCGCTCTTGCGGGCTCCGCTCCTGCCCGATGTCGGCCGGAGACCTACAGTAATTCAATGGTCGTCTCGAATCCCCAGCATCCCGCGTACGGACTCCTTCGGCAGGTGACGCCCACCGCGTCGGTTCTGCTCGCCGACAACCCGGGAAAGATGACTCTCGACGGAACCAACACCTGGATCCTGCGGGCACCCGGATCCGAGGAGTGCGTCGTCGTCGATCCGGGGCCGAAGGACCGGGGCCACCTCGACGCCGTCGCCGCGTCGGGCACGGTGGTGTTGACGCTGGTGACCCACCGCCACGCAGATCACACGGCCGGATTGAAACGCTTCCATCGAAAGACAGCGGCTCCGGTCCGAGCACTGGGGGAGAAGTTCCTGCACGGGAACGGCGCTGCGCTGGTCGACGGCGAGGTCATCGAGGCAGCCGGTCTGCGCATCCAGGTACTGCACACGCCCGGTCATACGGCTGATTCGGTGAGTTTTGTGCTCGACGATGCGATCCTGACCGGAGACACCGTCCTCGGCCGCGGCACCACGGTGCTCGATCCGAAGGACGGTTCGCTCGCGGCCTACCTGGAGTCACTGGACCGGCTCGAAGTAGCAGGTGCAGGAAAGACGGTGCTGCCCGGGCACGGGCCGGAGTTGCCGGACACTGCCGAGGTGGCGCGCGCGTATCGCGCCCACCGTCAGCAGCGGCTGGATCAGGTTCGCTCGGCGTTGGCCGACATCGGCGAGAATGCGAAACCGATGCAGGTGGTACGGCACGTCTACTCGGATGTGGACAAAAAGCTGTGGCCAGCTGCGCGGATGTCCGTGAAAACGCAGCTGGCCTACCTCAGAGAGAACAGCTAGCGAGCTGTCCCGAACGAGCTCGGACTAGCGAGCTCGTCGGGCCAGACGCTCGGAGTCCGAGATCAGCACGGACTTGCCTTCGAGGCGGAGCCAGCCGCGGTGAGCGAAGTCTGCCAGTGCCTTGTTGACGGTCTCGCGAGAGGCACCGACGAGCTGAGCGATCTCTTCCTGCGTCAGGTCGTGGGTGACGCGCAGCGATCCCGCTTCCTGGGTGCCGAAGCGCTGGGCGAGCTGCAGCAGCGCCTTGGCGACGCGTCCGGGAACGTCGGTGAAGATGAGGTCGGCCAGGTTGTTGTTGGTGCGACGCAACCGGCGGGCCAGCACGCGCAACAGCTGCTCGGCGATCTCGGGGCGCTGGTCGATCCAGTCCTTGAGCGCGGCGCGGTCCATGCTGACTGCGCGCACCTCGGTGACCGTGGTGGCCGAGGACGTACGGGGGCCGGGATCGAAGATCGACAGCTCACCGAACATGTCCGACGGTCCCATGATCGTCAGCAGGTTCTCGCGGCCGTCGGGGGAGCGTCGTCCGAGCTTGATCTTGCCGGAAACGATGATGTAGAGCCGGTCTCCGGGCTCACCCTCGTTGAACACGACGTGTCCGCGGGGGAAATCGACAGGCTGCAGCTGCTTCGTCAGCGCCGCAACCGCAGAGGGTTCGACTCCTTGGAAGATGCCGGCCCGTGCCAGGACGTCGTCCACTTGCGCTCCTTTTGGGATGTCGGTGACGCGGAAGCCCGCACCACCGAAGGCGTTTGTACACAGTCGTGCAACCCGCCGAACCGGGTGTGCAGTTCAGGCGTCGAAGCCGGTGCAATGTTCAAACACAACAATTACCTCAGGGGAGTCTACTTCGACTCGGTCGAAACCGAGTGATCGACGCCACCACAGGTTGCCAGAGCGATCGACCGTCTGTTCCCGTTCACCGAAAATTCATCGAAATTACGACCGATCGGACGCTCAGCTGGCGCGTTGGTCGATCATGCCGTCGCGAGTGTCGATGGTCCGCGGCGGGGTCTGGCGGCGCTTGCGGGTGTTGAATCGAGCCAAGGCGTGTGGGAAACCTTCGTTTGCCAGTGTCGCGACCTCGGAGGTACTCGCCTGATCGAGAAATTCCTGTACTTCCTGCTCTCGGACGCCGAGCTTGCTGAGCCGGAACTCGACCCGTTCCATCGCGAGCGCGAAGAGCATGAGTAGTACCGGAAAGAGCACCACGGCGAGTCCTTGCATACTCAGCAGTTAACACCGAAAAAGTCTCGATACAAACACAGCCCGCCGCCTCCGCGGTGAACGTTACGCATTCTTGTCCGTACAGTTGTGGAGTGGATTCGACAGCCCCGAAACGCCCCGACGTGCGCAAACGCGAGGAGACCCGCCTCGGGCTCGTGCGTCGAGCTCGGCGTATGAACCGGACGCTCGAAACTGCCTTCCCCCATGTGTACTGCGAACTCGACTTCACCACGCCCCTCGAACTCGCCGTCGCGACCATCCTGTCCGCGCAGTGCACCGACAAGCGCGTCAATATGGTCACCCCCGCTCTGTTCGTGAGATATCGCACTGCCCGCGACTACGCCGAAGCCGACAGAACCGAACTCGAGGAGTTCATCCGAACCACCGGGTTCTATCGCAACAAGGCCACTTCGTTGATCGGACTCGGGCAGACGTTGCTGGAGAAGTTCGACGGCGAAGTACCGGCGACTCTGAAGGACCTCGTCACGCTGCCCGGTATCGGGCGCAAGACGGCCAACGTGGTCCTCGGCAATGCGTTCGACGTTCCCGGAATCACCGTCGACACACACTTCGGCCGGCTGGTCCGGCGCTGGCAGTGGACGACGGAAGAGGACCCGGTCAAGGTCGAGCATGCCGTCGGCGCGCTCATCGAACGCAAAGAGTGGACGTTGCTCTCCCACCGCGTCATCTTTCACGGGCGACGCGTCTGCCATGCCCGCAAGCCCGCGTGTGGGGTGTGCGTCCTGGCCAAGGACTGCCCGTCGTTCGGTGCCGGTCCGACCGACCCGACAACCGCTGCCGCGTTGGTGAAGGGCCCGGAAACCGATCACCTCCTGGCCCTCGCCGGAATCGTGTCGTGAACAAGGCTGCTCTGCGCTGGTCTCTCGTCGCTCTGATCCTCGTCGTCGGGATGGTCTACGCGCTGTGGCCACGTAACGACGTTCCCGGCCTGGCACCCAGTGCTACCCCGAGCCTGGGTCAGCGAGCGCCCGGCACGGACGAGCGCCGCGCAGTAGACACCCCCGAAGCTCTCGCGCCGCTGCGGCAGGACGCCGATCTCGCCGCGTGCCCGACGACGGGATCGGGCAACTCGGCCGGCCCGCTGACGGGCATCACGCTCGAATGTATCGGCGACGGCTCGTACGTCGACCTGGGCCAGGTGCTCGCAGGACGCCCGGCACTGCTCAACATCTGGGCCTACTGGTGCGGTCCCTGCGCCGAGGAATTGCCCTACCTGCAGCAGTACGCCGAACGGGCAGGCGACGCAATCGCCGTCCTGACGGTGCACAACGACGCCAACGAGGCCAACGGGCTGGCTCGGCTCACCGACTACGGCGTCACCCTGCCCGGAGTTCAGGACGGCGGCGGCCGTGTCGCCGCGGCAGTGGGAGCACCGAACGTGTTGCCCGTGTCCGTTCTGATATCTGCGGATGGCACTGTCGCCAAGGTGCTGCCCCAACCTTTCCGTAGCGTCGACGACATCGCCGACGCCGTCCGCGTGAATCTCGGAGTCGATTCGTGAGCTCACCCGATTGGCTCGCTCGTATGCTCGACGTCGCAGGCAGGGCAGACGGTCTGAACGACACCACCGGAATCAATCCGGTGCTGCAGCGTCAGGCACCGCCATCCGGCAATACTCGATCTGCGGCGGTGTTGGTGCTGTTCGGTGGCCCGGCGGTGAGCGATCCCAGCTCGCCCGGCGGACTGCCCGCCGACGCCGATGTGCTGCTGACCCAGCGCGCCTCGACCCTGCGTGATCACAGCGGGCAGATCGCCTTTCCCGGCGGTGCCACCGATCCGGGCGACGACGGACCGGTCGGGACGGCGCTGCGCGAGGCGCAGGAAGAAACCGGACTCGACCCTGCCGGTGTCGTTCCCCTGGCAACCATGCCGGGGATCTACATACCGCCGTCGCGTTTCGACGTGGTCCCGGTGCTCTCGTACTGGCACAAGCCCAGCCCGGTACGCGTCGTCGACTCCGGTGAGACCGAGCGAGTGGTGCGAGTTCCGTTGCGCGAGTTACTCGATCCCGACAATCGATTCCAGGTACGCCACCCCGCCGGCTACCAGGGCCCGGCCTTCTCGGTGCAGGGGATGCTGGTGTGGGGATTCACGGGCGGTATTCTGGCGGGCCTGCTGGCTGTATCGGGCTGGGAGCCCGAATGGGACACCGGGGACATACGCGATCTGGAGGCCAGCTTGACTGCGGTAGGAGCGAGGCTCGATCGGTGACGGGCTCAGGGTGGGTCGATATCGCGGTGGTCGCTATCGCATTGTTGGCGGCAACATCGGGTTGGCGGCAGGGAGCTATGGCGTCGGCGCTGGCGTTTCTCGGTGTCGTTCTCGGCGCCGTCGCCGGAATTCTGGTGGCACCGCACGTGCTCGAACACGTCGACGGTGCCCGGCCGCGGGTCTTCGTCGGCATCGCGTTGATCGTGGTGCTGGTGATCATCGGTGAAGTTGCCGGAATGGTTCTCGGGCGCGCTTTGCGTAGCGGGATTCACTCGCGCGCAGCCAGATCCGTCGACAGTACGATCGGAGCCGGTCTGCAGGCCGCGGCGGTGCTCGCCGCGGCGTGGCTGCTGGCCATTCCACTGACCTCGTCCTCGCAACCCGAGGTCGCCAGCGCGGTCCGAGGATCGGCCGTGCTCAGCAAGGTCGACGAGGTGGCACCCGACTGGCTGCGGCAGGTCCCCACAGAATTCTCGGCGTTGCTCGACACCTCCGGATTGCCGGACGTCATCGGGCCGTTCGGTCGTACCCCGGTTGTCGATGTCGCGGCTCCCGATTCCGGTATTGCCGCAGGGCCCATTCCGATTCAGCTGCAGTCCAGCGTCATCAAGATCAACGGCATCGCGCCGAGCTGCCAGAAGGCCCTGGAAGGCTCCGGCTTCGTCGTTCGATCGGATCTGGTGATGACCAACGCGCACGTCGTCGCAGGCACGTCCGAGGTGACGGTCGATTCGCCGAACGGACCGCTCGACGCCGAGGTCGTGCTGTTCGACCCCGAAGAAGACGTTGCTGTGCTTCGGGTTGCGCAGTTGCAGGCACCGGTGCTGACGTTTGCCCCGGCACCGGCCGACTCCGGAACCGATGCCATCGTGCTCGGCTATCCCGGCGGTGGTCCCTATACGGCGAGCCCGGCTCGTATCCGCGAGATCATCAATCTCAAAGGCCCCGACATCTACCGCACCGGAACCGTCCAGAGGCAGGTCTACACCGTGCGCGGATCGGTGCGGCAGGGCAACTCCGGCGGACCACTGGTCAACTCGTCCGGTGAGGTCCTCGGCGTCGTGTTCGGTGCCGCCGTCGACGACCCCGACACCGGATTCGTGCTGACCGCATCGGAGATCTCGGAAGAACTGGCGCAGAGTTTCGATGCACCGGTCGCGGTGACGACCGGCGACTGCATCGTCTAGCTCTCGCGGACCACTCGCAGAATCTCGTCGGACACCACGTCCGGTGCTTCCTGGTGTACGTAGTGCCCCACGTCGCGCACTGTTCGACGCGTCAGCCCCGGTGCCCAGTGCCGATCTCGATCGAGGGTGGTGGGCAGCACGTACGGGTCGAGATCGCCGCTGATCTGAGCGACGGGAATCGACGTGCGTACGTCGACGGCGTCCATGAAGCGGCGGCCGTCGGAACGGAACTGGCTACGGAACGCCCAGCGCTGATATTCGAGCGCGCAGTGCGCGGCACCGGGAATGCGGATCGCCGAGCTCATCTTCGCGACGGTGTCCGCATAGTCCTCGGTGTGCTTCCAGACGGCCCCGGCGCGGCTGCTCATCAGCTCTTCCACTGCGCCGCCGCCGCGGCGCTTCAGTAACTTCTCGGGGCGGAGCGGAACCTGGTAGCGAACGAAGTGCGGGAGGAGGGCGGCGCGCTGTGCGGAATCCTTCAACACTGCGCGGCGCAGGGAGATGGGGTGCGGGGCGTTGATCAGCACCATCGAGCGCACGATGCGGGGGTGCAGTGCTGCGCTCGCCCAGCAGACCAGTCCGCCGTCGGCGTGGCCGACGAAGGCGGCGTGCGGGTACCCCAGGGCGCGGACGAGTCCGACGATGTCGCCGGCCAGGGTCCACCCGTCGTATCCACGCGGAGGCTTGTCGGAATCGCCGTATCCGCGCAGGTCGACGGCTATGGCGCGGACACCGGTCCGAGTGAGTGCATCGAGTTGGTGTCGCCAGGAGTACCAGAAGTCGGCGAAGCCGTGCAGCAGAACCACCAGTGGTGCGTCCGGTGCGTGCTCGCCGACCTCCACGATGTGGAAGCGGATTCCGTTGGCGTGGATGTCGCGATGAATCCACTGTCCCGGATAGCGGACCGTGGACGGATCGGGCTGATTCATACTGCTCGATTCGCCGGGTGACTACGTCTTGTAGCCGGGAACTCCTGGAATGCTCTCGTGCTGGTTGGGCAGCACCGTCGACGCCTGCTTGAGCGAGTCGATGGTCTTTTCCGGCTTGCGGAGCTTCTTGACTCTGCGGTACCCGAGGAGTCCGAACACAGCCGCGGCCAGCACCATGAACACGAACACGATCAGGAAGGCAGCCCAGCGGTAGAGCCACACATCGAGCAATTCGGCGGCGAAGAAGAAGAAGAAGAAGGTGCTGAACAGCAGGACCGTCAGCGCTGCGATGAAGAAGACGCTTCCCTGCAGACCCTTCTTGACCTCACCGGTGACCTCGGCCTTGGCGAGAGCGACTTCGGCTCGCACGAGCGTCGAGACCTGAGTGGTGGCGTCCTTGACGAGGTTTCCGATGCTGGCGCTACCAGGAGTGCGGGCATCGACGTCGGTCAGAGGTATCGACGAAATCGTGTTCGGGACTCCGTTGCCGTATCCCTTGTCATTGCTGACGCTCAACTCTCGACCCCTTGTAATCGCTCTGCTCGGTGTTGATCGGATCGTATCGACAGTAGTGCCTTGGTAGCAGATTAACTGCCCCGTGACCGTCGAGCGACGCTCGACCCTCGAGCGGCGTACCTCCACACCGTCCCGGACAAACCGGAAATGTTGCAGGAACAGGCAACGAACGGGCCCGGCGCGTGAAATTCTCAGGTGTTCATCAGGTAATTTGCAGGGAACTTCCCCCTTTCAGGAGCATTCGTGAGTTCAACACCCGCCGCCACCGCCGACGGCGCAATTCCCGCACCTCAGGTGCCGCGCTCACGCATCGTGATCGCGTCGATGGTCGGCACGTCCATCGAGTTCTTCGATTTCTACATCTATGCCACCGCGGCAGTGCTCGTCTTCCCGCGGCTGTTCTTCCCGGCCGGCAACGACACCACCGCGCTGCTGGCCTCGTTCGCCACGTTCGGCCTGGCCTTCGTCGCACGACCTATCGGGTCGGTTCTGTTCGGTCACTTCGGTGATCGCATCGGACGCAAGGCGACCCTCGTCGGGTCCCTGCTGACGATGGGTGTCGCAACGTTCGCGATCGGCCTGTTGCCGACCTACGCCGCGGTGGGTCTGTGGGCACCGGCGCTGTTGGCGATCATGCGCTTCACCCAAGGCGTCGGCCTCGGCGGCGAGTGGAGCGGTGCGGCGTTGCTGGCCACCGAAACCGCCAAGCCAGGTAAGCGAGCCTGGGCCGCGATGTACCCGCAGCTCGGTGCGCCGATCGGCTTCTTCGTCGCCAACGGCGTCTTCCTGCTCATCGTCATCGCGACCGGCTACGACTCCGCGAACTCCGGCAGCGACCACCCGTTCCTCACGTGGGGCTGGCGAATTCCCTTCCTACTCAGCGCGATCATGGTCATCATCGGCCTCTACGTCCGGCTCAAGCTCGAGGAGACGCCGGTGTTCAAGCTGGCCGTCGAGCGCGGCCAGAAGGTCAAGACGCCGCTGGCCCAGGTGTTCAAGACCAGTTGGCGTCAGCTGATCATCGGTACCTTCGTCATGCTCGCGACCTACACGCTCTTCTACATCATGACCACCTGGGTGGTCAGCTACGGAACGGGCAAGGTCTCCGACGTCAACGGCCCCAAGCTCGCAATTCCGTACACCGACTTCCTGGAGCTGCAACTGATCGCCGTGCTGTTCTTCGCAGCGCTGATCCCGGTCGCGGGACTGCTCGCCGACAAGTACGGCCGCCGGCCGACGCTCATCGTCATCACCACGGCGATCGTGTTGTTCGGTCTGTCGTTCCGTTGGTTCGCCGATCCGTCGTCCGCATCGGCAGGCAAGATGCTGGTGTTCATGTGCGTCGGCCTCGGGTTGATGGGCCTGACGTTCGGACCGATGAGTGCCGTTCTGCCGGAACTGTTTCCGACCAACGTTCGCTACACCGGTTCGGGAATCTCGTACAACACCGCGTCGATCCTCGGAGCCGCAGTGGCCCCGTTCATCGCAACGTGGCTGGTGAGCAGCTATGGCGTCGGATGGGTAGGGGTCTACCTGGCCATCGCTGCCGCACTGACCTTGATCGCCTTGCTCATCATGAAGGAAACTCGAGATCAGGAACTCGACAGCGTCTGAGCGGCTGCGCCGCATGTGCGCGGAACTTCGACCTCTGCTACGAAGTTCCGCGCACATGCGCGGAGCGCCTACCGACCCTTTTTGATCGACTCGAACACCTTCGGGTCGACGAGGGTGGAGACGTCGCCGAGTTCGCGGCCTTCGGCGACGTCGCGGAGCAGGCGTCGCATGATCTTGCCGGACCGCGTTTTCGGGAGCTCGGGCACGATGGAGATTTCGCGTGGACGGGCGATGGGCGAAATCTCTTTCGACACCTGAGCTTTGAGCTCCTTGATGAGGTCGTCGCCGGTGTTCTCCACCCCTGCGCGCAGGATGACGAACGCGACGATGCCCTGACCGGTGGTCTCGTCGGCGGCACCGACGACAGCGGCTTCGGCGACGCCGTTGTGGCCCACCAACGCCGACTCCACCTCGGAGGTGGAGATGCGGTGGCCCGAGACGTTCATGACGTCGTCGACGCGGCCGAGGACCCACAGCGCGCCGTCCTCGTCGTACTTGGCACCGTCACCGGCGAAGTACCAGCCCTCCTCGGCGTACCGCGACCAGTACGTGTCCTTGTAGCGTTCCATGTCGCCCCAGATGCCGCGCAGCATCGCCGGCCACGGCTCGGACAGGACGAGATATCCGTTGCCGCCGTTGCCCAGTGGCTTGGCGTCGTCGTCGACGATCTTGGCGCTGATACCGGGCAACGGGGTCATCGCCGAGCCGGGCTTGGTGGCGGTGACGCCGGGGAGCGGGGAGATCATGATCGCGCCGGTTTCGGTCTGCCACCAGGTATCGACGATCGGGGCGCTGCCGCCGCCGACGACATCGCGGAACCAACGCCACGCCTCGGGGTTGATCGGCTCGCCGACGCTGCCGAGCAGACGGATCGAGCTCAGATCATGAGCCTCGGGAATCTCCTTGCCCCACTTCATGAAGGTGCGCACGAGGGTGGGCGAGGTGTAGTAGATCGAGACCTTGTACTTCTCGATGACGTTCCAATGCCGGTGCTCGTCGGGCGAATTGGGGGTTCCCTCGTAGACGACCTGGGTGGCGCGGTTCGAGAGGGGCCCGTAGACGATGTAGGAATGCCCGGTGACCCAGCCGATGTCGGCGGTGCACCAGTAGACGTCCGCGCCGGCCTTGTGATCGAAGACGTTGTGGTGGGTGTACGAGGTCTGGGTCAGGTAACCGCCGGAGGTGTGGATGATGCCCTTGGGCTTACCCGTCGTACCGGAGGTGTAGAGGATGAACAGGGGGTGCTCGGCCGGGAATGGCTGCGCTTCATGCTCTTTCGAGGCCTTCGCGACGGTCTCGTGCCACCACAGGTCGCGTCCGTCGGTCCAGGCGACGTCGGAATCGGTGCGTTTGACGACCAGCACATGCTCGATGGAGGCGGCACCGTTCACGGCCTCGTCGACGGTGTCCTTGATGGGGGCGGGTTTGCCGCGTCGCCACTGGCCGTCGGTGGTGATGACGAGCTTGGCTTCGGCGTCGTCGATGCGTGAGCGCAGCGCGGTGGCCGAGAAGCCGGCGAAGACGACCGAGTGGGTCAGGCCCAGGCGTGCGCAGGCGAGCATCGAGACGATGGCCTCGGGGATCATGGGCATGTAGATCGCGACGCGGTCACCGGAGACGAGGCCGAGTTCGGTCAGGGTGTTGGCGGCCTGGCTGACCTCGGCGAGCAGATCGGAGTAGGTGACGTCGCGGCTGTCGCCGGGCTCGCCTTCCCAGTGGATGGCCACCTGGTCGCCGTGGCCGTCGAGGACGTGGCGGTCGACGCAGTTGTAGGCGACGTTGAGTTCGCCGTCGGCGAACCATTTGGCGACGGGGGCGTCGGACCAGTCGAGTACCTCGGTGAACGGGGTGTGCCAGTGCAGGCGGCGGGCCTGTTCGGCCCAGAATCCGAGTCGGTCGTTCTCCGCGGCGGTGTAGAGCTCGGCTCCGGCGTTGGCCTGAGCCGAGAACTCGGCCGAGGGTGCGTAGGCGGCAACCGCGGTCTCGTCTGTTCCGGAGGTACTGGTCGTCATCTCGAATAGCTCTCTTTCGTCCGATGCTTTTCACCCATGAAACGGCACTTGCTAGCCGGTCTCGAGCCCCTAGTGAGGGTAGTCACATGTGATCGCGATCGCACCGTTGCATTCGGCTGCAACCCCCTGATCTGCGGTGATCGGTAGTTTCTGCACGTTGGGCGGTAATAGGGCCCGGCGGTGAGCCGGCTCGGAGACGGCCGAGTCCGAAGGGTGAGAAATCGACTTGCTCAAACGTTTCGATCATGTTTCGGAGTTACTCACCGGTCAGCAAAATCTGGGGGAGTTCA
>NZ_CAPS01000037.1 GCF_000333955.1 Rhodococcus sp. AW25M09
GCCGAAGACCCGTTCGCGCTGTTGATCGGCATGTTGCTCGATCAACAGGTACCGATGGAATCGGCTTTCGCCGGCCCGAAGAAGCTCGTCGATCGTCTCGGTGATCTGAAGGTCGACACCATCGCCGACGCCGATCCGGAAGAATTTGCAGCCCTGTGCGCTCAGACTCCGGCTGTTCATCGGTTCCCGGGTTCGATGGCCAAACGCATCCAGGGCCTCGCAGCGTTCCTGGTCGAGAACTACGACGGTTCGCCGCAGGCGGTCTGGACCCGAGAAGATCCTGACGGTGCCGAAGTGCTGAAGCGTCTCAAAGCTCTCCCCGGATACGGCGATCAGAAAGCGCGCATTTTTCTCGCGTTGCTCGGCAAGCAGATGGGCGTCACGCCCGAGGGCTGGCGTAAGGCCGCCGGAGCGTATGGCGACGAGGGCGCACGTCGGTCCATCGCCGACGTCGTGGACGAGAAGTCGCTGCTCGAGGTGCGTGAATTCAAGAAGGCAGCGAAAGCGGCCGCCAAGAAGAAATAAGTCTGTCGGTGCTCGGCTGTAACTTCGGCAGCAACTTTCACCGGGGGGCGAGATGACCGAGAACATCGGGACGTACCAGCACTGGCTGGAGTCTCTGGACGAGGACGCACTGACCGATCTGTTGCACCGTCGGCCGGATGTTGCCACCGACCCGCCGCCGCGCTCGTTCGGTTTGCTCGCTCAGCTGCTCGGATCGCCTTGGCGAGTCGCGGCATTGCCTAGGAAACTCGATCGCGGCGCACTCGACCTGCTCGAATTGTTCGCACTCATGGGCGATCTCAGCCGCGCCGAAGTCGGTCACTGGACGGGCGAAGGGGCGTCGAACGAGACGCGAGACATCGATGCTGCGCTGGCCACCCTGACGTCCTACGGACTGATCTGGCCGCACGCAGCGCTCGGGTCGGGAACCGTCGAATATCGACCCGTCGATCTGTCCGGCGTGTTCTCGCGTCCGTTCGGCCTGGCTCTGCGGCAGCGAAAGTTGTTCCTGCGCTGCGCCGTCGAGCAGGATCGGCGGGCGGTACTGTCGGCTCTCGGAGTAGACCCCTCGCTCGATCGAGCCGCCCGTGCCGACGCCGTCGCCGAGGCGATGACACCGGACCGTATCCGAGCGTTGTTCGACGGCGGACCCCACGAGATGCGAGAGATGTTGTCTCGCTTCGTCGATGGCAAGCCCGTGTCACTGATCTTCGATGTGCCGCCCACCGCGGGCGCGGCCGCATTCGAGCGCGGATTGCTGTATCGACTGGACGGACACCGCGTCGAGATGCCGCTGGAAGTCAGTATTGCTCTGCGAGGGGCCGGGTGGCGCTTACCCATCGACCTCAGCGCGCCGACCTTCGCCACGCGGGTGCTCTCACAGGATGAACTGCGACGCGCTCGTTCCATTGCCCTGCTGCAGTTCTGTGAGCACACCCAAGCGTTGCTGACCGCCGTCGACACCGACGGACTGACCATGATGAAGACCGGTGGTGTCAGTGCCAAAGAACTGCGGTCGCTGACGACCCGGCTGGGGTTCGCAGACGAGCACGACACCGCGCTGATGCTGATGCTGGCGCGTGCAGCCGGGTTGATCGCCGAACGCGGAAAGAACGGCGTCGCCCTGACCCCGACCTACGAGACCTGGTCGACGAGCACACGTGCCGAGCAGGCGGCCGCGTTGGTGGCTGCGTGGTGGTGCTCGCCGTTCACCCCTACGCACCGAGTGCCTCGAACGTCTCAGAAGACCGTGCCGGTGCTCAAGAAGATGCTCGACGATCCCGCAGCCGCGGACCTGCGCGCGACGGCGCTGACGGCACTCCTGCACTCCGACGGGCCCGAGGCCGCGACCACAGTGCTGTCCGATCCCGACGAAGTCGCCCGGTACCTCGACTGGCATATCCCGGTGGTATCGACCAGTGCCGGACCAGGTCATGTGCGCGCGCTGGGCACCGAAGCGACTCGGCTCGGAGTGCTGGCCGACGGTGCACCGACCGATCTGTGCCGCACTCTCATCGATTTCGCTGTGGGCCGAGACGGCGATCCGAGCCTGATCGTCTCGACTCTGACCGTGCAGTTGCAGGACATGGCCGACTGGGTGCCGTTCTCGGTTCGGCTGCTGCCCGATTCGACGGCGGTGGTCACCGGACCACCGAGCACCGAGGTGGCCGCCATACTCGGCGCGGCCGCGCAACCCGAGTCGAGGGAAGTGGCGTCTGTCTGGCGGTTCACCCCAGCGACCATCCGCAGCTTCTTCGATACCGGTGGCACCGGCGATGAACTGATCGATGCCCTGGCCGCGATGGCCGACTCCGACGTCCCCCAGGCCCTGGCCTACACGATCCGAGACTGTTGGCGCACCTACGGAGCGCTGGCCGTGCGCAGGATCCCGTGCGCCATCGTCTCCGAGGACGTCGTACTGCTGACCAACATCGAGGCCGACGAAGCCCTGGCCGTGCTCGAGTTCCAGCGACTCGCGCCCACCGTCCTGATCAGCTCTGCCACCCCGATCGACACCATCGCCGTCCTCCGCAGACACGGATACTTCCCGGTGCGCCATTCCGACACCGGTCAACTCGAGCTCGGTAGCGCGACCCGGATCCGCGCCGCGACAGCCCGAAAGCCGCGTCCGAGCGCCCCTGCGCCGCCGCGTCGACGCGAACCACGCGAGGTGGCGCGGTTACTGCGTACCCGCGACGCCCACACCGGTAGCGCAGACAAGGTCGACGACGCACGGGTGCGGTCTGCACTCGACCACCACAGCCGACTGCTGCCGCGCGAGCTCGATCTGTTGACCGACGCCGCGGCTCGGGGCACACCCGTCTCGATCGACTACCAGAACTCGAGGGGAGCCATCGTGCGGCACGCGATCTCGGACGCGCTGCAGGACGGCAACTGGCTGTTCGCCCTGTCGGATTCCACCGGAACGAGGGAAAGCTTCGCGATCATGAACATCAGAGCGGTGTCCGCCGGCCAACAGTGACCCGCGATGCAGCTGGGTTCGTGGTTGCAGCGGGCACACGGACGCGCGATGCAACTGTGTCCGAGGTCGCCGGTACCCTTTCGGGCGTGGCCCTCTACCGGAAGTACCGTCCCGCGACGTTCGCCGAAGTCGTCGGCCAGGAGCACGTCACCGAGCCGATCAGCGTGGCGCTCGATTCCAACAGAATCAATCACGCATACCTCTTCTCCGGCCCGCGTGGCTGTGGAAAGACCTCCTCGGCGCGCATCCTCGCCCGATCGCTGAACTGTGCCGAAGGCCCGACGTCGACGCCGTGCGGAGTGTGCAACTCCTGCGTTGCCCTGGCACCCGGTGGCCCCGGCAACTTCGACGTCGTCGAGATGGACGCGGCCAGCCACGGCGGCGTCGACGATGCCCGGGATCTGCGCGACAAAGCGGTGTACGCCCCGGCCGAATCGCGCTACGTCATCTTCATCATCGACGAGGCGCACATGGTGACCCCGGCAGGCTTCAACGCGCTGCTGAAAGTGGTCGAGGAGCCGCCGGAGCATCTGGTCTTCATCTTCGCGACCACCGAGCCCGAGAAGGTGCTCCCCACCATCCGCTCGCGTACCCACCATTACCCGTTCCGGCTGCTCGCACCGTCCACGATGCGCGGGCTGCTGGAAAAGATCTGCGGCCAGGAACAGGTCACGGTCGACGACGCGGTGTATCCGCTGGTCATTCGCGCCGGCGGCGGCTCACCCCGTGACTCGCTCAGCGTCATGGATCAGTTGCTGGCGGGAGCGGGGCCAGAGGGCGTCACGTACCCACGAGCACTGTCGCTGCTCGGTGTCACCGATGTGGCGCTCATCGACGAGGCCGTCGACGCATTGGCCGCGGGCGACGGCGGCGCACTGTTCGGCACCGTCGACAAGGTCATGGATGCGGGCCACGACCCACGCCGATTCGCCGTCGACCTCCTCGATCGCCTGCGAGATCTGATCCTGATGAAAGCGGTGCCCGACGCCGGTGAGCGCGGTCTGGTCGACGTGCCTGGCGACGTACTCGAGCGCCTGCGCGACGAGGCGGATCTGCTCGGCTCGGCCACCCTGACCCGCTACGCCGAGATCGTGCACTCGGGCCTCGGTGAGATGCGGGGTGCCACCGCGCCGCGTCTGCTACTCGAAGTGATGTGCGCCCGCATGCTGCTGCCCTCGGCTTCCGATGCGGAATCAGCGGTGCTGCAACGACTCGAGCGCGTCGAGCGTCGATTGGACGTCACCCTCCCGGCCGGTGAACAGGCAGCCGTCGCGCAGGCATCTGCGGATCCGACGCGACCGCAACTGCAACCCGCCGAGGAGCCGGCCCCACCGAGTTCGGCGTCACCGAGTTCGGCACCGGTGAGCAAGTTCCAACGACCCTCTCAGCGACCACCGGCCGCCGAGTCGACACCCGCGCCTGCTCCCGCACCCCCGCCGGCGGCTCCTGCCGCCCCGTCTCCGACCCCGGCACCTGTTGCGACACCCGAGCGCACTGCGACTCCCGAGCCCATAGCGGAACCAGAGCCTGTTGCTCCGGAACCGGAACGCGTCGCGGAACCGGAAAGGGAACCGGAGCCTGTCGCGGAAGCACCCGAACCCACTCCCGCACCCGAACCCAGTCCCACTCCCGAACCGACTCCGGCACCCGAATCGGTGCCTGCTGCGAGGGCTACGCCCGAGTCCACTCCTGCGGAAACACCGAATCCTGTGTCCGCGCCAGAGGATTCGACGGCGACTACGCCGGTGCCGCCGTCGCACGAGGATTTTCCGCCCGAGCCGGAGGAGGACTACGGCCCCGAACCCGAACCCGCCTTCGAGTCGGAACCCGAACCTGCGGCGGCCCCCGCAGCCACGTCGAACGAGCCGGATGCGGCTGCGGTTCGTGCGGTGTGGTCCGAGGTGCGTACGAAGGTACGAGACCGGAGCAGAACCGTCGAGGTGATGCTGTCCGGTGCCTCGGTGCGCACTGTCGAGAACGGCACCATCACACTCGGCCACGATTCGGCACCGCTGGCCAAGCGACTCGAGGAACCGCGCAACGCCGACGTGATTCGCGACGCCCTGCGTGATGTCTTCGGTGTCGAGTGGTCGGTGGTGTGTCTGGTCGGTGCGGCGGCACCACCGGAACAGTCATCAGCAAAAAAAGATGAACCGGCAGCGAAACCCGCGTCGCTGCCGAAGTTCTCGAGGCCGAGCCAGGCAGGGGCTCATCGTCCCACGTCGGACGGCTTCGGATCAGCGGGCGATGGATCAGCTGTAGACACAGACATTCCGATGCCCGAAGCTCCGGATTACCCCGACGAACCCGAGCCGGTAGGACCACCGCCACCGGAGACGCCGGAGGACGAGGAGGAGTTGCTCAAGGCCGCGGCCGAACCCGCGGATCCGACGGTGCGCCGAGACCCGGAAACGGTGGCGATGGAGCTGTTGGTCAGTGAACTGGGAGCGGTGCCGCTCAAAGAGACCTGATCTCGAAAGATCAGCCGACGGTGAGATCCTCGTTGTCGGCGAACACCAGTCGCCCGGTGTCCAGTGCCACGGCCCAGCGCCTGGCCACTGCCCATTCCCGTGAGGTGCTGTCGGGCGCTTGGACACCGAAGTCCTCGACGATCGCTCCCGTTTCGTATGAGTCCTGCCCGGCGTCGTCGTCGTTGGCGGGGGTCTGAATGTGCACCTTGACTCGCGAACCCACGGTCAATTCGTTGTCGGTTTCCATGGTCGGTCTTCTTCCACGCTCGATCGATCTGATTCTTCGGAGTGTCCCACGCACACGTCGTTCAAACCTCAATCGAAGCGTCGGGTCATGTACGACGCTCGTTTCGGTCCTTACGCCGGATCTTCTTGCAGCCTTACTCTGACATGAGCTGAGGTCTGCCATGGCCTCGCACCGATGCGGTCGGCCGGGACGGCGACTGCGAGAAGATCGAAAATGTGGAAGGAACTGCGCGCTGTGACTACAGAGGCATTCATTTACGAGGCCATCAGGACTCCCCGAGGCAAGGGTAAGAACGGCTCCCTGCATTCGGTGAAGCCGATTTCCCTGGTGACAGGCTTGATCGACGAACTTCGTCGCCGTTTTCCCGACATGGACGAGAACCGGATCTCCGACCTCATCCTCGGCGTGGTCTCACCCGTCGGAGATCAGGGTTCGGATATCGCCCGCGCCGCTGTGCTCGCTGCGAAGATGCCCGATACCGTCGGCGGCTTCCAGCTCAATCGTTTCTGCGCGTCCGGCCTCGAAGCGGTCAACCTGGCGGCGCAGAAAGTGCGCTCGGGATGGGACGAGCTCGTCGTCGCCGGCGGCGTCGAGTCGATGTCGCGCGTCCCGATGGGCAGTGACGGCGGCGCGTGGGCCATGGACCCCGCCACCAACTACGACACCTACTTCGCCCCGCAGGGCATCGGTGCCGACCTCATCGCCACCATCGAAGGATTCACCCGCGAGGACGTCGACGCGTACGCCGCCCAGTCGCAGGAGCGCGCTGCTGCAGCGTGGTCGGGTGGCTACTTCGCCAAGTCGGTCGTGCCCGTCACGGACCAGAACGGTCTGCTCATCCTCGACCAGGACGAGCACATGCGTCCGGGCAGCACCGTCGAATCGCTCGGCAAGCTCAATCCGGCCTTCACCGGTATCGCGGCAATGGGCGGGTTCGACGACGTCGCGCTGCAGAAGTACCACTGGATCGAGAAGATCGAGCACGTCCACACCGGCGGCAACAGCTCCGGCATCGTCGATGGCGCGGCCCTCGTTCTCGTCGGCAGTGAAGCGGCAGGCAAAGATCTGAACATGGTGCCGCGAGCACGCATCGTTGCCACCGCGACCAGCGGTGCCGATACGACCATCATGCTCACCGGGCCGACCCCGGCGTCGAAGAAGGTTCTCGCCACTGCGGGCCTGACCGTCGACGACATCGATCTCTTCGAGCTCAACGAGGCGTTCGCCTCCGTCGTGCTGCGTTTCCAGAAGGATCTGAAGATCCCGAACGAGAAGCTCAACGTCAACGGCGGGGCCATCGCCATGGGCCACCCGCTCGGAGCCACCGGCGCGATGATCACCGGCACCGTGCTCGACGAGCTCGAGCGCCGCGGCGGCCGATACGCCTTGATCACCCTGTGCATCGGCGGCGGCATGGGCGTTGCCACCATCATCGAGCGAGTCTGAGGAACACAATGTCTGACAATATGATTCAGTGGGAACAAGACGCTGACGGCATCGTCGTACTCACCATGGACGACCCCAACCAGGGTGCCAACACGATGAACCAGCTGTACAAGGATTCGATGGGTGCCACCGTCGATCGTCTCGAAGCCGAGGTCGACTCCATCACCGGCGTCGTGGTCACCTCCGCGAAGAAGACGTTCTTCGCCGGTGGCGATCTGCACAGCCTCATCTCCGCGCAGCCCGAGGACGCCCAGCGGGTGTTCGACGAGGTACAGGAAGTCAAGGCTCAGCTGCGCCGTATCGAGAAGCTCGGCAAGCCGGTCGTGTCGGCCATCAACGGTGCAGCGCTCGGCGGCGGACTCGAAATCGCACTGGCGACGCATCACCGCATCGCGGCCAACGTCTCCGGCGTGCAGATCGGTCTGCCCGAGGTCTCGCTCGGACTTCTCCCCGGCGGCGGCGGCGTCACTCGCGTCACGCGCCTGCTCGGTATCCAGACCGCCTTCATGTCCGTCCTCGCGCAGGGCACCCGGTTCCGTCCGGAGAAGGCTCTCGAGATCGGCCTGATTCACGAATTGGTCGGCAGCGTCGAGGAACTGGTGCCTGCCGCCAAGGCATGGATCAAGGCCAATCCTGAAGGTGGCGTCGCACCGTGGGACGTCAAGGGTTACAAGATTCCCGGCGGTACGCCGTCGAACCCGAAGCTCGCGCAGATTCTGCCCGCCTTCCCGTCCAACCTGCGCAAGCAGATCAAGGGCGCTCCGATGCCGGCTCCGCGGGCAATTCTCGCCGCCGCCGTCGAGGGTTCGCAGGTCGACTTCGACAATGCGTCCACCATCGAGTCGCGTTACTTCACCGAGCTGGTCACCGGGCTGGTGTCCAAGAACATGATTCAGGCCTTCTTCTTCGACCTGCAGGCCATCAACGCCGGTAAGTCCCGCCCCGACGGCATCGAGAAGACCACCTTCACCAAGGTCGCGGTTCTCGGCGCGGGCATGATGGGCGCGGGAATCGCCTACGTGTGTGCCAAGGCCGGAATCGACGTGGTGCTCAAGGACGTTGCGCTCGAGTCGGCACAGAAGGGCAAGGCGTACTCCGAGGCCATCGAGGCCAAGGCGCTCTCGCGTGGCAAGACCACCCAGGAGAAGTCCGACGCTCTGCTCGCGCGTATCCACCCGACCGCCGACGCCAAGGACGTCGAAGGCGCCGACCTCGTCATCGAGGCCGTCTTCGAGTCGGAAGAGTTGAAGCAGAAGGTGTTCCAGGAGATCGAAGATCTGGTCGATCCGACGTCGCTGCTCGGTTCCAACACCTCGACGTTGCCCATCACGAGCCTCGCTCAGGGCATCAAGCGTCAGGAAGACTTCATCGGGATCCACTTCTTCTCGCCCGTCGACAAGATGCCGCTGGTGGAGATCATCCGCGGCGAGAAGACGTCGGATGCAGCCTTGGCCAAGGCATTCGACCTGGTGCAGATCATCAAGAAGACCCCGATCGTGGTCAACGACAGTCGCGGCTTCTTCACCTCGCGCGTCATCGGCACGTTCATCAACGAGGCCATCGCGATGCTGGGCGAGGGCGTCGAGCCGTCGACCATCGAGCAGGCCGGTCTGCAAGCGGGTTACCCGGCTGCGCCACTGCAGCTTTCGGACGAGCTCACGCTGAACCTGATGCAGAAGATCCGCAAGGAAACCTACGACGCCATCAAGGCGTCCGGCGGAACTCCTCCCGAGGATCCGGCCGGCGAGGTCATCGACAAGATGGTCGACGAGTTCGAGCGTCCGTCCAAGGCCAAGGGTGCGGGCTTCTACGAGTACGAGGACGGCAAGCGCGCCGGATTGTGGCCCGGACTGCGTGATGCCTTCAAGTCGGGTTCGGCGGACATTCCGTTCGAGGACCTCAAGGAACGCATGCTGTTCATCGAGGCCATCGAGACGCAAAAGTGCTTCGACGAGGGTGTCCTGAACACCACCGCCGACGCCAACATCGGCTCGATCTTCGGCATCGGCTACCCGGCATGGACGGGCGGTGTGCACCAGTACGTCGTCGGCTACCCGGGAGGACAGGCCGGATTCGTCGCTCGTGCAGACGACTTGGCCAAGAAGTACGGAGAACGCTTCAGCGTGCCTGCGTCGCTGCGCTCCTAATACGTCGTGCGCCTTTTGCACCCCCACAGGTATGCAAAAGGCTCACGAGGGCGAAGCCCGGTGGGCTATCAACCTCTCGGCGCCGTCTGTGAATTGTTGCTTCATCAATTCGCAGGCGGCGTCGACGTCGTTTCGAACGAGCGCCGAGATCAGATCCTCGTGGTTGCGCACTGCCGCTCGACCCCAGCCGAGGTCGGAGGCGTAGAGACGGGTGGGCGTGTAGCGGGTGGCGTTGTTGAGAAACCATGCCAGCTTCGCTGATTCGGCCAGGCGGTTGAGGAGTCGATGAAACTCGAACTCACAGTTCTCGACGTCCTCGGGCCGGCCGTTCTCGACAGCGGTCGACAATGCCGCGGTGATGTCGGCGAGCTGCTCGAGTTCGGTCTCGGTGATCTTCGAGGCCGCGCGGCGCACCAGTTCCACTGCGATCCGGCCCTGCAGCCAGAAGATGTCGACTATGTCGCTCGGAGTCAGCGGTGACACCACATACCCGCGATGCGGGACGAGTTCGACGATGCCCTCGCCGCGAAGCGTCAGCAAGGCCTCGCGTACCGGGGTGACGCTCACTCCGAGCTCGGCGGCGGTCTCGTCCAGCCGGATGAAGTCTCCCGGGCCCACTTCACCGGACATCACCCGGTGCCGGACGTGGCTTGCCACCTCCTCCGACAGCTGCGGCCTACGGCGCAGAACCGATGCTCGACGCTTCTCCACCATGGCGGTCAGCCAATCACATCGCGGGCTTGGTGCGTAGTACGACCTGCGCGACGGGTTCGACGACACGGGCGGCAATGGGCCCCAGGATGGCCATCAGCAGCACGTAGGCGGTGGCCAGAGCGGCCAGTTCGCCCTCCACCGCGCCTGCGGCCACGGCCAGTCCGGCGATGACGATGGAGAATTCTCCGCGAGCCACGAGTGCCGCGCCGGCGCGCAGCCTGCCTCGGCGTCCGACTCCCTGACGCCCCGCCGCCCACCACCCGGTCGCGACCTTCGTGGCCGACGTCGTCACCGCGAGTACGACGGCCCAGCCCAGTACCGGCGGGATGGTCGAGGGGTCGGTGGCGAGCCCGAACACCACGAAGAACATCGCTGCGAACAGGTCGCGGAGTGGCTCGAGAATGCGAGTGGCGTTGTCGGCCGTCGAGCCGGAGATGGCGATGCCGAGCAGGAACGCACCGACAGCCGCCGAGACCTGCAGTTCCGACGCGATGCCGGCTACCAGCAGGGCCGATCCGAGGACTTTGAGCAGTACGACCTCGCGGTCGGGGCTGTCGACGACGGCGGAAACCCATCGGCCGTAGCGCAGCGCGACCACGAGCACGACGGTGATGACGAACAGCGAGATGCCGAGGGCTTCGAGTCCGCCGAGGAAGCTCACTCCGCTCAAAACCGCGGTGAGGATCGGCAGGTAGATGGCCATCGCCAGGTCCTCGAACACCAGGATGGACAGCACGACGGGGGTTTCGCGGTTTCCCAGTCGGCCCAGATCGGTGAGGACTTTGGCGATGATGCCTGAGGACGAGATGTAGGTGACGCCGCCCATGACCAGCGCCCCGACTCCGCCCCAGCCGAGCAGCAGCGCGACCACTGCACCGGGTGCGAAGTTCAGCACGATGTCCACCAGCCCGGCCATCCAGGATCGGCGCAGCCCTGTGACGAGTTCGGTGGCGGTGTATTCGAGTCCGAGTAGGAGCAGCAGCAGAATGACGCCGATTTCGCTGGCGATTTCGCTGAATTCGTCGATGCCGCCGAGGGTGACGATGCCGCCGTTGCCGAAGGCGAGGCCGCCGAGTAGGTAGAACGGGATGGGGGAGACGCCGATCCGGCCCGCGAGGCGAGCGAGAAGTCCGAGGACGAAGAACACTGCGCCGAGCTCGGTGAGGGCGAGCGCGCTCTCGTCCATCGCTCAGACCCGGCTGATCTCAGGCACTGCCGAGTAACTTGGCTGCTGCGTCCAGTCCATCTGCGGTGCCGACGGCAACCAGCAGATCACCTGCGGCGAGTGTGAAGTCGGGGGTGGGTGACGGTTGTACCTGACCTGCGCGCATGACAGCGACGACAGATACTCCGGTTTTGGTGCGCATGGTGGTGTCGCCGAGCGTGCGGCTGACGAACCGTGAATTCGCGCTGATGGGAAGTTGGCGAGTGTTGATTCCGGGGAGGTCGCGATGCTCTTCCCCGAGCTGAGCGATGAGTTGCGGCGACCCGAGCAGATTGCCCAGGGCCGCCGCTTCCTCATTGCTCAGCGTGATCGATGCCTGCGTCGCATCGGGGTCGTCCTTGCGCGAGACGATCAGCTCGTTCGCGCCGTCCTTGAGGGTGATGACGCCTATGCGGCGCCCGGAAGCGAGGGCGAAATCTTTCCGCACCCCGATCCCCGGCAGCAGGGTCACTTCGACGTTCATGGTCGAAATGCTAGCCCTACAGGCCGCGCACTATCGCAGAAGTGGAGCCTGCAGGAACGACCCGCAAAAATTTGCTCAGGATGCGACGGCAGCCAGAAGCGCTTCGCGCTGGTTGGCACCGAGGCCACCGATACGACGGGTATCGGCGATGGACAGCTGCTCGAGCAGCTGTGCGGCGCGCACGGATCCGACGCCCGGCAGGGCCTTGATCAGGGCGGAAACCTTGGTCTTCTTGACGATCTCGTCGTTCTCCGCCTTGGCGAGAACGTCAGCGACGCTGAGTTCGCCGGACTTGACGGATGCGAGCAGCTTCGACCGCGCAGTGCGTGCCTCGGCCGCCTTGGCCAGCGCCGCGGTGCGCTGTTCCGGTGTCAGTACTGGTAAAGCCATGGCCTGTTCTCCTCGATTGTGGTGACCCGTCGCTCGTTGACAGGTCTCGACCCTCTTGCATCGTGCCTGGTGGCTCTTCCAATCTAACCGAACAACACGGGTGTCATTGACGGCCGAGCCACCGAACCTTCTCAGCCAGGCTACGTCCTATCGGATTCGTGGTGTGCCCCGACCAGCACTTAGGCCCTTCGTGCACGCTGTACCGGGCGTGTCCGACGCCTCGTGCGATCGGCAGAGCAGCCCTCGGCGAGCGGCCGGTCGGGTTGTTACCCTTGCTACATGTTGCGTACCAGACGACTGCTGGCCGGACTGACCGCTTCGATGTTTCTGTTCGCAGGCGCGGGCACCGCCGCCGCTGCCCCGATCAACGTGCCGTGGTCGCCCGATGACGCGCTCGATTCGGACGTGACCTTTCAATCCGATGGCATCACGTTCTACGGAAGCCTTCGCATGCCTATCGGCGAGACCCGCGGAGTCGCGTTGGTGCTGCCGGGGAGTGGGCCGACCGATCGCAACGGAAACTCGGGTGATCTGCAGGTGAACACGACCGCCTACGTTGCCGACGAGCTGTCCCGTCGCGGCATTGCGAGCCTGCGATTCGACAAGCTCGGCAGCGGTCGAACCGGACTGGGCGGCGTGGATCCGAACAACCCTCCCGGCTTCGACGCACAGGTGCACAACGCCGCCGACGCCCTGGCTTTCCTGCAGCAGCGGACGGGTGTCGGGGCGGATCGAACGACGGTGATCGGGCACAGTGAGGGCGCGCTGACGGCGCTGCGTCTGGCCGATTCCGACGCGGCGGCATTCAGTCACGTCGGCCTGCTCGAGCCGTTGTCGATCCGCTACCTCGATCTGCTGACCGGGCAGGTCGATCGCAACATCGACCAGGCGGTGGCGGTAGGCCAGTTCACCGAGGAGCAGGCCGAATCGTCCCGGGATCGCTTCGCCCAGGCCGTCGCCGATATCCGTGCGGGACGGCCGTTGTCCGCCCAGCCCGACCCGATCGTCGATGGTCTGGGGCTGCGGCAGAGCGCCACCTTCCTCCGCGAGGCGGATGCGACGGACCCGGCGAATCTGGCTGCCGCACTGCCGGGCTCGTACTCGTCGTTCCTGACCTGCTCGGACAAGGACCTCAACGTCTCCTGCGGTCAGGTCGACAACCTGCGAGTGGCGCTCGGGCACACCGACCTCGACTTCGCGCACTTCGCCGACAGCTCACACACCTTGGGCGAGCTCGGCCCGCTCCCTGCGGATCCGAACACCGCTCTTGCCCCGCTTCCGCTCTCGTCAGAATTTCGCGATGCGTTCGGCCGTTGGGTGGACGGTCTCTGAGTTCCTCGGTGCGGTGGAGTACGGGCACGCCGCTGTCCCGAGATCCTGGGGCCGGTAGCCGTCGGGGTATCCGGGATAGGTCTTGTTGCTCGCATCGGCGGTGGTTCGCGAGTGCGTCCGCTTGGGTAGGAACCGCTCCACCCGAGCTCTGGCCCGCAGCGCTCGCACGGCAACCCGTTCCAGTCCGGTTGAGCCGGCCGGAAAACCGAAGGCCCGCGACATCCGGTCGTCCAGCAGCGCGAACACTGCCTGCTTCACCGCGGGTGTGAGCGCAGCGGGGAACCAGGAGCAGTACAGATCGAGGGTGTACGTGCCGATCCGTCGATTGTCGTCGGTGAACCGGAACGTGCGCTCCTCGTAATCGAGCTTGAACTGTGCGAGCTCGGTGTACGACTCCGGAATGTGCTTGATGCCCATGCGTTTTCCCACTTCGCAGTAGAAGTGGAATGTTGCGAGCCGCTCTTTGGGGTGCAGTCGACGCCACCCGTAGGTGTCGATCCACTCGATCGGCTCGTAGATGAACGTCGTCAGCACGTAGAGCATGTCGTCGTTCGAGATGTCGTACTGCGCGTGCATTCGGTTGACCGTGCGAAGCGATTCACGGCCCCGATCGGACTCGTATCCGTGCTCGACCATTTCGGACATCAGGAGTGCGGTGTCGTCGTAGCGCTTCTGCGGCCGGTTCTCGAATTCGCCGGTCTCGGCGAGCAGTGTCGAGATCGTCGGTACGCAGTAGGTACGGAACAGTGCGAATTCGAGTGCGCGTTGGTAGTCCCACGGAAACTCGTAGCCGGCGGTGATGTGATGGATCGTCTGGCAATCCCGAACCGGGTCGAGTTCCTCGATACGGGCCAGCCAGCCGAAGCGTCCTCTCTTCGGCGCGATGTCCATCGTCAGCCCCGTCCGTGCCGGAGCCTCAATGCCAGAACGGAGAGCTTCATGTTCCGGGCCTTGCGCTTCATCGTCAGCAGATTCACCGGTGCCGCGAAGCTCTGCACGGTGAGTGATTTGACGGTGCTGAACTCGCGCAGGCCGTCGGCCCCGTGGATTCGGCCGAATCCCGAGTCGCCTGTGCCACCGAACGGAAGTGCCGCAACCCCAGCGAATCCGAGCACCGAATTGACCGTCACGACGCCGCAATCGAGCTTCTCGGCGGCGCGTCGTCCCGTTGCGGTGTCCTGGGTGAACACCGAAGCGCCCAGTCCGTACTTGGAGGCGTTGGCCCGTTCGATGCCCTCGTCCAGATCTCGCACCTTGTTGACCACCACGGTCGGACCGAACGTCTCCTCGGTGATCGCGGTGGAATCCTCGGGCACCTCGGTGAGGATCACCGGGTCGATGTACGGGCCGCGTAGCGAATCGAGTCCGCCGACGACCGCCTTTCCGCCCTTGGTCAAAGCGTCCTCGATCTGGCCTCGAACGATCTCGCTCTGCTTGGCCAACGTCATGGGACCGTAGGACGAGGTCTGCGCTCCGCCGGGCTCGAGTGCCCGCACCGCTGTGGTGAATTCGGTGAGGAATCGGTCGTACACCGGAGCGGCAACATAGATACGTTCGACACCCGCGCAGGTCTGCCCGGCGTTGCCCATCGCTCCGAACGTCGCGAATTCCACTGCGGCAGCGATGTCGGCGTCGGCGTCGACCAACATCGCATCCTTGCCGCCGCATTCGGCGATCAGTGGCGTCAGTGACTTCGCGCAGGTGGCCATGACCTTCTTGGCGGTGGCGGTGGAGCCGGTGAAGGCGATCTTGTCCACGCCGGATTCCACGAGGGCAGTACCGGTGGAGCCCTCACCGGTCACGGTCTGGAAGACCGGGTGCGGAGCGGCGAGCGAGGCCCACTTCTCGGCCAACCAGACCCCGACACCCGGAGTGAGTTCGCTGGGCTTGAACACGACGGTGTTGCCGGCGGCCAGTGCGTAGGCGATCGAGCCCATCGGGGTGTAGAGCGGATAGTTCCACGGTCCGATGACCCCGACGACGCCGAACGGGCGGTATCCGACGTAGGCCTTCTGGTTGACGGCGAGCAGACCTGATCCGACTTTGCGCTGCTTCAGCGTCTTCTCGGCGTTGCGCGCTGCCCAGTCGATGTGTTCGACGCCCAACATGACCTCGAGTAGCGAGTCCTCGGCGGGCTTGCCCGTTTCGGCGGCAATGACGGCAGCGAGGCTCGCGGCGTCGCGAGCGATGGCGGACTTGAATTCCAACAGCCACCGCTTGCGTCCGACGAAGCCCTGTACGTCCCACCAGCGGGCGGCCGATCGGGCCCGATCGACGGCAGCCGCGACGTCATCGACACCGGCAATCGGGTACGTGGCGAGTGCGACGCCCGTTCTCGGGTCGAGGCTATCGAAGGTGTTCTCGGTGGTTCGTTCGATCTGGTCCGTCACGAGTTCCATCCTCCAGCAGATCGCATCACATATATTTGATGTGATTCAATGTTGTCCAGGCCACACTATGCGTCACCTGCGGTTGCTACAACCCCGCCCAACTGCAGCGGCAACAGGAGATCCATGAGCATCGATCTGCCTCGAAAGGCGTCGCCGAGGGGTCCGATTCCGCGCCGGCCGCCACTGTCCGAGGACGTCGCCGGGAGCATTCGCCAACAGATCGTCACCGGTGTACTGCAACCCGGGACTTTCGTACGAATCGACGAGACGGCAGCCGAACTCGGCGTCAGTGCAACTCCGGTGCGGGAAGCGTTGGTGGCGCTGCGCGGAGAGGGTTTGGTCGAGCAGGTGCCTCATCGCGGCTACCGAGTCGACGAGTTGTCGCCGCAGGACATCGACGACATCTTCTGGCTGCAGGGCACCATTGCCGGCGCACTCGCCGGCCGGGCGGCCCGCACCATCACCCCCGAGCAGATCGAACAGTTGACCGCGCTCAACGACGGTCTACGCGACGCCGTCGCCCGCGCGGACACCGAATCGGTCGAACTCTACGAGTTCGAGTTCCATCGATTCGTCAACAGGGTCGCGGGCGGACGAACGCTGGCGTGGTTCCTGCTCGGTGCCGTCAAGTACATCCCGCGGTTGTACGCGACCGACCGACGCTGGGGCGAGGACGCAGTGCGCAGTCACGAGGAACTGATCGCGGCCTTCACCCGAGGCGACGTCGAGGCAGCCGACGACGTGATGCGTCGCCAGTTCCGGAAGTGGGACATCTCCTAGGAGCACTCACTCCCGGAAACCGGCGGGCTGTCAGCTCAGGTGGCGCGGCTGCGGGTGCGCCTTGTGGCCCTCGTCCGATCCTTCGTCGTCCTGGTGACCGTTCGCAGTTGTCTGCCTACCTTGTCCGGCCGGAACCATCGAGATGATCACCGACTTCGAGGTAGGGCAGTTGCTCTGCAGCGCAGTCGAATCCAAGGGGATCAACGGATTGGTCTCCGGATAGTACGCGGCGGCCGATCCACGCGGGGTGTCGTACTCGACGATGCGGAACGACGGTGCGCAGCGATGCACGTCGTCGTCCTCCCATCTGGTGACGAGGTCGACCATGTCGCCGTTGCGGAAGCTGAGTGCCGAGACGTCTTCTCGATGCACGAAGATCACACGCCTGCCGTTCTCGATGCCGCGGTACCGATCACTGAGGCCGTAGATGGTGGTGTTGAACTGATCGTGGCTGCGCAGTGTCTGCAGGATGAGGTGACCCGGCGGAACCTGCAACACATCGATCGGTGAGACAGCGAATTCACCTCGGCCACTCTTGGTTTCGAAAGTCCGACTGTCGCGGGGCGGATGCGGAAGTACGAAGCCACCGGGGCGTCGAACATTGACCTCGTAACCCTCGCATCCGGCGACGACCCGCGAGATGTGCCGGCGGATGTTGCGGTAGTCGTCACGGTAGCTCTTCCAGTCGAGTCCGTAGCGATCGCCGAGTGTCGCCTCGGCGATGCCGCTGAGAATCGCGACCTCGGAACGAAGAAACGTGCTGGCAGGCTTCAGCGGTCCGCGTGAGGAGTGCACCGAGCAGGTGGAATCCTCGACCGAAATCCATTGGTCACCACTGGCTTGCACATCCTTCTCGGTGCGTCCCAGGGTGGGCAGGATCAGCGCGGTCTCCCCACAGACGAGGTGGGAGCGGTTGATCTTCGTGGAGATCTGCACCGTCATCCGCATCTTGCGCAGCGCCTCGAAGGTGACGTCGCTGTCCGGGGTGGCTTGAACGAAGTTGCCGCCGAGTCCGAGGAAGAAGTGCGCCTTGCCATCACGCATGGCTCGGATGGAATCGACGGTGTCCAAGCCGTGTTCGCGGGGCGGCTCGAAGTCGAACTCCTTCGCCATCGCGTCGAGGAAGTGTTGCGGGGGACGTTCCCAGATGCCCATCGTCCGATCACCCTGCACATTGGAGTGACCGCGAACGGGAAGGAGACCCGCACCGGGCTTGCCGATGTTTCCTTGCGCGAAAGCGAGATTGGTGACTTCCTTGATGGTCGCGACGGCGTTGCGATGCTGCGTCAGTCCCATGGCCCAGCAGAAGACCGTCGCGTTGGAGTCCCGCAGCATCTCGGCGGCTTCGGTGATCTGCGCGACGGTCAAGCCCGTGACCTCGGTGACGAGATCCCAGTCGACTGCGGAGACATGCGCCTTCCATGCATCGAAGCCGACGGTGTATTCGTCGAGGAACTCGTGGTCCAGTGCGTCCCACTGGACCAGCAACGAGCCGATGGCCTGGAACAGGGCGAGGTCGCCGTTGATCTTGATGGGGAGATACAGATCCGACAGATCGGTACCGGGCCCGACCATCCCGCGTGGGGTCTGGGGGTTCTTGAAATTGACCAAGCCCGCTTCGCGAAGTGGGTTGATGGACAGGATCTTTGCGCCGTTCTGCTTGGCCTGTTCGAGGGCCGAGAGCATGCGCGGATGATTGGTGCCGGGATTCTGGCCGGCCAGGATGATCAACTCGGCATGGTGGACGTCGTCGAGGGTGACGCTGGCCTTGCCGATGCCGATGGACTCCTGCAGAGCGATGGACGTCGACTCGTGACACATGTTGGAGCAGTCGGGCATGTTGTTGGTGCCGAACGCTCTGGCGAAGAGTTGGTAGGTGAACGCGGATTCGTTCGATGCGCGGCCCGAGGTGTAGAAAATGGCCTCGTCCGGAGTGGTGAGGCTTTTCAGCTCGTCGCCGATCAAGCGGAACGCGTCGGCCCACTCGATGGGCTCGTAGTGGCTGCCGCCGGGCAGTTTGATCATCGGGTGCGTGATTCGACCCTGCTGGCCCAGCCAGTGCTCGGTATGTGCATCCAGTTCGGCAATGCTGTACTGCGCGAAGAACTCCGGCGTGGCTCGCGTCTTCGTCGCTTCCTCGGATACGGCTTTCGCGCCGTTCTCGCAGAACTCAGCCGCGTGCCGGTGGCCCGGATCGGGATCGGGCCAGGCGCAACTCATGCAGTCGAAACCCTCGGCCTGGTTGAGCTCGAGCAGCGTCTGCGCCGTGCGCACCGGGCCCATGTGCCCGAGTGCCCGCTTCATCGACACTGCAACGGCGACGGGGCCTGCCGCGTGGGTCTTCGGCTTCCTGATGTCCAGATCGGCCTCGTCGACGTCGCTGTCGGTGCGTCTCATGCGGGTCCCTTCATCGTGTTGTCCCCGCACTCGACAGTAGCCTTCGGCTCAGCCGGCGAGGAGTTTGGTCACCAGATCCACGTACTGCTGCTTCGCCGAATCCTGGCTCGTGCCTTCGAGCTTGGCCCAAGCATCGAACTTCGCGCGGTTCACCATGTCCAACCGCCCGGGGCGCTTACCCGAGACATCGCCGATCGAACCCTGCTTGTAGAGCGAGTACAGGCTCAACAGGTCGTCGTTGCTCGGCTTGGAGGTGAGCTTCTTGACATCTACCTGCGCGTCGGCGAACGACTGGTCGAGATCGGACATGTGAGAACTCCTTCTGTTAGAGGTGGGGTCATCCTTGCACGGCAGCATCGGTGATCAGCCGAATGCAGTGCGCCACGAGGGCTTCGCGGGTGACCGTGACGGTGCCGTCGAGGTAGCCGATGAACAGTGCAGTGAGCGCGCCGACGGTTCCGACGGCAATCAACTGCCGGTCGGCAGAAACGGGAAGTCGCGCGTGCACCAACTCGACGAACCCGGGCAGTAGGTCGAGACCGCGGCGGCTCAGAGCCGGTTCGGCCAGCGGCGCGATGAGCAGCACCCGACCTGTTCGCGGTTCGTCGATGATGAGCTCGACGAATGCACGGACGGGCGCGGCGACGGTGTCTTCGGCAGTGGCCGCGTTCGTGACGGCGTCGAGTAATGCTGTGTGCGCCCTCGATCCCACCCATGCGTACACCGCCCGAACGAATGTGTCCCGGTCCGAGAAGCTCTCGTAGAAGTACCGCTCGGTCAGCCCGGCTGCACGGCACACCGCGCGCACGCTGACGGCAGGCCCGTCCGGTGAGCCGAGGAGCTCGACCCCCGCCGCGAGCAATGCGTCGTACCGCTTGGATCTGCGTTCCTCCAACTGTTGACTACGCATGTTGTCAACCCTAGTCTGACAACATGCGTAGTCAGTCCGATCGTCCGGTCCCGCTCGGCCCCGACTCGCTCACCTGGAAACACTTCGGCGACTGGCGCGGGATGCTGCAGGGCGTCTGGGCCGGTTCGATGCAGAACATGCACCCCGGGCTCGGTGCCGGGGTGGAACAGCATTCGACGTTCTTCGACGAGCGCTGGCAGCGCCTCTATCGGTCGCTATACCCCATCGGCGGGGTGGTGTTCGACGGCGATCGCGCCGAGGAGACCGCACTGCAAGTCCGCGGCTATCACGCGAACATCAAGGGAATCGACGCCCAGGGCCGCACGTATCACGCACTCGATCCCGAGACGTTCTACTGGGCGCACGCCACCTTCTTCATGGGGACCGTGCTCACCGCCGACAACTTCATGGGCGGTCTGACCGAGCCACAGAAAATGCAACTGTTCGACGAGCATGTCCAGTGGTACCGGCTCTACGGGATGAGCATGCGGCCGGTGCCGGCGACGTGGCCGGAGTTTCAGAAGTACTGGGATCACATGTGCCGCCACGTGCTGGAAGACAACATGGCCGCTCGTGGGGTGTTGGACCTGTCGACGCTGGGTCCACCTCCGTATGCCGCCTGGCTACCCGAGCGAGTGTGGGCCGTGCTGCGGCGTCCGGTGGCATCGGTGTTCGTCTGGATCACGGTCGGCCTCTACGACCGGTCGGTGCGAGAGTTGCTCGGCTACGACTGGTCGGCACGCGACGCGCAGCGTTTCGCGCTGTTGGGGAAGGCGGTGAACCTGGCCTTCGGGCTGGTGCCGCGTCGTCGAAGATTGCATCCGCGCGGGCGCGCCGGGTGGGACCGCGCCGAAGGTCGGATTTCGGCGACATCACCGCTGGTCCATACCCCCGCGCGCAATCTGCCTCCGGTGGAGCGCCGCTCGGACCCGTCGCATTACAGCCCGAATGTGTAACCGGGCGGTCTGGGGGTACCCCACGGCGTATGTACAACGTCAGAACCGGAACTGGAAAACCGCTGGTCCTCGTCCACGGGCTCGGGTCCTCGCATCGCAACTGGGATCCCATCGTTCCCGCTCTTGCCGCGCACCGAGAAGTGATCGCCCTCGATCTGCCCGGGTTCGGGCAGACTCCGCCCCTGCCCGAGGTCTCCATCGCGACGCTGACCGACGCGCTGCGGACGTACCTCGACGACGAGGGACTGTCCGACGCAGATCTCGTCGGCAGTTCGATGGGCGCACGAATGGTGGTCGAGCTCGCTCGCCTCGGTCACCGAGGCTCGATGGTGGCACTCGATCCCGGCGGCTTCTGGAACGACCGACAGGTCAAGATCTTCGGAGCCACGATCACAGCATCGTTGGCGCTGATGAAGAAGGTGCAGCCGCTGGTGCCCTTCCTGGCCGGAAATCCGGTGACGAGAACGGTTGCGTTGGCTCAGTTCTCGGCTGCGCCGTGGAAACTGCCGAGCGGACTGGTCGAACGGGAGCTCAAAGGCTTCTCCACCGAGACCTCACCGTCGCTCGATGCCGCACGCAAGGCACTGATTCACGGGCCGAAGCAGATGGGTGCCACCGAAGGGTCGTTGCAGGGCTCGCTGCTCATCGGCTGGGGTCGTCAGGACAAGGTGACGACGCCCAGCCAGGCAACGGTGGCGATGGAGCGATTCCCCGACGCCACCCTGCACTGGTTCGACAAGTGCGGTCACTTTCCGCACTGGGATCAGCCCGTCGAGACGGCGAGAGTGATTCTGCGAGCCACGGGACGATAGAAACGGGTTCAGCCGTTCCACCACGGCCGCAGCGGCACGCCCGCCTGACCTTTCGGTCCGAGCTTGACGGCCAGAACCTGGTGCAGCTGAACGACATTGCGCTCGAATCCCAGACGCGACCCGGCCATGTACAGGCCCCACACTCGGGCTGTTCCCTCACCGGCTTCGGCGACGCACGCGTCCCAGTTGTCGACGAGGTTCTGGCACCATCCGGCAAGGGTCAGAGCGTAATGCTCACGCAGGTTCTCCTCGTGGCGCACCTCGAGACCGACATCCTGGATCTCGGTGATGATTCGCCCCGAACCGGTGAGCTCTCCGTCGGGGAAGACGTACCGGTCGATGAAG
Source organism: Rhodococcus sp. AW25M09 (assembly GCF_000333955.1). Classification (GTDB taxonomy): domain Bacteria; phylum Actinomycetota; class Actinomycetes; order Mycobacteriales; family Mycobacteriaceae; genus Rhodococcoides. The sequence goes on from NZ_CAPS01000037.1 coordinate 22,012, forward strand.
CTGCCGGCCTTGGCGTGCGCGCGATTGTCCGGGCGGGTGATCGAGTGGTTGAGCAGTAGGCCACCGTCACGCAGCTTCGACTGGATGAACGAGAAGTACGACGGGTAGTTCTGGACGCCGATGTGCTCGGTCAGTCCGATCGACGAAACGGCGTCGAAGTTGGTCTCGGGTACGTCGCGGTAGTCGGAGAAGCGCACCTCGGCGAACTCGGACAGCCCCTCGTCCACGATGGCCTGCTGCGCCCAGGACGCCTGCTCCTGGGACAGCGTCACTCCGATCACGTGGACGCCGCGGCGCGCAGCGAAGCGCACCATCGAGCCCCACCCACAGCCGATGTCGAGCAAGCGATCTCCTGGTTTCAGTCCGAGCTTGTCGAACACCAGGCGGTACTTGTTCTCCTGCGCGCCTTCGAGAGACTGCTCGGCGTTCTCGTAGGCGGCGCACGTGTACGTCATCGATGGCCCGAGCACCTTCTCGTAGAAGGCGTTGGACACGTCGTAGTGGTGGTGGATCGCGTCTGCGTCCCGAGTCTTGGAGTGGCGTAGGCCCTCGGCGATACGACGCCACCGCGGAATCGCCTCCTGGGGCGGGGGAGCGATGGGCCGCAACACATCCCAGCCGAGCGACCGGGTGATCGACGCCAACGTCATGGCCGACGGACGCCGGAAGTGGAGCTCGTCGCCCATCAGTGCGAGCAACTCGTACGGGTCGCCCGGGTGGACGCCGGTGGCTTCCAGATCGCCGGAAACGTACGCGCGCGCCATTCCGAGATCGCCGGGAGCCGTTGCCAGATAGGTGGTTCCGCGCGGACTCTTGAGGTTGAGCCCGATCTTCGCGTCCTCCGGCCCCGCCGTGCTGCCGTCGTATGCGGTGAAACGCAGCGGAATGTTCCCATCGGAGATCAGTTCCAGAATCTCGGAGATCTTGAGCTTCTGGGTGCCGTTCGCCGTGCGATTTCCGGAGTCCTTGAACGTCGTCATTTGCCTTGCACCGCCTTCGAGTACAAATCCAGCAATCGGGATTCGGGATCGTATTTCTTTTTCAGTTCTTCGTACTTCTCGCCGCCGTACAGCGCGGCAAATTCATCCTCGGAGTAGTAAGCGTCCGAGTACAGCGATTTATGCCCGTCGAAGTCGGTGACCTTCTTCTCGATGGCGCGATTCGCAGCACCCTCGGGTTCGCCGGCGACGATCGGGACCGAGGACCAGAAGCCGATGTTGACGTAAGTGCGTTTGGGCTCGAGCGGATACAGCGGCCACGGCCGTGCGGGACTGGCTCCGGATGCTGCCGGTTCGCGAAGACGTAATGGGCACAACCACAACGGCTCGATGGGAATCTCGTCGAGGAACCAGTGCACGAAGCCGGCAGTGTGTTCGATCGGAACCTCGACGTCCTGAACGACGCGTTCGCGCGGCGGATTTCCCTTGCGCTTCTCGAGTCGGTCGGCGATGTCGTACTTGCGATCGAGGCCGATCAACTTCCAGTAGAAGCTGCTGCGTCGGTACTTACGCGGCCAGAAGCGTCGAATCGTGGGGTTCTGTGTTCCGAATGCGCGTGAGCACCAGAACCAGTCGGTGTCCCAACGCCACAGGTAATCGTGGATGCTCAGTCGGTCGGTCTTGGGTGTGGCCGAATCGTGCTGAATCGATCGGTAGAAGATATCGGCACCGGTGTAGTCGCTGACGGGACCGGGTTCCTCGGTCTGGACCCCGAGCGTGAGGTAGCTTTCGTCGGCGCTGAAGACCACACCGTCGAGGTACTGGACGTCGATGCCGTCGTACTCACGGCTGTTCACGATGGTGTCCATCGTGGCCTGCAGTGTCTCGAGGTCGTGGAATCGCAGGTGGCGCAACGCAACATAAGGCAGCACGGGCTCGAGCTGAATTCTCAGTCGCGTCGAGTAGCCGAGAGTGCCGTACGAGTTGGGAAACCCCCAGTAGAGATCTGAGTGCTCACCTTCCGGCGTCGCGGTGACTATCTCGCCGCTGCCGGTGAGTACGTCGATCTCGAGCACCGATTCGTGCGGGAGTCCACTGCGAAACGACGTCGACTCGATGCCGAGGCCGGTGACGGCTCCGCCGAGGGTGATGGTCTTGAGCTGCGGCACCACGAGGGGCGCGAGACCGTACGGAAGCGTCGCGTCGACGAGGTCCTCGTAGGTGCACATGCCGGCCACATCGGCGGTGTGGGCGGCGGGGTCGACGGTGATGACTTTGCTCAGGCCCGACACGTCGAGACCGGGTGTCTTCGATGTGGTCCTGGCCCGAAACAGGTTGGACGTCTTTTTCGCCAGACGCACCGTCGCATCGACGGGGATCGCGCGATAGCTGCGAAGCAACTGCTCGACACCCGACCGGTGCGCTGCGTAACCGCTCTCTCTCGGTTCTGGCCGTCGTCCGAGTAGAGCATTCACTGAAGCCACGTACAGACGCTATATGTCGTGCCGCGTGGTATCCACCGGCGTCGCCGTGCGAGCGGTGAAACTTCACGCAACTGTTGCCGAACGAAGGCGGGGAATCGGAGTAATCGGACAAATGGTTGCGTTATGCATGTGTTTTTGGAGCCGAACATTCTCATGTGAAGCACACCACACACCGTTCGGTGCGATGCCGGACGCGACCGACGGCAGGGGCAGGATGGACACACATCCCGTTCGCTATCGAAGGAGTTCGTTTCGTGGCCCAGGTCAGTGCTTCCAGTTCCGCAACCATTGCTGCCACGCCGGATCGGGTGCTCGCCGCGCTCGCCGACTACGAGACGGTGCGCCCGCGCATCCTGCCTCAGCAGTATCGGGACTACGAGGTGGTCGAGGGCGGGCAGGGAGACGGAACCAAGGCCACGTGGACCCTGCAGGCCACCGAGAAACGAGCCCGCAACGTGGCTGCCACCGTCTCCGTCGCCGGATCGACCATCACCGAGCGCGACGCCAACTCGTCCATGGTCACCACCTGGTCCGTCGCCCCGGAGGGTGCAGGCACCGCGGTCACCACGACGACGGAATGGAAGGGCGCGGGAGGAATCGGCGGATTCTTCGAGAAGACCTTCGCTCCCCTCGGACTGAAGAAGATCCAGGCAACCACGCTGGAGAACCTGCGCCGCGAACTGATTTAGATCTGCTCGAAGTCGGGGGCGTCGATCAGCGCCAGAGTTCCGACGACCACGGTGCGCATCGACCACAGAAACATGCCGTCGGGTCCCCGGTCGATGGTGTCGTACGCCCCCGGCAAGGTGTCGAGGTCGGTGCGTGCGGCGATCTCGGCGTCGTGTTCGGGGGGTCGCCCGCCCGAGTGATGAACCATGACCCCCAACGCGAGTGCATGTTCGGCGACGTTGGTGACGGTCCACGTGGCTTGCTTCGGTGTGATGTCGTACCGAAGCCGATAGCGAGTTTGCACCGCATCGATCATCCGAATGGCGTCGATCGAGCTGGGAGTGAGGCCGACGAGATACTCCGCGATGCCGGGGTTTTTCTGCACCAGATCGCGCATTGCGACACTGAACCTCAGCAACGCGTCGTGCATCGACTCGTCGTCACCGGGCAGTGGAGGTGACCACCTGCGCAGAATCTCTTCCGCCACCAGAGCCTTGAGCGAGGACAGATCGTCGATGTTGTTGTAGATAGCGACGATCGAGACACCCAGATTGTCGGCGATCGACTTCACCGTCACTTTCGGAAGCGTCAGCGTAATGCCTGCCTCGGCCATGGTCTCGGGAGTCACCCGACGCTTGCGGGAGGAGTGGCGTCCCTCGGGGTTCGCCGATTCGTCCATTCCCCGAGAATACGTGTGCTCAGTAGTGACGGAAGTTCAGACGTACGTGCGGAGTGTCCGCTACGGGCGAGCGTCGCCTACGACCGTACGACTACGCTGGTGTTCGTTTCGACCCACGCGAGAGGACGGCACAGTGCAACCCGGTGAGCAGCCCGACATGGCATCGATCCTGCAGCAGGCCCAGCAGATGCAGCAGCAGCTGATGGCCGCGCAGGCCGAGATCGCGGAAACCGAAGTGACCGGCCAGGCGGGCGGCGGACTCGTCGTCGCCACCGTCAAGGGGACCGGTGAAGTGGTCGGACTGACCATCGACCCCAAGGTCGTCGACCCGGACGACGTCGAGACTCTGCAGGACTTGGTGATCGGTGCCATCGCCGACGCGTCGAAAGCGGCTCAGTCCGTCGCGAGCGAGAAGCTCGGCCCCCTCGCAGGTGGCCTCGGCGGCGGCATGCCCGGCCTGCCCGGGTTCTAGGCGGTGTACGAAGGTCCGGTACAGGATCTGATCGACGAGCTCGGAAAGTTCCCCGGGGTCGGTCCGAAAAGCGCCCAGCGCATAGCCTTTCATCTCCTGGCAGTAGAGCCACCCGAGGTGGATCGGCTCATGCGCGCGCTGCAACGTATCCGCGACGGCGTGCAGTTCTGCATCGTGTGCGGCACGGTATCGGACAAAGAACTGTGCCGGATCTGTGCGGACTCACGTCGAGACAGATCCATCATCTGCGTTGTCGAAGAGCCCAAAGATGTTCAGGCCGTGGAGCGTACGCGAGAGTTCAAAGGCCGCTACCACGTCCTCGGTGGGGCACTCGATCCACTGAACGGAGTGGGACCGGATCAGCTGCGTATCCGAGAGCTGTTGACTCGGGTGGGAACTCAGGACGACGGAGTCGACGTCACCGAGGTCATCATCGCCACCGACCCCAACACCGAGGGCGAAGCAACGGCCACCTATCTGGTGCGCATGATGCGAGATTTCCCCGGCCTGGCGATCACCCGCCTCGCCTCGGGTCTGCCGATGGGCGGGGATCTCGAATTCGCCGACGAACTCACATTGGGCAGGGCGCTCACCGGGCGACGGCGAATGTGAGAGCGGCTTCGCCGCACGTGCATGAAACTTCGTAGCA
>NZ_CAPS01000036.1 GCF_000333955.1 Rhodococcus sp. AW25M09
CACTCACATGCGGCGAAGCCGCATACTGACGCGGTGAGTTTTTCCAGTTTCGGCTTCGACATCGGCACCCGGCTCGACGGTGCACTCGGACGCACCGGCACCATCCACACCCCGCACGGCGACATCGCCACCCCCGCATTCATTGCGGTGGGCACCAAGGCGACCGTCAAAGCGGTGCTGCCGGAGGCGATGAAGGAGCTCGGCGCACAGGCGGTACTCGCCAACGCCTATCACCTGTACCTGCAGCCGGGCTCGGACATCGTCGACGAGGCGGGCGGGCTGGGCAAGTTCATGAACTGGGACGGGCCGACGTTCACCGACAGCGGCGGATTCCAGGTGATGTCGCTCGGCGTCGGCTTCAAGAAAGTCATCTCCATGGACGTCGCACGAGTGCAGTCCGACGACGTCATCGCCGAGGGTAAGGAGCGACTGGCCCACGTCGACGACGACGGCGTGACGTTCAAGTCTCATCTCGACGGGTCCAAGCATCGCTTCACTCCCGAGGTGTCGATGCAGATTCAGCATCGCCTCGGTGCCGACATCATGTTCGCCTTCGACGAGCTGACCACGCTGATGAATACCCGCGGCTATCAGGAAATGTCGGTCGATCGAACCCAGGCCTGGGCGAAGCGATGTGTGCTCGAGCACGAGCGGCTCACGATCGAGCGTGCCGACAAGCCTTACCAGGCGCTGTTCGGGGTGGTGCAGGGCGCGCAGTACGAGGATCTACGACGCAAGGCCGCCCACGATCTCGAGACCATCACCGGTGAGACCGGCCGAGGCTTCGACGGTTACGGGATCGGCGGCGCGCTCGAGAAACAGAACCTCGGCACCATCACTCGCTGGGTCAACGAGGAACTGCCCGAACACAAGCCGCGTCACATGCTCGGAATCAGCGAGCCGGACGATTTCTTCACCGCTATCGAGAACGGGGCCGACACCTTCGATTGCGTCAATCCCTCACGCGTGGCGCGGAACGCGGCGATCTACGTGCCGACGGGCCGCTTCAACATCAACACCGCCAAGCATCGACGCGACTTCACTCCGATCGACGACAGCTGCGACTGCTATACCTGCGCGCACTACACCAAGGCCTATATCCATCACCTGTTCAAGGCCAAGGAAATGCTCGCGTCGACGCTGTGCACCATCCACAACGAGCGGTTCACGGTCAAGCTGGTCGACGACATCCGGGCATCGATCGAGCAGGGCCGCTTCGCGGAGTTCAAGACGGAGTTTCTGGGTCGTTTCTATGCGCCGAAGACTGTGTGAGTCGAGATTCGAGTACGGAAATCCGTTGCAGTAGTTCAGCTTCCCTCTCGGCGGCCTTGCGCTGATACACCTGCGAGAGCTCCGCGAGATATTCTGCGTCGTAGCGGGGGATGATGCTGCGGGTGCAGTTCCAGTCGACAGCCTCGACGTCGATGACGACGCTGCGCTCGCAGGTTGCCCCCACGGTTCGGTCCCCGAGGTTCTTCAGGCGCTCCAGCAGTTCGGGGTCGTCGGCTGCCTCGACGGTATGGGCCCGGCCGTAGAGCTTGAGCCGTTGGCGCAGAGGGTAATTCACCAGGAACAGCGCGACGCGATCGTCGTGATCGAGGTTGGCTGCCGTCACGTACTGATGGTTGCCGGCGAAGTCCGCGAATCCCAACGTCCGGTCGTCGAGGACCTGCAGGAATCCCTTCGGGCCACTCCGATACTGGATGTAGGGCCAGCCCGTTTCGGCAACGGTGGCGATCTGGAACTGATCCAGCGCACGAATCATGGCCTTTTCGCGATCGTCGAGAGGCGTCGGGCCGTCGTCGGGGCGCTCGGTCTGCGAGCCGTACGCGTTGTAGCTGCCGTCGACTTTCTGCCGCGCCACCGCAGCAGGGCCGAACATCAGATGGTGATAATGGTTGCTCTGCGGCACGGAGCCACCATACGACAATTCATGCATCACCCCACTTCAGGCCTGTGCGCGGCACTTGCGGAATCGACCCGCTGGACCGGCGATGTAGCCTATTACTACTGAGTATGTAGTAATAGGATTGCTGTGGGGGGACCATGATCGACGACGCTGTGCCTGTGAGTTCGTCCCAGGCCGATATTTGGCTGGCGCAGCAGTTCATGCCCCAGGTCCCCTTCACCATTGCGTACTACGTCGACGTCGTCGGTGCCGTCGACGTCGACGTTCTGGCCGAGTGCGGAAGCAGGGCGCACCGGGAGTTCTCGTCGTCCACGTTGCGGATTCACGAGGTGGATGGCACCCCGATGCAGCGGTTCCTGCCCCGCGAGACCGACTCGGTGCAGAGCCTCGACTTCCGCGGACACGATCATCCGGCCGATGCGGCCACCAGGTGGATGAACGAGGATTGCCGGACTCCCTTCTTGATGGACGGCCAACTCGTGCGTCTGCGTGTCCTCCGGGTCGGGGACGATCGCGTGTTCTGGTACACCAGGGCCCATCACATCGCACTCGACGGATATGCCTCGATGAAGGTGCTCGAGCGGGCGGCCGCGCTGTATGCCGCCGCGCACGACGGCGTCGAGCCCGCGCAGATCGAGCCGACCACTCCCGAGGCACTGCTGGCCGAAGACGAGCGCTATCGCACGTCCAGCCGCGCGCGCCGCGATCTGGCCCACTGGGAGTCCACCGATCTCGGATACACCGAGCCTCTCGGCCGGACGGCTCAGCCGGCATCGATGCCCATCGTGGTCGGTGAGGATCGATCGATTTCCCTCAGCGCACCAGGCGCGGCGCAGCACGCCACGTCGACGGTGGTGATCGCTGCATTCGCGGCGTACCTCGCGCGCATGAACGACACCGAAGACGTGGATCTGTCGTTGCCGGTCTCGGCGCGGCCGACAGCACTGCTGCGCCGGGCCGGGTCCTCGTTGTCCAATGTGGTGCCACTGCGACTGCCGGGCGTCGGATCGGCGACGGTGAACAGCGCCGTCAAGTCCACCGAGGTGGCGATCGGCGGCGTGCTGCGGCATCAGCGCAGCAGACCACCGGCAGCGACAAGCGGAAATGCTCTGCATGCGGGTCGTTTCGGCCCGACGATCAACGTGATGATGTTCGCCAACACCGTGGCGATGGGCGATTTCGACGGCGAGATCAACATTTTGACCACGGGCCCGGTCGCGGATCTCGCGGTGAACATCTATCCGGGGCGTGCCGGAGTGCGGCCACGCATCGATTTCGAGGCCAACCCTGCCGCGTACACGCCCGACGACCTCGCTCGACACCACGATCGGTTCCTGCATTTCCTCGATCGGTTCTCCGAATCCGGCCGCGGCGACACTGCAGTAGCAGAGCTGGACCTACTCCTGCCGGGCGAATCGCAATCGACGCCTGCGTCGGTGGGCGCTGCCGCGACGGAGCGGGGGACGCTCGACGACGTGTTCTCGACGGCAATCATGGAGCACAGCAATCGAATTGCGATCCAGGATGCCGACATCGCCGTGACCTACGGTGACCTGGCCACCAGGGTCGACGCACTCGCGTGCACGTTGCGGCACCGAGGAATCGGCACGGAGGACCGGGTCGCGGTGCGCATCGGCCGATCCGTTGCCGGGATCGTCGCGTTCTGGGCGATCGCACGAGTGGGTGCGGTGTACGTCCCGGTCGACCCCAACCATCCCCGCGAGCGAGCGCTGTTCGTGCTGCGTGACAGCGGAGCTGTGCTGGGAATCTGCTCCGAAGCCGAAGAATTGGGCGATCTGGAGTGGCTGCACCTCGGCGATGTGGTCGACGCGGAAGGTTCGAGCGGGTCCGCGACGTCGGCACCCCACCGGGCGTCCTACGTCATCTACACCTCGGGATCGACGGGAACTCCCAAAGGTGTCGTCGTCACCGATGATGGCATCGGTGCTCTGGTGCAACAGATTCGGAGCAGCTACGCCCTCGACGCCGATTCGCGCGTCTGTCATCTCGCGTCGCCCGGATTCGACACGGCCGTCGTGGAAGTACTCGCCGCGGCCACAGCGGGCGCTGCCGTGGTGATCGCGCCTGCCGGTAGCTACGGCGGCACCGAACTGACAGAACTGATTGCCCAGCAATTGATTACGCATCTGCTGATCACGCCATCGGCATTGGCGACGTTGAACCCTGCAGAGCTGGGCGGCGTCGGCGCCATCATCATCGGCGGTGAGGCCGCACCGCAGGACACGGTCGACCGGTGGTCGGCCGGTCGCCGACTGCTCAATGCGTACGGACCCACCGAAACGACCTGCAGTGTCACGATGACCGCGTCGCTGCACCAGGGCAGCAACCTCGGAATCGGTCGAGCGATGGTGGGTGCGGTGATTCACCTACTCGATCGCGCTCTGCGTCCCGTCCCGATCGGTGCTGTCGGCGAAATCTACATCGAGACCCCCGGTGTCGCCCGTGGGTACCTCGGTCGTACCGCGGACACTGCGGCTCGCTTCGTCGCGAATCCGTTCGGCATCAGCGGGCTTCGGATGTTCCGCAGTGGGGATCGGGCGCGTGTACGCACCGACGGAACGCTGGAATTTTTGGGCCGTACCGACGATCAGGTCAAGATTCGCGGCAATCGCGTCGAACTGGGTGAGGTCGACGCGGCACTGCGTGCACACCCGGACGTCGCCGCGGCGACATCGGCACTGCGCCGTAGCAACAACGGTGACCTGCGCATAGATGGCTACGTCGTTGCTGCGCGCACCGACCAGGTGCTCGACACCCTGCGGATTCGCAATGATCTCGCAGATCGGTTGCCCGCGCACATGGTGCCCTCGACCATCTCGGTTCTGGACGACATTCCGCTGACCATCAATCGGAAGATCGATCGCGCTGCGCTTCCGGCCCCGGACCTGTCGATGCCGTCGACCGGTCCTCGAGCCGAACCGTTCGGTGCCACCGAAGAGATGGTCGCGGCAGCGTTCTCACGCGTCCTCGACAGGGATGAGATCGACTGCGCCGCATCGTTCTTCGATCTAGGTGGTGACTCGCTGGCGGCGACCAGGGTCGTCGCTTCGGTGCGTGCCGAGCGATCGGTGGATATCGGCGTACGCGACCTCGCCGCGGCCCCGTCCGTTCAGGCCCTGGCGGCACGGATCGACGACCGTCTTCTGCTCGGCGTGCAGCACAATTCACGACCTGAGCGAGGGATGGCGGCCGGGGTCGCGGCCGTCCCGCTCGCTCCGCAGCAGCGCCACCTCGATCGAAGCGCTCGGCTGCCGCTCTACAACCTGCCGTTCACAGTCTCGATCTCCGGGCATCTCGATGCCGACGCAGCCTCGCAGGCCTTGACCGACCTGATCGGACGGCACACCACGCTGCGCACTCGATACCCGGACTCCGATGCGGGTCCGGTGCAGGTGCTCGAGCCGGACCCCACTGTGGCGGCACCGGACCTCGACGTCGTCGATTTCTCCGCCGCTGCGGTCTCGCAGATTGTCGAGCAACCGTTCGATGTTCGAGCCGAATTCCCTCTCCGCGCGCGAATGTTCGCGGTGAAGCCCGATCGGCACGTGCTCGCCTGCGCCGTTCACCACAGTGCGGCGGACGGTTGGTCTCTGGGTCTGTTGGCGTCGGATTTCGTACTGGCGTATCACGCCAGGATGACCGGTGCGGTCCCGGCGTGGTCCGAATTGCCCTTGCAGTACGCCGATTACAGCGTGTGGGCCGCCGACCGCGATGTGTCGGGAGAGATGGACTTCTGGCGCGCAGAACTGGCAGGTGTGCCCGGTACTGCAGAGTTGCCACTGGACCGGGCGCGAGGCCTGACGTGGGATTTTGCCGGCGCACGCACTGCGCTCCACCTCGGCAGGTCGGTGGGCGAAGAGATGGATTCTCTCGCGCAACGCTGTGGGACAGGACGATTCACCGTGGTGCGCGCAGCGTTGCTGATCCTCCTCGCGGAGAAGACGGCGACCACCGACATCGTCGTCGGGACCCCAGTTGCCGGTCGCGACGACCCGAACCTCGAACAGCTCGTCGGTACTTTCACCACTACGGTCGCGATCCGAACGGACATCACATCTGCCACGACCGTCGAGGACGTCGTGCAGTTGGCCCGCGCGAGCGAACTGCGGGCCTTCGATCACGCGTCGGTGCCGTTCGAAGATGTCGCGGCCGATCTCGCTGCGGAGTCGACGGATTCACGTCACCCGATCTTCCAGGTGGCGCTCTCCTTGGACGTCTTCACTGCTGCGACCTTCGATCTCGGAGACGCTCGCTTCGAGGTCACGCCTCGGCCGATCGACATCGCGAAATGCGATCTCCACTTCCACGTGACCGAACGTCGGGACGAGGAAGGTAAGGCTATCGAGACCGATATCGACATCGTCTATCCCACAACGCTCTTCGACTCGAGCACCGTTGTGGAGCTCGGTCGGCGTTTGGAACGGATCGTGCACGCGGTTGTGGCAGAACCCGACTTGCCGTGGCGAGATCTGGCTGCGGTCGAACCGTCGCCGCAACTACTACACGGTGTGTAGCATTGCCGGTGCGTGATGTGCACGCGACTTCGAATTCAGCGGGAGAACGCATGTCCACCATCAACGGCCTACCGGCCCACATTCTGCTGGTTCACTTCATCGTGGTGCTGGCACCGCTGACTGCAATACTCGCCATCGCCGCCAGTATCTGGACGGCAGTGCGCAGCAGGCTGGTCTGGCTCATCGCAGCGCTGGCCCTGATCACCGTGGTGTTGACGCCGCTGACGACCGACGCCGGTGAATGGCTCGAGAAGCGCGTGCCCGAGACCGCGGCCGTCGAACAGCACACCGAAGTCGGTGACTCGATGATCTACTTCTCCATCGGTCTGGTGGTCGTCGCTGCGCTGCTGGTGTTCCTGCATCTGCGGGAGCGTCGCGGCAACGCACCCGTGCGTTGGCAGTCGATTGCAGTGGTGGTGTTGGCTGTGGTGATCGGAGTGGCCACAATGGTCCAGGTGTACAGAATCGGAGAGTCCGGCGCCCGCGCCGCATGGGACGACGTATCAGCGACGGCAGACAATGGCTGACGCAGAACCGAGCCTGCACGAACACGAACCGCACGGGGATCTCTCCAGTCGGCTGAACTGGCTTCGGGCCGGCGTATTGGGGGCCAACGACGGCATCGTCTCCACCGCGGGTCTGGTCGTCGGTGTCGCAGCCGCCACCACCGACCGCGGATCGCTGTTGACGGCCGGCGTCGCGGGGCTCGTCGCGGGAGCCGTGTCCATGGCCCTGGGTGAGTACGTCTCGGTCAGCACACAGCGTGACACCGAACGTTCGCTGCTGATCAAAGAACGCCGAGAGTTGGAAGAGCAACCCGAGGAAGAACTGGCCGAGCTCGCGGCGCTCTACGAGGCCAAGGGTTTGTCGGCCGAGACTGCGCAGACCGTCGCTCGCGAACTCACCGACCACGATCCGTTCGCCGCGCACGTGGACATCGAGCTGGGAATCGACCCGGATGCGTTGACCAATCCCTGGCACGCTGCCGGATCGTCGGCAGTGTCCTTCGTCAGCGGAGCACTGCTGCCGTTGCTGTCCATTCTGTTGTTCTCCGCATCGCTCCGAGTGCCGGTGACATTCGTTGTGGTGCTGGTGGCTCTGGCACTGACCGGCAGCATCAGCGCGCGTCTCGGCGGTTCGCCGGGTCGGCCGGCGGTGACCCGAGTCGTCATCGGCGGTGCCATCGCGATGGCCGTCACGTACGCGATCGGTCAACTGGCAGGGGTCGCGGGTATCTGACGCCGGACCTCAGCGGAAAACCGAGGTGGGGGCTTCTCCGGTCTCGGGTGACACCACATCTTGCACGACGTCGAACAACGCCGTCGAGATGACGACGAAAGCAAGTATCAGTACCAACCCCGCCGCGAGAATGCCGCGGTCGGGGCGATGCCGTGGTGGTTCGCTGAGTGCCTGCACGCGGCGCACGACGTCGCCGCCGGTGCTGGCGAGAGTGCGAGTTCCGTGGTCCAGGTGGGCCCGCAACAAGGCGGTTCTGGCGATGGCAGACAACGTATCCCGACGGCCGAGTACAGCAGCGCTCTCGTCTGCCTGCCGTTCGGCGGCATGCCGCACCGTCGCGGGGACCGGGTGCAGAATCGGATCGAATCGCGCCGCGATCTCACACATCTGGATCCACACGCTGTGACGATGCCGCAGGTGAGCGCGCTCGTGTTCGATCACCGCGCGTAATTCGCTGTCCGACAACGCCTCCGCCAGGCCCGTGGTGATCACGACGGCGCCGCCGCCGGAGGGAACGGCAAAGGCGTCGGGAACATCGGTGTCGACCAGCACGATTCCGTCCGTCGCTCGCGCCTCGTCACCGAATTCCGACGCGATCGACGCTCCGACCGCGACGCGTCGAACATGGCGGGCCACCTGCACCGAACGCCACAGGATCCACGCGGAGATGGCTACTCCCACCGAAACCCGTGCGATCTCAGCCGATTCCAGCAGCACCGCCGCGAGCGCAGCCAAGGACGCTGCCACCGAGAACGCGGTGACCATGGACAGAATGGGCAGCAGTACGACGGCGGTCGAGGGATTGAGCAGGCGATCGAGATGCTCGGCTCCGGATCGGAGCAGCACTGACATCACCCACGGCAGCACTGCAATGATCAGGAGCAGGTTCATCGATGCTGCTCGACTGATTCTGCTTTCGCCAGCAGCTCCCGCAGCGTGGCTTCGTCCTCGGGATCGAGTGAGGCCACGAAGTTGGCCAGCACATCGGCGCGTTCGGCTCTCGCGCCCAGTTCGGTGCGCATCCGCATCGCGGCACGAAGCGCGGGGATTTCATCGACCGGGGCATTGAGGGTGTAGACGAAGGATCGGCCGCGTCGCTCGCGATCGACGAGCCCTTTGCCGTGCAGGCGCACCAGCGCGGTCATGACCGTGGTGTGGGCGAGATCGGATCCGAGAAGTTCGCGGGCCTGCGCCACCGCCAACTCCGTATGCTCGCCGAGCAGCGTGAGGATGGACTCCTCCAGCCCTCCGGATGCTCTACGCACTTCGATTCCTCACTCGATCCGACTACTTCGAGGATAGGCCACCGCAGGCATTCTCGAAACTCGCCTATGTCACCGATCTAGCGGTCGGCAAGCATTTGTAATACGCTGGCGTCATCAGCCCACCACCTCGAGGACAAGCGATGAGTGTCGAAGCGAATACCCGGGCGATCGAGAAGAACGTCGTGACCGATTTCAGTGATCGCATGAGCTACGGTTCGTACCTGCACCTCGACGCGCTGCTCAGTGCCCAGAAGCCGGTGAGCACCCCGGAGCATCACGACGAACTGCTGTTCATCATTCAGCACCAAACCACCGAGCTCTGGCTCAAGCTGGTGCTGCACGAGACGCTGGCCGCCCGCGCAGCGCTCGATGCCGACGACATCGCTACCGCACTCAAGTGCGTCGCTCGCGTCAAACACATTCAGAAGACGTTGACCGAGCAGTGGTCGGTGCTGGCCACGCTCACCCCCACCGAGTACTCGCAGTTCCGTGACTTTCTCGGCAACTCGTCGGGATTTCAGTCGTATCAGTACCGGGCCGTGGAGTTCGTGCTCGGCAACAAGAACGCGGGCATGCTGACAGTATTCGAGTCCGATCCCGCTGCACATCAACTACTTTCGACGCTGCTGCACGAGCCGAGCCTGTACGACGCGTTCTGGCAGTCACTGGCGCGGCAGGGCTACGAGGTGCCGGAATCTGCGTTGGGTCGAGACATCACCACGGCGTACACGTTCAACGATGACCTGATGCCGCTGATCACATTCGTCTACGAGAACCACACCGAACATTGGGCCGTGTACGAGGCATTCGAAGAGTTCGTCGATCTGGAGGAGAACTTCCAGCTCTGGCGTTTCCGGCATATGCGGACGGTGCTCCGGACCATCGGAATGAAGAGCGGGACGGGAGGATCGAGTGGCGTCGGATTCTTGCAGAAGGCTCTCGAACTCACCTTCTTCCCCGAATTACTCGCAGTGAGAACGGAGATCGGACGATGATGGAACGTGCACGCGAGCTCGACGACAGGGATCCGCTCCGCAGCTATCGCGACAAATTCCTCGGTAGCGACGACCCGTCGATCAGCGCATACCTCGACGGCAACTCGCTGGGTCGACCGACGAAGGCGAGCGTCGAACGGATCAACGCCTTCATGACGCAGGACTGGGCCGGACGCCTGATCCGCGGCTGGGACGAGCAGTGGTTCGACCTCCCCGTCACCATCGGCGACGCGCTGGCCGAGGCCGCGCTCGGAGCCGCGCCCGGGCAGACCACTATCGGCGATTCGACGACGGTGCTGCTGTACAAGCTGGCGCGGGCGGCGATAGCGTTGCGGCCGGGCCGCACCGAGATCGTGCTGGACCGCGACAACTTCCCGACCGATCGATACTTGCTGGAAGGCATTGCGGGCGAGTCGAATCTGACCCTGCGGTGGATCGAGACCGACCGGCGTAGTGGAGTCACCAGCGAGCAACTCGCCGAGGTGGTGGGGGAGAACACCGCGCTGGTGGTGATCAGTCATGTCGCCTACCGGTCCGGCTTCCTCGCAAACGTCGCCGACGCCACGCGGATAACGCACGCAGGCGGCGCTCTGCTGCTACTCGACGTGAGTCATTCCGTCGGATCGGTTCCCCTCGAATTGGATTCCTGGGGAGTGGATCTGGCCGTCGGGTGTACCTACAAGTACCTCAACGGCGGTCCGGGTTCGCCGGCCTTCGCGTACGTGCGGGCCGATCTTCTCGCGGATTTCACCCAGCCGATCTGGGGGTGGATGGGCCGAGCCGATCCGTTCGAGATGGCTCAGGACTACGTTCCGGCACAAGGCATTCGACGCGTCATCAGTGGTACGCCGTCGGTGTTCGGCATGATCGCGATGCAAGACACCATCGAGATGCTGGCCGAGGTGGGAATGGACGCGGTGCGCGCGAAGTCGGTTGCGCTCACCGAGTACGCCCTCGAACTGGTCCGCGAGATGTTGGTGCCGCTGGGCGTCGAGATTGCGTCCCCCGAGGATTCGACTCGACGCGGAGGTCACGTGACCATCGATCATCCCGAGTTCAAGGCGATCACCGCACGGCTCTGGGAGCAGGGCGTCATCCCGGATTACCGAGCACCGCAGGGTATCCGGTTGGGGTTGAGTCCGCTCAGTACGTCCTATCGTGAGGTGTATCTGGGGATCGTGGCGATTCGTGACGAACTCCGCGCATAGCGTCGCCGGGGCGATTCTCGACGATCTCGACTCCCGCCCGGGAAGCGCCACGTCCTTGGTGCGCACGGTGCTCGGAGCCTATGTTCGCACCCTCGGTGGATGGTTCGCCATCGCCGATTTCGTCGTCTGGATGGACGCGCTCGGAGTGCCATCGGAGAGCACCCGCATCGCGGTGACCAGGCTGAAGAAGAAGGGCGTCGTCGAATCGAGTATTCACCGGGGCCGCACCGGCTATCGCATCACCGAGCAGGCCGACGCGATGTTCTCTCGCGGAGACGGCCGGATCTTCGGGTTTCGGCGGATGGCCGACGGCGATCCGTTTCGGTTGATCTCGTTCACCATTCCAGAGACGCAACGTGCGGCCCGCCACCAACTCAGGCGTCGCCTCACCGGAATAGGCTGCGGCACAGTGTCCCCCGGGTTGTGGATCGCGCCCGAGTATCTCGCGGACGAGGCCGGTGCCATCATCGACGCGCTGGAGCTCTCGCGGTACGTGACGACCTTCGTCACTTCGGAGGTCGCGCCTCCCGGCACCCTGCGTGAGAGCGCTGCCCAGTGGTGGGACCTGGCCGGGATCGCCGATCGGCATCGCGCATTCCTGGCCGCCTGCGACGCCGAGGTCCCGGTCCAGGACGCGCGCGAAGCCTTCGTCACGTTCGCGCCTCTGCTCGACGAGTGGCGCGTCATTCCGTACGTCGACCCGGGTCTTCCCCCGTGCATGACGCCGGAGGACTGGCCGGGAACCCGGGCCGTCGCGACCTTCGAGGCAGCGCGGGAGCGCTGCCTCGAGGTCAGCCGGGAATGGATCGACACAACGCGCGTCGGCTAGAGGGCCTGCGCTTCCTGGTACGACGGCTCACGCTTCTTGATGTACGAGATGACGCGATACGTTATGGGCAGGACGATGATCTCGGCCAGGGTCTTCCAGATGAAGCCGACGATCACGTAGTTGACGAAATCAGCCCACGTGCTGATGCCGATGACACCGGCAGCGATGGAGCAGAAGATCAGAGTGTCGAAGAACTCGCCGACGATGGTCGATCCGATCAGGCGTGCCCACAGATGCTTCTCCTTGGTGCGTTCCTTGATCTTGACCAGGACGACGGAGTTGAGGAGCTGCCCGACGGTGTATCCGGCGAGACCGGCGAGAACGAGTCGGGGGACGACGCCGACGACGCTTTCGAGGGCGGCCTGGTTCTCGTAGAACGAGGCGGCGGGGAGTTCGATGGCGATCCAGAAGCACACGGAGGTGAGCAGCAGGGAGCCGAAACCGAGATAGATCGCGCGGCGCGTGGCCTTGAGCCCGTAGACCTCGCTGAGCACGTCGCCGAGGATGTAGGCGAGGGGGAACAGGAAGAACGCGCCGTCGGTGTTGATCGGCAGAATTTGGAACGGTCCGAGCATGACGTCGGACGAGGCGAAGAAGGCGACACCTTTGCTGGCGGCCACGTTCGAGATCAGCAGCGTCGCGACGAACAGCGCGACGATGGCGGGGTAGTAGCCCCGGCTGATGTGAGCGAACGTGGCCTGCCCAGACTCGGTGCCGCCGTCGGGGGCGGTGTGTCGGGTAGTAGTCACCGCTCGATCCAAGCACCGATGATCGGCGTTCTGCGAATCAGGCGGTTGACGGGTCGAACACCCACGGCTCGCGTGGCACGAGCGTCGGCTTCCACTGCTCGAGCAGTTCCTCGGCGTTCTTCGCGTTCGGCATACCGAGAGAGGCGGTGATGAGCGACCACGCATCGGGTCGTTCGCGTAGCGTCACCGCGCCGTCGCGCTTGGCCAACCTCTTGCCCTCGACATTGAGCGCAAGGGGAACGTGAATGTAGGTCGCGGGGGTGAGGCCGAGGAGCTGAGCCAGATATCCCTGCCGAGGCGCGGAGGTGAGGAGGTCGTCGCCGCGCACGATCTGGTCGACGCCCTGCGCACCGTCGTCGACGACGACGGCGAGGTTGTACGCGGGAACGCCGTCGGATCGACGCACCACGAAGTCGTCCACCTGGCCCCGGAAGAGTCCGTGCAGCTGGTCGACGATGGTGAAGTGCGTTTTTTGGGAACGTAGACGAATAGCCGGTGGACGGTCCTTTTTAGCTCGCTCTGTGGTGCTCAGGTTTCGGCAGGTTCCTGGGTACGCGCCGTCGGGAGCGTGGGGTGCAGAGGCGGCCTGTTGGATTTCCCGACGCGTGCAGAAACACTCGTAGGTCATTCCGGCGGCAGTGAGCGTGCGAATCCTGGCGTCGTAGATCTCCCGACGCTCGGATTGACGCGTGATCGGGCCGTCCCACTCGAGTCCGATGGCCGCGAGGTCGTCGAGCTGACGCTGCTCCGATCCGGGTTTCACGCGATCGAGGTCTTCCACGCGCATCACGAACCGACGTTCGGTGGAGCGAGCGAACAGCCAGGCCAGCAATGCCGTGCGCAGATTGCCGAGATGCAGATCGCCCGAGGGACTGGGAGCGAAGCGTCCGGCGGGCATGAAGTCATCGTAGATTCACGCGGGAGCCCCCTTCGCAAACGCGCGCGCGTTCGCTGAAAGCGCGCGAACTTGCGGCCCAACGGGGCCTAATCTGCGCGCACCTGGCAAACGCGCGCGCATTTGCGACGGATTGGGGGCGACGGATTGGGGGCCGGGGACGGGAGGCGGGGCCGGGGCGCGTCTGGGCGCTGTGCACACTGCGCAGGCACACTGGAAGTGAACGCGACGTTAGGCCGGGTTTCCTGAGCGAGATGACATGGAGGCCGAGGATGACAGTGCGTGAGAAGGTCGAGGCCTATGCGCGTCGAATGGAGATTCGCACGCGTCCGGTCGATCCCCGTACCCGAGCGGCGCTGACGGAGAGGTGGGCGGCGCTTCCACCTGCGGCCCGAACGCCGGCACAAACGCTGGGGCGGCATGCGGTGGGCTGCGAGGGAACCCACGGGGTATTCCCGAAGTGCAACCTCACCTGCAGTCCCTGCTACCACAGCGCGGATGCGAACAAGGTACGCATCGACGGTGAGCACACGCTGCGAGAAGTCGAGGCGCAACTGGCATTCCTGGCCGAACGACGCGGTCCGCGGGCGCACGCACAACTGATCGGCGGCGAAGTGAGTTTGCTCGATCCCGAAGTCCACGCCGCGGCACTGTCGATCATGCGTCAGTACGGACGCGAGCCGATGTCGTTCACCCATGGCGACTTCGACTACGACTACCTGCAAGCTGTGGTGCTCGACGGCGACGGGCAGGCACGATTTTCGCGGGTGTCCTTTGCTGCGCACTTCGACAAGCTGATGCGCGGACGGAGCGGAATCCCGCGCCCGCGAACAGAAGCCGAACTCACTCCCTATCGGCGACGCTTCGCGGAGATGTTCACCCGATTGAAGAACGAGCATGGGGTGGCGTCGTATCTCGCGCACAACATGACCGTCACGCCGGACAACATCGACGAGGTTGCCGCGGTGGTGAGCGATGTGGTCGGCATGGGCGGCTATTCGATGGTCTCCTTCCAGCCCGCGGCCTTCGTCGGAGACGAGCGGCGCTGGAGCGGTGACTACCGGGAAATCGACATCGATACCGTCTGGGAGCAGATCGAACTCGGTATGGGACAACCGATCTCGTACCAGTCGATCCAGTTCGGTGATCCGCGCTGCAACAGAACGGCCTTGGGCTTCATGGTCGGCTCGACGTGGCATTCGTTCCTCGACGTCGGACGCCCGGCAGAGGAACGCGCTCGCGACGAGTTCTTCACCCATCTGGGCGGAGTGAACTTCGGCGGTTCCGATCCGCTGACGCTGGTTCTGAAACTGCTCCGAGTGCTGGTTGGTCATCCGAGTGGCATCGCCGTGGCGGGGCGGTGGTTCGCGAGCGTCCTGCGACGATGTGGCACCGGTGAAGTGGTTCAGGCGCTTGTTCGCAGAGACATTCGCCCGATGAACTTCGTCGTCCACCGTTTCATGGATGCCGAAAACGTCGCTCCCGCATGGAAACTGATGCAATCCGGTGAGACCGCATCGGATCCGGTGCTGCTCGAAACTCAGGAGAGGCTAGTGGCCTGCACCTATTCGATGGCGCACCCCGAGACCGGTGAACTCGTACCCGCGTGCGTCCAGCACTCGGTACTGGATCCGGGTGAGAATCAGGAACTGCGAAAGCTGCTTCCGCTGCTCGTGTCGGGCTCGAAGACCCCTGATTGCTGCAGCTGAGGTCCGCTCGGGTGGTGCCCAGTCATGCGGCACCACCCGAGCGAGAGCTTCGGCTATCCGCCGCTGGTGTTGAGCTCGCCGTTGACGCCTGCGGGGAAGAATCCGCCGGACCTGACCGGAGCCGGATTCAGGTACACGATATTGAGCACCTGGCCGGGTGAGCGGGAATACGCGATTCCGTTGGCGTCCAACGGAACAAGGTTGGCTGCACCGTCGAGCGTGATTCCCTGATCCAGATCGTCCGGCCCATCGAGGCTGTCTCGCGCGTCGGAGATGGCGTTCGCGGGAGCCTCGAGACCCAGAGAGAACAAGCTCGTACGGATGATGCCCGCGTGGTAGGCCTCGGCTGCCAGAATGCCGGCAGCGGCTTCGAGATAGGTCTTGTTCGACACCAGCGGTGCCGCGCCCTTGTAGGCGGTGACGCCGACGTCCTCGAAGATGAACGCACCGAGCAAGAAGTTCTTCTCGTTCGCGTAGACATCGAAGGTCTCACCCGCGCCGATCAGCCCGGCTGCCATGGCGGCGGCAGTGAAGCTGGCGTCGAGATCGATCGCCGGCCGCGCTACTGCCGCGTTTCCGAGTGCTCCGCGCAGAAACGCCACGTGATTGAGCTCGTCGAAGGCGATTTCCTCGGCGTATGCCTTGATCAACTTGCTCTCGAATGTCACCTGCCGACCTCCGGTGACGGGGCCGGGAGTTCCGGTTCCGCCCACGAGGGTGTCTGGCAGACCCTTTCCGGTTACCGCCCGCTGGTAGAACTCGGCTTCCAGGTACTCGAGGTTGAGTGCGAAGTTCAGGATCGCTGCATCGGATGGGCCTTGGCCGGGCATTCCGGGGATGAGCGGCCCATCCGAGGAGCCGAAGGGGAAGGCGGATGCGACGCCCGAGCCCACGGTCATTGCTGCGCCTGCGCCCAATCCGGTGAGACCGGCTGCCCGCATGAAGCGTCGGCGATCCAGACCGTTTTCCGAGCTACTGCTGATGGCCTTGGTGATGAATTTCTTGTCGAACATATGCGACGGTGCCTCTCGTCCAGGTGATGTGCATGATGCCGACGCCCCCGTGGACCAGCCAACAGTAGCCCCTGGAAGGGCTATCTGTACTTTTCCTCAGGAAATTCCTATGGTGCTGCTGAGAAGCCCTGTGCGTTGTCCAGTGACGCCTCTGGCGGTCAGCTGGGTCGCCCTGTCAGGGGTTGGCGGGGGAGTCCTGGCTGAACGTGTTCTGCCAGCGGCCATCTTTTCGGAGCCAGAGCGAGCTGATGAACATCGACTCGTCCACGCTGCTTTGAGGCCGTTGGTAATCGGCGCGATAGCAGAGCATCGCTGCATCTGTAGACACCTCGATCAGTTTCGCTTTCGTGATCGAGTAGGACGCGATGCTGGGCCCGTCGGATAGCTGGTTTGCGTGGTCCGCCCTCGAGGCGAAGCCTGTGGGATACACCCCGACGAAGTCGGCAGAGAGTAATTCGAGATCGGCGTCTGCGTCGCCGTTGGTCAACGCATCCCAGACGCGAGATTCGAGTCCGATGAAAAATTGGATTCCGAGATCGTGCATCCGGTCAGTATCGCAGCGTGCTCGGACGAGCGAACTGGACGATGCCTCGGCCGCTGGCGCGAGTTCTGTTGTTGCACGAAGACACATCGAAAACGAGCCCGGAACCTTAGGGGCTAGAGCAGCGCGAACTCGTAGTCGAGTAGGTCGGGTACGTCCTTCTCTCTGGTGAGTCGGATGAAAGAACTCGGAGTCCATTTCGAATTCCTCCGCCAGTTCGGTAGTGGGCCACCGCACGCGTTTCAGCCCGTAGGGAGCTACGAAGGTGGACAGCCAGGTAGCTTAGGTGTGCATCAGGCCGGTATGCCCGATGGAGAATTCGTATGTCCCTGGTGCATCACCATGCAGCCACGAGAACATCTCCCTTCCGAAAACTGTTGTTGCGCTACGTAGGGGGATTCGCCGTGCGGCTCACGTCGCTTGACTTCATTCAACCTGGATGATTGCTCGGTTGTGTCTCGCACAGGAAATGTCACCACCTCAACGTCCAACTACAAATCTCGCTTCAACAGGAAGGTCCAACGCCACAGCGTCTCCCATCGCCACCGAAGACCCCGCCGGTAACTCCACCCTCACCACCGTCGACGCCACGTTCACATCCGCGATACTACGAAAACCCGTAGGCCGCAGTCCCGAAACCACACCGTGGATACCGTCGGACCCCAACCGGATCAGCTCATGCCGCAACAACAACACAGCAGGTCCAGATGGTAGATCTACACCGTTCACGTCCAGCTCCCCGAGCTCGGAGCGATGGCTTCTGACCCCGTCCCACACGCCCTCGATCTCGTTCACCCCGCCCATCAATCGTGAAACCGCCAGCGTGCTCGGACGCGTGTAGGCAGTCGCGATATCGGAGTGATGCTCCAATCGACCGTCGATGAGCACCGCCACGGAATCGGCCAGCACCGCCGCTTCCTGCTGATCGTGAGTGACGAGCAGCAGCGTCTGATCCAGCGAGGTCCGCAATTCACGAACAAGGTCGTGCATCTCGTTGCGCAACACCGGGTCCAGAGCGCTGAACGGCTCGTCCAACAACAACACTCGCGGTGAACCGGCGAGCGAGCGCGCCAACGCGACCCGCTGCGCTTGCCCACCGGACACCTCGGACACGGCCCGGTCACTCATATCGCCGAGATGAACGAGATCGAGGTACTCCCGGGCTCGTTCGCGCGAACGCTTGCGACTCTCTCCGGCGGCGCGGTAGGCGAAGCCGATGTTGTCCAGCACGCTCATGTGCGGGAACAGCATCGGACGTTGGAACACCATGCCGACGCCGCGGTTCTCGGCCGCAACGTCGTTCACCTCGTTGCCGTCGATGTGCACCGTGCCGGCAGTGGGCGAATCCAGACCTGCGATGAGCCGTAGCGCAGTACTCTTGCCGGAGCCCGACGGACCGAGGATCGCCGTGCACGACCCCGGCGGCACGGTCAGATCCAACGAATCCAGAGCCGCAGCCGATTGACCGGCATGCACTTTGGTAAGTCCGCGTACGGACAGTTCGACGCTCATCGCCCCGCCCTTCGTCGCAGCCGAGCGAGCATGAGCACCAGTAGCAGCGGCGGAACGACAGCGGCAACCGACAGCGCGGCCACCACCGCGTCGTTGCCGGTTCCGGCTGCGAACGAGGCGACGAGAATGGGCACGGTCACCAGCCTGCCCCCACCGATCAGCAGGGTGATCACGTAGTCGCTCCACGCCACGAGAAAGGCGAGCAACGCAGCACCGGCCAACGCCGGAGCCAGCAGGGGAATGCGGATGCGCCGCAGAATCAACAAGCTCGACGCACCGAGTGTGCGCGCCTCTTCCTCGTAGCCGATGTCGTACGCACCGAACGCCACTCGCATCAGGTACGTCGTGTAGGGAATGGCTGCAACGGTCAGCAATGCGATCACGGCCACCGTGCTGGGGATGCGTGAGCGCAAGACGAGAACATCAAGGCCCAACGCCACGGCGAACGGGGGCAGGGCCAGCGGCGCGAAGAGGATCCCGGCCACGAGAGCGGGAAAGCGCACAGTACCGTTCACCAGGGCGCGAGCGGCCAACGCGCCCAACGGTGTTGCAATGGCGGCGACGGCTAGAGCGAGGGAGGTCGAGCGCACGAACGCATCGATGCCTCCGGCCGCCACAGCGCTCCGAACCCCCTCGAATCCCCATTCCTGGGGAACCGAGCCAGGGAAGGACCACCGATTGCTGACGGCCCACAACACGATCGGAACCAGCGGCAGCACGAACCACAGGGCCAGGAAAGCCCGGCCGAAACGAGGAAGAACCCGAATCACTTCCACCTTGTTCATTTCCACGCTGCCGACCTGCGCAGGAAGTGCAGGGCCACCGCGGCCACGACGACGGTCACGGCGGTGGCGATCGTCGCGGCGGCCGCGGCCTGCGGGCGCGTCTCGAGATCGATCGAGGTGAACAGGCGAATTGCCATCACCGACAACGGCTCCGGATACGGTCGACCCAGAATGCGGGCCACTTCGTAGGATCCGACGGTATAGGCGAACGCGATCGCCGCCGAGGCGATCAGCGCAGGCCGAGCCAGCGGCAGAGTGACCAGCCGCAGCCGAGCCCACCGGCCCGCCCCGAGGGTTGCGGCCGTCTCGTCGAATGCGGCTACTCGGGTGGCGAGTGTCCCGGCCACGACGACGGCTACGAAAGCCGATTCCTTCCAGGCGTATTCGGCGACAACGGCGATCCACCACTTCCCACCGACCAACTCCGGCCAGCCCCCGTCGGTCAGGCCGAGGATGCGGGGCAGCATCCCCGAATCTGCGAGCAGCAGCGCCATCGCCGCTGCTCCGATGAGGTGCGGCACCGTGACCGTCAAGCCGGCAGCGACCAAAGCCGCACGCCGTCCGGACAACGCGGTCAGGGCGGCTGCGAGCCCGATCACTGTGGCCAATGCCGTCGACACAACGGCGATCGACACCGTCAGCGCCATCGACCGCCACAGGTCGCCGCTCAATGCGGAGTAGGCGTCGACCGACAGCGCGGGTGTTCCCACCAACGGCATCAATCCCAGGCTCTGCAGCAGCACTGTCCCGAGGCCGCCGCCGACGACGAGGACGACCAGCACGACGGCAGGCAGCACCGCCACCGTGCCGCGCAGACTTCTCGGGGACGCCGTCACTGCCCGGCGAGCACGCTTCGACGCCAACCCTCGTCGAGCGGGGTGACCCACTCCGCCGACAGTTCCGGGTGCGCGTTCGCCGAGATCACCTCGTACGAGGGAACCACCGGCGAGGACGGGAGTTGCTCGAACTGCGCCTGCTCTTCCGGGGTCAGACGCGTGATGTCCAAGGCAGTGAATTGGCCCCACACCTCGGGTTGGGATTTGGCGAGTTGCTGCTCGGGCGAGAGGGCGATGTTCGCCACCACCTGCGCTGCAGCGGACTTACCCGAGGTCGATGGTATGGCCAGGAAACTCGCGTTCCCGACGGTTCCCTCGTCGAGAGTCAGTACGCGGGTTTCGGGCGGGTAGGTGCCGTCGGCGACGAGTTGGGTCAGGGTGGCCGGACCGTAGGTCATGGTCATGTCCACCTGGCCGCCGGCGTAGAGGTCGTTGAGCTCGGAGGAGGACTGCGGATATGTCTCTCCCTCGCGCCACAGCGAGGGTGCCAGCGCGTTCAGCCGGTCGAACAGGGCCGGGGCGAGGCGATCGTAGGAGTCCTGGTCGAACTGCGCGGGGACTTCGTCGACGCCGCCGGATTCGTTCACCAGTGCCTCACGGACGAACACCGAGCCGGTGAAGTCCGGGGGAGCGGGGTAGGTGAAGCGGCCTGGATTGGCCTGAGCCCAGTCCAGAACGCCGTCGAACGTCGTCGGCGGATTCGGGACGGCGGCTGCGTTGTAGACCAGGGTGAACTGCGCCTTGTGCCAGGGTGATTCGCAATCGTCCACCGGGGTGCCGAAGTCGTTGCTCAGCAGTGGGTCCGCCGGGTCGGTGTACTGCATGTTCGGCAGGTTCTGCGTCCACCCGCACAGCCACGCACCGGCCTGCTTTCCGGTGCCGAAGTTCGCGCCGTTGACCCACACCAGATCGACCTCACCGTCGGTGACCCCGGCCTGCCGTTCGGAAAGGATGCGGTTGACGGCGTCGGTGGTGTCCTCGACGGGGACGCGGCGGAGTGTGACCCCTGCGTCGGCGGCAGCGGGAGTGAGGACGTCGTCGACGTAGGCGTTGCCCTGCTCGTCACCGCCGTACATCCACAGCGAGACCGTCTGACCCTGTGCCTGCTGTTCGATCTCGTTCCACGGCAGGGCGTCGGCGATGGGGGCATCGGAGTCCGGGGCAGCGCAGGCGGTGAGCAGCAACCCCGCGCCGGCTGCGATCGCTACCTGGCGCCGTAGTGAGCGAAACTTCAACGTAGAGCCTCCTGATCCACGGAAGCAGGCATCGACGACGCTGCTGCCTCCACCGTAATGGGTTGAATGTGACGTATCGGGAACACACTGGGGGAGTCGGAGACTTCCAAGTACGAACGTGCACGGCCGATCGACCGAAGAAAGGCGCGATGGTGAACCTGGATCGACCGACCGCAGAGGGCCCAGCGAGTGGGAACCGGCGGCGAACAGCGCTGAAATTGGCCGCGGTAGCTGCCGTCGTCATCGCGGTGGTGATCGTGGCCGGCACCGTCGACCTGCCCGACGCGTCGTTCATTCGTGATCGGGTGGCGTCGGCGGGGGTCTGGGGGATCGCGCTGTTCGTGGTGCTCTATGCCGTCCTGTCGGCCACTCCGTTTCCGGCCAGCACGTTGACCATCGCGTCGGGACTGCTGTTCGGGCTCGCGGTGGGCGCGGTCGTCGTGGTGTTCTCCGCCACAGTGGGGGCCTATCTGGGGTACTGGGCAGCGCGAGCGCTGGGACGCGGTCAGGTGGCCCGCACCGAATGGGGCAAGCTCCGCCGGCTCGACGCCATGCTCGGCCGGCGCGGATTGCTGTCGGTCCTGCTCGTGCGTCTCGTACCGCTCCCGTTCTCTCTGGTCAACTACGCCGCCGGGGTCAGCGCGGTGGGGCAGCGCGACTACGTGGTGGGAACCATGGTCGGGATCGTGCCCGCGACCATCGCGTACACGGCGCTGGGGGCCTACGGGACCTCGCCGCTGTCGTGGCCGTTCGCCATCGCACTGCTCGCGGTGCTGGCGATCGCGGCGGGTTCGGCGCTGCTGGCTCGAAAGCTCGGTCTGACCGCGGCTGCACCCACCACGGCACCGGGCGAGGCTCGATGATCGACGCCTACCTGCGTCGCCACCTCGAAGGCCCACTGAACCGCTGCGCCGCTGCGCTGGATCGCCCCGCCATCACCGCGGACCGCATCACCGCTGCCGGCTTGGTGCTCGGACTCGGCAGTGCGCTGGCCGCCGGACTGCAGTTCTGGCTGCTCGCGTTGGCATTGTGGATCGTCTCTCGGATCGCCGACGGTCTGGACGGGCCCGTGGCGCGCACCCGTGTGCGGGCGGGTGGCAAAAGCAGCGGGGCCGGTGGATTCTTCGACATCACAGCCGATTTCGTGGTCTACGGCACCACGGTGGTGGGGGTCGCGGTAGGAGCCTCGGCGCAGTTCGGTGCTCCCTGGTGGCCGTTTCTGCTGGTGTTGTTGGCGTACTACATCAACGGCACCGCGTTTCTGGCGTTCTCCTCGATCGCCGAGCGCACCGGGCGGACCATCGACGACGGGCGTTCGTTCTCTTTCCTCGGCGGTCTGGCCGAGGGGGCAGAAACCATTGCTGTGCACAGTCTCTGGCTGCTGTTCCCGCAGTGGGGATGGCAGATAGCAGTGGTCTGGGCGGGGCTGGTTGCGGTGAGTTCCGGGCAACGCATCATCGCCGGGTATCGCGCCCTGTCCTGAGGTGGCGCTAGGAGTCGAATCGCCTTCTCACCCAGGCACTCCGAATCTTCGCGACCGTCTTGGTCGCCCGTGCAAGGACAGGTGAATTCAACTGCGCGCGAACGTCGGCAATCGCGGCGTTCCATGGTCCGTCGTTGTACGTCGGGTACGGATGGGTCGCCCCAGCGAGATCGCGGGTGCGCATTCCGTGTTTGACGGCGAGGACGAGCTCCCCCATGGTCTCGCCGGCCCGCGGGCCCACCACACAGGCTCCGACGATGCGGTGTTTGCCGTCGAGCACGAGCGTCGTGAAGCCGTCGGTCCTGCCCTCGGTGACGGCTCGGTCGATCTCTCCGTGCTCGAGCGTCTGCAACCGTAGGCCGGGGATGCGTCGCGCAGTGCGGACATCGATTCCGGCAGAAGCGATCTCGGGATCGGTGAAGGTGACACGCGGAGTGCCCGTCGCGTCGACCTTGCGTGGCAGTCCGAGGACGGCATTGCTCGCGGCCAGCGAGCCGTGCATCCCAGCGGTGTGGGTGAACTGAGGATGGCCGGTCAGATCGCCTGCCGCCCAGATTCGAGGGTTGGTGGTCGCGAGATGGTCGTCGGCGACGACGTATCCACGTTCGTCCACGGCGACGCCCGCGACATCGAGTCCCAGAGATTCGGTGCGCGGAGTACGGCCGGTAGCGACAAGAACCCGATCGAACTCGATTGTGCTCCCGGAATCGGTACGCGCGCAACGAGAGTCGATGTCGACGACCTCGGTGGAGGTGAGCACCGTGACTCCGTCCGCACCGAGGGCGGCCGCGAGCACTGATGAGGCCGACTCGTCCTCCCTGGGCAAGACGGTCTCGGCGCGGCCCACCAGGGTGACCTCCGAACCCAAGCGGGCGAAGGCCTGGGCCATTTCGCAACCGATGTTTCCTGCACCGATGACGAGCAGGCGCTGCGGTAGCGACGCGAGGTCCCACAGGGTGTCGCTGTTGAGGTAGTCGACCGAGTCGAGGCCGGCAATCGCAGGAACGGTCGGACGAGCGCCTGTGGTGATGACCGCTTGGAGGAATTGGATGGGCCGGGAATCGACGGTCACGGTGTCTGCAGCAGTGAAGACCGCATCACCGTGTACCACGGTGACCCCCGCGGCGGTCAGCGCCTCGGGTGAATCGACGGGTGCGATGCGCTCGATGGAGCGGCGCACGTGGGCCATCACTCGCGGGAAGTCGACCCGCATCTCGCCGACGTCGACACCGAGGTGGTGCGCAGACCTGGCGGTAGCTGCGGCCGAGGCCGCCGCGATCAGCGCTTTCGACGGAACGCAGCCGGTCCACAGGCAGTCACCGCCGGTGCGTTCGCGTTCGATCAGCACAACCCCGATGCCGAATCCGGCTGCGGTCTTCGCCGCGACGATGCCGGCGGTGCCGCCCCCAACGACCACGAGATCCGCCTTCTCGGGCCACGCTCTGCTTCCTACTTCTCGTGCTGTCATCTGCTCTCACCTGTCAGTCGGTCCATGAAGCGTCGAATGTGTTCGACGCTGTCCTCATCGGGCATCGTGTCGACGGTCCACCGCGAGAGGGCGGCGCTGATCTGCTTGAACTCCAGCTCCGCGGCACGGCATTTCTCACATACCGCCAGGTGGGCTTCGAGACGTCGGATCTCGTCGGTGCCGAGTGGTGCGGCCGGGTCGGCGTCGAGGTAACGCTGTATCCGCCGCGCCGACCAATGGCACGTCAACATCATCCGTGCGGATCTGATCATGGGTGTCCCTTTCCGGTAGCAGCGACGAACGTGGGCCGAAGGTGACGTCGTACTCGTTCCCGTGCACGGCTCAGTCGTGACATCACCGTGCCGACGGGGACTCCCAGGAGGTCCGCGGCCTCGCTGTAGGTGAGTTGGTCGACGTCGACCAGGAGGAGGACTGTTCGAAACTTCGGGGCCAACGATTGGACGGCCCGCTCGAGATCGTCGGAGAGGATCGACGTCATCACGTGCTCCTCTGTTCCCGGTGGATCGACCCCGAACGCGGGCCGTGTGGAGACGAAGTCGGCGAAGTCGGCGACGGTGTCCGGGCGGCGACGCCGGTGCATGTTCATGTTGGTGTTGCGCAGAATGGTCAGCAGCCACGCGCGCGGGTGCCGACCGTCGAATCTGTCGACGCTGCGCCAGGCGCGCACGAGAGTTTCCTGAACCAGATCCTGGGCGTCGGAGGGGCCGGTCAGGGTTGTCGCCACCCGAAGAAGAACCTCGATCTCCGGTTCGACGTACAGGCGAAAGCCACGCGCCTGCGCGTCGGTGGTTTCAGCGGGTTCGGAATCGTGCACGTTTCAGGGAACCCTTCGACTGGTAAGCAGTGTTCCAAAAGTGACGCTCGATGTTTCCACAGGCACGAGTGTGCCCGGTTCGACCGATTCGACACCGAAACCGACCTGGAACGGACACCCCCGATGAAACGACCCACCCCGTACACGGCGTCTGCGCAGCTGTACGACGTGATCTCCTTCGAATGGCCGGTCTACCGCGCAGGACGGGCCGCCGCGATCGACCTGCTCTCCCTCCCGACCGGCAGTCACGTACTCGACATCGGGTGCGGGACAGGGCTCAACTTCTCGCTCCTGCAGCAGCAGATCGGGCCGAGCGGGTCCATCACCGGCGTCGACGCCAGCGCGCAGATGCTCGACCAAGCCCGTCGCCGGTCCGATTCGGCAGGCTGGTCCAACGTGACGCTGATCGAAGCCGACGCCACCACCGTGGATGCCGCCGAGCTGGGTGACGAGCGACGGTTCGACGCTGCGATCGCCACCTACGCGCTGTCCCTGATGGCGGAATGGGAGTCGGCGCTGAACACGATGATCGCGGCGACGCGGCCCGGCGGCGACGTTGCTGTCGTGGACATGCAGAAGCCCACCGGAGCAGCTGCGGTCTGGACGCCGCTCGCTCGCCTGGCGTGCCGACTCGGCGGATCCGACATCGACGCGCATCCGTGGACGACGATGACCCGACAGCTGACTGAGGTGCGGTCGGCGTCCGTCCGCGGCGGCCACATTCAGGTGCGCGTCGGATCAGTCCTTCCGGACTGACACTCCGTTCCAGAACGCGACACGACCCTTGATCCGCCGCGCGAGCGGGGAGGGGTGACGGTATTCGAATGCCGCGTTCTTCAGTGCAGATCCCTCTACCGTGACGTCGAAGTAGCTGGCCATCCCCTTCCACAGGCACAGTGACTTCGACGCCGTCGAGGTGAGAACGCCGTCGTGTACTGCACCGACGGGAAAGTAGGCATTGCCCTCGACCATCACGATGTCGTCCGACTGCGCAATCCTGTGCTCGCCCACCCACGCCGACATGCTGCTCACGACGTTGCCCGCTTCCCGAAGCCGAACATCGCGCGCCATTTTCCGGTGTCCTCTCGCGGCGGTACCAACTCGTCCACCCGATCGGGCAATTCACTCTCGAGTGCCGCAATGACCTGCTTGACACTCGGGTTGACGAGCGCGCGGCTCCCGATGAAGACGGTCGGGACTGTTTCGTCGCCCCCGGTCGCGGCGCGGACCCGCGCGGCAG
The DNA here is from genome assembly GCF_000333955.1 of Rhodococcus sp. AW25M09. Taxonomy (GTDB): domain Bacteria; phylum Actinomycetota; class Actinomycetes; order Mycobacteriales; family Mycobacteriaceae; genus Rhodococcoides. Next base: position 26,282 of record NZ_CAPS01000036.1, read on the forward strand.
CATCGGGTTCCGTCCAGATGTCGATGTCGGTGGTGGCTATTCCGCGCTTGCTCAAACCGCTACGCAGCCTCATGCAAAATGGGCAACCCGGTCGCCACATGACCTCTATACCGTCGACGAACGTCGATGAACTCATACGTGCTCCTGTCTTCGATGTCTGTGCTCACGGAACCCCGCGACCGCGTGCGCTCATTCCAACGCGTGCACAGGAGCCGCGCTGAGGAGTCACTTCTTCTGGCGTCGGCTCCCGCCGTGCCAGTCCTGTTGCACGCCGGCTTCGTCCTCCTGCACACCGAGAGCCTTCAATTGGGGAAGCTCACGCAGGCTGCGCTTCATCTCGGCGAATCCCGGGAAGCGCGCAAGCCCGATCACGTTGTCCCACAGTGGTACTGCTTCTTCGTCGCTGGGCAGTCGGCTGATCACCGGGCCGAAGAAAGCGACGCCGTCCGGTGGCTCGAAGGCGATGATGGGGGTGCCGACGTCCTTGCCGGTCAGCGAGAGCGCATGATCGGTTTCGGCTCGAATCTCCTCGTCGATGGACGCATCGTCCAACGCTGCAGTGTGATGAGTCGGCAGCCCTACTTCTTCGAGAATCGGGGCCAGGAATTCTGCGGTGCCGCGAAAGCCGTGGCTCTTCGCGTCGTCCGGCACCACCTCGGTATCGAAGATGTGCGTGCCGAGGGCCTCGTACAGTGGCCCGATCGCGGCCGAACCGTGCTCACGACGAATATCAGCAGCCGCCCTCAACAGTCGCAGACCAGCAGTGTGTCCGGCCTCGTACTCGGGTGGGAAGTGCGCATCGTAGTCGATGTGGGAATTGAGCAGTCGCAGCGAAATGAATCGCCAGTCGACGGTGTAATCGCGCTGGGCTTGAACCTTGCGGACCCATTTGCTGGTCATCCAGGCGAACGGGCACACCGGATCGAAATAGAAGTCGATATCGGACATCGAGGGGACGCTCCTTCTCGGACGGAAGTTCCGTGCTCTCGACGGTATGCCCACCGATCTCAGTTCTCACCCAACTAGTTCTCACCCAACAGGGCCGTACGTTGCTCGCTGACCACCGCGCGGATCGCGTCGACCACCGCCGACACCTCCGGTCGCCGCAAAGTTTCGGTGCGGGTGACCAGCCAGTAGGTCAATTTCACGGCGATGGCGTCGGGCAGGATTCGTTGTAGGTCGGGGTGACGGTCGGCCATGAAGCAGGGCAACAGTCCGATGCCGGCCGCTGCCCGGGTGGCCTCGACGTGAACGAACACGTTGGTCGAGGTGACCGATTCCCGCATCGTCGGGGTGAAATTCGGGGCCAGATCCAAGTCGTCCACATGCAGCATCGAGTCGATGAAATAGATGAGCGGGTGCGCTGCCAGGTCGGCCGGCACCTCCGGCGTTCCGTGCTCCTGCACATAGGCCTGTGAGGCGTAGAGGCCGAGGCGATAGTCCCCGAGCCGAATCGCTTCGGCGCGATGCACTTGCGGTCGGCCGACGACGATCTCGATGTCCAGGCCCGATCGTTGCTGCGACGCACGACGGGTGACAGCGACGATCTCCACCGACACCCGAGGGTGCGCGCGCTGTACCCGCGCTGCGGCCGGGGCGGCGATGTAGGCGCTGAATCCGTCGGTCGCCGAAATGCGTACGACGCCTTCCAGCGCGCCGGCATCGGTCGAGACGAGAGTGCGCAGCGCATCCTCGACGGCCTCGGCCGCAGCCAGCGCGCCGTGGCCCAGTTGCGTGAGTTCCCAGCCGCCGACACCGCGGGTGAGGACTCGGCCGCCGAGAGTGTTCTCGAGTGCGGCGATGCGTCGGGAAATGGTCGTGTGATTGATGCCCAGGTCGTCGGCCGCGGAGCTGTAGCGACCGGTACGGCTGACGGCAAGCAGCACCAGCAGGTCGTCTGCACTGGGGATCTTCGCCCCGCCGAGGGTCATGTCTGCATTTTTGCAGATCCGGCCTGCGTTCATGGCTCTTGCGTCGACGAAGATCTGCACCAATACTCAGCACATCCCGCATATGTGTGGTCCATCACATGCAGCGACGCGAAGTGCCGAGCAACACAGGAGAAGTTATGAGTGTCGACGAACAGTCGCCAGCAGATCGATCCCAACCGGATCCAGATGCCACCCCGTCCGGTCTCAAGAAGGTCGTCGCCGCCTCGATGGCGGGCACCATCGTCGAGTGGTACGAGTTCTTCCTCTACGGCACCGCCGCAACTCTCGTCTTCAGCAAGATCTTCTTCGCGGCAGGTACCAGTGAGCTCGACGCGATCCTCGCAGCCTTCGTCACCTACGCAGTCGGCTTCGTCGCACGACCGTTGGGCGGCATCGTCTTCGGTCACTACGGAGACAAGTACGGCCGAAAGAAGCTGCTGCAGTTCAGTCTCGTCCTCGTCGGCGGTGCCACGTTCCTGATGGGTTGCCTGCCGACATTCGGCCAGATCGGTTACTGGGCACCGGCACTGTTGGTCCTGTTGCGCTTCATCCAGGGATTCGCCGTCGGCGGAGAATGGGGCGGCGCGGTTCTCCTTGTGGCAGAACACAGCCCCAACAAGTCCCGTGGATTCTGGGCCAGCTGGCCACAGGCAGGCGTTCCCGCCGGCAACCTGCTGGCCACCGTCGTACTGCTGGTTCTGACCACCACGCTCTCCGACGAAGCATTCCTCAGTTGGGGCTGGCGCGTGGCCTTCTGGCTCTCCGCCGTCATCGTCTTCGTCGGCTACTACATCCGCACCAAGGTCACCGACGCCCCGATCTTCCTCGAGGCACAGAAGCAGGCCGAGGTCATCAAGGCTGCGTCGTACGGAGTCTTCGAGGTCATCAAGCGTTACCCGCGTGGGGTTTTCACCGCGATGGGCCTGCGCTTCGGTGAGAACGTCATGTACTACCTCGTCGTGACGTTCACGATCACTTACCTCAAAGTCGAAGTGGGTACCGACACCACGACCATTCTGTGGTGGATGCTCGTCGCGCACGCCATCCACTTCTGCGTCATCCCGATGGTGGGCAAGCTCGCCGATCGCGTCGGCCGCCGACCCGTCTACCTCTTCGGTGCTCTGGCCGCAGGAACCTGGGGCTTCTTCGCCTTCCCGATGTTCAACAGTGGGCACAACGTGGTCATCATGCTGGCCATCATCATCGGCCTGATCTTCCACGCGTTCATGTACGCAACTCAGCCCGCGATCATGGCCGAGATGTTCCCGACGCGGATGCGGTATTCCGGTGTGTCCCTCGGCTATCAGGTCACCTCGATCGTTGCCGGTTCGCTCGCCCCGATCATCGCGGTGTTCCTGCTGAACCGATACGGATCCTCGGTACCGATCGCTTGGTACCTGGCGGGATCGGCGCTCGTCACCGTGATCGCCGTCGTCGCGGCTCGGGAGACCAAGGGTCTGGCCCTCGAGACGATCGACATCGCCGACGCCAAGAATCTGGCCTCCGAGGCCGAGCTTGCCGAGGTGGGCCTGCTCGATCAGAATGCACAGCGGTGACCGACCTGACCGGACGCTCCGCCCTCGTCACCGGGGGAGCGTCCGGCATCGGGGCCGCCTGCGCGCGTGAGCTCGCCGCCCGCGGTGCCCGAGTCACCGTCGCCGACGTCAACGACGTGGCGGCAAAGGAATTGGCGCACGAACTCGGCGGGGAGGTCTGGTCGGTGGATCTGCTCGACACCACCGCCCTGGACAGTCTGAAGTTGGACGTCGACATTCTGGTCAACAACGCCGGCATCCAAACCGTCGCACCGATCGTCGACTTCGACCCGGGCGCGTTCCGCAGAATCCAGACGCTGATGGTCGAAGCTCCGTTCCTACTCATCCGAGCTGCGTTGCCGCACATGTACTCTCGCGGCTTCGGTCGAGTGGTCAACCTGTCTTCGGTGCACGGACTGCGGGCATCGGAATTCAAGGTCGCCTACGTCACCGCCAAGCACGCACTCGAAGGCCTGTCGAAAGTGACGGCCCTCGAAGGAGCAGCTCACGGTGTGACGAGCAACTGCGTCAATCCGGGATACGTACGAACGCCCCTGGTGGAAAAACAGATCGCCGAACAGGCCAAGGCGCACGACATCCCCGAGGACGAGGTACTCGAGAAGGTGCTGCTGACCGAGGCCGCCATCAAACGACTCGTCGAACCAGCCGAAGTCGCCTCGCTGGTGGGCTGGTTGACCTCCGAGAACGCCGGCATGGTCACCGGAGCGTCGTACACCATGGATGGCGGTTGGTCGGCTCGCTAGGTTCGGCACCCCTGCCCCCGATCCTGCGCCCCCGCGGCCCCCGGCCGCGTCAATGGTCCACTGCATACGTCTGAGCGCGTCAATGTGCCATTGACGCGGAACTCCGGGGCGGACGAGCCCGAGGTGTGCCTACCCCAGAACAGCAAGAAGCCCCTGTGACTGGGTCACAGGGGCTTCCCTGGCGGAGGATAGGGGATTTGAACCCCTGAGGGCGTTAACCCAACCCGCGTTCCAGGCGAGCGCCATAGGCCACTAGGCGAATCCTCCGTGGGGGAGCTTACCCGGTTACCCCCACCATCTCCCAAATCGGGAGGCGCGAAGGGTGGTGATGCGGTGCCCGGCGGGAGGCGGCTACACTTCCTAACGGATCCCGCGCGGCGCGCATCCTGTGAACTCCCCCAGGGCCGGAAGGCAGCAAGGGTCAATGGGCTCTGCCGGGTGCGCGGGGTCCCCTTAATTTCAGTGACAAGAACACTGTCCGGGGAAACCAGTCACCGAAAGGCCGCTCCGCATGCCAGCGCAAACCCAGTTGGGTCTGATGAACCATGAGGAGCTCGCCTCCGAGCACGAGCGGCAGAGCGCGAAGTACACGCAGCTCAAAGCCGAGAAGCTCACCCTCGATCTCACTCGCGGCAAGCCGTCGCCCGAGCAGCTCGATCTCGCTGCAGATCTGCTGACGCTTCCCGGCGCGGACTTCAAGGACGGCAACGGCACCGATTGCCGCAATTACGGCGGCCTCGCGGGTCTGCCGGAGCTGCGTGCCATCTTCGGCGAGCTGCTCGGTATACCGGTGAAGAATCTGTTCGCCGGTAACAATGCGAGCCTCGAGATCATGCAGGACTTGGTGGTCTGGGCGTTGCTGCACGGCCTGCCCGATTCTCCGCGCGCCTGGTCGGCCGAGCCGAACGTGCGCTTCCTGTGCCCGGCACCCGGCTACGACCGGCATTTTGCGATCACCGAGAGCTTCGGCATCGAGATGATCCCGGTTCCGATGGGTCCCGACGGGCCGGACGTCCACGAAATTGCCACCATGGTGGCGGCGGATCCGCAGATCAAGGGCATGTGGGTGGTGCCGAACTACGCGAACCCCACCGGAGCGGTGTTTTCGGAGGAGGTCGTTCGCGCGTTGGCAACCATGCCCACTGCTGCGCCCGACTTCCGGCTGTTCTGGGACAACGCCTATGCGGTGCATCCGTTGACCGAGGAGTTCGCGCCGTCCTACGACGTGCTCGGCATGGCAGCCGAGGCCGGCTTCCCCAATCGTCCGTTCGTGTTCGCGTCGACCTCGAAGATCACGTTCGCCGGCGCGGGCGTCAGCTTCTTCGGCAGCTCCGAGGAGAACCTCGCCTGGTACCAGAAGCACCTCGGCAAGAAGAGCATCGGCCCGGACAAGCTCAATCAGTTGCGACATCTACGCTTCTTCGGCGACGCCGAGGGCGTGCGGGCCCACATGGCCCAGCATCGAGAGATCCTGAAGCCGAAGTTCGCGCTGGTTCAGCAGATTCTCGAGGACCGGCTCGGCGCGTCGAAGATCGCGTCGTGGACCGAACCCAAGGGCGGTTACTTCATCAGCCTCGACGTCCTCGACGGCACCGCTGCACGTGCGATCGCGCTGGCCAAGGACGCTGGAATTGCCCTGACGGCCGCCGGCTCGGCCTTTCCGTACGGTAAAGATCCGGAAGACAAGAACATTCGCCTCGCCCCGAGCTTCCCCTCACTCGGTGAGCTGGAGAAGTCGATGGACGGCGTCGCGACCTGCGTGCTGCTGGCCGCGACGGAAAAGCTGCTCGAGAGCTGAACGCATGAGCGGAACTTCGTAGCCCACTACGAAGTTCCGCTCACATGCGGCGCAGCCGCTCTCAGTGCCCGACGACGACCGCACCCTCGGGAGCCGTCGGCAACGGCCCCTTCTTCAGCAACGTGATCGATAGCACGGCTCCGAGCAAGAAGATCCCCGATGCCCACCAGAATGTGGTGGTGTAGCTCGCGAGCTCCGCGTTGGCCTGCAGTAACGCGGCATCGGTTGCCGTTGCCATGTTGGTACTGACGTAGCCGGTCGCGGCGTTGGCGGCGACGGTGCTCAGTAGCGCCGTGCCGATCGAGCCGCCCACCTGCTGCATCGTGTTCACCGTGGCGGACGCGACTCCGGCATCGTCCGGGGAGACGCCCGAGATCGCGCCCTGCATGGCCGGCGCCATGGTGGCACCGAGTCCGAGTCCCATGATGATCAGGCCGGGCAGGATGTGCGTGACGTAGCTGCTGTCGATGTCGATCTGGGTGAGCAGACCCATTCCGATGGAGGCCACGACGAGGCCGGTCGTCATGAGGATGCGTGGTCCGAATCGCGGGAGGATCAGCGCCGTGGACAGCGTCGCGGTGAGAATCAGCGACGCGATCATCGGCATGAACGCGAACCCGGTGGTGATGGGTGTGTAGTTCAGCGTGTTCTGCAGGTAGTACGTCAGGAACAGGAACACCGCGAACATGCCTGCGCCGGTGACGAATACGGCGAGGAACGATCCCGCACGGGTGCGGTCGAGGATGATGCGCAGCGGCAGCAACGGATGCTCGACGCGCGTCTGGATGGTCACGAACACCGCGAGCAGAACGACACCGGCGGCGAGGAATCCGAGGGTGACGGGGTCGCTCCAGCCGTCGGACTCGGCGTGAGCGAAGCCGTAGACGATGGAGAACAGTGCAGCCGAGACCGCCAGGGTGCCGGGGATGTCGAGCTTGGGGCGGACGTCGACCTTGTGCTTGGCCAGGAACAGGAATGCGCCGACGAAGGCGATCGCAGCGAAGATCAGGTTGACGTACAGGCTCCAGCGCCAGTTGGCCCACTCGGTGAGCATGCCGCCGAGGAGCAGTCCCAGGGCGCCGCCGCCGCCGGCGATGGCACCGAAGATGCCGAAGGCCTTCGCGCGTTCCTTGACGTCGGTGAACGTGGTCGCCAGCAGGGACAGTGCGGCGGGGGCGAGCAGTGCACCGAAGACACCCTGACCGGCGCGGGCTGCGACGAGCATGCCGAAGTTGACGGCTGCTCCACCCACTGCCGACATCAGTGCGAATCCGACGAGCCCGATGAGGAAGGTGTTGCGCCGTCCGAAGAGGTCACTGAGCCGTCCACCGAGGAGCAGCAGACTGCCGAATGCGAGGGCGTATGCGGTGACGACCCAGGAGCGGTCCGAGTTGTCGAAGCCCAGGTCGAGCTGGGCAGCGGGGAGTGCGATGTTCACGATGGTCGCGTCGAGCACGACCATGAGCTGGGCCAGCCCGAGCGTCGCGAGAATCAGCCAGCGATTCCGATGCGAGCGCTCGTCGACCGGCGTCGTGGACGATGTTGCGTCGCCCACGTTCTCCGATGAAAGGGTGGTCATAGTGTCCTCGGTTCGACTATGCGGAGGTGTACCCTCCGGTTGTAGAGCCAAGGTAGCAGCTAAGTGGAGGAATGTCCTCCGCTTATCGGGTGAAACGGACATCGAATGAGTGTGAGGCCAGACACAACGGCATCGAAGCCCCTGCGGGCGGATGCCGAACGCAATCGACGCCGCATCGTGGATGCGGCCCGTGAGCTGTTCGCCTCACGCGGCATCGACATCACTCTCGATGACGTCGCTGCCCACGCCAAGGTGGGCGTCGGCACCGTCTATCGACGCTTCTCGTGCAAGGAAGAACTCATCGACGGCGTCTTCGAGCAACGCCTCGAAGACATGCTCGCGAACGCCGAGAGCGCACTCGAAGCCCCGGATGCGTGGCAGGGACTGGTGCAGTTCCTGGCCGATGTCTGCGAGGGAATGTCGTTGAATCGCGGTCTCGGCGACGTCGTATTGGGGTCCGACGAGGGGTGCCGGGGCATCGCGCAGGTACGACGGCGTATCGATCCGTTCTTCGAGAAGATCGTCGATCGAGCGCTGGCGTCCGGGCAGCTGCGTCCCGACATTGCCGTCAACGACTTCTATCCGATTCTCGGCATGATCGGCTCGACCGTCGAGTTCTCCGGCACAGTCGATGCCTCGAACTGGCGTCGTTATTTCACCGTTTTGCTCGACGGCCTTCGGGGTGACGGCGTCCCGCGATCGGAACTCCCTGGGCGTCCGTTCACCGACGATGAGGTCGACGAGGCGAAGACGGCTATGCACCGTCGTCGGCGCTGATCGTGAGGATTCCGAAGTAGCTCTTTGCGTTGTGTGATCGATCACGTAAGGTGCGTCACGATAAGTGCTACGCGGGGTGGCGCTCACTTGGAAACAAGTGTTCGACGTTGGGGGTTATCAGTTGCGTTCCAAGCGCGTGTTCGGTTCGGCTGTAGCGGTAGCAGCTGTGTTCATCGGGGTGACGGCGCCGGCGGTGTCGGCAGCGCCGTCGACGGGTTCGTCCGTCGAATCCGATTTCTACATTCCACCGAGCCCGCTGCCCGCCGGCTCGCCCGGTGACGTACTCCGTTCGGAGCCTTCGAATCTCGCTCTGTCGGTACCCGGAATCGGCGGTCCGCTGCCCGGTGCCGCGACTCGAATCATGTACCGCAGCAACGACTCCAACGACGCCGCAAATGCCGTCACCGGCACCTACATCGATCCCGCCGCGGAGTGGACCGGGCCGGGTGCTCGTCCGCTCGTCGTACTGGCACCGGGCACTCAGGGGCAGGGCGATCAGTGCGCGCCGTCGAAGATGCTCAACAACCTCATCACCTACACCCCACCGCTCGGCTTCATGGTGGAGTACGAGGTGCTCGCGGCGTACTCGTTGCTGTCTCAGGGCTACGGCGTCGTCATCACCGATTACGAGGGCCTCGGTACTCCCGGCGCGCACACCTACGTCAACCGGGCATCGGAAGCTCACGCTGTGCTCGACGCGGCCCGCGCAGCCCAGAAACTACAGGGCACCAAGATTTCCGCGGACGGACCGGTGGCCGCCTACGGCTACTCGCAGGGTGGTGGCGCTGCCGCTGCCGCAGCGGAACTCGCCGGTGAGTACGCACCGGAGATGAACCTCGTCGGCACCTATGCGGGCGCACCGCCGGCAGATCTGAAGCAGACGCTCGAGCAGGTCGACGGCACCATCCTGACGGGCGTCATCGGCTACACCCTCAACGGTTTGCTGAACTCCGACCCCGATCTACAGCCGATCGTCGACGGGAACATCAACGACGCGGGTAAGGCCATGCTGAATCTGGTCGCCGATCAGTGTGTCGGAGAAACGATTCTGAACGTGGGGTTGCACCGCACCAACGAGTACACCAAGACGGGCGAGCCGCTGTCGGTGGTACTCGACCGGTTGCCCAGGGCTCAGGAGATCCTGGCCAAGAACAAGATCGGTGAGCGCACGCCGAATGCGCCGGTGCTGATCCAGTCCGGTACGTCCGACGACATCGTGCCCCACGGACAGGCCGTCGGCCTGGCCGGTGACTGGTGCGGCAAGGGTGCCACCGTGCAGCTGAGCGCCGCGCAGGTTCCGGCCATCGTGCCGGGATCCGGTGCCGGACACCTGATTCCGGATATCCTCGGCCTCGGCGAGGCGCAGAACTGGATCAAGGACCGGTTCTACGGAGTGCCTGCACCGTCCAACTGCTGATCTGCCCTGTACGGCCCGTGCGAGTCAGCGCGGGCCGTACATGATCACCCCGACACCGATCAGTGCGATCGACGCTCCGGCGATGTCCCACCGATCGGGCCGGAAGCCGTCCACCGCCATCGCCCAGAGCAGTGATCCTGCGACGAACACCCCGCCGTATGCGGCGAGGATGCGTCCGAAATTTGCATCCGGCTGCAGGGTGGCCACGAATCCGTAGGCACCGAGGGCTATCACCCCCGCTCCTGCCCACAGCCATCCGCGATGCTCGCGAATTCCCTGCCACACCAGCCATGCGCCGCCGATCTCGAGCAGGGCGGCGACGCCGAAGAGCGCGATCGACTTCAACACAGTCATGCGGTTCAGAGTCCCACAGGGCCGCTGGGGGTGTAGAAAGGTGTGTTCGGGGGTAAGGCCTACACGCCCACACGGGCGGAGCGGTAGGGGTTGAGTACTTTATGCGGGACAGCTACGCGGAAACGCTGGATTCACTGGCGTCGAATCTGTCCGAGATGTCGCGAATTGCCGAGAAGGCAATGATCGACGCGACTGCGTCGTTGCTGACGGCGGACATCGTCCTCGCGGAGAGGACAATCGAGTACCGGGAAGAAATCGACATGCTCGCGGTCGAGTGGGAACACGGCGCATTCGGGTTCCTGGCCCTGCAAGCACCCGTCGCGCACGATCTCCGACGGGTCGTGTCCGGAATCAACATCGTGGCCGATCTGCAGCGGATGGGTGGCCTGGCCGTCCACATCGCCGAGCTGGCCCGTCGCCGTCACCCTGCGCACGTGCTCCCCCCTGAGGTCGAGAGTGTGTTCGAGGAGATGGGCCGAGTGGCCGTCGCGCAGGCCGAGGCCACCCAGCGCGTGTTGGAAACCAGAGATGCCGAACTCGCGGCCAACCTGCGAATTCAGGATCAGGAAATGGACGCACTGCATCGCAGCCTGTTCATGCTGACCTCTGCACCCGACTGGCCGCACGGGGTGCCGGCAGCAGTGGACATCACGCTGCTCGGCAGATTCTACGAGCGCTACTCCGACCACACGGTCGAGGTCGCCAAACGCGTCATATTCCTGGTGACCGGCGAACGTCTCACCGATGAGTCATGATCTGCGCGAAAGGCCCGAAGATGGCAGGATCGGCACGATGAAACGTGACGTCTCCGCGTACCTCGATGTCGACGTGACCGAGGCCAGCACCCTCGAGTTCCAGATCGCGATCGCACCACATCCAGGAACCGACGTGTGGGAAGCACTGTCGTTCACACTCGACGGTCAGCCGATCGAAGCTCAAGAGATCAGCGGTGCTCACGGCACCCGTATCCACAAGCTGTATGCCGGAGTCGGCAAGCTCGAGGCGTCGTACTCGGCAACGATCTACGGCAACACCGAGCCGGCTCCGGTCTCGGACTACGATCTCTCGCTGTATCTGCGGCCCAGCCGCTACTCCGAGGCAGACAAGTTCTTCGGTTTCGCAGCAACGGAATTCGGCTCCTACCCACCGTCGGAGAAGTTGCTGGCCGAGGTGTCGTCATGGGTCGGTGCACGGCTGAGCTATGTGCCGGGCAGCAGCGATCCCATCGACGGCGCCGTCGACACCCTGCTCGCCGGTGCCGGTGTGTGCCGTGATTACACCCACCTCGTGGTGGCACTGCTGAGGGCCGTCAACGTCCCTGCTCGCCTCGTTGCGGTGTACGCGCCGGGCTGCGATCCGATGGACTTCCACGCGGTCGCCGAAGCGTTCGTCGAAGGCCAGTGGCGAGTGGTGGACGCAACGTGCCTCGCGCCGCGATCGACCCTGGTACGCATCGCCACCGGACGAGACGCATCCGACACCGCATTCCTGGACAACCACGGCGGATCGATCATCCTCAACAGCGCCGTGGTCGGAGCCGTCGTCGACGGCCCGTTGCCCTTCGACGACATCACCCAACTGGTGTCGATTACCTAACTGGGTCGCTCCTGCGGGCTCCGCTCCTGGCACCTGATCGGGTCGAGTCTGGCCGCGTTAGGCTGCGGCCGTGCGAATGTCTTTGCGGCGTGGCGGTGTGCGGACCGATGGGGTGGTCGTCGGTGTGGTCGTCGCCTTGGGTGTCGCTGCGGCAGGTCTGACCCACCAACCGATGGGGCAGTCCGGATTGGGCTATCTCAGTGAGCCGGTCGAGTACCCGGTGGATATTCCTGGATGCGAATCCGTGGAGCCGCCCGAGGAAGAGCAGTTCTACGGCGTCGCGACCTCGGGCCAGGAGCGCTACGACAACCCCGACTACCCGTGGTTGACCCCGGAAAAGGCGAATGCGATGTCGGTCGCGGTCCGCGATGCTCTGCCGGCGGGAGTCGACGTGCTGGCTGGATCTGTGGTCTGGTCCTTCGGCGATCCGCTGGTTTTCCAGCCGGTGCCCAGCGCGGACGCGGCATATGACCCTGGCACCACCGCGGACGGACTGGTCTCTCGCGACGGCGTCGAAGGTTCGGTGACGGTCAACGTCACCCGCCTCGCCGACAGCCCCAAGCCGTGCCAGGCCGGATGGCTCGATGCTCGCGAAACCCTGTCCGACGGAACCGTTATCGACACTCGGGACACCTGGACCGAAATCGACGGGGACCGTATCTACTCCAATGTCGTGCGTATGTATGCACGCGATGGTTCCGTCGTAGTGGCCTCGTCGTCGGACTACAACGCCGATTACGAGTCCACCGGTACCGTGCCATTGTCGATCGAGGAGTTGCGCACGATAGCGCTGCGGCCGGAATTGCTCTGGTCCACACCGGTTCCGGATGGAATGCTCCCGCTTCCGATTTCGTGTGACACCAATTCCGAGGGCGCAGGGCAGTTCTCGTCCCGGGCCGTCGATCGCCTGAATGCCTCGCTGGATGACTTCTGGCGGGCGGTCGGGGTGCCAGTCGAACTGGACAGGCCGCTGGGCTCGATGCGAACCTCCCCATCGGGATCGGCCGGAGCCTGCGGAGCCGTGATGGCCGGCGACGGCACCCTTACGATCAGAGTGATCGACGCGGACTACGAGCCGTCCGAGAACCCCTGGGGTGCGGTGACATTGCCGGATGGGTCGCAGTTTCGCGACGATAATCCGGGTGCGAGCAGCATGACTCTCGACGGCGACCCGATCGACGAGGTCACGTTGGTCAAACCCTCGGGCACCCGAGTGGACGTGGAGATTGCGGCGCGTGCAACCAGTGTGGACCGACCTCTATTGCAAGCAATCGCGTTGGCCGTAGCCGGATCGGTCGCCTGACACTCGTGTCCATTGTTGCCTGGCTGTCGTTGTCATGAGAATTGCTGTGCTCGGACGTCGACCCAGTTTTTCGGGCGTCGAATCGGCGCACAGCTCGAAAATCATTGCTGCGCTTATTATTCAGTAGAGGTGAGCTAGTCAACGCCACACGGACGTGTACTCGTACCAGGGGCCGTCGAGGTGGGTGACAGTGGTGAGACCCGACGGTTCGGCGTCGGGGGAGTAGACCCATCCGATGGTGGTGTTGAAAATGCTGGCATTGTCGGTGAAATACACCTCGCCCGATGGTGAACTGTGGGCACTTCTGATGTCGAACGGGCCGATCTCGAATCGCTCTCGCCACACTCCAGGATTGTCATGTAGGTCGACTGCGATGGCATCGAATTCGCTGCGCACGTCCAGCAACGATGTCGATGGCATCAGCGCAAGGAAGGCGAGTCCGGCGAGGACGACAGCAGGGGCCGGTACCACCCACCACGACCATCGCTGATCGCGGCCGAGAACGTAGAGGGTGCGAATGGCCCAGATCAGGCCGGTCACGAGAAATACCAGCACGCACACGATTGCGGCGAGGAGGGGATCGAGCCACGCGTACGAACCGAAAGGGGACGGCCACCAGTTTCGGTCCACACACACCCACACGATGACTGCGACCGTGACGAACGCCAGCAGAATGGGGCCGGGTGGCTTCGACCGCGTAGGCACACCCGTCAACCGGCTGCCGACCCACTTGTCGATCTCTTTCATCACAGCCATCTCTGGAGGGTATCGGGATCGCCGTCATGATTGGCGGTCGTGGAGGTAACGAGGATGATCCGGCACGCGGAGAGCTCGTGTGAGCCGACAACTACTGAGTGCCGCACCGTAAGAGCCCGTCGGATCGCGCCGTAGGTTTTGTTAGCGTCGAACGCATGGCAGTCGACTTTTCGATGTCGCAATTTCTGCGGATCGTCTTCATCTTTGTTGGCGTGCCCTCAGCATTCTGTGCCCTGAGCATCTGGTTCAGATCATCCAAGTCGGACGACGGTGCCGGAACCGGCTCGCTCGGTGTGTGGGGTCCACCGGACTGCTCGCTTTCGTGTTGGGTTTCCTCTCGTGCGCAGGCTGGTTGAGTTGGTCGGCCGCGCAGCGAGGTGAGTTCCGCGGACCCGGGCTTCCTGCACCGAATCAATTCCCGACGTGGCAGATGGTCGCGTGCGGTGCCACGGTGGTGCTGGCGTGCTTCTTCGCCGCACACCTGTCGCGCTGGGCCAAGACTGGTAGCCGCGTTGCAGCACTGGGTATTACGGCTGGATTCTCGACCGCGTTCTGCTTCGATGCGAGTACGGACATCACAGGGCAGTCGGGCGTGGGCGTGCTGCTCTGCATGATTGGTTGGGGACTCGGCCTGGGCGTGCTGATGCTGACACGGAACATGGTTTTGAAACACCGTTGAATATCGACTCGTAGTCGACGAGCCGAGGGTGATCGGTCTGAGGAAGACGTCCGAAGCACGGAGCTGAGATCGGATACGCTGCCGACGTGTCGAGAGCAATATGGTGGGTGACCGTTGTGGTCGCGTCGGCCTTCGTTGCTTTGGTGTGGACGTCGGGGTCGATGGGTGATGTGTCGTTGGAGTGCTCGAAGATCGGCGAAAGCCGGTCTTACTATCGGTGCGAAGACCGCATCGTCGACACAATCGGGGTGTGGCCGGTGATCGGTCTCGGGTTGTTGCTCGCAGCACCGCCCCTGTTCGCCGCAGTGACGATGCGACAGTGGGTTTCCTGGTCGGCCGTCGCAATGCTGGTGTGTGCGTCGATCGCCGGGCTGATCAACTGGTCTTCTTACTGGGGAGAGCTGCTCTCCGCGGTTCCACTGGTCGTCCTCGGATCGGTCGCCGCTGCACTGCACAAGCCGCGCCCGCGCAGAGTAGCCACGTGAGCGAGACTCACGATCAACAACCCCGGCGAGAAAGTCGTCCGGGGCTCGGCACTGCAGTTGCGGCTGCTCTTTTCCTCGGCCTCCTTGCCGGGATGCGGTACGAGTGGTGGGAATACCCCTCACCCGAGGACACACTTCTCGACTTCACAACCGTATGGCTGGCAATTCTCGGCCTCATCGCCACTGGAATCGTGTGGGCAGTCAGGTTGTCCAAGTACTGGACACGACATCGCACACTGACGTGGGCAAGTACGCTCGCACCGCTGCTCGTCTTGGTCACTGTTGCTGCATTCGAGCTGATCGATCTGCCAGTACATCGGGACTTCGATCGGGCACACGACCAGATGGAAGAACTTGCACAAACAATGCTGCGCGACGGCAACTCTCGCGTCGCGTCGACCGAAATTGCTGGTGTGCAGTTCTCCGTCATCTATGTCGGGGAAGACAACTGCGTGTACTTCGTGGACGGCAAGCGAAGCGACGTGATTTCACGACACGGCTGGATGTACACAGCGCAATGCGCTCCTGACGAGAACACATTGCGTTCGCTGGACTCGCCAGCCGACAACTGGCTTGCCTATGAGCAGGGATCGTAGGGTGGTATGAGGGCCGTCTCGCAAGCTCCTATCGAGCGAATCAATGTTCTTTTCGGAACCGTCTACGTATGCGGCTGGTCGCAATAATGCATACGGCCATTGCTGCGAAAGCTATAGCGATGCCGTACTCATCCAATCCTGCAATTTTGCCGATGCCGGGCACGACGAAGAAGAATGCGAGCACGAGCGCAAACAGGCTGATTCCGGGACCGCCCAAATAGTCTCGCGTGGATTGGTCGGCGCGGCGAAGTCGGTTGCCCATGCTCATCGACTGTATTGGGTTCTGCGGTAGATGTCGACCTACGGATGTGCAGGCACTGCGCACGTATTTGCCCCAGCGCGATTTCTCAGCAGCGGCCATCGCAGGTGCCCACAGTGAAGCGGAGGCATGGCTTCGTGTCAGTTGCTCGAAAGGGCAGTGAGTGTCGAATCGGTAGGCTGATGGGAGGATTCCAAGGTGACCGGCCGGTCGAAACTGGATCCGCCGCCGTCGACAGGAGAGGTTATGGACAAGAACTCACGCACCGCAGGGTCGATGGTTATCTTGGTGGTGCGCTTGCTTGCCGGGATATTCATAGCAGGTGCTGGTATCGCGTGGATTCGCGAGCCGGATATGAGTGACCTGTTCGGCGTCGTTCAGCTCGTAGTAGGTATCGCGCTGTTCTGCGAAGCCGCCTACAAGAACCTCTTTTCGCCAAGAGACCCCGGCGCGTCCAGGAAGTCAGGCTTTCGCTCGGTCTGACGTAACCCATCAGTTCTTTAACGCCGTTGTGCATGAGCCATCGAATGGACCTTCACGAATATTCTGGGTACTTACGGCATCGACCCGCCGGCAGTACGTCAGGAATCTTGTCCTCACCTGCGGATATCGGAAATTCGCCCCAGTGCTGCGCAAGGCTGTCCCTCTGTGCGGGTCGTTCGAGAATTACTGCCCGCGATCGACTCGTTGGTCACGGGCTCGGCGGTGTTTTCGGAACGAAACGGGAGACGTCGACCGTGATGGCGGCGACGACGTCGGCGTTGGCAGGGTCGGCGAATGCATCCGATGTTGTCGATCGAACAGTGACCGTCTCCGACTCGGCTGTCAGGTCGGTCTTCGACGCCGTACCGTCTGAGTCGATGCGGCGCAACATATTTGTGCCGTCGACGGACCACTGCGTGCCGTCGGCCGCTGTAGCGCGATCTGCTCGGGAAGCCCGGATGCCGTCAGGGCCGTCGACGGTCACGATGCGTCGGGTAACTCTGTCCAGCAATCGAACTCGCTCTTCATCGGGATAAGTCCTGATCACTCCATGACGTCGGTTGCTGTTCATGGACGACCGTGTCCGCCCCATGAGATACAGCTGTCCCTCGTGGACCGCGGTGCTCCAGCTGCCTTCGGTGGCGTATCGCTCGATGCTCAGCTCACCCTCGGGAGAAATGGTGCACAGATGGATATCGTGCTCGGAGGTGAGCCAGAGGCCGTCGTCGATGGCGTGGATCCGACGCGACCAGCGGTCGTTCGAAGGTTCGATGGTCAGCGGCAGCAGATAGCGAGTGGTGACCGGATCTGTTCCCGCCGTATCGACCTGCAAAAGAACCGGCTCCGACGAGTGCATCACCCAGATCGAATCTCCCCTGATCGTCACAGCTCCAGCTGCGAACGGTGTGAGCGAAGACGGGTGGTCGTCGAGATCTATTTCGATCAGTACACCCGACGCGATGAAGTCGCCGTCTTTGGTGTCCTTGGACGGCCACCAGTCGTGTGCAACGGGAATGGCATCGATCTCGGTGAGCTGGTCGGTTCCATCGATAGTGGTCCAACCTTTTTCTGTCGGTCGAACTTGTTCGTCTACGAGATGCATCAGGCGGATGCGACCGTGGACGCGGGGTGGCGCGTCCACACCGAAGTCGGTGAGCATCGCGTTGAACGTTCCGGTCAGAGTGACCTCGCCATCGGTGGGTTCGTCGTTCCACCACTGGGCGCTCCAGCCGTCGCCGTAGACGAGATGCAGCCACAGTAGACGCCCATCGCGGTGCATGCTGGGTGCTCGACTGTAGGCGGGTCTGGCTATGGCAGTGCGCGTTTCGTCGCAAAGAGAAGGTGTATCCGTTAAGGAGTAGTGCTCGAGGGCGACGTCCGCGAGATCACCGACCGATGCGCGGGGAAAGGAGCCATCCTGTATTACCCAGCCTGCAACAAATACTCTGAGGGTGCGAGTAGACGAAGCGTTCATGCATTTCCCGACGCAGTAGGGGAGTCCGCACGGCGAGGCGTGGCGGGCGTCGGGGTCACCGTGTTCTGAAGACTACATGCGTGGGTAGAAACGCGGGGCACTACGACTCGGTCCGGCGTGCGGTTCAGCTCACCCCTCGTTGCATGTCTCGACGATGACGGGGTCGATCGGATCGGCCGTCAACGCAACCACTCCGGCGAGCCGCGCCTGCAGGCAGAGACCACCCGACATCCATTGCTCCCAGTCGATTTCGTCCTCCTCGTCGAGGTATCCCTCGGGAGCAGATCGGTCG
>NZ_CAPS01000035.1 GCF_000333955.1 Rhodococcus sp. AW25M09
CCTCACAATCACTAGGTACCACCTCACGTCAGAGCAGGGTCTGCGCCCGCCCGGAGATGGTGCTCAATGCCGTCGCCCAGGCGAGATCTTTCGGGTCGAGAAATGCTCCGTGACCTGCCCCGTGCAGCACGACGAGCTCGGTATCGGTGCTGCCCGCCTCGGTAGCGGCGGCGACGTAGGCCCGGCTCTGGTTCACCGAGACCGTCTGATCGGCGTCTCCGTGCAACGCGGTCAGCGGGATATCGAGCGGGAGATATTCGATGGGGGAGGCGATCTTGTAGCGGCCGGGTACCTGGTTCGGCATACCGCCGAGGAATTCGGGCACGAACTTGTCGCGGCCGAGGGTGGCAGCCCGTTTCATATCCAAGACGCCGGCCATGATGGTGGCGCTGCGGGGTTTGATCTTGGGTTCCGCGCCCGGCGCGTCGACCGGCATGAGGTGTCGCGCGGCCACCCACGCGGCGAGTTGCCCTCCGGCCGAATGTCCTGCGACGTGGACGCGGTCGAGATCGAGCCTGCCGCCTGCTGCGTCCTGGACGACGGTGGCCAGTGCCTCGGTGGCGTCGTCGACGTCGGTGAGGGTGTTGGCCCAGTTGTTCGGCCCGCGTCGGTACTCGACGTTCCACACGGCGATGCCCTCGTTTGCGATGGCCGTCGACATCTTCTGGAAGTACGACAGGTTCAGGTTCTCCTGCCACCCGCCGCCGTGGATCATCACCACCACCGGGAGCGAGGTGGCGTTGTTGTCGGGCAGGTAGAGGTCGCCGATGTTGTCCGGCTCGTATCCGTACTTCAATCGGATGGGATTCCCTACCGACCCCGATACCGGTTGCAGCGCGGCCGAATACGTTTCGGCCGTACTCGGTGAGGATTCGGTGTCGGTCGAGGTGCAGCCCACCAGAGCGACGGCGAGTACACCGGAGAGGAAGTGACGTCGATTCACGCGCGCCGAGCCGTCCACTCGAGCAGGTCGTCGAGCGGCCAGGTGTTGACCACTCGCTCTGCGGGCACGCCGCGCGCTTCGGCGCGGATACAGCCGTAACCCTGCCAGTCGAGCTGCCCGGGGGCGTGCGCGTCGGTGTCGATGGAGAACAGGCAGTCGCGTTCGAGGGCGATGTCGATCAGGCGCTCGGGAGGATCCTGGCGTTCGGGTCTGGCGTTGATTTCCACCGCGGTACCGAACTGGCGGCAGCCCTCGAACACGACGGGCGCGTCGAACGTCGACTCGGGCCTGGTGCCGCGTCCGCCTTCGACGAGTCGTCCGGTGCAGTGGCCGAGGACGTCGACGTGCGGGTTGGCGATGGCGGTGACCATCCGCTTGGTCATGGTCTTCGAATCGGCTCGCAGGTTCGAGTGCACGCTCGCCACCACCACGTCCAACTCGGCGAGCAGGCCCTCGTCCTGGTCGAGCGATCCGTCGTCGAGGATGTCGACTTCGATTCCGGTGAGGATGCGGAACGGCGCGAGCTGCTCGTTGAGCTCGGCAACGATGTCGAGTTGTGCGCGCAGACGTTCGGCGGTGAGGCCGTTGGCGACCTTGAGACGTGGTGAATGGTCGGTCAGGGCGCAGTACTGGTGACCGAGTGTCGCGGCGGTACGCATCATCTCCTCGATGGGGCTGCCGCCGTCGGACCAGTTGGAATGCGTGTGCAGGTCACCCTTCAGTGCTGCGCGCAGGTCGTTGTTGCCGATCGGCTCGGCAGCGGTGCGTTGTTCGAGCAGGTAGTCCGGGACGTCCTGGGTGAGCGCCTGACGAATGATCAGCGAGGTCTTGGCTCCGATACCGGCCAGTGAGGACCAGCTGTCTGCCTTCTCGTGCTCGGATCGTTGTGTGGAACTGAGGGATTCGACGACATCGGCGGCCCGGCGGTAGGCCTTGACACGGTGGGTGTCCGAGCGCGAACGCTCGAGCCAGTACCCGATCTCTCGAAGTGCGTCCACCGGATCCATGCATTCCATTGTGCCCGGCGGCAGAGACACGTGCGTTCGGGGTAAACGGACAAAACTCTCAGGAAGTCGCCAGGCACCAGCTGGGGGCTGAAACTACTATCGAAACCCATGAGTAAGAAATGGTGGATATCCGGCTTATCGGTCATCGTTCTGGTGGCACTCGGGTTGTACTTCGGGCCCAAGATCTATGCCTCGTTGCAGGAAGACGATGCACCGGCGGCGACGGTATCGACCTCCGGTGCCGAAGCGGCCACGGTGGTGGACATCGACGGACGGTGGATTGTCACCCCGGGTGACGCGACCAACACCACGGCCGCGGGCTACACCGTCGACGAACTTCTCAATGGATCCGACGTGACGGTCGTCGGATCGACCACCGAGGTGGCCGGCAACGTGACCATCGCCGACGACAGCCTGACCGACGGGCAGATCGTTGTCCTGACGAACTCGATCAGTACCGGCAACGACCGCCGCGACGGCCAATTCCGCGGCAACATCTTCGATACCGCGACGTATCCGACGGCGACCTTCTCGATCGACTCGCCGATCGACCTGTCCGCCCTGCCCCAGGATGGCACCACCGACACCGTCACGGCCGAGGGCACGTTGACGCTCAAGGATCAGACACGTCCCGTCTCGGTGGAGATGGAGGTGCTCCTGTCCGGGGACACGCTCATCGCGTCGGGTGCCATTCCGACGACATGGTCCGATTACGGCATCGACCCGCCGTCGCTCGGCTTCGTCACGGTCGACCCTTCGGGAACCATCGACTTTCTGATCAATCTGAATCGGCAGTAGCCGGATTTCGCTCGGCCGACGGCGTCCATCCCGGCGGTCCGACAACGTATCCGACGCGTTCCTTCCACGACCGCGATGCCGCAACATCCCGAGCGATGTTGCGGTATTCGTGTGTCTGGAGGGTCCAGATGTTGTAGGTGTTCACGGGCTTGGTCAGCCCGTAGTTCGGTCGCTCGACTTCCTCGGCGTAGCTGCCGAACAGGCGATCCCAGATGATGAGGATGCCGCCGTAGTTCTTGTCGAGATACTGCGGATCACGGCCGTGGTGGACGCGGTGATGCGAGGGCGTGTTGAAGACGAACTCGAACGGGCGAGGCATCCGGTCGATGCGCTCGGTGTGTACCCAGAACTGGTAGACGAGGTTGATCGAGAACCCCACGAACACCATCCACGGCGGCATACCCAGCAGGGGGAGCGGTAGCCACATGACCACCTCGCCGCTGTTGTTCCACTTCTGCCGCAGCGCAGCAGCGAAGTTGAAGTACTCGCTCGAATGGTGGGCCTGATGCGTCGCCCAGATCAGCCGGGTTCGATGCGCGATGCGGTGATAGCCGTAGAACAACAGGTCGACGCCCACGATCAGGATCACCCAGGTGTACCAGGCGTCGGCGGGGAGCTGCCACGGCGCGAGATAGACGTAGACGGCCGTGTAGCCGATCAGTGCCAGCGCCTTCCAGGCCGTGGTGGTTGCGATCGACACCAGGCCCATGCTCAGGCTGGCGCGGGCATCCTTGCCGGAGTAGCCGCCGCGTTCACCGTCCTCGAGCTTCGCGGCGGCGATCCATTCGATCACCAGCAACAGCGCGAACGCGGGGATCGCCAACGCCACGGGATCGCGCAACGGTTCGGGCAGTGCATTCCACGCCGAACCGATCCACTCGGTCATCGAACCTCCCCATGTGCGTGACACCTAAAGGCAGAGTGTAACGCTGGTTAGGGGGTCTTGGCCTGGATCCACCGAGTGACATCCCAAGCCGTCGCGTGATCGATCGTGATGCAGCTCGTACCGTGGAGACTGCACACCGAGCAGTCGAGAGAGCGGAGTCGGACTTGTTGAAGAAAATCGTGTCCACGATCGGACAGGTGGGCGAGTCCGTGTTGGGTGTCGTCGGTGTTCGGGTCGGCACCGAGGAGCCGCCGCACACGAGCCGTCGACTGACCGATGCGGTGGAGATCCGTCGTTACGCGCCACGGATCGCGGCGCAGACCACGGTCGACGCCGATGAGGAGCAGGCACGGAAGGAGGGTTTCCGTCGCCTGGCCGGGTACATCTTCGGCAAGAACGGGGGCAAGCAGAAGGTCGCGATGACCGCTCCCGTCAGCCAGTCGTCCGCAGGCTCGCAGAAGATCGCGATGACTGCCCCCGTGTCGAGCACGCCCGGTAGCGACGGTTGGGTTGTCCGGTTCTTCATGCCGTCCAAGTGGACGATGGACACGCTGCCCAAGCCCGACGACGACCGCGTGACGTTGACGGCGGTTCCGGCGGAGACGGTGGCCGTGCTGCGTTTCAGTGGTGGCCGCGGCCGGGACAACGTCGAACCGAAGATGGCGGCCCTGACCGAAGCGCTGCGCTCACACGACATCGAGATGCTGGGCGAGCCGATGACCTGGTTCTACGATCCGCCCTGGACCGTGGCACCACTGCGTCGCAACGAGGTGGTCGTGGCGGTGCCGGAGGGTTCCTGACCGGAACGTTCCGGGGACTGCTCGCTAATTTCCTATTGGAATGATAGGAATTGAGTGTGCACATCACGGCCAAGGCGGACTATGCGGTGCGGACACTCGTCGAACTTGCGGCGGTGGGTGGTGGGGGATCAGCGAAAGCAGAGGCGCTGGCCGCCGCGCAAGGTATTCCGCACAAGTTTCTCGAGTCGGTGCTCTCGGATCTTCGTCGCGCAGATCTGGTGTGCAGTCGACGGGGTCCCGACGGCGGTTACTGGCTGGCGCGGGAGGCGTCGGAGATCTCTGTTGCCGATGTGATGAGGGCCATCGAAGGACCGCTGGCGTCGGTGCGCGGGCAACGACCCGAGGATGCGGAGTATGCCGGTCCGGCCGAGCCGCTCACGCGTGTGTGGCTGGCGGTGCGCGCCAGTCTGCGTTCGGTGCTCGAATCGGTGTCGCTGGCGGACATCGTCGAGGACGATCTGCCCACCTTCGTCAACGAGTTGATCAGCGAGCCGGCCGCCTGGGCTCGTCGATGACGTGAGTCACACCGGTCGACGCATGTGGCGAGATCAACAAAATTGCACTTCACTGCAAACTTGCAGAATCGTGCAAGTTCCGTACTTTGGTAATTGTGACTTCTCCGACGGGCCTTCGTGATCTGAAGAAGGCCGCCACTCGCGATGCACTCGGCCAGGCCGCCGTGCGTCTGGGCAAGGAACACGGTTTCGACACGGTCACGGCCGACGCCATCGCGCACGAGGCGGGGGTCTCCACCCGCACGTTCCACAACTACTTCTCCAACAAGGAAGAAGCAGTTCTGCATCACATCGAAGAGTCCGCCCTCGAGTGGTTCGAGTTGCTGCGTGCTCGGCCGTCGACCGAGCCGATCTGGGAATCGTTGCGGCACATAGCAATCGATCTCGTGGCAGATCCCGGTAGAGATCTCGAAGACACCT
This sequence comes from Rhodococcus sp. AW25M09, assembly GCF_000333955.1. GTDB lineage: Bacteria > Actinomycetota > Actinomycetes > Mycobacteriales > Mycobacteriaceae > Rhodococcoides. Next base: position 5,370 of record NZ_CAPS01000035.1, read on the forward strand.
TCGCGGCGGCCCGGCTGATCGAAGCCAACCCCGCTCTGATGGCCCGCAAGCTCGAAATGCACCACTCGCTGACCCGCAGACTGGGCGAAGCCATCGCCGAGCGGACCGGAACCGACATCGACATCGACCTCTACCCGAACCTTCTTCAAATGGCTGTCGGTGGCGCGGTGACAGCAGCGCTGAACATTTGGATGAACGACCCAGCGGGAGCGTCGAATCCCAAGGCCCTCATCGAAAGCGCCTTCGACCAACTCCGCGCTGGACTACCCGAACCGAACAGTCGTTCCGCAGGCTCCACTCCTGTCCCCGAACCCCACTCGTCCGAACACAACCGAGGAGCTTGACCGTGGCCACCTATCTCTACCGAATCGGAAGATTCGCGTACCGACGCAAGGGCATCGTCCTCGGACTGTGGCTGGTGATTCTGATTCTTGCGGGAGCGGGAGCAGCGACGCTGTCCGGCCCTACCGCCAACTCGTTCAGCATCCCCGGAACGCCTGCTCAGGCTGCTCTGGATCTGCAGAAGGAGCGGTTCGGCGGAGCCAAGGACCCACTCCAGTCGGTCAGTGCCGAGTACGTCTTTCAGGCTCCTGACGGTCAGTCGTTGGACACCCCGAGGTACACCTCGGCCATCGATTCCACCATTGCCGAGATCGAGAAGGTCGACGCCGCGAAGCCTGCCGAAGGTGCCCCGGCGCTGGCGAATCCGGTGGCGGCCAACCAGTCGATCATCGAGCGATACACCGAGGCCGCTGCAGAAGCGGGTACCCCGGCCGACGAGGTAGCCGCCGACGCCGCGGCCACCTCGCCGCTGAGCCCCGACGGCAACGTCGGAACCGTCACGGTGCCGATCGACCTCGACCTCGCCGATGTGACCGACGCCGTTCGCAGTGATCTCGATGCCGCGGCGCAACCGGCTCGAGATGCGGGCCTGACAGTCATCCTCGGTGGCAACGTGGCACAGGAGAACCCGTCGCCCGGTGGCAGTTCGGAGATCGTCGGTCTCGCTGTCGCTGCCATCGTCCTGCTCATCATGTTCGGCTCGGCTGCCGCGGCCAGCTTGCCGTTGATCACTGCGATCGTCGGAATCGGCATTTCGAGTCTGGCGATCACCACGGCCTCCGGATTCGCCAGCCTGACCTCGTTCACCCCGATCCTGGCGATCATGATCGGTCTCGCGGTCGCGATCGACTACTCCCTGTTCATTCTGGCGCGATACCGGCACGAGCTCACGCTCACCGACAACCGCGAAGAAGCGGTAGGACGTGCGGTCGGTACCGCCGGCTCGGCCGTCGTGTTCGCCGGGGCCACCGTCCTCATTGCACTCGTCGCCCTGCGGGTCGTCGGCATCCCGTTCCTGTCCCAGATGGGTCTGGCTGCGGGCTTCGCGGTGTTCATCGCCGTGTTGATTGCATTGACCTTCCTGCCCGCCATGCTCGGTCTGTACAAGGGCAAGGCATTCGCAGGCAAGATCAAATTCGTCAACACCACCGACCCCGAAGACCCGAACGCCAAGCCCACCAACGGAGTGCGCTGGGCCAAGTTCCTGGTCAAGAGGCCTGCGCTGGGCCTCATCGGCGGAATCATCCTGCTCGGTGTGATCGCTGGCCCGGCCACCGGCCTGTCGCTGGCACTGCCGTCGATCGCCACGGCCGACCCGTCGACGCCCGCTCGCCAGGCGTACGACATCACCGAGAAGGCTTTCGGTCCGGGACGAAACGGGCCCCTGCTGGTCATCGCCGATGCTTCCGGTGTTGCCGAGGCCGATCGCACTGCCTCCTTCGGCAAGGTCGTCGACACAATCACCGAGCAATCCGACGTCACGAATGCTCAGATCGTCGCTGTCAACGAGGCAGGCGACACGGCTCAGATACTCGTCACCCCGTCGAGCACCCCGAACAGCGACCAGACGAAGGCGCTCGTCACCAACCTCCGCGATGCCGAGAGCGGATTGCAGGAAAGTGCGGGCGTCTCCTACGGCGTGACCGGTGAGACTGCGATCGGAATCGACATCTCCGAGCGGTTGCAGAGCGCGTTGATTCCGTACCTGGCAGTGGTCGTCGGACTGGCATTCGTGCTGCTGATGCTGGTGTTCCGCTCCATTCTGGTTCCGCTGACGGCAACGGTCGGATTCCTGCTCAGCGTGCTCGCGACATTCGGTGCCACGGTGTTCATCTTCCAAGAGGGTGGGCTCGGCCTGATCTCCAACCCGCAGCCGATCGTCAGCTTCATGCCGATCTTCCTCATCGGTGTCGTGTTCGGTCTCGCGATGGATTACCAGGTGTTCCTCGTCTCGCGCATGCGTGAGGAGTTCGTCCACGGAGCCGCCGCCAAGGATGCCGTCGTCAACGGCTTCAAGTACGGCGCACGCGTGGTCACGTCGGCAGCAGTCATCATGATCTCGGTGTTCGCGGCATTCATGGCCGAGCCGGACTCGTTCATCAAGTCCATCGGATTCGCGCTCGCCGCTGCTGTCTTCTTCGACGCGTTCGTCGTGCGGATGGTGCTGATTCCGTCGGTGATGGCCCTGCTGGGCGACAAGGCCTGGTGGCTGCCGAAGTGGCTGGACAAGATCCTGCCCAACGTCGACATCGAAGGTGCCAAGTTGAAGACGGCTCCCGAGAAGGATCTTGGACCTGCGTAGGTCCTGACCGGTCGGCCGAAGATTGCCCGCAACACTCGAAAAACGGAGAGACTGTCATCCATGTGTACGAGTAATCTTCGGCCATCATGCTGATCCCGCTACTACGCACGTATCTGGCTCCGTACAGGACGCCGATCATTGCGCTGATTCTGTTGCAACTCGTCGCCACGTTGGCGGCGCTGTATCTGCCGAGCCTCAACGCCGACATCATCGACAAAGGCGTGACCACCGGCGACACGGGCTACATCCTCTCGGCCGGGTCACTGATGCTGGTGGTGTCCGCGGTGCAGATCGTCAGCTCGGTGGGCGCAGTGTTCATCGGTGCTCGCGCCGCGATGGGAGTCGGACGTGACCTGCGCGGTGCCATCCTGCATCGTGTCGGCACGTTCTCGGCTCGTGAGGTCGGCCAGTTCGGTGCGCCGTCGCTGATCACTCGCAACACCAACGACGTGCAGCAGGTGCAGCTGGTGATCGTCATGGGCTTCACCATCGTGGTGATGGCCCCGATCATGTGCGTCGGCGGCATCGTGATGTCGCTGCGCGAGGACCTCGGCCTGTCCTGGGTGCTGTTGATCGCGGTACCCGGCCTCGCCATCTCCATGGGCCTGATCATCGTGAAGATGGTGCCGGCCTTCCGCTCGATGCAGATGCGCATCGACGCCGTCAATCGTGTTCTGCGTGAACAGATCACCGGCATTCGCGTGGTGCGGGCATTCGTCCGGGAGAACTTCGAGATCGATCGTTTCGGAGCCGCCAACGCCGCGCTCACCGACACCGCGCTGCGCGTCGGGCGGCTGATGGCACTGATGTTCCCGACGGTCATGCTCATCAGCAACGTCACCAGCGTCGCCGTCATCTGGTTCGGCGGCCACGCGATCGACGAGGGCACGATGCAAATCGGTTCTCTCACCGCTCTTCTGAGCTACATCATGCTCATCCTCATGTCGGTGATGATGGCCTCGTTCATCGCGATGATGGTGCCCCGCGCATCGGTGTGCGCCGATCGCATCAGCGAAGTGCTCGCCACCGAGTCCTCGGTCGTGTTGCCGGACAAGCCCAGGATGTTCGCATCCTCGCCGGGAACGGTCGAGCTCGTGAACGCCGAATTCTCTTTTCCCGGAGCCGAATATCCGGTGCTGTGCGGAGTGAACCTGAGGGCCGAGGCGGGCAAGGTCACCGCCATCATCGGCGGTACGGGTTCGGGAAAGTCCACTCTCGTCAACCTCCTTCCGCGGCTGATCGATGTCACGGGCGGCGAGGTGCGAGTGGGCGGAGTCGACATTCGTGAGCTCGATCTGGATCTGCTGCGCTCCGAAATCGGTCTGATTCCACAGAAGCCGTACCTGTTCTCGGGCACCATCGCGAGCAATCTGCGATACGGCAAGGCCGATGCCACCGACGACGAACTGTGGGAGGCGCTCGAGGTCGCTCAGGGAGCCGACTTCGTTCGAGCTATGCCCGAGGGACTGGAAACGCCCGTCGCGCAGGGTGGTACGACGGTCTCGGGTGGCCAGCGGCAACGTCTTGCCATCGCGCGCGCATTGGTGCGCAAACCCAGTATCTATCTGTTCGACGATTCCTTCTCCGCGTTGGACCTGACGACCGATGCCAATCTCCGTGCAGCATTGAAGCCGGTGACGCGAGATGCATGCATGATCGTTGTCGCCCAACGCGTCTCGACCATCATCGACGCCGACCAGATACTCGTGCTCGACGACGGAAAGCCGGTAGGTGTGGGTACCCATGACCAACTGATGGCCGAGTGCCCCACCTATGCCGAGATCGTGGACTCGCAGCACGCTGTGGTGGGTGCCCAGTGACCGCGCAGGTGGAGAAGACGGAGGAGGAGACGGACGCACCCGTCGCCAAAGCCGTGGTGCCCGGCACCAGGGCCCGAGACTTCAAGGGTTCGTTCAGACGGTTGTTCGGTCTGCTCGCTCCCGAGCGAGTGCTCCTGTCGGTGATGCTCGCCTTCGGTGTCGCCAGCACCGTACTGACCGTGGCCGGGCCGACCGTGCTCGGGCACGCGACCAATCTGATCTTCAGCGGCGTGGTCGGCCGTGGGCTCGAGCCCGGACAGACGAAAGAACAAGCGATCGAGGGGCTCCGGGCAGCCGGGAACGACTCGATGGCAGACCTGGTGTCCGGCATGGACGTCACCCCCGGTGCCGGGATCGATTTCGGCGCGGTCGGCACAGTCCTGATGTGGGTTCTCGTGCTGTACGTGCTCTCGTCGTTGATGGCCTGGGCGCAGGGCTACATCCTCAACATCGCACTGCAGCGCCGAATCCTGCTGCTACGTGGCAGCGTCGAGGCCAAGGTGCATCGACTGCCGCTGAAGTACTTCGACAACAACGCCCGCGGTGAAACGCTCAGCCGTGTCACCAACGACATCGACAACGTCTCGACCAGCCTGCAGCAGACGCTCGGCCAGTTGATCACCGGTGTTCTCACCGTACTCGGCATCCTCGGCGTCATGATCTGGATCTCGCCGCTGTTGGCTCTTGTTGCGGTACTGACCATTCCGGCGTCGTTCGCGGTGGCGGCCGTCATCGCCAAACGATCACAACCGCACTTCGTCGCGCAGTGGAAGCACACCGGCAAACTGAACGCGCAGATCGAGGAGACGTACACCGGCCACGAGATCGTCAAGGCATTCGGCCGTCAGGCAGCGGTGGAGCGCGAATTCGGCGATCGCAACGAGCAGCTGTTCCAGTCGAGCTTCCGGGCCCAGTTCATCTCGGGCATGATCATGCCCGTCATCATGTTCCTCGGAAACATCAACTACGTGGTCATCGCCGTCGTCGGTGGGCTGCGGGTGGCCTCGGGCACACTCACTCTCGGTGAGGTACAGGCGTTCATCCAGTACTCACGTCAGTTCACCCAGCCCCTCACTCAGGTGGGCGCGATGGTGAACCTGATCCAATCCGGTGTCGCCTCCGTCGAGCGCATCTTCGAGGTGCTCGACGCGGAGGAAGAGGACGCCGACCCGGTCGATGCCGTGCGCCCCACCGACCGCAAGGGACGCGTCGAATTCGACAACGTCTCCTTCGGCTACTCCGCGGATCGCCCACTGATCGAGAACCTCTCGCTCGTTGCCGACCCCGGGCACCTCGTCGCCATCGTCGGCCCGACCGGTGCGGGCAAAACCACCCTGGTCAACCTCATCATGCGGTTCTACGAGATCGACTCGGGCCGCATCACCGTCGACGGCGTCGACACCCGAGAGATGACGCGAGAAGAACTACGCGCCCGGACCGGCATGGTGCTGCAGGACACCTGGCTGTTCGGCGGGACCATTCGCGACAACATCGCGTACGGCGATCCGAGTGCCAGTGAGGAGGAAATCCTCGAGGCGGCGCGGGTGAGTTACGTCGACAAGTTCGTGCACTCGTTGCCCAACGGGTACGACACGATCATCGACGAGGAGGGCAACAACGTCAGTGCCGGTGAGAAGCAGCTCATCACCATCGCCCGCGCATTCCTGGCCAAGCCGCTCATCCTCATCCTCGACGAGGCCACCAGCTCGGTCGACACTCGCACCGAGCTGCTGGTGCAGAAGGCCACCGCGAGACTGCGCAACGACCGCACCAGTTTCGTTATTGCGCATCGCCTCTCGACCATCCGTGACGCGGACACGATCGTGGTGATGGAGAAGGGCAGCATCGTCGAGCAGGGTAATCACGAACAACTGCTCGCGGCCGAGGGTGCGTACTTCCGGTTGAATGCGGCTGGCGCCGCACGTGCATGAAAATTCGTAGCCTGCGGGCTGTTGCGTTTTGATGGTGGGGCGTCTCGAGTGTCGAGGCGCCCCATCGCTGTGTGTGGGCGAGAATGTGGTGGTGGCGAAGGGATATCGACCGGTCGATCGTGATCAGCAGTTTCTGATTCCACCGGACATGCGTGAATGGTTGCCGGCGGAGCATCCGGTGTGGACGCTCATCGAGATCGTCGAT
>NZ_CAPS01000034.1 GCF_000333955.1 Rhodococcus sp. AW25M09
GTGCCGCAGCATCGGCGTCGGCGGATATCGTCATCTGCTCGCGCCGCTCGTCGGTGAGAACACCCTGGGCTTCGAGGTAGGAATCGAGGCGCGCGAGGGGATCTCGGGCCAGCCAGCCCTCGACTTCGTCGGCCTTACGGTAGCGCGTCGCATCGTCGGCGTTGGTGTGCGCATCCATGCGATAGGTGTGCGCCTCGACCACCACGGGTCCCTTGCCTGCTCGGACGTACTTCACGGCCTCGTCCATCACGGCCATCATCGCCACCGGGTCGTTGCCGTCGACCTGCTCGCTACCGATGCCGTAGCCGACGCCCTTGTGCGACAACGACGGAGCGGCACTCTGTCGCGCCAACGGAACGCTGATGGCGAAACCGTTGTTCTGCACCAGGAAGATCACCGGGGCTCGGAACACTGCGGCGAAGTTCAGGGCCTCGTGAAAGTCACCTTCGCTGGTGGCACCGTCGCCGCAGAACGCGAGGGCGATGGTGTCTCGTCCCTGCTTCGCCTCGGCATACGCGAAGCCGGTCGCGTGCAGCAATTGTGTTGCCAGAGGGGTGCATTGAGGTGCGACCTTGTAGGCGGTCGGGTCGTAGCCGCAGTGCCAGTAGCCGGCGAGCATGCCGAGCAACTCCACCTGGTCGACGCCTCGCGCCGCGAGAGCCATCGAGTCGCGGTACGTCGGGAACATCCAGTCCTGCTCGCCCAGGCACAGGGCGGCCGCGATCTGGCAGGCTTCCTGTCCGCGTGAGGACGGATAGACCGCGAGCCTGCCCTGCTTGGTCAAAGCCGTTGCCTGTTGGTCGAATCGGCGGCCGTGGACCATCGAGCGGTACATCTCGAGCAGGCGCTCGTTCGACGGGTGTGCGTATCGGGCGGCACTGTCCACGCCCGTCCCATCGGGCGCGAGATACTGCACCGGACGGTCGGCAGGCATGAACTGTTGGTAGGACGTTGCCGGAACCTTCTCGACTGTCGTCATGGGTCATTCTCCTGGGATCGGCTTGTACGGCGATTCTGCATGCTTCATGGCAAGTTGCGGACCAATAGCCGTCGGCTTTGGACAATTGGTGATCGGAGAACGAAAACCTGGCGCTATTGTCTTTGTAGGCACGAAATCGAAAGGGCGTGGGTGGACGAATGGTGGAGGTACGCGGTGAGGTGGAGCTCGACGACGTCGATCGTCGGATTCTTCGGGAACTCAATGTCGACGGGCGACTGTCGATGCGGGTCTTGGCGGACCGCGTGCACATTTCGCGCGCACATGCCTACAACCGCGTGGACAGGCTGAAGGAATCGGGAATCATCGAACGGTTCACGGTGCAGATCGATCATGCGGCCGCCGGGCTCGGTACTTCTGCGTTCATCGCACTGTCCATCCGCCAAGATTCGTGGCGCACAGTGTCAGATGGTTTGCGCGCCATGGAATTCGTCGACCATTTCAGTTTGCTGGGAGGGGATTTCGACGTCCTGGTACTCATCCGGACGCCGGACAACGAGAGTTTGCGGCGAGTTGTGCTCGAAGGTCTGCAATCGCTCGACGGCGTTCGCGCAACCCGCACGTGGTTGATCTTCGACGAGGACCGAGGCGGATTGGACGGGACGCCGACCGTTGCGTGAGCGGCCGGATCGCTCTGCGTTCATCGACCGTTCACGCGAGATGGAACCCCATGGGCGATCGACAGAATTCGAGAACGATTACGAGGTGGTCGCCGCCGTTTTGGAGGCCTCTCGGGCGCGCCGTCCAGCGAGAGTGCGGGCAGCCTCGTCCGGAGTGACGCCGTCGATGTCGGAAATCTCGAAGACCTGATTCAGAGTGTCGCCGATGGCAACTGCTCGCTCGTGGACAACCGACTCGGACCAACCGAGAACCTCGCGCCCCACGAGGTGGATGGCACCGCCGGCGTTGGCCACGAAATCGGGTGCGTACAGAATTCCGCGTTCGTGCAGGATGTCCGACGCGTCCTCGTGGGCAATGACGTTGTTGGCGGCACCGGCCACGACCGAACAGTCGAGTGTTCGCGCCACCTCGGTGGTGATGACGCCGCCCATAGCGCAGGGTGCGAAGACATCGCACGAGGTGGACAGGACGTCGTCGAGGGCGATCGCGGTGTGGCCCAACGCGACAGCGTGTGCCACTCTCTCTGCGTCGGTGTCGGCCACCAAAAGTTGCGCACCCGCTTCGGCGGCGAGCGAAGCCAGTGATCCTCCGACTGCGCCCAGGCCCTGGACAAGGACCCGCAGACCGTCGAGTGACCCCAGCCCGCGGTGCGCAACGGTCGCCTTCATCGCCTCGAACACCCCAACGGCAGTGGTGAACGCGCTCGAACCCGCGCCGCCGCGCTCGAGCGACCGGCCGAACACGAACTCGGTGGTGTCGTTGAGAGTGTCCATGTCGGCCGAATTGGTGTTGACGTCCGGTCCGGTCCAGTAGTTGCCGGACAGCTTGTCGATGTTCTCGGCGTGGATTCGGAGGATGCGTGCCCACGTGCTCGGATCGATCGAATTACGCGGCGCGGGAAGCGCAATCACGGATTTGCCCCCGCCCATCGGAAGGTTGCTCACCGCCATCTTCAACGTCATCGCACCCGCCAATTTGCCGGCGTCGGTGAGGGCGTCCGCCAGCTGTGAGTACTGTGCGGCTCTGGTGCCTCCGGCCGCCGGTCCGAGTTGGGTCGAATCGAGTCGAATGACGAAATGGGCACCCGTCTCACGGTCGAATCGGGTGACCGTCATTTCCCCGTCCCAGTTCAGTGCGCTGTCGATGCTCATGGTTGACCCCTTGATGTTCGATGGATGCAGCGGACGTATCTGACTCCGAGCGGTCCCGATTCGGGCCCGCGGCGATGGAGGGTTCGTCTTCATAGCATGCCGAGTGCGTTCCGAAAATGTCTCGAAGGATTCACAATCGGAGACAAATCGAAGGCAATGAGCAAGCGCTGCAGCCGATTGTCCAACGCGACCTTGCGGATCACGTCGTGACCTGGAAAAAGTGAATGCCGCTGGGCATGACCGGTGCACAGATCACGCATGTGGTCAGCGAGCATTTCCTACGAACACAGCATGCCGCCCTGCGACGTTCACTACTCGGTGCGTCACACCGAGAACGCGCAACTCAGGCCACTCGATGCACTAGTCACTTTCCCTACGGATTCATGGGTCCATGCTCGTTGTCACTTCTGCGGCGAAAGGTACGAAGCCCGGTCAGGATTGCGGCCGCAGCAAGCAAACAAGTAGCCACCCATGACCAGACCGCAAACGCACCGTCCTGAGTCCGAATAACCGAAACAACGGCCCAGAGCAATGCCTGCGCCGACCAGAAGAGAACCCACCTTTTCCCGCTCGGAAAATTCACCGTCACTCCTCGCATTCTCGAGGGATCCCGTGCACCGATAACACTGAATTGTGGTCGTTCCAGCACAGCAAGCAGACGCTGTTGCGAAGGCCGCTCCGCAGTTCACGACGAGACAGTATCCGCAAGCTAGAGGGCCACCTGCGCACGTGACACCGCATGCCACGGAACTCGGAACCGCTGAGAATCTCCATCCGGGTCACGAGCGGCGCTCCCTGTTCACAGGGGTGGGACGAGTCCGAGATGCACGAGCTCGTCGAGGGGTTCGCGGATACTGCCGGTGCCGAAGGACGCGAATGCGCGCTGGCCCTCGATCGTGGCAACGAGCCCGGCGAGGACGTCCGCATCTCGGATCGCCAAGATTTTCTCGAGCTCACCGATGCGCGCGCCGCTGTGCGCGGCCTGCGCCGCGAGGATCACGTTGAGGAAGCCGTGCTGCTCGAAACCATTGTCAGGATCGGTGTTACGGGCCGCGTGGTGCAGACCGGCTGTGGCCTTGAAGTGAATTTCGCGCCGTGCAGCCTCGTATATCGCCGCCGCGAGCTCGTGCTCGGTCGGATGCATGTCGGCCGTGAGACCGCCGGTCCTGAACTGTGCGCGATACCCACGCTCGTCCACGGCGTCGAAGATGTCGTCTCGTCGGGAGTCTCGGGGGATCTCGACATAGATGTCGATGTCCTGTCTGATCCTGTGCAGCGCATCGATGTGGGTGCCGTCGGGGACTGCGACCTCGATGGACACGACGGTCACCCCGGCCGTGCGGTCGGCGGCGCGCAGGCCGGCCTCGACCGAGCCGGGCCCCAGCGGCACGGTCAGCGACACCTCCATTCGGGCGACGAGGTGGAGCTCCGGGAGGCGATCGACGGGGACGACCAACGGCCCCACCAGGTCTGCGAATGCACTCGTTCGATGCCGAAGATGTTGTTCTACAGCGGCATCGAGCGTCATGCCGCCCGACGTGAGGAGAGAGGCATCGTCGCACAGGCGGTGGAAGAAAGGCGGGATCATCGAATCGGCTCCCAAGAGGTGGCAGCGGAGCCGAGCTTCCGGTAATCGGTCACGCGTTCTCCCGTCCGTTCGGTTCGACTCGTCGAGTTACGGGCGAACATCACGGGCAACTCTAGTCAAGAGTCATTCCGTCACTCCCCGGGTGCCGATGTCCACCACGCGGCTCAGTCCAGTTCGGGGTGGGCCATGATGGACTCATGAGCTCGAAGAATCTGTTCGGTGGTCCCCGGACCCTGCTGATCGTTGCTGCAGTGGTCATCGTGATTGCACTTGTTGCCGCTGGAGCGACGCTGATCGTTCGTGCAGTGCTCGGACCGCCGGAGGGCGAGAATCCCCTGCTGACCGAGAACTCGTCGATGGCGGTCCATCAGACAATTCCGAGCGAACCGTCGACCGCGGTTGTCGCCGCGTCGGGCCTCGTGCTGTCGATCGGTTAGCTCAGGCGGGCGTGTCTTGGCCCATCGGGTAGCCGGCTTGGCGTAGGCCGAACTCGACGGCACCGCGGTGGCCGAACAATCCCGGCAATCCGCCGGTGTGCAGTAGCACGGTTCGCTCTCCTGCCTTGATCGTCGAATCTTCCACGGCAGCAACGAGTCCGGCGGCGGCGCGCCCGGAATAGACGGGGTCGAGCACGAGCCCCTCGGTGCGGGCGACCAACGTCATTGCTGCCGCGACGGAATCCGACAGCACTGCATATCCCTCGCCGACGAGATCGCGCCGCAATCTCAGCTGCTCGCGATCGATCGGGAGATCGGCGAAATGCACAACGCGATCCACCGGATCCGAGACGGCTCCGCAATCGACGCCGAGGACGCGCGCGGCGCCGAGGCGTCTGACGAGCCCTGCCATGGTTCCTCCAGAGCCGACCGCTGTGACGATCGTGGTCACCGCGGGGATCTCGGCGACAATTTCGTCGGCGCACGAGGCATAGCCTTCGACACTGGTGAGAGAGGTACCGCCGAACGGGATGAGCGATGCCTTCTCGCCCAATTCGGCGGCGGTCTCTGCCACTCGATCCTCGAGCGAGTCGGTGCCCGCCCAGACTATGCGCGCTCCGAACAGGCCGTCGAGCACGATATTTCCGTTGTCGGAGGGGTCGGGTGCGCCGGCGAGGACGAGCACCACGTCGAGGCCGAGGCGTGCCCCGGCGGCAGCTGTGAGCCGGGCGTGATTGCTCTGCGCCGCGCCGCTGGTGACGAGCGTGGTGGCCCCGGCCTCGATCGCCGCGCCGCACAGCCATTCGAGCTTGCGAATCTTGTTTCCGCCGCCGCCCGGCCCGAGTAGGTCGTCACGTTTGATCCACAGATCGTCCGCGCCGAGTCCCAACGCCGCGGCCAGGCGTGGTGCGGGTTCGAGAGGCGTCGGATATTGCGCGAGGGTCACCGTGGGCATGGGGCAACTGTAAAGCGTCCGGTGCCGGTGAGCAGGCGTTGTCGAAACTCGACGGTAGTGCTAAGTTGAAGGTTCAACTTAAACACCAGAAGGACCCGCCATGACATCCGTGATCAACCCGCCGGTCGCGGGCGCAGCGTTCGACGCATTTCTCGCCGATGCCGCACCCACGAGCCGATCGCAGAAAATATGGACTCCGAGTGACGGGCCGATGCCCGCCCTGTACATCAGCCATGGCGCACCCCCCGTATTCGACGATGCGCTCTGGATGAACGAGCTGTTCACCTGGTCGCAGTCGATGTCGAAGCCGAAGGCGATCCTCATCGTCAGCGCACACTGGGAAGAGGCTCCGCTGAGCCTGTCTGCGTCGGCGGCCGCGACCCCGTTGGTCTACGACTTCGGCGGCTTCGCCCAGCGTTACTTTTCCATGGAGTACCGGACGCCCGAGGCGCAGGCGCTGGCCGACAGAGTTGCCGCGGCCATGCCCGCGTCGGAGAACCTGCACCAGCACACCGCGCGTGGACTCGATCACGGTGCCTGGGTGCCGCTCAAGGTCATGTACCCCTATGCCGACGTTCCCGTTCTGCAACTCAGCCTGCCGACGCATGCGCCCAATCGGTTGATGGCGATCGGAGCGGCCCTCAAAGAGCTTCGAGCCGAGGGGGTACTGGTCATCGGTTCCGGCTTCATGACGCATGGGTTGCCGTTTCTGTCGCGGGAGAACTTCTCGGCCAACACCGTGCCCACATGGTCGGAGGATTTCGATCTCTGGGCCGCCGACGCGTTGTCGCGCGGTGACGTCGACACGCTCGCGGACTTCCGCAGTGCCGCACCGGGAATGCCGTATGCCCATCCCACCGTCGAGCACTTCACGCCACTGTTCGTCACCTTGGGTGCCGCAGAGAACCCGGAGGCCCCGGTGACCACCAAGATCGCGGGCTTCCAGTTCGGCTTGGCGAAGCGGTCCTTCGCAGTCGCGTAGAACCCAGGGCCATACAGTGGACCGATGACACCCGCCCCCGGTCCACTCGCAGGCCTCGTGGTCGCGGACTTCTCCCGTGTGCTCGCCGGCCCGTACGCGACGATGATGCTCGGCGACATGGGCGCAGACGTGATCAAGATCGAGCGACCCGGCACCGGTGACGACACCCGATCCTGGGGTCCGCCGTACGACTCCGCCGGTACGGCAACCTATTTCAACTCGGTGAACCGGAACAAGACGTCGAGGTTCATCGACTTGCAGTCCGAGAGCGGCGGAGCCGAGGCGCGCGAGATCGTCGCGGGTGCCGACATCCTGATCGAGAACTTCCGAGCCGGAACCATGGACCGGTTGGGCCTGGGCTACACGGAACTCTCGCAGACCGATCCCGGGCTGATCTATTGCTCGATCACCGGATTCGGCACCGGCGGCGGGGCAGCGCTCCCCGGGTACGACCTCGTGGTCCAGGCGGTCGGCGGACTGATGAGCGTCACCGGTCCCGATGCGTCGACACCCACCAAAGTGGGAGTGGCGATGGTCGACATCGTCACCGGCCTACACGCGCTCAGCGGAATCCTTGCGGCACTGCATCATCGATCGAACACCGGTGCGGGTCAGCAGGTGCAGACCTCGCTGATGGCGTCGGTACTGTCTGCTTTGAGCACTCAGTCGTCGGCTTATCTCGGTGCCGGCGTCGTGCCGGTTCCGATGGGAAACAAGCACCCTTCGCTCGTGCCGTACGAGGTGTTCGAGACCGCTGACCGACCGCTGGCACTGGCCGTGGGCAACGATCGTCAGTTCCAGGCGTTGGCCGAAGTGCTCAATGAGCCGAGACTGGCTGCGGACGAGCGCTTCTCGTCCAATTCTGCGCGTGTCGAGCATAGAGACGAGCTGGTCGACATCCTGACCTCGGCGTTGCAGACGCGTACCGCGGACGAGTGGTATCGACAACTCATGGCCCGACACGTTCCCGCGGGGCCGGTCAATTCCCTCGAGGAGGCCTTCGCGTTCGCGGAGTCACTCGGGCTTCAGCCTCGGGTCGAGGTTCCGGGAGCAGCGTCCGACGGCGTCCGAAACCCGCTGGACTTCTCGGCGACGCCGGTGAGCTACCGCATGCCGCCCACGCCCTGGACCCGGCTCTAGTTCAACGCCCACTTCACCGACACGGACACGCTGACGGTCTGCTGTCCCGGTTCGATGGGCACATCGAAGGCCGCCGAACTGGCGGACTCGCGGAAGCTACTCGGCTGCTCCTGGCCGGTGATCGACTCGGTGATCGACAGAACGTCGCCGAGCTCCCCGCCTGCGAGGCTCGCGTACTGCTCGGCGCGATCGCGGGCATCGGCGAACGCCCTGGACCGAGCGTCGGCGATCAGCTCGGAATCGTCGTCGATCCGGAACGAGACCCCGGAGATCCGGGTCGCGTTTCCACCCGCGGAGGTCGCGTCGCCCAGCACTGCAGACGCCTTCGACAGGTCGCGAACCGTGACCTGCAAGGTGTTGGTGGCCTGATAGCCGGAGATTTCCGAGGTGCCGCCAGGGAGAGCGCCGGAGTACTGCGGATCTATCGACACCTGTTGAGTCTGGATGTCCTCGCGGTCGACGCCTGCTGCGATCACCGCGTCCGTGACATCACCGACTGCCACGTTGGCTTGTTCGATAGCGGCAGTGACATCCTCGGCCGAGGCCTGGACGCCGATCCGCGCCGTCAACGTATCGGGTGCACCCTGTACTTCTCCCACGCCGTTGACGTTCACTCCGGGAGGTCCATCGGGGGACGTGGCGGCTGGACCGCTACATCCCGCGGTCAGGGCCACTGTCAGCAGCAGGGCCGATGCGCACGATCCGATCGTCCATCGATTTCGACTCACCGCCGCAGTGTCCACCATGGCAAGCGAATTGGAAAGGCTCAGGGCTGTGACTTCAAAGGCTCAGGGCTGCGACTCCAAAAGGCTCAGGGCTGTGCCTGGTATTCGACGTCGAATAAGACGGTCACCTCGTCCACTACCTTCATGGCTCCGAACATCTGCGAATACGGTGTGATTCCGTAGTCCGACTGACGCACGGTGGTCCGAGACGTCAGACTCTGCGTCTCCCCGCCGCCGATGACCTCGACCGCGATCTGCTTCGTGACGCCATGGATTTCGAGCTCGCCGGTGATGAGGAATCCGCGCTCGTTCTCGGTAACGTCAGTCGAGACGAAGTGAACCCGCGGGTGTCGCTTCGCCTCCAGAGCCTTCAGCGCATTGGCCTTCGCCACGATCGCTTCCGGACCGAGCCACGGTGTCGCTCCGCCCTCGCCGCTGACGACGTTCAACGATTCGAGATCAGCAGTGAGCTCGACCCCGACCGGAGTGCCCGACGAGCGTTGGACCGACGCCGTCCACGATTCGATCACGATGGTGAGTCGATGACCCATCTTGGCTGCCTTGCCGGTGACGCCCGTTTCGATGGCCAACCGGCCACCGTCGGATGCGTCCAAGGTCCAGGTGTCGGTCGTCATCTTCGTGACTGTAGACGCGTGGTGGCGGCGAGAACCGGCCGGAGGTGATGACGGGAGGATTAGTGTGAAGCCATGTTCTCCAATTCCCCTCGAACATTCGTCGCTGACGCCCTCCGCGGTTTCGTTGCCGCTACCGATGACATCGCCTGGCATGCGGATCCCGGATTTCTGACCCGTCGCTATCGCATCTCCGACGGTCAGGTCGCCCTGCTGTCCGGTGGCGGATCGGGCCATGAGCCGATGCACGCCGGCTTCATCGGCAGCGGCATGCTGACCGGAGCGTGCCCCGGTCTGGTGTTCACCTCGCCCAACGCCCTTCAGGTGCACGAGGCATCGAAGGCCGTCGACTCCGGCGGCGGCGTGGTGCACATCGTGAAGAACTACACCGGCGACGTGATGAACTTCCAGATCGCCCGGGAATTGTTGCAGGAGGACGGCATCGTTGCCGACGTGATTCTCGTCGACGACGACGTCGCCAGTGAGAGCGAGGACGGCCCGGGTCGACGCGGCACCGCTGCCACCATCGTCGTCGAAAAGGTCTGCGGCGCCGCGGCAGAACGCGGTGACAGCCTGCAGGCGGTGGTAGCGCTCGGGCGTCGAACTGCTGAGAACGCACGCAGCATGGCCGTCGCGCTGAACCCGCCGACACTGCCGGGCGCGGACGGGCCGTCCTTCGAATTGCCCTCGGACGAAATCGAACTGGGCATCGGCATCCACGGCGAACGCGGTACCGACCGAGTACCTGAGCTACCTGCCCAGGAGATCGTGGCGAAACTCGCCGAGCCCATCGTGACCTCGCTCGGGCTCAACTCCGGCGAATCGGTGATCGCTGTCGTCAACGGACTCGGCGCAACCCATCCGCTCGAGCTGCACCTGCTCTTCGGCGAGCTGTCGGAATACCTGTCCGGCAAAGGGATCGAGATATCCCGCTCGCTCGTCGGCAGCTTCGTCACCGCGCTGAACATGGGCGGAGCGTCGATCACCCTCGTACGCGCCGACGACGAGATGCTCGAACTCTGGGACGCACCCACCGAGGCACCCGCTTGGCCGAATGTCTCGAGCCGTGGCGCGAAGCCAGTGGGCGAACGCGGCGGTTTCGGACCGTCCTACGCACCCTCCGATGCGGGCGAGAAATCCGCCTTCGTCTCGACCTGGATCGGGGCCTGGGTACAACGCGTACTCGACGAAGAACCTGCATTGACCGAGCTGGACCGTAAGGCAGGCGACGGCGACTTCGGAACCAACATGATGGCCGCACTCGAACAGCTCGACCTGGGCGCCATCAAAGAAAGCTACTCGGCCGCAACGGTATTCGAAGCCGTCAGCGAGGCCTACCTCGGCCACTCGGGCGGCACGTCGGGCGCGCTGTTCGGCATCTGGTTCCGGCAGTTCTACCGGACCATGCTGGAATCCGAACCCGATGCCGCGTCCGTTGCCGCGGCCGCACGTGCGGGACTGGACAGCATCACCGAACTCGGTGGAGCCCGCGTGGGCGACAAAACGATGGTCGACGCCATCACCCCTGCCGTCGATGCGCTCGAGACGGACGGCGGCACCCTGCAGGCTGCCGCCGACGCCGCGAAGACCGGAGCCGAATCGACGAAGGACATCACCGCCAACCGTGGCCGCGCCAGCTATGTCGGTGAGGCCGCTCGAGGCGTCGTCGACCCCGGTGCCTTGGTCATGGCCTGGTTCTTCGAGGCAGCCGCTAGCTCAGCGAGCTGAGAAACACTGCCGCTATCGCTTCGAGGCCGGCCTGATCGTCGGCGTCGAAGCGGTTCGGTACCGGGCTGTCCAGGTCGAACACCCCGATCAGGGTCTCGCCCTGGTACAGCGGTACGACAACCTCGGAGCGAGTGTCGGCGTCGCACGCGATGTGGCCGGGGAAGGCATGAACGTCGGCGACTCGCTGAGTCTCGCGGGTGGTTGCGGCTGCGCCACAGACACCCTTGCTCAGAGCGATGCGCACGCAGGCGGGCTGACCTTGAAACGGACCGACGACCAACTCGGTGCCGTCGTACAGGTAGAAGCCGACCCAATTGACCTCGGGCAGAGCGTGATACACCAGTGCGGAGAGGTTGGCGGCGTTGGCGACGAGATCGGATTCGTCGAACACCAGGCCCCGGGCCTGCTCGGCGAGCTGTTGGTACTGCTCTACCTTGGTTCCGTCGAGTTCGGTCGCGGTGAAGGCTGTTGCGATGAAGGACATACGCCGAGTCTAAGCGCCCACCCGAGCACCACCAGATACGTCGACATTCCGCCCACCTGAACGCGTTGAGCGATGCCGAGGCCGTACTCACCGGGCAGGTTGTCTGCAATCAACAGCCACGCCGTGGCCAGCGTTGTCAGCGCCGCGACGGCCACACCCAGGGTACGAAGCAGTGGGTACAGCCGATACCGGAACGCGGCGAGCGTGAACGCGATCATGACGGTGAAGATGGCGAACACTGCGATCGTGCTGGTGAGGGCATGAAGGTGATGCAGTTGCGGGAACAGTCCGCTCGGCTCGATCGGGCAGCTCGGGTCGTCGGCCGCGACACACTCGAGCGGGAGTTTCGCGTCGGCGATGGTGGAAGCACCGAAGATGCCCGACGCCACCCAGCCGGTGACGACGAGCCGTCGACGCGGGGTAGCGAGAAAGCCGAGGACCGCGGCAACGATCATCAGTGAACCCGTGACGACGTCTGCGGTGGAGAACAACTCGCGGTACGGCTGATCGCGGGCGTCGAGTTCGCTCAAAAACGATCGGGTCGGGTTGAGACCGGTATCGAGAAAGAACTCGGCCACCCACGCGGAGTACAGCAGTCCGGCGAGGATCAGAGACACCACCGCAAGTACTCGGCGGACATCCACACCTTCGGTTTTCGAGCGCACCGACCAAGGCTAGCCAGTGAGTAGGTCGGCAGCTGCCACCGCCAATGCAACAGCGGAGTCGCAGTCGTCCGTCACGATGGACAGGGTGGGCGTCGTCCGGGCATAGCGCGCGGCAGTGTTGTCCTTTTCGGGCATGCCGAGCACGGGGTTTCCCAGCACGATGTCCGCGAAGCACGACGCATTCGAGCCGCGTGTTTCTACGGTGTAGCCGCCCTGCTGGACGGGCTCGCGGTCTGTCGAACGTAAGTCGCTGTCGACGTAGCCGAGATCGATGTGGAGCATCGCCAAGTGTTGCTCGAACGTCGACGACGACACCATGAAATGGCAACGGTACGGATCCGATCCTGGTCGCCACCGGTCCACCGTCCAGGTTGCGGGCAAGTGCTCCAGAACGGCGCATAGATCCTTCGATGCCAGCGGAAGGTTGTACTTGGATTCGGCGCGCAGTGGTGGATCGTCCAGTAGGCCGAGTGCGGTCTCGGCGATGGATTTCGCCGCGGTGCATGCATCCCCCACCCTGCGGGACACCTCGATCGAGGCGAAACTACGACCGGATGCGGCGAGGAAGACGTCCATGGTCCCCGTTGTGGCACCGTCGAATTCGTCGCGGAGCGCAAAGCTGATGCCACACCCCCCTTGCGATGAGTCGTCGAGGTACGCCTGTTCGCCTCCGATTGTGACCTGCTCGGTGTCCCGATCGTCGGACGACGGCCGATGTCCGTTCAGATCGATCGTCACGGAGTCGGTTGCGCTCGATTTGGGGGGATTCAGGCTGGCCGAGCACGTGCTCAGGTCGCCGTCGGGGCGGAGTTGCACCACCGTGCCGAGGGCAGCGAGATCGGCCTCGATGAGAAAGCCGCAGGGATCGAGACTGCGCACGAAGTCCGCGGAGTCGGCCAGATATCGGTCCGCCTCGGACATTTCGAACCCGTACCTGTTCGATGCAGCAGGAGACGAACTGCTGGCGGGGGATGCAGTGCCGAGCACTACCGCCGCGCATCCGCTTGTCGATACCGCCAGCACTAGCACCGTCGCGGCAAGAAACCATCTTCTTTGCATCGTCTTACATCCCCCGCACTCGAACCGACCCGATCATTGGGTTGGACGCGCGGAGACCTCAGAAGGTTTCACTCATCGACAAGTTCGTTCTGGACGCGGTCGGCGGCGACGGCGGGGTCCTCGTGTTCCCAGATCCGCACGACGCGCCAGCCTTCGTCGCGCAGTCGTCTGTCGGTGTCGCGATCGCGGGCGACGTTCGCGGCCAATTTGTCGGCCCACCACTGCGCGTTGTTGCGGGGCTTGGTCGCGTGAACCGGGCAGCTGTGCCAGAAGCAACCGTCGACGTACACCGCGACCTTGCGCCGGGGGAACACCAGATCTGCCCGTCGCCGCATGCCCTTCAGCGGAGCGCGGTCGACGAAATAGCGCAGGCCCCGCCGGTGCAGTGCTCGCCGCAGCGCTACTTCCGGTTTGGTGTCGCGGCGGCGCTGCTTGCTCAGTCGGGCGCTGGTCTTGGCGTCGGTGACAGGGCGGTCGGCGCTCACACCGGAACCCGCTCGGCGTACCCGCCCATGCGCTCGAGGTGGGCGTCGAGGTCGTCGAGAAATCCCGGCACGAACCGCAGGTTGCCGGCTCGTGCCCGCTTGAGGAACCCGGCCGTCGCGCGCGCCGAGAGCAGCTTCGAATCGTCCAGGAAGTCGATCAGATCCTCCGCGGGCTCGTGCACCGGCATGGTCGATATCGGGACCCGGAAGCTGGAGCGGTCGCGTCCCCAGGCTGCAGTCGGCCAGGCCTGCCCAGGAAGCAGCGCCAGATCTCTGGAGGCGTCGTAGGGCTTCGGGTCGTCGAGTGCTCGCGCGGCCCACGACGCCATCCGCACACTGACGGCGTTGCCGACGAGCTTCCAACGATGCCCACTGCGGACACCGGGTTGCTGCAGGGCGGGGAGCGTCCAGTCCGGGTCGAATCCCTGCAGGCGCTCGGCCCCGACGATGCCGGGGGTGACGATCTCGCCCGACGGCAACCGGACGGCCGGGGGACTGGCGATGCCGAGCGAGGATCCGCCCTTGAGGGTGGGCACCGCGTTGACGGCCCAGCCGAGACCGCGGATGCCCTCGGTCCAGTAGAACCCGCACGGCATGGTGGTCGGATCGCCGTCGGGCAACGGTCCGGCATCCTGCGAGAACAGCACCTCCCGCGGATCGTCGGTCCGCGAGGCCAACATCACCACCCGCTGCCGACGCTGCGGTAACCCGAACGCTCGGGCGTCGACCACGCGGTAGGCCCACATGTAGCCGAGGTCCTCGAGCGCGTCGGTGATGTGGCGCATCGCGGCTCCGCGGCCGAGTTGCAGCATGAACGGCACGTTTTCCATCAGCAGCCAGCGCGGACCGCGCCTACGCGTGACCAGCCGGAACACCTCGTCGACCAGACCGGATCGCGCACCGGTGATGCCCGCGGTGCGTCCGGCCTGGGAGAGGTCCTGGCACGGAAAACCTGCTGCGACCAATTCGGTGTCGGCGGGCAAACTGCGGAGGCGGGTGACGTCCGGGTGCAGCGGGACGTCGGGCATGCGGGCGGTGAGGACGGCTTGGGCTCCTGGATCGACCTCGCACAGCAACTGCGTCGACCAGCCTGCCTCGGCCAACCCGAGCTCGAGACCGCCGATCCCCGCGAACAACCCGACCATCGACCGTGCGCTCACGTGTGCCCTTCCCTCGCCCGACGGCCCTACGTTACTCATCGCTGTTGCTCTTGACCTCGACCTTGCCCCTCGGTTTCACACTGGAATGCACGCGCCGAAAAATCGGTTGGAAAGTGAGCCTGTGCAATGAAATCATCTGAGCACAGCAATAAGGAGAAGAACCTGTGTCTACGGGTGTGCTCGATCCCGAAACTCGAACCGTCGATCAGTCATACCCGAAAGTTGCGCGTACGCCTACGTCGCTGCAGCGTTTCGCGCCGTTCCTTTCCCCGTACAAGTGGTTCTACATCGGCTCGATCGTGGTCTCGCTGATTGCGACCATGACCGGTTTGGTCATTCCGCTGGTGATGCAACGTGTCATCGACGGCCCGATCACCGACCGGAATTTCTCTGCGGTCTGGTGGCCGGCGGCTCTCGTTCTCCTGCTCGGCACCATCGATGCAGTCGGCATCTGGGTTCGGCGTTACCTGGTCTCACGGCCGTCGAGCCAGTTCGAGATAACAGCGCGGGCAACGGTATTCGACAAGCTGCAGCGACTGTCGGTCTCGGCTCACGAGAGTTGGGAATCGGGGCAGTTGCTCTCGCGCGCCATTGCGGATCTCGGTTCGCTGCGCCGCTTCATGGCCTTCATCGGCCCGTTCATCATCATCAACGCCGTCACCCTGGTCGTGGGCATCGGCGTATTGCTGGTCCAGTCCTGGCAATTGGGACTGATCATGGTGGTGACGTCGGTGCCGTTGGTGATCGCCTGCACCAAGTTCGAGACCCTGTACCGCGTCGTGGCGCGTGATGCTCAGGATCAGGCGGGCGATGTCACCACGACGGTCGAAGAATCCATCCAGGGCATTCGCGTCCTGAAAGCGTTCGGTCGAAGTGCGCACCTGGGCAAGCAGTTTCTTCGTCAGGCCCGCACACTGCGGGGAACCGAGCTGAAGAAGGTGCGCTACCTCGCGATCATCTGGGCCGTGATCGTCGGACTGCAACCGATCACCATCGGCGCGATCCTGGCCGTGGGTACGTACTCGATCGTGCAGGGCACCATGACGGTCGGCACGCTCGTCGCGGCCATCGCCATCGTCACCTTTCTGCTGTGGCCGATCGAATCGTTCGGATACCTGCTGGCCGAGCTGAACAACGCACGCACAGCAGCGGATCGCTACTGGGAAATCATGGACACCCCCGAAACCGTGACCGATCCGGACAATCCGGTCGATTTGCCCGAGACGATCCGTGGCCGAGTGCAATTCGATCGCGTCGGATTCACCTTTCCCGACGCGTCGTCGCCGCTGCTCACCGGCGTCAGCTTCGTCGTCGAGCCGGGGGAGACCGTCGCGCTCGTCGGGAACACCGGCAGCGGAAAGACTGCACTGACCAACCTCGTGCCTCGCCTGTTCGACGTCACCGAGGGGTCCATCACGATCGACGGTATCGACGTGGCCTCGATGCGGTTGGCCGATCTGCGATCCATCGTCTCGGTGGCGTTCGAGGATCCGGTGCTGTTCTCGGCCAGTGCCCGCGAGAACATCGCGCTCGGGTCCCCGGGCGCGTCCGATGCCGACGTGGCCGAGGCGTTGGCGATCGCGCACGCAACGGATTTCGTCGAGCAGCTGCCGTGGGGTCTGGCCACCCGCATCGGTGAACAGGGTATGAGCCTGTCCGGTGGGCAGCGGCAGCGCCTGGCGTTGGCGCGCGCGGTACTGGGCAAGCCGCGGGTGCTGGTGCTCGACGATCCGCTGTCCGCCCTCGACGTGGACACCGAAGCGAAGGTGCAGAAGGAACTACGGCGCGTGTTGGCGCACTCGACGACAGTGCTGGTTGCGCACCGGCCGTCCACTGCTGCGTTGTCCGACCGCGTGCTCTATCTCGAGAACGGAACAATTGTGGAACAGGGAACGCACGAGGGACTGCTGGCGTCGTCGCCGCGGTACCGCGAGGTGATGGGGTCGGTCCATGAGTGATCAGACCTCGACCGAGGATTGGCGTGGCGTCGGCGGTGAGGACTCCGAGGTCGACGCCACTGGAAACCTGGTGTTGGCCGGGCGTTCTCGTCGGTTGCTCGCCTCGCTGGTCCGCCCGTACAAGAAGCAGGCGCTGGCGTCCTTCCTGATCATTCTGGTCGACAACATCACCTACGTGGCAGGTCCGCTGTTCGTCGCCTATGCGCTGGACAACGGGGTCGGCGCTGCGGGGCAGGGTGATTGGGGTCCGCTGCTGTGGGCGGTGGGCGGATACACCGGCTTCGGTCTGCTCGGGATGTTCACCACCTACGCGTTTCTCACCGTCTCGGGACGCCTGAGTCAGAACATCCTCTACGACCTGCGCAAGCGGGTGTTCGACCATGCGCAGAAGCTGAGCCTGTCGTTCCACGAGAAGTACACCTCGGGGCGGCTGATCTCACGACTGACCAGCGACGTCGAATCTCTGCAGACCCTGCTCGAGAGCGCGCTCAACGACGCGTTGACGGCCATTCTGTCGATGGTGTCGATCGCGATCATTTTGGTGTATCTCGATGTGCCGATGGCGATGATCGTGCTGGCCGGCTTCGTCCCGCTGGTGCTCGTCACCAGGTGGTCGCAGCGGCGACAACGCCAGGGATACCGTCGGACACGGGTGGCTATCGCGCGCGTCGTGGTCCATTTCGTGGAGTCGATGGGCGGAATCCGTGCCGTGCAGGTGTTTCGGCGCGAGGGACGCAACGATGCGATTCTCGATACCGAGGATTCGGAGTACCGGGACGCCACCACCGCGGCGCTGCGCGGCATGGCGAGCTACACCGGCATCGTGCGGTGGATCGGCAACGTCACACTCGCGATCATCCTGGTGTTCGGCAGTTGGCGAGTGATCAACGGGCACATGGATATCGGTGTGCTCGCCGCGTACGTGCTGTATCTACGACGGTTCTACGGGCCGCTCGACGAGCTGGCGATGGTGTTCAACGCTTACCAATCTGCCGCGGCGGCGCTGGAGAAGATCTCCGGTGTGCTGGAGGAAGAGCCGTCGGTGACGGCACCGAAGAACCCGGTGGAGGTGGGAATCGCCAAGGGCGACATTACGTTCGACGACGTGCACTTCGCCTACGGCACCGAACGCGTCGTGCTGCCGGAATTCTCGCTGCACGTGCCTGCGGGTCAGGTGGTTGCGATGGTCGGAGCTACCGGAGCGGGCAAGTCGACGTTGGCAAAGCTGTTGGCGCGCTTCTACGATCCGACCGCCGGAGCCGTGCGGCTCGACGGCATCGATATGCGTGAGATCGGCGACGAGGACCTGCGTCGCAACGTCGTGATGGTGACGCAGGAGTCGTTCCTGTTCTCCGGATCGGTGGCAGACAACATTCGTCTCGGACGCCCCACGGCGACCGACGCGGAGGTGCGCGCGGCCGCCGAGGCCGTCGGACTGACCGAGTTCATCGCCTCTCTCCCCGACGGTATCGACACCGATGTGCGCAAGCGTGGTGGCCGATTGTCCTCGGGCCAAAGGCAATTGGTTGCCTTCGCGCGAGTGTTCCTGGCCGCGCCGTCGGTGATCGTGCTCGACGAGGCAACCTCGAGTCTGGACATCCCGAGCGAGCGACTGGTGCAGCGTGCGCTCGAGACGATCCTGCAGGGGCGAACTGCGTTGATCATCGCCCACCGACTCTCGACGGTGGCCATCGCGGATCGGGTGCTCGTCATGGCAGACGGTCACATCGTCGAAGACGGAACCCCTGACGACCTGATCGCGGGGGAGGGACGCTTCGCGCACCTGCACGAGGCGTGGGAGGACTCGCTGGTGTGAGTCTCGCCTAGGTCCAGGGTGTGATGGGCGGTTTCACCCACATGATCTTCTCGTCGGCGTGCTGGGGCGTCGCACCGTCGTGGCTCGGGTTCTCGGCTGCCCAGGCGGATTTGCGGTCGAGCAGCTCGGCCACGATGGTCCACGTTTCCATCGTGCTCGGTGGGTGCAGGTCGGCGGCGCGCGCCAGTTTTCGGCGGACGGCGTCGGTGAGGTCGAGGAGTTCGGCACCGGTGATGCCGCGGTCCCACACATACCGCGCCAGGGCCGTGGCCTTGTCCTGTCGACTCTTCGCGGCCTGTTCCGAATGCGCGAAATCGAACTGCCCGCCGCCCGAGTTCCCTGTCGTCACGGGTATGACTGTAGTAAACGTGGGTAAAAGGCACGTCCGCTTGTTCTCGATGGGGGCTTGTCGCATACCGTAGGTGGGTGATCACTCAAGCATCGGGTGCCGAGCATGCCTCCGTCCCCGCGTCCGGCTCGACCGACGCGAAAACCTGGCCCTCGATCCTGACGTGGCGAGCCCACGATGTTCCCCGTATGGAGTCCGTGCGAGTCCAACTATCCGGCAACCGGATCAAGGCGGCCGGACGCATCATCGGTGCCGAGTGCGCCGATCATCCTGCCTTCAGTGCGTCCTACGACTTGGTGACCGACGAATACGGCGTCACCAAGCGGCTCTCGGTGCGCACCTCGCTGGCCTCCGGTGACCGTCAGGCATCGGTCAGCCGCGACGACGAGGGCTACTGGATGGTGGAGAACAGCTCCAGTCATCAGCGCTCGACCTACAGCGGTGCACTCGACGTGGACATGGTGCTCAGCCCGTTCTTCAACACCCTGCCGATTCGTCGGTTCGGTCTGCACACCCAGGTCCAGGACGTCGAGGTGCCGACGGTCTACGTCAACCTGCTGGACCTGAGTATCCAAGAGGCGACCTTGACGTACAGCAGCGGTTCCGACGGCATCTACGTCATCTCACCGGTCTCCACGTCGTCGGTGAAGGTCGATGCCGACGGCTTCGTTCTCGATTATCCGGGACTGGCCGAACGGATCTGACGTACGACGCCACCGCGTCGACCCGCGTCCTGCATCTTCTCCCGCCACCCCGGCTCGCCCGGGGTGATGTCGGTGATCTCGAAGCGCTCGTGCTGCTCGTACTGCAGGCGCGCGGTGTTTCCGGCGTCGACGAGGGTCTCGGTCGAGCTGTCGTCCAACTCGCGGCGGGCGGCTGTGAGGGCGTGCAAGGCCTCGTCGAGCGCGGTGGTGAGGGCGGCCGCGTTGCCCTCGGTCATCGCGCGGACCAGATTGGGCGACGACGACGCCACCCGCGTCCCGTCGCGGAACGAGCCCGCGGCCAGGCCCAATGCCAACGGACCGCCGGCGGCCCCCACGATCGCCAGCGCCTCGGCCAGCAGATGCGGCAGATGGGATATCCGAGCGACGGCGCGATCGTGCTCGACGCTTTCCGCAGGCACCACCACCGAACCGCAGACCAGTGCGAGCCGGGCCACGCGGACCCACACGTCGGCGTCGACTCCCGCGTCCGTTCCCACCACCCACACCGCGTCCGTGAAGAGCGTCGGATCGGTGGCCGCCCAACCCGAGGTGTTGGTGCCGGCCATCGGATGCCCACCGACGTAACGCGCCTGTAGTCCCCGAGCAGCCACGGCGGCAGCAACCTCGGCCTTGACGCTGACGACATCGGTGAGCGGAGCCGTAGGTGCGTGCTGGGCGACAGCGGCCAGAACGGAGTCGACAGCGGGCATCGGAACGGCGATCACGATCAGCGCGTCCTCGGCTGCTGCCCTGGTCAGAGCGGCTTTCAAGTCGGTCCCGACGTCATATCCGTCGGCCACAGCACCGGCGATCGCGTCGGCCGATCGGTTCCATCCCCACACCGGGCGACCCGCATCGTGAGCCGCGCGCAATATCGACCCACCGATCAGACCCAGACCGAGAACGCACACCGAGGAAGAAGTCACCCGATCAGATTGGCACAGGTGGGTGGCGCCGAGGGGAGGTGGACTTCGAATACTCACCCCTATCGGACTACCGTTGCGCGCATGGCCGCACAGCGCGCGAAAGACAATCGCGCATCCGCATCGGAGTACGACGACCTCGAGGGATTCGGCGTTGCAGTTGTCCGAGAGGACGGCAAGTGGACCGTGACGCCGCTGTCCGACGACGCACTGACCAGCCTGTCGGCGGCAGAGACCGAACTGCGTGAACTGCGCAGCTCGGGGGCAGTGTTCGGACTGCTCGACGTGGACGAGGAATTCTTCGTGATCCTGCGTCCCGCACCGAACGGCACGCGCCTGCTGCTGTCCGACGCGGTCGCCGCAGTCGACTACGAAATCGCCGCGGACGTCCTCGACGCCCTCAACATCGAGATCCCGGACGTCGACCCCGACGAACTCGACGACATCGAACCCTACGAAGAGGGCGACCTCGCGCTCCTCGCCGACCTCGGACTACCGGAGGCGGTACTGGGCATCATCGTCGCCGAGACCGACGACTACCCGGACGAGCAATTGCAGTCCATCGCCGAACGACTGGGCTTCGAGGACGAGTTCGCCGCAGCGGTGAACAAGCTGCGGCGGTAACCGATGCCGGTGTCCGACGCGGACATGATCCGAGCCGCGCTGTCGGCCGCAGCCGAGGCATCGGATGCCGATGTCCCCGTCGGAGCCGTCGTGTTCGACCCCTCGGGACGCGAGATCGCCCGGGCCTGCAATGCGCGGGAGGCGTCGGGCGACCCCACCGGACATGCGGAAGTGATCGCGTTGCGTCGAGCAGCTGCGGTGCACGGTGACGGCTGGCGCCTGGAGAACTGCACGCTGGCCGTCACCTTGGAACCCTGCACGATGTGCGCGGGGGCGTTGGTCTTGGCCCGCGTCGGAGCCGTGGTGTTCGGGGCCTGGGAACCGAAGACCGGAGCCGTCGGTTCGCTGTGGGACGTCGTCCGCGACCGCAGGCTGACCCACCGGCCACAGGTGCGCGGCGGGGTGTTGGAAGCCGAATGCGCCGACGTGCTGACACAATTCTTCGCCCGCCAGCGCTAGCGGTCTTTTCTCAGGCGAAAGTGGCACCTGAGCAGGCGATTTAGCCTCAGGCGCTGATTCCGGTACAGTCTTCTGCGGTGGCGTGTCCGAGCGGCCTAAGGAGCACGCCTCGAAAGCGTGTGAGGGTTCACCCCCTCCGAGGGTTCAAATCCCTCCGCCACCGCCACGAGCCCCTCACCTGTTCACGCAGGTGGGGGGGCTTTTGTATGCGCCGGCGACGGTTTCGGCGCAAACGCGCGCGCGTTCGTCAGACGCGCGCGGTCTCGCTACGATTTCGGGCTTATTTCCCGTGCACCTGGCAAACGCGCGCGCATTTGCGGGGCTTGGGGGACGTGTGGGCTGAGGTGGCGTCGAGTTCGCGTGGGTATTGCGGGTGCAGCTCGGGGGTGAGCGGGTTCTCGGGGTTCGTGGTGAATCACCCTAGGTTCGGCGCAAACGCGCGCGCATTTGTCAGACGCGCGCGGTCTAGCTACGGTTTCG
>NZ_CAPS01000033.1 GCF_000333955.1 Rhodococcus sp. AW25M09
TTCATCATTCGGAAATACCTACGGTCGACGATGGGTGCTGTGGCAGAGATCGGCCCCATTGGTTGACGGCGAGTGCGGGGCGGTCGCCAACTGCCTTGGTTCGTACGCCAAGATTCGACCCGAGGGTTCGATTCTTGCGCCGAGCCAACACTCGCAACGCGAGACCAGGTGAGCCAAACTCAAGCTAGGTTGGAGCCCGTGGCACCACTCATCGATCATGTCCCGCGACACCTTCTTGACGAACTAGTCGAGGGATCTTGGCTGCCGATTGTTGGCGCCGGGTTTTCTAGGAACGCAATAGCGCAGGGCGGAGATCCGCCTGTGTCGTGGCTTGAGTTGGGAGCCGCGTTGAGAGGTGATGTCGATGGTGCAGACGAGGCCAGTGGGACGCTCGAAATCATCTCAGCGTTTGAACAGGCGTTCGGGCGTGTCGCACTCGTTGACAGGACTGCCTCTCTGATCAGGGCGTACGACTCTGCGCCGGGGGCCGCTCACCTCGCTTTCGCGCGTGTCGGATTCACTAACGTCGTCACGACCAACTTTGACCTACTACTCGAAAGGGCCTACGAGCAGATCAACAAGGGATGCCTTCCCGTTGTAGACGAGACTCAACTCTCTACGCCGAATAGATACGCTGGCCCCCGGCTCATTAAGTTTCACGGCGACATCAATCACCCCGCCAGGATGGTAATCACTGAGGAGGATTACGACCAATTCCTCCACTCATTTCCGCTACTGGTCACGAGTGTCACGGCGATGCTTGTGGAGCGCACTGGGATTCTCGTCGGGTACAGCCTCGACGACCCCGACACGAGACAAATTTTAGCTCTGATAAAGCGACGGCTGGGTCCTATGTATCGCCCACTTTGGACGGTGCAAATTGGTTGCCCTGCCCACGTGGTCAGCAGGTTTGAGCGGAGGGGAGTGAAGGTCATCAACCTTCCGAAGGTCCGTGGAATTAGCATCGGAAGTGAGCTGGAGCAATTCTTCACCGAACTTGCTCAGTACTGGCGCGATCGCCTCCCGGAGAAGAGCGTTAATGCCGACGACCGCGTCACGGCAGACTTCCGGGTACCGCAGGAGCCGAGCCGAATCTGCTACTTCGCAATTCCAGCTAAATTGATTGGTTGGTATCGGGACTATATTTTTCCCGAAGTTGAAGCAAATGGACTGGTCCCGGTTACAGCACGCGACGTATTCAGTCCGCCGGGCACAACTTTTGCGAAGCTCGACACCCTGATCCGCCGTGCGGCTTACGTGGTGGCCGAGATTGGTGATCAGGCAAGCGAGTACGAAGTTGCGATGGCCGTCGCGCAGAAGGCTGCGAGCAGCGTGTTGCTCGTCGCCTCGGAGTTGCCGCAATCTATGCAACCGGGGCTGCAGGGGAGACTCGTATTGACGAGGCCGGCTCGGTTTGAGGCTAGTCCTGATGAATTTGTGCAACGCTTCCGGGATTGGCTCACATCCCTGACACGAGAGGAAATTGTTGACAATGCGGAGCCGGAGCGCTTGCTCGGCCACCGCGAGTACGGTGCGGCGTTGATATCGGCTGTCTCTTTGCTAGAAGTCACTTTGTCAGAGAGATTTGCTGCTCAAGCCCGGGAATCACCCCGGCCGTCCCCGCTTCGTTCAATGCTCAAAGAAGCTGAGAGGCAAGAGTTGTTTATTTCGGTTAAGGAACAGCAGAGTATCGAGGAGGCTGTGAATCGACGCAATCAGACGATTCATACGACGGCTGCGATTTCGGGGACCGACTCGCGAAGGCTTGTAAATGCAATTCGTCAGTTCGTGGACCGTCTTAGGTCTGGAGACGCGCTCGTTACACACCCGCGGTAGCTTCACACGGCATTGCTGTCGGAAATAGCGTCTCCTAGGATAGGGACGCGCAGCGGATCTGAGACAGGTTCTTGATGGGCGGCATCGGCATAAGTGTCAAAGCGGACACGGCAGCAAGCTCACCTGCGCGAACCTTCGCATTTGCCACCGGCCGTGGCGACGCCTTAATCGTCGTCGTAATCAGCTGTGCGCGTGCAGCGGCCGCCCCGACAGCGCCATCATTGCTTCACCGAGTGCCTCGTTCTGCGTGGGGTGAGCATGCACGAAGCTACCGACCTCGGACGGCAATGCCTCCCACGCGACCGCGAGTTGGGCCTCACCGATCAATTCACCCACACGGTCGCCGACGAGGTGGACGCCGACGATCGGGCCGTCATCACGTGCGCGAATCACCTTGACTCCGCCTGCGGTGGCGAGGATTCGGCTCTTGCCGTTGCCGCCGAGGTCATAGACCACCGACGCCACCGTGCCGTACTTCTCGTTCGCAGCCTTCTCAGTGAGACCGACCGACGCGACCTCCGGGTGCGAGTAAGTCACGCGCGGAACGAGATCACCGTCGATGCGTGCCGGTGCGAGGCCGGCGATGTGCTCGGCAACGAACATGCCGTGCTGGAATCCGCGGTGAGCCAATTGATAGCCCGCCACGATGTCGCCGACGGCATAGACGCCGGCTGCGGTGGTGAGCAGATTGTCGTCGACAGTGACGAAGCCGCGCTCGGTGGAGATGCCCTGCTCGGCCAGACCCAAGCCGTCGGTGCGGGGCCCGCGTCCGACTGACACCAGGACGAGATCTGCTGTGAGAGTGTCTCCGGATGACAATGCCACCGCCACGTCGTCGGGAGATTCGGTCACGGTCTCGACCTTGGTTCCGGTACGAATGTCGATGCCGCGCTTGCGCAATGCCTTGGTCAGCTGCTTCGACGACCATTCGTCCTCACCCGGAACGATGCGATCGAGTGCCTCGATGACAGTGACGTGACTGCCGAACGATGCCCAGATGCTGGCGAATTCGATACCGATGACCCCGCCGCCGAGTACGACGACAGACTCCGGGACGCGATCCAGTGCCAACGCCCCGTCGCTGGTGAGTACGCGAGGTCCCAGTTCGATACCGGGGATGGTGCGCGAATACGAGCCGGTTGCGAGAACCAGCGAACCCCCGGTGATGCGTCGTCCGTTCACCTCGACGGTACGAGGACCGACTACCTGGCCGCGTCCGGAGACGATTTCGATGCCTGGCCGCTTCAGCAGCCCCTGCAGCCCGGAGTGCAGCCCGGCGACGACACTGCGCTGGTAGTCCAGTGCCGCAGGCATGTCCACGCCCGTCAACGATGCAGTAACGCCGACATGAGCCGAGCCGCGCACCGCATCGGCAACCTCGGCCGTGTGCAGCAACGCCTTGGTGGGGATACATCCCCGATGCAGGCAGGTGCCTCCGAGCTTGTCTTCCTCGATCAGCGCGACCGAAAGACCGAGCTGGTCGGCACGCAGAGCGCAGGAGTATCCGCCGGATCCGCCACCAAGGATGAGAACGTCCACGTCACTCATCGGACGGATCCCAATGCCACGACGGGGTTCTCGACGAAATCGGCCACGGTTCGCAAGAATCCGCCGGCCACTCCGCCGTCGCACACGCGGTGATCGAACGCCAACGACAGCTGCGCTACCTTGCGCACGGCCAATTGGCCGTCGACCACCCACGGGCGGTCGATGATGCGTCCGATGCCCAAGATCGCGGCCTCGGGGTGGTTGATGATCGCAGCCGAGCCGTCGACTCCGAACACGCCGTAGTTGTTGAGCGTGAACGTCCCACCGCTCAATCGAGCTGCGGGGAGCGAACCGGTCCGTGCGAGTTCGGTCAACTCGGACAATCGCTCGGAAAGCTCCTTCAGATCGGCCTTGTCGGCCTGCGGCACAACAGGAACCATCAGTCCGCGATCGGTCTGCGCAGCAATACCGAGACCGACGTTCTCGTAACGCAGGATTTCGCCCGCTGCGGTATCGACGGTGCTGTTGAGTTCCGGGAACTTGGACAGCGCGATCATCGTCAGCTTGGCGAGAACCGCCAACAGCGTCACCTTGACTCCGTCGATGGAAGCGTCCAGGTCGCGTCGGGCCTGCAGCAGAGCTGTGGCGTCGACGTCGACCCAGACGGTGGCCTCGGGAATTTCCGAGCGGCTGCGGGAAAGCTTATCCGCGATGGCCTTACGAATTCCGGTGAGCGGGATTCGAGTGACGCCCTCCGGCGAGGAAGCAACGGTCGAACCGGCCAAGGCTCGCTCGACGTCTGCGCGAGTGATGACTCCGTGGCCGCCTGCCGTGTCGATGCTGGCCAGATCGAGCCCGCCCTGCAACGCCATGCTCCGAACGATGGGGGAGAGCACCTTCGGTGCATGTGAGTGGCTGTGTTCGCTGGTCGCTCCGCAGGCTCCGCTCCTATTCGTAGCCTGGGTCGAGTTTCCGCTCACCTGCGGCGCAGCCGCACTCCGTTTGCGGCGTCCGGTGGGACCGTGCCCGGTGCCGTAGCCGATCAGCACATTGCCCGAGCCAGCCTTTTCCTCTTCGCGGTAGCGCTCGTGGGCAGCAGGCGCATCGGCGACGGCACCACCGGTGATGCTGATCAGCGGCGCGCCGACCGCGAGTGACGTGCCCTCCGCGGCATGCAGTTCGCCTACGACGCCCTCGAACGGGCAGGGCACCTCGACGGAGGCTTTCGCGGTCTCGACTTCGACGACGACCTGATCGATGGTGACGGTATCGCCGGGTTTGACCTTCCATTCGACGATCTCGGCCTCGGTCAGGCCTTCGCCGAGGTCCGGAAGTAGGAACACCTGCGCAGTCATACCGTGACCGCCTTGCTGAGGTCGGGAGCATCGTTCCACTGCAGTCGGTCCATGGCATCGAGCACACGGTCGGCGGACGGCAGGTGGAAGTGCTCGAGATTCGGGGCGGGGTAGGGAATGTCGAGGCCGGTCACCCTCAGTACCGGAGCGTGCAGGTGATGGAAGCAGCGCTCGGAGACGCGTGAGGCGATCTCGGCTGCGACACCGGCGAAGCCCTGCGCTTCCTGAACAACGATGCAGCGTCCGGTCTTTCGTACCGAAGCGGCAACGGTCTCGTCGTCGAACGGGTTGAGCGACCGCAGATCGATCACTTCGACGCTGCGTCCGTCCTCGGCCGCGAACTCAGCCGACTGCATGGCCACCGAGACGGTGGGGCCGTAGGCCAGCAGCGTGACATCGGTACCGGCACGGCGGACGACCGCGGTGCCGATGGGCTCGGTCTTGGTCAGCTCGATGTCGTCCTTGGAGAAGTACAGCCGCTTCGGTTCGAGGAAGATCACCGGGTCGGGATCGGCGATGGCGTCGCGCATCAGCGAGTAGGCGTCGGCGACGGTGGACGGGGAGACGACCTTCAGGCCCGGAGTGTGGGCGTAGTAGGCCTCGGACGAGTCGCAGTGGTGTTCGACGCCGCCGATACCGCCTGCGAACGGGATGCGAATGACCATCGGTGCGGTGAGGGATCCACGAGTTCTGTTGCGCAGCTTGGCCACGTGAGACACGATCTGCTCGAAGGCCGGGTAGGCGAAGGCGTCGAACTGCATCTCGACGACGGGCTTGTAGCCCGACATCGCCATTCCGATCGCGAACCCGACGATTCCCGATTCGGCGAGCGGGGTGTCGAAGCACCTGTCGTCACCGAAATCGCGGGTCAGGCCGTCGGTGACGCGGAAGACGCCGCCGAGAGTGCCGACGTCCTCACCGAAAACGACGACCTTCTCGTCCTCGGTCAACGCGTCGCGCAGGGCGGCGTTGAGGGCTCCGGCCATGGTCATCGTGGTCATGCCAGTTCTCCTGCTGCGATTTCGGCGGCAACCTGATTGCGCTGGTCGATCAGGCTGGGGGTGGGGGAGGCGTAGACGAACCGAAAGAGGTCCTCGGGGTCGACGTCCTGCTCGGCGTTCATGCCGGTGCGGAGTGCCGCAGCATCGGCGTCGGCGGAT
>NZ_CAPS01000032.1 GCF_000333955.1 Rhodococcus sp. AW25M09
GCGGCCCAACAGCGTCAACAGGATTCGTGCCCCCGAGGAGCCGAGGGGATGTCCGAGTGCGATGGCACCGCCGTCGGCATTGACGATGTCCTCGTTCAGTTTCAACTGACGGATGACGCCGAGCGACTGGGCCGCGAAGGCCTCGTTGAGTTCGACGGCACCGAGGTCCTCGGCCGACCATCCCGCGCGAGCGAGTGCCTTCTGGGTCGACGGCACCGGCCCGAGACCCATGATGTGCGGTGCGATCCCTGCACTCGCGCTGGTGACGATGCGGCCGCGAACCTCGAGACCGTACTTCTTAACGGCTTCCTCGGAGGCCACCACCAGCGCCGAGGCACCGTCGGTGAACGGGGAGGACGTTCCGGCGGTGACGATGCCGTCCTTGCGGAACACGGTCTTCAGCGTGGCGAGTTTCTCCAGTGTGGTTGCCCGTCGCGGTGTTTCGTCCTCGGTGACCTCACCGCTCTTGGTCGTGACGGGCACGATCTCGTCGGCGAAGCGTCCGGCATCCTGGGCGGCGATGGCGCGCTGCTGACTGCGGAAGGCGAAGGCATCGGACTCCTCGCGGGTAATGCCTTCGCGCAGTGCTACTTCCTCGGCGGTTTCGCCCATCGACAGGGTGATCTTGGGATCGGTCCCCGCATCGTGCGAGGCGAAGGTCGGATTGGTGAAACGCCAGCCGAGGGAGGTATCGAAGATCTCGCCGGGCTTGGCCCACGCGGTTCCGGGCTTGGCCATGACCCAGGGCGCGCGGGTC
Source organism: Rhodococcus sp. AW25M09 (assembly GCF_000333955.1). GTDB lineage: Bacteria > Actinomycetota > Actinomycetes > Mycobacteriales > Mycobacteriaceae > Rhodococcoides. Next base: position 758 of record NZ_CAPS01000032.1, read on the forward strand.
ATCGACTCGACGCCGCCGGCGACGATGATGTCGGCCTCGCCGCTGCGGATGGTGCTCGCGGCGTTGGCCACTGCCGTCAGTCCGCTCGCGCACAGGCGGTTGACGGTATAGCCCGGCACCGTGTGCGGGAGACCTGCGAGCAGGACCGCCATTCTGGCCACGTCCCGATTGTCCTCGCCGGCCTGGTTCGCGGCGCCCAGAACCACCTCGTCGATTCGATCGACGGGAACACCTGCTCGCCGGACGGCCTCGGCAACGACGAGCCCGGCAAGATCGTCGGGACGAACCGATGCCAGTGCTCCGCCGTAGCGTCCGTGCGGGGTGCGTGCGCCTGCTACCAAGAAAACTTCGCCCACTGGTGACTCCTTCGTATGGTTGACTCATTATTAACCGAACATTCGGTCGTTTGGCAAGGTTTGCCGTGCACGGTGCTGTGGAATCGGCCATCGGCTGGGAAGATGTGGCTATGACAACCGCACGCGCGCCGCGCAAGACCGGACAGCCAGGGCGGCCGGGATACGACCTGGATTCTCTCTTGGCGGTGGCGGTCAAGGTCTTCAACGACCGTGGATACGACGGCACCAGCATGGAAGTTCTGGCGAAGCGGCTCGGCATCACCAAGTCCTCGATCTACCACCACGTATCGGGTAAGTCCGAGTTGCTCGAACTGGCGCTGTCGCGCGCTCTCAACGCACTCTTCGCTGTGACGACCGAGGACCGGGCGACGGCCGGGCGGTACATCGACCGACTCGAATACCTGGTGCGCCGAAGTGTGGACATCCTGTGCGCGGAGCTGCCGTACGTGACGCTGTTGCTGCGCGTGCGGGGCAACACCGACGTCGAGCGGCGTGCGCTGGCCCGCAGGCGGGAATTCGATGCGTTCGTCACCGGGCTCGTGGTGGCGGCGGCGGAGGAAGGCGACCTTCGTCCCGGTGTCGACCCGGCCCTGACGTCCAAGCTGGTCTTCGGCACGGTCAACTCACTCATCGAGTGGTACCGCCCGCGCACCGGCGGATCCGTCGAAGAATTGGCCGACGCCGTCGTGGCGCTGACCTTCGACGGCCTGCGCCGCACCTAGAAGCGCGAGCCTTGACATCCAGGCGTTCGACGGCGATGGTAATTACCGACCGAACGTACGGTGAGATGGAGGCGTTGTGAGCAGACTTCTGGAAAGCTATGCCCAGGGCACGTGGTATTCCGAGACCGACGAGGGAGCGCCGCTGCTGAGCGCCGTCGACGGCAGCGAGATTGCCCGGGTGTCGTCCAGCGGTCTCGACGTCGCAGGCATGGTGGACTACGCCCGCACCGTCGGCGGCCCCGCGCTCGCAGCCCTGACGTTCCACGAGCGCGCAGCCTTGCTCAAGCAACTGGGCCTGACGCTGATGGCAGGCAAGGAGGAGTTCTACCAACTCTCCCGGCACACCGGAGCCACCACCCGCGATTCCGGTGTCGACATCGACGGCGGATTCGGAACCGTGCTGAGCTACGCAAGCAAGGCACGACGCGAACTCCCCAACGAGACGGTCTATCTCGACGGTGCGATCGAACAGCTCGGCAAGAAGGGCACCTTCCTCGGTCAGCACATCTACACCTCGCGGCGCGGCGTCGCCGTCCAGATCAATGCGTTCAACTTCCCCGTCTGGGGCTTCCTCGAAAAGCTGGCCCCAGCATTCATCGCCGGCGTGCCCTCGATCATCAAGCCCGCCAGCCAAACTGCCTACCTCACCGAGCTGGTGTTCCGACGGATCATCGAGTCGGGGCTCCTGCCGGAGGGTTCGGTGCAGCTGCTCTGTGGCAGCGCCCGCGGTGTGCTCGACCATCTCGGCGGCCAGGATTCGGTGGCCTTCACCGGATCCGCCGATACCGCTGCGAGCCTGCGCTCACACCCCAACGTCGTGGGCGAGGGATTGCATTTCACGGCCGAGGCGGACTCTCTCAATGCGTCGATCCTCGCGTCCGATGTCGCGCAGAGCGATCCCGAGTTCGACCTGTTCGTCAAGGGCGTCTTCGCCGAGATGACGTCCAAAGCGGGGCAGAAGTGCACCGCAATCCGCCGCGTGCTGGTGCCGCAGTCCTCGGTCGAGCCTGTCATCGAGGCACTGAAGGCGAAGCTCGACAAAGTCGTCGTCGGAGATCCGAAGGACGAGGGGGTCACCATGGGCGCGCTCGCCAGCATCGACCAGCGCGACGAGGTCCTCAAATCCATTCGTGGACTGACCAAGTCGGCCACGGTTGTCTACGGCGATCCAGACGCTGTTGATTCGCGGCCCGGTGCGTTCATGGCACCGGTGCTGCTGAAGGCCGGAGACAAGAGCGCACCCGAACCACACGAGATCGAGGCGTTCGGGCCTGTCGCCACCGTCATCGGTTACGAGAACACCGCAGATCTGCTCGATCTCGTCGCCCGCGGCAAGGGCTCACTGGTTGCATCTCTGGTGACCAAGGATTCGGCCATCGCCCGAGAACTCGTACTCGGCTGCGCTCCGTACCACGGCCGCATCCTGGTGCTGAATTCCGAGGACGCGAAAGAATCCACCGGCCACGGATCGCCGCTACCGGTGCTGGTGCACGGCGGGCCCGGACGAGCAGGCGGCGGCGAGGAACTCGGTGGAATGCGCGGAGTACTGCACCACATGCAGCGCACGGCAATCCAGGGAACCCCGGACGTGTTGACGGCCATCGGCAACAAGTGGGTCACCGGCGCGAAGCAGACGACCGGCGACGTACACCCGTTCCGCAAGAACCTGGGCGAGCTGACACTGGGCGACACCATCGTGGGCGGACCGCGGCAGGTCTCCCGGGCGGATATCGATCATTTCGCCGAGTTCACCGGCGATACGTTCTATGCGCACACCGATCCCGAGGCGGCAGCTGCCAATCCGTTGTTCGGCGGCATCGTCGCGCACGGCTACCTGGTGGTCTCGCTCGCGGCGGGTCTGTTCGTCGACCCGGCACCGGGCCCGGTTCTGGCCAACTTCGGCGTCGACAGCCTGCGATTCCTGACGCCGGTCAAGGCCGAGGACTCGTTGATTGTGACGCTGACCGCCAAGCTGATCACCCCGCGACAGAGCGCCGACTACGGCGAGGTGCGTTGGGACGCAGTCGTTGTCAACCAGAACGACGAACCCGTCGCCACCTACGACGTGTTGACCCTGGTTGCAAAGCCCGAGGACGCGTCATGAGCCTACGAGTAGCCGTCTGTTACGGAATGCCCGAGGACTCTGCCGCATTCGATCGGCACTACGCCGACATTCACGTGCCACTTGCGCGTGCGGTTCCGGGCTTGGTCGACTTCACCTGGGGCACCCTCGACTCGCTCGACGATTCAGCGCCGCCGTATTACGCGATCGCCAGCCTGTACTTCGCTGACGAGGCATCGATGAAGGCCGGACTGGCCTCGCCCGAGATGAAGGCCGCCGGCAAAGATTTGCGCAACTTCGCGACCGGTGGTGCCGTCATGTTCACCCAGAACGAGCGATCAGTGTTGCAGCCGTGAACGATTCGACGATTGCCCGGGAAATGTTCGAGGTCGACGCCGCGTCGCGCAAGCTCGGGATCGAATTGATCGAGTTGTCACCGGGTCACGCGAGAATGTCGATGGCCGTCACCGAAGACATGGTGAACGGGTACAACATCACGCACGGCGGCTACGTCTTCCTGCTTGCGGACACCACCTTCGCGATGGCCTGCAACTCGCACGAGGACTCGGCCGTTGCGGCGCGGTGCGACATCCGTTATCTCCGTCCGACGAAGACAGGGGATGTGCTCGTCGCCGACGCCGTCGAGCGGGCCCGGTTCGGCCGCAACGGGCTCTACGACGTGTCGGTGACGTGCGGAGACGAGCTGATCGCCGAGTTCCGCGGCGATAGTCGCACGATAGCGCGCTAGCGACCCAGCACGGGGAAGTACTGTGAATCGGTGACCACTGGGGACCTCTCGGCGCTGGCGGACGCAACTGCCACCGCAGTGGGCGGCGCTGTGTCGGTCATGGATCCGCAGGGCTTCGTCATCGCCTACTCGTCCGTTCCGGGACAACCGATCGACGAAGTGCGCCGAGACGGAATTCTCGGCAAACAGGTCCCGGTCGAATACATGGTGCATCACCTGGACCATGACTTCCGGCGAAGCTCGACGGTGCATGTGGTCGACGTTCCCGGAGTGCTGCCGCGACTGGCGATCGCTGTCTCGGCGGATGGTGATTACCTCGGCTCCATCTGGTGCATCGCGGCCGACGTCTGTCTCCGTCCGCCTGACCCGGGCACCGTGGCGGCAATGACGCGCGCGGCAGCAGCTGCAATGCCACTGCTGCTGGCGCGACGTCATCCGGCCGGTGCTGGCAACCCCAGGGCGCGTGCGCTACTGACCGATCCCGATGTGGTCACTCCGCCCGATAGTCGATATGTGGTACTGGCAGCGAGGGTGGAAGCGACGCAACCGAATGCGCTGCTGGTGCAGCTGGCAGATCTGTTGGAGCTCACGTTCGGGAACTCGCTCGATGCGGGCTGCGTCGTCGAGGATCGCGTGGTCCTGCTGGTGTCGGGCGACGACGAACGTGATGTCGTCGATGAGGCGGAGGAGGTTCGACGGCGCGCAGAGGCAGCATTCGGTGTGGCGGTGACCTTCGCGATCGGAGGCCCGGACGTCCGGCCTCGCGCAGCGCGCGTACATGCGCAGTGGCTTCTCGATTCCCTCGACAATGGTGCGCGGACAGCGACGTTCGAGAAGAGTCGCGTGTCGGTCGTTCTGGGTAGAGCGGCGGACGCGCTGTCGGAAGTCCCGCTGGCCGTACCGGCGGTCGAGCGGATGCTCGCATTCGACGCTGCCGAAGGCACCGACTATGCCGCGACAGTGCTGGCGCTGTTGTCTTACGAGTCCAATGTCGCCGCCGCATCTGCGTCGCTGTATCTGCACGCCAATACCTTTCGCTATCGGCTCAGGCGCACCAAGGAACTGTTCGGGCTCGATCTCGACGACGCGGACACGCGCCTGCTGGTGTGGATGTCACTGCGGCTCAATGCCGGGCGGTCAGGACCTTCCCTGGGTTGAGCAGGTAGTGCGGGTCGAGCAGTTCTTTGATGCCGCGCTGTAGTTCGGCTGCAACCGAATCGAGCTCGCTCTCGAGGAGATCACGTTTGAGCAGCCCCACTCCATGCTCACCGGTGATGGTTCCGCCCAGTGACAGTGCGAATGCCGCGATCTCGTCGAATGCCCGGTGAGCCTTGGCCAACGATGACGGGTCGACGGGGTCGACGATGACCGTCGGGTGGATGTTTCCGTCTCCGGCGTGGCCGACGACGCCGATGACGATGCCGATGCGCTCAGCTACCCGTCCGACCTCGTCGATCATCGCGGCGAGATGCGAAATGGGAACGGACACATCGTCCACCAACGGAGAGCCGAGTTTTTCCAGTGCGGGGTAGGCCAGTCGACGTGCCTGAACCAGCTGTTCCGATTCGACCTCGTCCTCGGCGACAGCTACATCCGTCGCACCGGATTCGGTGCACAGTGCGGCGATCGCTTCGAGCTCCTGTACTGCGCCTGCGCCTACATCGGACTGGGCGATCAGCACTGCGGCGGCCTCGGTGCCGAAGTCCATCCGCGCGTAGGCGTCGATCGCGGCGATGGTGGTGCGGTCCAACAGCTCGAACAGACTCGGAGTGATGCCTGCAGCACGGATACGCGTGACTGCCTCTCCCGCTGCGACGGTGGACGGGAAGGTCGCGGCCATCGTCAGTGGGGTGGCGGCTGGAAAGTCGAGTCCGACGGTGGCCTCGGTGATGATGCCGAGGGTGCCTTCGGATCCGACGAACAGGTCTGCCAGGGACAGCCCCGCAACGCCCTTGACAGTGCGTCGACCGACGAAGGTGGCTCGGCCGTCGGCAAGTACGACGCGAAGTCCGCGCACGAATCGTGCTGTGACGCCGTATTTCACGCAGCAGAGGCCACCGGCATTGGTGGCGATGTTGCCCCCGATCGTCGACGCCTCCCAGCTGGACGGATCGGGGAGGTAGGTCAAACCATGCTCTAGGGCTGCGTCTTTGAGCTCCTTGTTGGTGACTCCGGGTTGCACGACGGCAATGCGGTTGACGACATCCAATTCGATGATGCTGTTCATGCGGCGGGTGTTGAGGACAATGGCTCCGACGCTGGCATTCGCGGCACCGGCGAGGCCCGTCAGTGCGCCCTGCGGCACCACGGGAATGCGATGTGCCGATGCAAGCTTCATGATGGCTTGCACATCCGACTCGGTGGTCGGCAGTACCGCCGCCAACGGCAGGGTCGATTCGCAAAGAGCCGCTGCGTCGTGCCGGTAACTTTCGAGGATATCCGGATCGGTCACCACCGCGTCGGTGCCGAGGGCGTGCATCAATTCGTCGATGATCGGGGAATCGAGCACGAGAGTCGAGGTCGGTGCAGCCATGGCTTCGAGTATGACGCTCCGTCACTGCGGATGTCTGCGTCGTTTCGGACGAACCCGAGGGCTCCGATCGGTGGTTTCGGACGAAGTTCCGTATCGGGTGCCCGATGATGGCTCCCACCACCTTGACAAACGATGGTGTTGCCGGTCACAGTGATTACCGACCGAATGGACGGTGCATTTCGTCCGATTCCCCGGATGTTGGAATTCGCGAGTCTTCACACGTCAGACCCTGTCCCGCACTACTTTCAGTATGCCGCTCGACGCCTGAGCGCCGGAGCCCGAACGAAACGAGACAAGTCGATGTCAACCCAAGTCGAGACGCCCACCGGGGTGTCGCGCGAGCATCGCCGCGCCGCCATGGCGAGCATGGTCGGAACCACCGTCGAGTGGTACGACTTCTTCATCTACGCGCAGGCGGCCTCACTGATCTTCGCGAACTTGTTCTTCGCCCCGATGGGAACAGCCGGCCAGCTCGTCGCCTACGTCACCATCGGGATCAGCTTCATCTTCCGCCCGCTCGGTGCCATCGTGGCCGGCTACTTCGGCGACAAGATCGGTCGTAAGAAGGTCCTCATCGCCACCCTGACGATGATGGGTGCGGCCACCGTGGGTATGGGTCTGCTCCCCACCTACGCGACCATCGGAATCTGGGCACCGATCATCCTGATCCTGCTGCGCATCCTGCAGGGGTTCTCGACCGGCGGCGAATGGGGAGGCGCGGCGCTGATGGCCGTCGAGCACGCTCCCAAGGGCAAGCGTGGGATCTATGGCGCAGCAACCCAAATGGGTGTTCCACTCGGCATGCTCATTGCGGTGGGAACGTTGGCGCTGTGCACCGGCTTGCTCAGCGAAGAGCAGTTCGAGGCCTGGGGCTGGCGCATACCGTTCCTCATCAGCTTCGTGCTGATCCTCGTCGGCTTCTACATCCGACGTCGCGTCGAGGAGACTCCGGTGTTCAAGGAGCTCTCGGAACGCAAGGAGCGCAACCACACTCCCGTCGGCTCACTGTGGCGCACCAACAAGAAGCAGGTCATGCTGGCCGCGCTGTCGTTCATCGGCACCAACGGCAACGGCTACATCATCGTCGGCGGCTTCATCGTGGCGTACTCGACCAGGGAACACGGTCTCGCTCGCGTGGACGTGTTGGTCGCCAGCCTGTTCGCGGCCATCGTCTGGGGAGTATTCACTCTGCTCGGGGCGCATCTGTCCGATCGCTACGCCCGGACCACCATCATGAACCTCGGAAACGCGGCAATGGTGCTGTGCGCCATCCCGTTCTTCCTGCTTGTCGATACCGGTGAATTGCACTGGATCTACGTGGCCCTCGGTATCTTCGCCGTCGGGCTCGGGCTCTCCTACGGTCCGCAGCCGGCTCTGTACGCCGAGATGTTCCCCGCCGCAGTTCGGTTCAGTGGCGCATCCATCGGCTACGCGATCGGCACCGTGCTCGGTGGGGCATTCGTTCCGACGATCTCCGAGGCACTGTTCAAGGGGACGGGGACGTCGATGTCGATCTCGATCTACCTGATGATCCTGGCGGCCATCTCCTTCATTGCGACCTCGCGAATCAAGAACCGACGAGACGAGGATTTGAACGTCTGACACACCTACGACGAAAGCCCCGGTTTCGGGGCTTTTGTTGTCTGTTCTTCAGACTGCAGCGAGCTGATTACCGAAACAGGTTATCTGAACACTGGCGGGCGGCATTCTCGGCGAAATCTTCGCCGACCAGTCGACTGAGTTGATCGACTCGACCAACCGAACGTCTACAGCATTGGTCAAGCCCCCACCGTGGCGATGCCGACCCCGAAGACTAACCAGTAGTTCCACTGCTGGGCTGACAACCTAGTCGGCGGGCAGGGCGGCGGCGGCGGCGGCGACTTTGGCTGCAACATCGTTCAATGAAGAGTCTTTCGTGTTCAGTCCAGCATGCGAGGCGAGCATTGGGCTCACATCGTTGAGATCGTCGAAGCTCACGCCGTGCAGAACGGGGACAACGCGACGACTCGACAGCAATACTGCGAGTTCCTTCTCGGCCACACCCTCGGCCTCGATACTCTTTAGCAGTGCAGGCGTGACCAGCACAATCCCGACGCGGGAATTCCGGAGGCCTTTGTCGATCTCGCGGATCATGAGCGAACCGAGGGGGAGATCTTCCTCGCTAAACCAGACTGAAGCGCCGTTCGCTTTCAAGAAGCTGTACAAATCCTTCGCGCTACCTTGTCTGTCGTCCCACGCATGGCACAGAAACAGGTCGCGGCGGTCTGGATGCGCCTGGGCCTGTTTGCTCGCCTCCTTCGTGAACGGCTCGACGGTGAGCCACTCTGTCGAGGTGTACGACACAGACCGGCCTGTCCTAGTCCGCCGCGAGCGTCCGCTACTGACTCCGGATGAGCTGTTTAGCCTCGTTCCGCCGCTGTACGCGGACGACTGACCGCCACCGGACGGGTACGACGAGTAGTAACTGCCCCTGCCGCCACATGCAGGGCAGTTCGCGCGCCCACTTGCAGTGTGGTGACCTCTAGACGGTGCTGTGCATTGCGCCATACATCAAGGATAGACGGGGGGTCTGACACTATCGGCACGCTTGGCCCTGGCTTCGCGACAGAGACCTTCCGATACGGATCGGCTTCATGAGCTTGAGAGTTGCACGCGAGGGCCGGAATGCGGTGAATCCCACTTCTAGCTCCTCAGTCATCATCGATGCCACCTGATTCTGACGGCGCTCATCGAAATTCCCCGATCGTGCTCAGTGAAATTCCCTACCTGTGAGCGGTCTTCACTGTAGTGGTCGGCGGGTTCCGGTGGTGGCTTTGCGGAGGTTCTCCGATCGGGCGTTGTGGTCTCGCAGGCGGTAGGAATCACCGTCGAGGTTGAGTACGACGGAGCGGTGTAGGAGTCGGTCGAGCATTGCCGCGGCGACGGTGTTGTCGCCGAGAACTTCACCCCACGAGCCGACGCCACGGTTGGTGGTCATCACGATCGAAGTCTTCATATAGCGTTGCGAGACAACCTGAAACAACGCT